>NZ_BAABHY010000002.1:0-51062 GCF_039542345.1 Orbus sasakiae
GAGCTGACAGCGTTTCGTTTTGCTGTCTCAAGGGTTGCGTATACTACGCTATCCTTTTTTGTTCGTCAAGATTATTTTTATTTATTTTTTAACTTCGTCTCAACTTTTTTCATCATGTTACCCAACTTAATAACAGGCTCTATTTTTCTACTTGCCGTAAGTCAGTGGAAGCGCATTATAGAGATCTTATTGGTTTGATCAAGCAAAAAATAAAAAAAACGAACCAACTGCATAACCTTTGAGCAAGTTAAATATTAATGCATTGATATTTTTCGATATTATATTTTTGGAACGTTTCAATTATTTTATTAACTTGCTGATTATACTGTGTGCTCATAATCAAACTTACGGTTTTTTGTCCATGATCGTCACGATTTAAGTTAAAATTTTCTTTTAACAAATCATGAACTCTTGATGCAATTGCATAACCAGAATCAATAAATGCGGCTGACGGGAACACAATTTTTAGTTCATCACGTATAAAAGGATAATGCGTGCAGCCTAGCACGATAGTATCGGGAATGACGGCTAAATTTAACCAGGGAGTCATCAGTGACTTCAATTCACTCATGTCAACAGGTATCCCCTGTAATTTTCTTTCGGCAATAAGAGCTAATTCAGACAGTCCCAACAATTCGATATGATAGCCTTGGGCAAATTCATTGATTAAATTGCGGGTATACTCCCTTTGTACGGTTGCTTTAGTCGCTAGCAATCCAATACATTTATTTTTGGTTACTTTTGTTGCTGGCTTTATGGCTGGTACAACACCAACTATAGGTATGGAAAATGCTGTTCTCAATGAGGGTAAACAAATTGTACTTGCAGTATTACAAGCAATCACAACAATATCTATAGAATGTATTGATATGACTTTCTCAATAATCTTATTAACGCGCTCAATCAAAAATTCATTTGATTTATCACCATAAGGGAAAGCTTGATTATCAAATAAATAAATATAATTTGCATTGGGAATTTTTTGTCTTATCTCATTGTATACAGACATTCCACCAATGCCAGAATCAAAAACGAATATATTAGGTATATTATCCATGACAATGCCATTTTATTAATCAACATAAGAATGTTGATATCTATACTATGATAATTTTCAGTTTATACAATATGACTTTATGTATTGCATTTCAACTAATTAACTTAATCTAATGAAAAATAGAGAGAAATATATTTATCTTTGCTTATAACTAGCTTTTTATCATTTTATTGATTAATATAGCCGTCTAGATGGTCAAACAGCCAGATAGATAAGATAGCATCTATCTCGCTTAGTATTTTAGAATTAAGAAGGTATACCATGTCAGAATTTTTATTCACCTCTGAATCCGTTTCAGAAGGTCATCCAGATAAAATCGCCGATCAAATATCGGATGCAGTTCTTGATGCAATTTTAAAACAAGATCCGAAAGCACGCGTTGCTTGTGAGACTTATGTAAAAACAGGAATGGCATTAGTCGGAGGTGAAATTACAACATCCGCATGGGTTGATATCGAGGATTTAACCCGACAAACCATCAAAAATATTGGTTATACAAGCTCTGAAATGGGCTTTGATGCAAATTCCTGTGCAGTATTAAATGCGATAGGCAAACAATCCTCTGATATTAATCAAGGTGTTGATCGAGGCGACCCTTATGAACAAGGCGCTGGCGATCAAGGTATTATGTTTGGCTATGCTACCAACGAAATGGTTAACTTAATGCCTGCGGCAATTACCTATGCGCATGAGTTAATGAAAAGACAAGCAGAAGTCAGAAAAAATGGCACGTTACCATGGTTACGTCCTGATGCTAAAAGCCAAGTGACACTGATCTATGAAGATAATAAGATAAAAGGAATTGATGCTGTTGTATTATCAACTCAGCATTCTGAAGAGATCAGTTTATCTTCATTACAAGAAGCTGTCATGGAAGAAATCATCAAACCAATCTTACCTTCGCAATGGTTAACATCTCGCACTAAATACTTCATTAATCCAACAGGCCGTTTCGTGATCGGAGGACCAATGGGTGATTGTGGTTTAACTGGTCGAAAGATTATTGTTGATACTTACGGTGGCGCTGCTCATCATGGTGGCGGTGCATTCTCAGGTAAAGACCCTTCTAAAGTTGATCGTTCTGCCGCTTATGCAGCAAGGTATGTTGCCAAAAACATCGTCGCAGCAGGACTTGCTGATAAATGTGAGTTGCAATTATCTTATGCAATTGGTGTTGCAGAACCCACTTCTATTTATATCAACACATTTGGCACAGAAAAAGTACCACATGATAAAATCATCGCTTTAGTGAAAGAGTTTTTTGATTTACGTCCTTATGGACTAATTAAAATGCTTGATCTCATTCAACCGATTTATCAACAAACGGCAACTTATGGCCATTTTGGTCGCGACATTTTCCCATGGGAAAAAACAGATAAAGCAGAACAATTACGTGATGCCGCAAATCTAAAATAATCTATTGATTCACGGCAGCAATGCCGTGAACGACCTCTTCCATTATATTCATGAATAAATTACGCGTCCCGATTCAACTTCACAACAATGTTATAACTTGTTTAAGGCAATGTTTAGTTAAAGCTCAACACTTTTTTAATATTTCTTTTGATGAACCGCAAATTATATATCGCCAAAAAGGTAGTATTGCTGGTAGCGCTTTTCTTGATAGATGGCATATTCAGCTTAATTTAGCGATGTTATTGGAAAATAGAGATAAATTTATTCAAGAGGTCATTCCACATGAACTTGCTCACCTTATCGTCTATAAAAAATTTGGTCGCGTAAAGCCGCATGGAAAAGAGTGGCAAGCGGTGATGGAAACAGTTTTTGGATGTTCAGCAAATCGAACCCATACTTTCAGTATCCCCGATAATACGATCCAAAATCGTCATCGCTATGCGTGCCAATGCCAAGAACATCGATTAACAAATATCCGTCATAAAAAAATTCAACAACAACAAACGCAATACTATTGTAAACGTTGTGGTTGCATCTTATTACCTAAAGATAACTAGTACTTAATAGCAAAGCAGCATATTATTAATATTATCTTGTTCCTATTTACCACAAAATCATCATACATCCTGTAGCGAAAAATTGCATCTTCAATCAGCACAGGTATATACTGAACAAAACAGATCATAACTAGAGATTAAAATGTTAAGTTACCGACACAGTTATCATGCCGGCAATTATGCCGATGTATTAAAACACACCGTACTCACACTTTGCCTTGAATCATTAAAAGAAAAAGATAAACCGTTTATCTACCTTGATACCCATTCTGGCGCAGGACGCTATTTATTACAAAGCGAGCATGCGGAAAAAACTGCAGAATATTTATCAGGTATTGCACCTATCTGGCAACAAAATACTATTCCAGCTGAATTAGAACCCTATCTATCTGTATTAAAATATTATAATAGAACACCAACATTAAAATATTATCCTGGTTCACCACTCATTGCTAAACAGCTTTTACGAAAACAGGATAAATTGTTTTTAACCGAAATTCACTCTTCAGATTACCCATTGTTGAGACAAGAATTTAGTAAAGATAGTCGTGCACAAGTTGCTAGAGAAGATGGTTTTTTACAATTAAAATCGAAATTACCACCGGAAAGCCGTCGTGGATTAATTCTTATCGATCCGTCATATGAAATGAAGGATGATTACCAAAGAATCCCATTTGCTTTACATGAAGGATATAAACGTTTTGCAACTGGCATTTATCTTATTTGGTATCCTGTTGTTAATCGTAAACAAACACAAAATATGATCGATGGAATTATCAATACTGGCATTAAGCGTATCTTACAAATTGAGCTTGCAATCAAACCAGACAATAACCAAAAAGGAATGACGGCTACTGGTATGATTGTTGTAAATCCGCCGTGGAAACTCTATCAACAAATGCAAGTGCTTCTACCTTGGTTAAAACAAATGCTTGATCCTCAGGATATGGGGCATATCATTTTAAATGAGCTTGTACCCGAGTAATGTCAAACGCCGCCATTCAGCATCACGCTTTGATAGGTTATAACTATTGTTTTATTGTCAGATTATGACTTTTTTTATATCTCATTTTATGGCAAGCTGATACAAATGATGATAATTCTAAGGAATAACGATAAATGACGATAAAACATTATGACTATATCGCAATTGGTGGTGGTAGTGGTGGCATAGCCTCAGCCAATAGAGCAGCATCTTACGGTAAAAAATGTGCCATCATTGAAGCAAAAGAGCTTGGTGGTACATGTGTTAATGTTGGATGTGTCCCCAAAAAAGTGATGTGGTATGGCGCTCAAATTGCTGAAGCTATTAAGCATTATGGACCTGATTATGGTTTTGATACGACAATTAATCAATTTAGCTGGTCAAAATTGATCGAGAGTCGAACCGCCTATATTGATAGAATTCATCAGTCGTATGATCGCGTATTAACCAATAATAATGTCGACGTAATTAGAGGATATGCAAAATTTATCGATCAAAAAACCATTGAGGTTAATGGTCAACGATATAGCGCAGATCATATTTTAATTGCAGTCGGTGGTGAACCACTAATTCCAGCTATTCCTGGCGCACAATATGGTATCACTTCAGATGGTTTTTTTGCATTAACTGAACAACCAAAACGTGTGGCTGTCGTCGGAGCTGGTTATGTTGCGTGTGAAATTGCAGGTGTATTGCATGCGTTAGGAAGCGAAGTTCACCAATTCGTTAGACAAGATACACCATTACGTTCATTTGATCCGATGTTAATTAATACCTTAATGGAAGTCATTAAAGAAGAAGGTCAGCACTTACATCCTTATTCAATTCCAAAGCAAGTTGATAAAAACAATGATGGTTCTTTAACTCTGACTTTAGAAAATGATGAAACATATGAGGTAGATTGCCTAATTTGGGCAGTTGGACGTAAACCTGCGACCGATAGAATGAACATTGAAGTAACAGGGTTAAAACTTAATCAATGGGGTTTCATTGAAGTCGATAAATATCAAAATACCAATATTGCTGGAATTTATTCTGTTGGCGATGATACTGAAGCTGTCGCTTTAACACCTGTCGCGGTAGCAGCTGGACGTCGTTTATCTGAACGATTGTTTAATAATAAACCTGACGCGCATCTCGATTATGATAATATTCCAACAGTTATCTTTACCCATCCACCGATTGGTACCGTTGGTTTAACTGAACCTCAAGCTATTGAAGCACATGGTGAAAATAATGTTAAAGTATACCGCTCTTCATTTACAGCAATGTATACCGCTGTAACTCAACACCGTCAGCCTTGTCGTATGAAGTTAGTTTGCGTTGGTAAAGAAGAGAAAATAGTTGGAATACATGGAATAGGCTATGGTATGGATGAAATTTTACAAGGATTTGCCGTTGCATTGAAAATGGGTGCGACAAAGAAAGACTTTGACAATACCATTGCTATTCATCCGACTGCTGCGGAAGAGTTTGTAACAATGCGATAATTTGACAATAAAAACCCCATACAAATGGGGTTTTTATTTTTAATCACCGTTTATTTATAACTATAACCATACTGATAATAACTACCGGCCTTACGAGCAATACCATTAAATATTACACCCTTAACATTAATATTATTTTGCTCAAAACGTTGTAAACCTAACTCTACTTCTTTGACCGTATTTTGACCATAGCGTACAACGACCATTACCGTACCAGCATATTGACTCAGAATACATGCATCCGTTACCGCAAGTACCGGTGGTGTGTCAATAAGCACCATATCATACTCTTTACTTGCCCATTCAAGTAACTCAGACAATCTTGGATGCATTAATAATTCAGATGGATTAGGTGGAATAATTCCCCGCGGAATAAAATCTAAAAATTCATTTATCTCTGTTTTATGAATGACTGATTTAATATCATCTTGACCTGATAAATATTCCGATAAACCGTGTTTCATTTCAATATTCATTAATTCATGCAAATACCCTTTACGCATATCAGCATCAATCAGTAATATTTTTTTGCCTAAATCCGCAATCACAACCGCTAAGTTAGTGGTAATAAATGTTTTACCGATCCCTGGACTACAGCCTGAAATAGAGAGAATATTATTCTTAGCCTCCATCATTGCAAAGTGTAGACTTGTACGTAAACTGCGTAGCGCTTCAACTGAAAGATCATTCGGAGCCCCAATTGCGACGAGTTGTTTTGCTTTAACATTTTTACGCTTATGCCCTTTTAAAACTCGTTTTAAAATCTGGTTTTGTTTATTTTGCCAATCTGATAATGGCACATTGGCATAAACATTTAAGCCTAGATCTTCAAGCTGCTCTACACTTTCAATTGTACGACGTAGCGCAATCATCACAATAATAGCGCCTGAAGATAAAATTAATCCGAGTAAAAATGAAATACCCACAATCAATGCTTTCTTAGGCTTGACAGGTTTAAGTTGTGTTAATGCCGTATCAATAATACGTACATTACCCACTGTACTTGCTTGAGATATATTCAACTCTTGTTGCTTATTAAGCAGCTGCATGTAAACTTCATTATTCGCTTTAACATCACGCGTTAAACGTAAAATTTCTTGCTGAGTTTGTGGTAAAAAGCTAATTTTATCGCCTAGCTTTGTACGTTCATCAAGTAATGTTTGGCGTTTTTCAAGTAATGCTCGATAAGCGGGATGCTCTTTAGTATATAATTTAGAAACTTCCGCCTCTTTAAATGTTAGTTCATTGAGCTGTGCTTCTAATTGTACAGATGAATCCAATACGGCTTTTGCTTCGAGCGAAAGATCAACGGAATCGTTTTGCTGTCTGAACTTATTAAGCTTATTTTCTGATTCATCGAGCTCAGATCTGATTCGAGGTAATTGTTCTTTCAAAAATGCCAAACTTTTACCGGCTTCTTCTGATTTACGTTCAACATTTTGAGCTAAATAGTTTTTACTAATTTGATCTAAAATGCGTTGAATTAAAATTGGATTTTCACCTTGTAGATTTAACTCAAGCATTCCGGTATCTTTGCCTTTATCTGCAATCGATAAATTATCTAAAATATCATTAATAACTTGCAGTTCTGAACGTTTGGTGACTAAAAATATGGTACCGGGTTCGGCTTGAATTTGACTCACAAGTAGTGAAATGGTCTCATTAGAATGATATTCACCTACTTTGCCTGACAGTATCTCCTTACCATCTTTAGAAAGTGTGTAATTTTCATCATCAATAACTTTTAATTTTAATGGTTCGTCATACCAGCTACGCGGTACATCATAACGAGAGAGTGCGATAGCATTATGGTTGTCATCAGTCAACCTTGCAAACCCTTTACCAAATACAGGAAAGAAAGACTCTTTAATATCAATATCAAGTGATAAGTCTTTAATTGTTTTGCCGAGTATCATCCGAGAACGAATTAGTTCAATTTCAGTCGTAGACAGTGGTTTAGAACCGGACAGCGTACTGGCAAAATCATTAAATAATGCATTACCCACTTTTTGTTCCACTTGTACTAAAGCATCGGCTTTATATATTGGTGTAGCAAAAATTGCATATATCAAGCCAACAAAGGTTGTGATACAGGTGAATCCAACAATAATTTTCCATTTATCAAGTAAAGCATAAAATAGACTTAATAAATCGATTTCATCACTTTCTTTTGACAAGCTTTTTGCTTCTTTTGTTGCCATTAATTTATTTAACCTTACTATTTATTTTAATTTACTTGTCCAAGCCTGTGCAGATTTATCCAATAAATCATATGTTCTTTCAAAAAATTCAAGATCATGCCCATATGGGTCAGTGATTTCCATTTCATTTAACCAATGACCATATAACATAACTTTGCCTCTAACTTCTGGTGCAATCTTGCACACTGCATCAATGTGGTATTTTTCCATTACCAAAATCAAATCTTGCTGCGCACAAATCGCTGGAGTCAATTGCCTCGCGACATGACCGTCCAATGATAAATGGTGCTTATTAGCAACAGTCACAGACTTTGAATAAGCCGCATCACCGACTTCAGCCGCAATTCCTGCTGACGTCACTACTTTATCAGGAAAAGCCTGTTTTAATAGCCGTTCTCCAATGGGAGAACGACAAATATTACCTATACAGACTACACAAATCGAATTAAACATCTTGCAATACTACCTTATTAATTTGGCCAGTTACGAATCCATTTAATGGTTTCAGTCATACTATTAGCACTTTGGATTGTCGGTAATATTTGCATAATTGTACGATTCCATTTTTCTATTGGTGCTGTCGTCACATAAACAACATCATACGGTTCTAGCTGAAAGTTCGTTGCTAATACCATCGCAGTGGCATCTTTCAAATTAAGTTGATAAACGTTAGCAATTTTACCATCGCTAAATGCGTTACTCCCTTCTTTTGTCGAACGGATAACAAATACACCTGAAGTATCACTAGTTCGTTGATTAATACCTGATGCATTACCAAGCGCTTCAGCAAGTGTCATGCCTGATTTATCCATCAGTAATGTTGATTGTTTTTCCACTTCGCCCATGACAAATACTTTTAATGTATCGTTTGTCGGTACATATAAAATATCACCACCCGATAACATACGATTTTGCGTTAAGTCACCATATTGCATTAAAGACTGTAGAGAAACTTGTTGTTTTACGCCATTATGTGTTAATACCGCGTTACGCCAGTCTGCTTTTTCTGTCATCCCACCAGCATTATTAATTGCATCCAACAACGTTAATGGAATATTTGTAATGGGTTGTTTACCCGATTTAACGACTTCACCGGTGACATAAGCTTTTTGAGAATTAAATCCAGAAATATTGACATCCACTTGTGGACTTTCAATATACGTAGCAAGTTTTGATGAGATTGTATTACGAACTTCTTCGAGGGTTTTACCTTCAACTTTCAATTTACCGACATACGGATAGTAAATCGTACCATCAGCATGTACCCAGTTACCAGCTTCGCTTGCGCTACGATAAGAACCTGCCGGAATTGTCAATTCTGGGTGATCCCAAACAGTCACATTAATGATGTCACCAACACCAATTCGATATTGATATTTTTTGAGTTCATTATCTAAAGTTGGGTTATTTTTAGCCACGACAGGTGATTGGTACAAATAACGAATTAACATCGGTGTAACAGGATATACATCAACCAATTTGTTAATATCAAAATTATGGTCTTCTTGCTTAACCACATTTTTGTTTGCCGTTGAAATATCAGACCCGGTTAGCGTACAGCCACTCATAATCAATGCAAGGCTGACAGACATCACAATTTTATTAAATCGACTTTCAGTAATTTTGTTTATTATCATTTAATTACAACCATAAATTAAGGCCTAAAATTATGGTTATAATAGCACTCATTTCAAAAATCGAGAAATAGTAAATTTAAGTGGTTTATAATAAAACAGATGGGTGAATTAAATAAAAGATGGTGCACCCGAAGGGATTCGAACCCCTGACCGCTCGGTTCGAAGCCGAGTGCTCTATCCAGCTGAGCTACGGATGCAGGTATAAAATGAAAGTGGTGCATCCGAAGGGATTCGAACCCCTGACCGCCCGGTTCGTAGCCGGGTACTCTATCCAGCTGAGCTACGGATGCACTAAAAAAAGAAAATGGTGCATCCGAAGGGATTCGAACCCCTGACCGCCCGGTTCGTAGCCGGGTACTCTATCCAGCTGAGCTACGGATGCACTTAAACTTAAAAATGGCGGTGAGAGAGGGATTCGAACCCTCGATAGAGCTTTTGACCCTATACTCCCTTAGCAGGGGAGCGCCTTCAGCCTCTCGGCCATCTCACCGTTTCTTTATAAATACACAATGTGTGGCGCACATATTACGTTTTACAGAGAATATGTCAAATATTTTTTTCACTCAACACGTTTAGTTGTGTATTTACTGCCCAATTAGCCCTTTTCAGGCTTGTCAGTGGTCGACATTTGCTCATCTTGATTCTGATGAATCCGATTATAAATTTCCTCACGATGAATAGAAACATCTTTTGGTGCGTTAATTCCGATCCTGACTTGATTTCCTTTAACACCCAGTACAGTAATGACAACATCATCACCAATAATCAGCGTTTCACCTACTCTCCGAGTTAAAATTAACATTAGACCTCCTATTCTTATATGATTCAGCTTATATTGCTTTCAAACCGTCCGCTAACTCTTTCTTAATAGATAATAATGCGTCAGGTAATGCAGATATGTTGCTGCCTCCTGCTTGGGCAAAGTCAGGTCGTCCACCACCTTTACCACCTACCTTTTCAGCCAACTGCGAAACTAAAATGCCAGCTTTAATTTGCGCTGTCAAATCTTTGGTCACACCAACAGCCAGACTAATTTTATCATCATTCACTGTTGCTAACACTATAACACCTGATTTTAACTGATTTTTTAAATCATCAATCATTTCACGCAATACTTTTGCTTCAGTGTTGTCTACTTTTGCAACCAATAATTTGACATTATTAATGGTTTCAACTTGATTCACTAATTGTGCACTTTCTTGAGCAGCTTGAACTGATTTTAGCTGCTCAATCACTTTTTCAAGTTGTTTAGTCTGTTCTACAAGTTGAGATAGACGAGGCACCATATTCAGTTTATCAACTTTAAGCAAAGCCATCATCTCATTAAGGCGCTTGTCATCACTATGAACTAAATCTATCGCCATTTGACCTGTCGTTGCTTCTATACGACGAACGCCTGATGCAATACTCGATTCAGACATGATTTTAAACAATCCAATATCACCCGTTCGGTTAACATGCGTCCCACCACAAAGTTCAATTGAAAAATCGCCCATCGTTAACACCCGCACAATATCATCATACTTTTCACCAAATAGTGCCATGGCACCTTTGCCCTTGGCTTCATCAATTGGCATCAGCTCGACTGAAACCTCGAGATTACGACGAATCTGTTGATTGACTAGATTCTCAATGTTTTGAATTTGCTCAGTGGTAATTGACTGCATATGTGAAAAGTCAAAGCGCAGGTAACTGTCATTAACCAATGAACCTTTTTGGGCAACATGTTCACCTAAAATTTGTTGTAATGCGGCTTGCAAAAGGTGGGTTGCTGAATGGTTACGGCGAATTCGCTCACGCAATTCGCGATCAACTGCCGCTGTAATTTTATCACCAACTTTTAATGAGCCTTTTGATAAATAACCGACATGACCAATACTTTGTCCATACTTTTGACTATCTTTTACATCAAATGCGTTGTCAGGTGACGTTAGGCGACCTTTATCACCAACTTGTCCACCTGATTCACCATAAAATGGCGTTTTATCTAAAACAATGACGGCTTCATCACCTTGGTTAACATCATCGACACGCTGACCATTTTGGAAAATAGCCACAATCGTTGCACTTGATTCAATCGTGTTATACCCCAAAAACTCTGTTTTACCATCAAGCTTAATTGCGCTACTATAATCGATGCTAAAGCTATCCGACTCTCGTGATCGCTGCCGCTGAATTTCCATACATTGATTAAAGCCGACTTCATCAACAACAATATTTTTTTCACGACATACATCCGCAGTTAAGTCTAATGGAAAACCATAAGTATCATATAATTTAAATGCGACATCACCAGGTAGCTGATTGTTGACTACTTTACTTAATTCTTGATCAAGTAGTAATAGACCTCTTTCTAATGTTTTTAGAAATTGCTCTTCTTCTAATTTTAATGTTTCTTCAACTAATTTTTGACTTTTAGCTAACTGGCTTGCTGCACTTTCCATAACATCGACTAAAGAAGACACCAATTTATAAAAGAAAATATCTTTAGCACCAAGCATATGCCCATGGCGCACTGCTCGTCGAATAATGCGTCGTAATACATATCCACGGCCTTCATTTGAGGGCACAACACCATCAGCAATCAAAAATGCGCATGACCGAATATGGTCTGCAATGACCCGTAATGATTTGTTTTCAAGATCAGTCACACCAATAATTTGAGCAGTGTCTTTGATTAATCTTTTAAATACGTCGATATCATAGTTCGAATTAACATGCTGTAGCACAGCAGAAATACGTTCTAGGCCCATCCCTGTATCAACAGACGGTTTAGGTAATTTTTCCATTGTGCCATTAGGTAAACGGTTAAATTGCATAAAAACGATATTCCAAATTTCGATGAAACGATCGCCATCTTCCTCAGGACTACCAGGAGGGCCGCCCCAAATGTGGTCACCATGGTCATAAAAAATCTCACTGCAAGGACCACAAGGCCCCGTATCGCCCATTTGCCAAAAGTTATCTGATGCATAAGGCGCACCCTTATTATCACCAATGCGAACAATACGTTCTTTAGGAATACCTATTTCGTTAGCCCAAATATCAAATGCTTCATCATCCGTTTCATAAACTGTAACTAGCAATCTTTCTTTTGGTAAATTGTACCAGCCTTGCCCCGTCAATAATTCCCAAGCAAAATGAATGGCATCACGTTTAAAATAATCACCAAAGCTAAAGTTACCTAACATTTCAAAAAAAGTATGGTGACGGGCTGTATAGCCGACATTATCAAGGTCGTTATGTTTCCCCCCTGCTCGCACACAACGTTGAGCAGTTGTAGCACGTGTGTAGGTACGTTTGTCCATACCCAAAAATACATCTTTGAATTGATTCATACCCGCATTGGTAAATAACAATGTTGGGTCATTATGAGGAACAAGTGAACTACTTTCGACAATTTCGTGGCCTTTACCACGAAAAAAATCAAGAAATGTTTGGCGAATTTCTGCAGTGCTTTTCATGTATACTTCCGGTTATTATCCATAATTTAGTTAATATACTGTATATTACCATTCACATTCAATACCTATCACTATTGAAATCAGCGCTTTAATTATTGGATTGCTGATTGAATCGTGTGTAATTGGGTAAATATTGCATTGAAATTATGCAATCTAATGCAACACTAACGATAAACATTGAAGCGGTATCTTGACGTGTTTTGGCAGAAGATACTAAATGAATATACGACGTTACTTAGTATACTCGTTTGAAATTGTTTATAAATAGTTTTTAAAAAATAATAACATTCAAAAAAGAGAATATATTTGTTTAATTTCGTCTTGCTGAAAGCCTCGATAAGTTAAAAATTGAAATATCTTAATCTTTTGTTGAAGATCTTTTTTATCAGAAACACGAAATTTTTTTTGGGTTTGTATTAAACCGACTTCAATCCAATCTATCTCACTTTGCTGAAGTTGATATTGAATTAATGAGCGGGGTAAACCCCGTTGTTTTAGTTCCATCAAAATACGATTTTGTCCATACCCTTTACGTGAGCGCATGTTAATGTACTGCTCAATATATTGTTTATCATCTAACCAATGATGGGATAGACAATGCGCAATCACGGCATCAATATGCGCATTGATACTTTGAGCTGATGACTCAACATCAGTGGATAATTTTTTTAAATAAAAAATAGAGAGTTTTTGTTTTAATTCGGTAGATGAGTGATTTCGCTGTGCAAGTAATTGCACAGCTTTATTCAGAAAGGTTTGATATAAAGGCTTAGATTCCATCATCATCAGTTGCAGAATTATCATCTTCTCCACTAAAGCTTGCTGGATTGCTTAATAATAATTCTCGTAATTTAGCTTCTAACTCATTTGAAATGGCTTCATGTTCTTGTAAAAACTTAATTGAATTAGCTTTACCTTGACCAATTTTTTCGCCATTATAGCTATACCATGCGCCAGCTTTGTCAACAAGTTTATGTTTAACACCTAAATCAATAAGTTCACCATATTTTGAAATTCCGCAACCGTATAAAATTTGGAATTCCGCTTGTCTAAATGGGGCTGCAACTTTGTTTTTTACAACTTTAACGCGAGTTTCACTACCAATAACATCCTCACCTTCTTTGACTGCACCAATACGACGAATATCTAAACGAACCGAGGCATAAAACTTAAGCGCATTACCACCTGTTGTTGTTTCTGGGTTACCAAACATAACACCAATTTTCATACGAATCTGGTTAATGAATACTACCAGGCAATTGGCATTTTTGATATTCGCGGTCAATTTACGTAAGGCTTGTGACATTAAACGAGCTTGTAGCCCCATATGAGAGTCACCCATTTCGCCTTCAATTTCTGCGCGAGGCGTTAATGCCGCAACGGAGTCAACAATCACCACATCAACGGCGCCTGAGCGAACTAATGCATCACAAATTTCAAGCGCTTGTTCACCAGTATCCGGTTGTGAGACTAACAAATCATCAACATGTACACCTAATTTTGCAGCATAAATTGGGTCGAGTGCATGTTCAGCATCGATAAAAGCACATGTTTTGCCTTCTTTTTGTGCCTGAGCAATCACGGATAAAGTTAATGTTGTTTTACCTGATGATTCTGGCCCAAATATTTCAACAATTCGACCCATCGGTAAACCACCAATACCGAGTGCAATATCAAGTCCTAACGAACCTGTTGATATAGCGTCGACATCAAGAGTTTGAGTATCCCCCAAACGCATGATAGATCCTTTACCAAATTGTTTTTCAATTTGACTTAAGGCTGCTGTCAGAGCACGTTGCTTATTTTCATTCATAAATTAGGTTCCAATAAAGATTAGTCGTGATAGATAATAAAGAACATTATACTGTATAATAATACAGTATCAAGTGATATTTTAATAATACGCAAAAAAATCAGATAAGGTGACCGTTATTTATTATTATGTGAGAGAAATAGCAAATGATTAAATCCGGCTGTTAGATTCATTTTAGGTATAAAAAAATCAGCATTTAGCTGATATTTTTAGAAGTTGGCTCCCCCAACAGGACTTGAACCTGTGACATACGGATTAACAGTCCGCCGTTCTACCGACTGAACTATGGAGGAACCGAAAAGGTAGCGCGCATATTATAGATTTATCAGCTCGCTGTCAATAACTAAATTAAACTAAAAACGGATTATTAATTCGTTCACGACCAAATGTTGATATTGGCCCGTGACCTGGAACAAAAGTGATATCATCACCTAATGGTAAAAGCTTATTTTTAATTGAGGCAATCAAATCAGCGTAATTCCCACGCGGAAAATCAGTCCGGCCAATACTATTATTAAACAGCACATCACCCACAAAAGCCAACCTGTCCTTTTGATTGATAAAAACGATATGACCCGGAGTATGACCTGGGCAATAAAGTATATCAAAAGATATCTGTCCGACTTGAACGGTTTGCCCTTCGTTTAACCAAAAATCAGGCTCGAACGCGGCACAAAAAGGAAAACCGAATTGCACACATTGATGAGGTAAATTATCTAGCAAAAATTGGTCTTCTCGTTGAGGACCATAAATGTCTATGTCGTAATAATCCGCTAATTCTTTAGCTGCTCCGACATGATCTAAATGACCATGCGTTAAAAGGATCTTACCCACGTTAACAGCTAATTTTTCAACTGTTTTTTTGAGTAAATCTGGCTCTCCACCAGGATCAATAATCGCAGCTTCTTTAGTTATATTACACCAAACAATCGAGCAATTCTCTTGAAATGGGGTAACAGGTATGATTTGGTATTGCATAATAACATCCCTTTGTTCTCTGAATCTGGTTATTCTTTAGCTGTTAAGTTCTTACCATCTTGTGGGTATAACCGTCTAAAAATCAAGCTCGATAAGCACGTAATAATACCGAGTACCAAGAAACTCATTTTAAACGCATTTGCAATATCATGGTTAATCATTTCACTTTGGTAACTAAATAAACGAACTAACACGGCACCACAAGCAATACCAAAACTAATCGCAAGTTGTTGATTAACAGCCATTAAACTATTACCACTACTTGTTAAATCAGGTGGTAAATCAGCTAAAGTGATACTGTTCATTGACGTAAATTGTAAGGAATTCGTTGCACCAAGGCAAAATAGCAATCCAGCAAAAAGTATAATCGGTGAATCTTTATTCAATAGTGACATCATTGTGATGATGACGCCCACAATTAATGTGTTAATCATTAGCACATGACGATATCCAAAATAACGTAAAATCGGTTGTACAAACGTTTTCATCACTAATGATGCAATGGCCATTGGCATTAGCATCAATCCAGCATGGATAGCTGAATATCCAAAGGCAACTTGTAATAACAATGGCATTAAAAATGGTGCAGCTGAAATACCTAATCGGCTAATTAAATTACCAATAATGCCAATTCTAAATGTATGAATATTAAATAAAACAATTGGAAAAATGGGAGATGAGACTCGTTTAGCATGACCGACATAGAGTATTAATAATACCAAACAACCGATGAATAAAATGAGTGAATAATAAATATTCATCCCCTCATTAATAAATTCGAGTGCAAGTGTTGCACTAATCATTGCAATGGATATACATAAAACACCAACTCCATCAAATCGAGAACGTGCTCCTTTAATATTCGGCATAAATTTCCAACCTGCGACAATCCCCATCAGGCCGATTGGAATATTAATCAAAAAAATCCAATGCCAAGATGCGACTTGAACCAGATATCCACCGAGCACAGGTCCAATCACGGGCCCAATTAGCCCTGGAATGGTTGATGCATTTAATGCGGCTAAGAAATCACTGCGTTTAAATGATTTTATGAGTGCAAGTCGAGAGACTGGCACCATCATTGCCCCACCAATCCCCTGAATAACGCGTGATATATCAAGCATAATTAATGATGATGATAATGCGCAAAGTAGTGAGCCAATGGAAAATAACAATACTGCCGCCATAAAAACATTACGTGTCCCAAAACGATCTGAAAAAAAACCACTAACAGGGATAAATAAAGCCACAGCAAGGGCATAACTAATAACTGCCGATTGCATATTTAATGGTGATTCATTAAGTTCGCTAGCAATAGAAGGTAATGCCGTATTTAAAATCGACGTATCGAGTGTTTGCATAAAAAACGCCATTGCCGCTATCCATGGCATCATTTTATACATTAATGGTGAAATAGATTGATTATCGGTCATGATTTTACTTCAATCATATAATAGGTATCACTATTATATTTTTGTTCTCGCTAAAATGAAATTATTGATTTGTGATAGATAAAATCGGTTCGATTTCTAACAAAAGACTATTTATTATGGCGTCATTAGCCGAAAAATTATCGGCTAATAACCGTCATCAAAGATTTATTTCTTTTCGATTTTTTTATTTTTTACCGGCTTACCTTGCCAATAACCGGCAAGTAATGACCCTGAAATATTATGCCAAACC
Source organism: Orbus sasakiae (assembly GCF_039542345.1). Taxonomy (NCBI): domain Bacteria; kingdom Pseudomonadati; phylum Pseudomonadota; class Gammaproteobacteria; order Orbales; family Orbaceae; genus Orbus; species Orbus sasakiae. The sequence continues at coordinate 17,282 of NZ_BAABHY010000002.1, forward strand.
GAGAATACTGCCGCAGGAAGCGCTGACAAGGCAGAGAAATAGGTCGTACCCAGTGTCGCGGCTAAAGCAGAATTTTGCATTCCGACTTCAAGAGACATCGTGCGGCATGTTGCTTCATCAAACCCAAGTAAGCGTCCGCCCCAATAACCGCCAAGTAAACCTAATCCATTATGTAATACTACAGCACAAATTACGGTGAATCCAACTTGTGCGATTTGGTCACGGCTACCTGCAACAACAATGCCCAAAATAATTAGAATACAGATCATAGATAATACAGGGAAAAACCGTTCACATTTTTTCACTAAACCAAAAAATAAGTGATGTACAATTAAGCCGGCCACAATTGGGATAAAAACAATTTTGACAATGTGTAATAACATACTCATAAAGGGAACTTCAATGCTTGTCCCAACTAATGCTAATGTTAATAATGGTGTTACAATAATACCAACTAATGTCGAAACAGAAGAAATGGTAACAGATAAAGCCACATCACCTTTTGCCAAGTAGATCATCACATTTGATGCCGTACCGCTTGCTACGCTGCCCACCAGTACCATCCCAACTAACAACTCAATTCTCATCGTAAATACGTGAGCAAGAATCAGCGCAGTTATTGGCATAACAATGTAATGTAATAATGTACAGACGATCACTGCTTTTGGTCTAGTAATGACGCGTTTAAAATCATTGATACTCAATGTAACGCCCATCGTGAACATAACAAACATTAGTAATTCAGAGGTATAAGACTTTAATGGTGAAAAGGTACCAGGCAAAAAATAAGCAAAGACGGCACACAAGATAGCCCACAATGGAAACATTCTTGTTAAGCTAATAATGGTCTGAATAAATAGTTGGCTAAATCGCTTCGACATAATAACGCTCACATTTGAAATAAATCATCGCTAGTCATAACAGCTCATCGTCGTAGTCAAAATTAACGTCAGTAAACGAGTCAACATTAATTATTTTTGATTGGTCAGTTAAGTAGCTTGATTATATTGATAATATATCAAGTGATTTTCATTGTATTGATTCTACAAAACAGCGTCAAGGTATTCGTTAATATCGTGTTAAGAATTTGTGATGGCGGTTCGATTCGCAAAGTGGTTAGTATTTCAAAGATTTTGGTAATATTTTCTGGTCGATTAGGTTGACCTTGTAAGCCACAAAGTGGCATATCTGGCGCATCAGTCTCTAACACAATAGAAGATAAGGGAATACGGCTGATTGCATTACGCGTTTTGTTTGCACGGGGATAACTGATTACCCCTCCTACCCCAATCGAATAGCCTAAACGAATAAATTGCAATGCTTCTTCGTAGCTTCCTGAAAAACCATGAATAACGCCTGAATCGGGAAGCTTTACTTGTTTAAGTAACCGATATAACACAGGATGTGTTTTACGAGAATGTAAAATGACAGGCAAATGATATTCTTTAGCGAAACCGAGTTGAGCTGATAGCAAATAAATTTGTCGTTCCAGATCAGTATTAACAATATAGCTATCTAGCCCAACCTCTCCGATTGCCACAATTTTGTTATTATGCTGATCTAACTGAGCTGCTAATAAATCTAAATCATCATTTTTATGGTGATAAATGGGATGTAAACCGAGTGCACAATAAATCGGTTGCTGCTGATTTGCTAAGGCCAATACATTATTAAATCTAGCTTGTGAAACAGCCGGAACAATAATACTGTCGATCCCTGCTTGTTTAAACCGCTTAACACTTGATGCTACGTCATCGATAAAAGGCGGAAAATCAAAGTGACAGTGTGTATCAATGAGCATTTTCTGTGTCTCGGTAGGTTATGATTGGTAATAAATAATCAATCGTTGATTTTATTGCAGCATTCATTAATTCATCTGTTAAATCTGGGTATAACCTTAAATAATAATCATCACATTCAGCAGTAATGACCATATTACCTTGCCAAGACGTGATAAATTGATGACGAGCTTTTGCTAATACACTAACATCCTCACTAATAAGCCCTGTCTGATAATCATAAGCGACCTCTAACCAATGCCAGCAACTTCGTAATGGCATAAATAGCGGTTGGTTAATGCCGTTTAGATACCCATCAACAAGTTGTTCTAACAATGTTTTCGCGAGTTCTTTAGATACTGGCTTAAATTGCCATTGAGTATTGTCTCGTCCATAAATTCTGTTATGAACATTGGGCGATGGATAAGATAAACAATAAAGTAAATGTTCAATCCATAACATGATGCCATCTTTAATCGTCAGTTTTGAACTTCGCCATTGTAAAATACCATCACTTTGAATATTTTTTATTCGTCCAATAATATGACAATCGCGTACCAGACAATTGACATCCAATACCGAAAAATCACCTTGTTTTTGTGCATGCACAGTCGCAATTAGTGGTTGCATTAATTCGGCCTGTTCACTAAACAATAGTTGCCCAAAAGCACCGTATGGTAATTGATTACTCCGCAGCATTTTCTTATACAGCTTATTAATCATCACTTCATCTTTAAATGCTAACGGTAGCAATACATCGATGATCTGATTATTAATACCATAGCGTTCTAAACTGTTAAGGTTAAAATTTTCAGTATTTGGGAGTTGTTCATCAACATAGTTAATTAAATAGCCTAACCGATATTTAGCGAGTTCTCGAATAGGGTGTATGAAGAAACGTTTCAAATCATCTAAACTAATTATCGCTGTAGATTGCTGGGCTAATTTAGAAATAAACTCAATAGACAGCCCCTTTTTTTGAGCAGCTGGAAGCCATTCATCTGCATAACTTACAATTTTAGACGTTTTACACGAATAATTATGCTGACTAAAAGGGGTTCGACAATGCGTTTCAATTAGATGGTGTTGCAGATGAATGGCACTTTGTTCAGCATCGAGTGATTGATCGCCCTCTAAGATATACGTCTGTTTTAAATATTCTAGGAGTTCATCAACCAAAATTGAAGGATAACGTTGATCATTAGTCTGTATATCATAACCAATATAGCTGATATATAGTTTCTGTTCGGCAGATAATAAAGCCTCTAAAAAAAGATAACGATCATCATTGCGACGGCTTCGATCACCAATGCGTGGATGGCGGTGAATGAGGTCAAAACCTAATGGTAAAATTGTTCTTGGATATATACCATCGTTCATTCCCAATAAACATACGATTTTAAACGGTACAGATCGCATTGGCATCATCGTGCAAAAATTAATTTTACCGATTAAAAAACGATGTGATATTGCATGGCGTTCAAATTTAGATTGTAAAAAATCGCTTAAGACACGGATACTAATATCCGCTTGGTAATGTGATAACATGGCTTGTTTAATAATCGATTGCCACTGTTCTTGAATCATTAATAATAGTGGTTCACTGTCAATGTCAAATACAAAAAAAGCAGTTAGTAACTCATTACATAAATCTTGCCATCTTGAAACATCGTGATGTTGCTCAAGTATTTCACGCCACTTTGCAATTGTCATAATGAAATCAGACAAATACCCCACCAGCTCAGCTTCAAGACCCGTTGTGCCATCATATGGCAATACATCTTGCCAACTATCGAGCTCGCTATCCATAATATAACCAAGCAACATTCGATTAAGACCAACTAACCAACTATGCGGCTCATCTACACTTGACGCCAAACCGAAACGAATACCCGAATCAACAATCCAACGCTGTAATTGCTTTAAATTATCTTCATTAAGATGAAATCGCTTCGCTATGGCAGGGATTTCTAGTAAGTCAAAAATATATTCGATTTCTAGTCTACTCTGAGGCAAGTCCAATAATGAGAAAAACCCTTGAATAATAGGGTCAATATAACGAAATTTTTGATCTGAAATTGTATAAGGTAAAAATCGATTTTGCGGTGCATTATCAAAAACTGCTTGAATATATGGGGCATAATGATCAATATCAGCCACCATAACAACACAGTCGTTTAATGCAATATTTGGGTTGTTATCTAATATTGATAATAAATAATCATATAAGACTTCTACTTCACGTTGTTCACTATGACACGCATGTAAACTAATCGAATCATCATCAAACTTAATAGATTGTTTTTGTTCACTAGAATTAATTATATTCGCATTTGCATTAGGGGTGACATACTGCATATCTAAAATTGATTGTTGTACGTGACTTAATAATGTTGGCACTTCATAATCAAAAAATGCATCGACATCTTGTTTATGATAGTGTTGGAGTAATGCTAAATGATCTCGCCCTAGTTTACCCCATGATGCTAATAAAGGGTGGGAATCTTGTAACATCATATTAGCTAATTCCTCATTCGCGATATATTTATTCACAAACGACTGATCGACGATATCCCCCCAATATTGTCGGCATGGATTCATAAACATAAAATGGACATCCATATGCAGACTTAGCGCATTAAATAATTCCAAATAGAGTGGTGGTAGTGAAACGATACCAAAAATAAAAATACGCTTAGGTAACTGTTTTTTTTGCGCTCTGCTCACTTTTTTTTGATTCAAAATACTAACAACCGCGCGATGAATTTCAGCTCGATGGGATGATAATGCAGATAAATTTTGACTATATTTAACTAATTGACGCCATAAAATAGCCTGCCATTGTTGGTCCTCACCTAGCTCCGTAATATATTCATTTTCTTGCCAAGCTTGAATCCAGTCTGGTCTATAAACTAAATACTGATCAAACAAGTCCGCAATACTACTTGCTAATTGATAGTATTTTTGTTCATTATTATCATCAATATAATGCTTTAATGCTTCAAAACCTGAAGTGTTAATTAAATCAGGCAAAATCACTAATAATACCCACACCATAAAATCGGCGCTGAAAGTATTTTCTTTCGGTAATTCTGGATAAAAAATACGATAAATGTCCCATACAAACTGGGTTGGGAATGGGTAATCAATATTAGCAGAAATGCCCAACTCTTGCGCTAGTTGAATTTGTAGCCACTGCCCCATTCCTTGACTTTGAACTAAAATGACTTCATTTTCAAACACCGACGTGAGCGGTTGGCGCTTGATTAACTGTGCAGTGAGTGATTTTAGTAAATCTAATTGGTTGGAATGGTAAATTGTAAACATAAAAAACCATTTAAAATAAAATTAATTAAATTATAGAGGATTAATATTGAATTGCCTATTAGAGATCGTAAAACAATATGCTGTAGATGATAAAACAAGAATTTAAAATGAAGTTAAGCCTGTGAAATCACAAATAAAAAGAATTCACTATTGGCTTTCCATAGAGCAGAAAGCCAATAACATATCTTATATCAATAAATTAAAAATCAATATTTGCAGATAACCATAAGCGGCGACCTTCTAACACGGAACCAATACCACTGTTATCGTTACTAGCATAATAGCTGGCATAGCCACTTGCAGTAATAGGATTACCTTTTTTATCTTTCGTTAGGTAGAAATAATTTTTTCCTTTAGTAAAATCTTTATCAAGTAAATTATAAATCGTCGCAGATAAGGTTATTTGCTTATTTATTTTATAACGACCACTTAAATTCAACAAAGTATACGCATGTAGATCACCTAATGTATCATACTGTGATTGCTGTGCTGGGCTTAAATTCTCATACTTAGAATTAAACCGATCAGCTTTGCCTCGATATAAGACTTCAAACCATGTGGAAAACTCTTGATTAATATGCCAATCAAGTTTAGCACTCGCGACATGTTTAGGAGTATAAGTTAATGATTTACCTTGGTTATCACCACTCTTTTGCTCACTATTTGTATAAGTATATTTTATATTTAATGCTAATTGTGGTAAAAATTGATATTTTCCACCAATTTCTAAACCATATATGTCGACTTTATCAATATTAATTTGCCTAGAGAATTTTGTTTGTACATCTTCCCCACTATTGATTGTTCCTGGTACCGTAATACAATTTGAAGTTTGATTAACTGCGCAGTTATCAATATCATCTCCTTGAGCAATTTTATCTTTAAATCGATTATAAAATGCAGTGATATTGAAATTAATGTTTTCGTTGTTATCATAAAGAAAACCTAATTCATAATTAGTACTTTTTTCAGGTGTTAAATCCGGGTTACCGATAGTTAACCATTTACCTTGATAAGTAACACCATTGATACCATCATGTAAATCAGCTAAAGTAGGAGCTTTATAACCTTTACTAATCCCCCCTTTAATCGTAATTTGATTTGTTGTATTCCAAACTAAATAGGCTCTTGGGCTATAGTGGCTACCAAATGCTTCATGATGATCATATCGCATTCCACCAGTTAATGCTAAGGAATCAGTAATCATCCACTCATCCTCAATAAAAGTAGCATAGGTAGTTTGTTTAAATTTTTCGCCATTTTTGCCTTTTGTGATAATGCCATCTTCCATTTTTGCATCCCACCATTGCCCACCTATTGTAAGTTGATGAACATCAGCAATAGATGATACAAATTTAGTATCAAAAATAATGTTATCAGCCTTTAACGTTCTATCACTCCCAGCATAATTAACAGCCTCAGGTAAAACTCGCCCTTTATTTTCAGTTTGCTTATACATAAGACTCGATTCCCAAGTCCCTAAATCAAAAATTCCAGTATAACCAATAGCGATTTGATCACGATTAAAGTGCAGAGTATCACGATATCCTCGTGATTCCAATTGTGCCTAATTGTGCTTCTGAGTTATCAAATGTTTGACGAGCGGTTTCCATATCTAACCAAAAATCATGCTGATTTGAAGGTGAATAATTAATTCGCCCGCCAAGATTATAAATTGTTGCTTCCACTGGATTGTTATATCGTTTATTTAAAATGGTTCCATCATCAGCCGTTCTCAAAGATTCATCTCGTTTATATAAACTACCTCGTAAAGCTAAGCCAACTTTATCCTCAATCAATGGCCCACTAGTATATAAACTGATGTTACGTTTATCACCGGCTTTATTATCTTTCATTAAGGTATAGTCAAATTTTGCAGAACCAGACCACTCATTACTCACTTTTTTAGTAATGATGTTGATAACACCACCCATCGCATCAGATCCATAAAGGGTAGACATCGGTCCTTTTATTACCTCAATGCGTTCAATTGCCGAAATGGGTGGAATAAAATTGGTTTGCATCGAACCAAAACCATTCGGCGTGATATCACTGCTATCATTTTGACGACGGCCATCAATCAAAACTAAAGTATATTCACTTGGCATACCACGAATGCTAATGTCCATTCCTCCCGTTTTACCGGTAGACGCACGGACATCAACGCCTTCAACATTTTCCAATGCTTCAGCTAAATCATTAACTTGCTTATCTTCCAGCTGCTCTTTGGTTATCACGGAAATAGTGGCGGGTGCATTTTTCAGTTGTTGCTCAAATCCTGAGGCAGTAACAACAATTGTATCGGTGCCAGAATGAGTATTAGCCATTAAAAATGACGAGAATGAAAGTATCAAGGTGGATTTTATTGTATATGCGATTAGCTTAAGTTTTGTCCGCTTTGCCATGTTTTTAACCCTATAATTAATAATGATAATTATTTACAAAATAAGGACAGAGAAATTACAATAATTGAGAATAATTATCAATATCTTTTCGATTTTATCTATTTATTGGTAATTAAATTTAATCGTGAAAAACCATCAAAATTCTTTGATGGCTAATCTAAGGTGAAAATAATCGGCTGAAAAAAAGATAGATAAAGTAAAATTAATCCTTCACTTATCGAATAACATTAAAAGTTAATTTCAGTACCTAACCAATAGCGTCTGCCGTCTAAGGTCTTACCAAAATCAGCATCTTCAACTTTTTTATCAAACAGATTATAGATACCTACATAAACTTTGGCTTGTTTATTAACGGCAAAAGATGCACCTATATCCCAGAATGTATACCCTGGATATTTTGCAGCTTTGTTTTTGCTATTAATATAGGGTTCTTGTCCATAATAAGCTACTTTAGCCCATAGATCCCATTGCTCATCAGGCATCCAATCCAACTGCGTATTCAATTTTTGACGTGGTGTACGATTTAAAGCATGGCCTTTATTTGCACCTGATTTTTGTTCTGTTTTCGTCCAAGTATAATTTGAACTCAGCAAAAAGTGATTAAATAATGGAGCTTTTAACGATAATTCTAAACCATACAAATCAGCTTTATCCACATTGACACTACTTTTTGTAAAATCAAACCCAGATACCCCATTTATTGAACATTTCGTGTTAGTCGGTCGGCCATCACAGATGTAATATGATTGAATTTTATTTTTAAACTTAGTATAAAAAATCGTTGCAGTTGCTAGTAAACCCTCTTGGTTATCATAGTTTAAACCTATGTCAATGGTTTTAGATTTTTCAGGTTTTAAATTAGGATTTCCAACAATGACGCCATTATAATTTGATCCACCCGTTCCTTGCCCCCAATCAGCAACCGCAGTTCTTAGTGATGGCGTCGTATAGCCCGTTGTATAACCACCTTTTAAGGTGTAGTTGTCATTGATATTCCAAACTGCATAAATTTTTGGATTCCATTGGCTACCGTAGTTTTCATCTTTGTTAAAACGTAAGCCAGTTGTAATAGCAAACTGATGATGTAATCGAATTTCATCTTCCATAAAAAGTGAGTAGTTCCAGCGATCTATGCTTGTTACGCTGCTTTTTAATTTATTATTATTGTCGCTTAGCTCTTGATAAGAATAGTTTCCACCGACGGTTAGCATATTATTGGCTAAAGGAATTAAAAATTGAGTATCAACGTTACTATTTTTAATACGCATTTCACGTTCAACGTTATTATTATCTTCATGAGTAACAAATGTTGTCGAGGAAAAACTATCCCAACGTCCAGTATGAGATAACGCAAATGCATTGCGGCGATCGTCTCTCATGTAATCGGTTTTTCTTGTAACCGAACGGCTATTGCCTCGTATTGCAGAACTAGTCTGCTTTGAGTGTCCAAAATCTAATTCAAATGTCTGTTTCTCTGTTGCATTTAAGGTGATTTTTCCATTTAAACTATTTAATTTTTGTCCTGCATGCCCGTTTAAATACTTGTCTTCACTGCGGTCAGAATATTGTCCATACAGTTGAATACCAAGCACCTCTGTGATTAATGGACCGGTTACAGCAAACGAGCTATTGTAATAATTTTTTGCTTTTGAATTGTCAGGTACTGTCGCCTCTAAGCGTATCCCCCCCGTCCAATTATCAGTCACTTTTTTAGTGATAACATTGACAACACCACCCATTGCATCAGAACCATATAAAGATGACATTGGGCCGCGAATCACTTCGATTCGTTCAATAACAGATAATGGTGGTAGCCATCCTTGTTCAAAACCTGGACCATCACTATTTGGTCTCGTTTCCCGGGTATTGATTTTTTTTCCATCAACCAAAATTAATGTGTACTTACCATCCATTCCTCGAATACTAATATCAGTTGCATCACCACTCCCCGTTATATTGACACCGGGGAGATCTTTTATCGCATCAGTAATATCTCGATAAGGTTTTGTACTGATTTCTTCTTTCGTGATAACTGATATTGTTGCCGGTGCATCTTTAATTTGCTGCTCAAAACCTGAAGCAGTGATGACCATCGTATCCATATTTGAGCTATTTTCAGCGATTGCAAATGATGATACAGAAATTAACAAACTTGTTTTAACTGCATATGAAATCCTTTTCACATTGATTATTTTTCTCATTTTTTGTCCCTCAATCAATAATAATTATCATTTACATAAGTAAGACGCAAAAATTACAATAATTGAGAATAATTATCAATATCTTTTCGAAAAATTATTTATCGCTAGACAATAACTACTCTTTAAATGATAATAATTATCATTTTTATTAAAAGGGAATAGCATAATGAAGAAAAAGCTTATCTTAAGCAGTCTTGCTGCAATTATTTTAGGTATCACCGGTTGTCAATCAAATAACACGATTAAAGTAACTGAAAATAATCAAACAATTGTAATTCCCAAATCACCGCAAAAAATTGTTGTCATGAATTATGGGGCGCTTGATACCTTAGATGCGCTAGGTAAAGGCATGCTCGTTGTCGGTACCTCTTTACCGGCAATTCCTCAATATTTACAGCAATATAAAAATGGTAACGTTATTGATACAGGCAGAATGAAGGAACCTAATTTTGATGTTATTAAACAAATTGCGCCAGATTTAATTATCATTGATAGACGGCAAGCCGGTCAAACTGATGAACTATCGAAAATTGCCCCGGTCGTTAACTTAGATGTTGATGCAACTAATTACCTTGAATCAACCAAAAATCACATCCTTTTATTAGGCAAAATCACGGGTACGGATTCATTAGCTGAGAATTATATCGCCTCATTAGACAGCAAAATCACTCATGCACAAAAAATAGCGCAAAATAGTCATAAAAAAGCACTTGTTGCAATCCACAATGATGGAAAAGTGTTTTTAACCAATAATGGAGCAAGACCGACGTTAATTCATGATGTATTACAAGTCAAACGTGCGGTTCCAGTCACTGAGCAAGTGATTAATCCAACTGAAAAACAACAGCCGACATTGATTGACAACCACTATATTGCAACCAATAAACCAGACATAATCTATCTGGTTGATCGGAGCAAAGCCATTGGCAATAAAGCGATCGAAAAAGATTTTTTCAATAAAAACACATTGACAAAATCGGGCACTAAAATCATTTATTTAACAGCTGATATCTGGTATTTATCCGGTGGCGGAGCTGAAAGTCTGGACCGTCAAATTGATGAAGTGGTTAGTGGGTTAAAATAATATTGTACTTATTATAATAAAAGCCCTTATCCAGGGCTTTTTGTTTTAGGTAATTCATTACACATGAAGGATAAATATAAACTTCCTGAGAATATTGATTATAAATATGAATAAAATGAGTCTGGATGTATATTATCTCTTATTTTATTCCACTTAAGAATAATTTCCATTAACCCCCTAATAGGAATAAGATCGTAAAAGAAATCTTCTTCCATAATACAATTACATGAACATTTAAGACATTTATTTAGCGCCTCTAGTAGGCCGAGCATAACGAGTAATTTGACCTTTAGAATCTTGTAAGAATAGAGTGTTTATATTGTTTCCACTATTTATTCCCCAAGCACTATTAGCTATTTCTGTCATTTGATTTTTAGATAAATCAGCTTGAGTAAGTACAGAGGTTGTTTGTTGGTTTTTCTTCTCTATTACTGCCAAAATTTTATTAACTCCTCTAACATTAGGAGTATAAACGTCAACTTTACCAATCCCATCTACATAGAGATCTTGGGTCTTAACTTTATTTTGATTGACTTATTTTATGCCAACAACATCATAACCTAAGTTTAAAAAGCCACTACCAGCTCTCATCTCATTAGCATTTGGTGTTGAACCTTGTTCAAAGATCACTGTTCTAGTTTTACCCGCGTTAATATTACCAATTGAATTACTGCCTGGCGCAAGTTCAATTTGAGTGCCTTTATCTAAAATGACACTTCACGTTGCTCCTGTTGAGTTGCCTTTAGGAATTAGGTTAGAGGTTACTACTGGCACTAATCCAAAAAGAAGTAGCATCTAAACTGGGATTACAGCTTTCACAGTACAACAAGTATGAGTAGGTATGCATATTCCGCCTGCGGATAAACTGATATTGCTTGCCGAACTCTTTACTACATCCATTGATTATTTATTAATAGGGGCGCTTATGACGAACATTCAACAATGAGTAATACGCGGTTATTTGAACAATTTAAGGCATTAACCAACTGTCCACAAGAAGAGCAAGAGACTGTCATTAAATTAATTAATGCGGTGATTGTTAAAAATCGGGTAGAATCGGCATTGCTGCCTGTTGATAAGTAATAATAAGTAAACTAAACGCAGACTAGTTGTGTGCGACCACAACAAGCCTGCTAATCACAACAACTAGCAACTAAGGATTAATTATCATGACTAACACCCATTCTACGGCAAAAACAGCTAAAACTAAAACCACCGGTAAACCCCAGCGAGAGACGTCACAACGTCATTACACTGTTGGCTACATCAGCGTTCGCCATGAACCCAAAGCCGCACAGGCTCGTACCCACTACAGCCCCCCCCTGTGCTGCATCTTAAAGGCAATTGGCTTGAGCAAGTCAGCTTTACCACCAGCCAACCAGTGACGCTCACAGCTAAAAAAGGGAAATTGATTGTAGAAATTGCGAAGTAAATCGAATAATGAAAAAACAATTAGTCCAGTTCTGTGATAGAGAGCACTGATATAAAAAATCCCAGTTTTTAGGCTGGGATTTTTTATTATGGCTTCGTCATAATATTCATTAAAATGTATTTCTATTTTTAAATCTAGGCCATAAATAATAAGCAAACCAAAATACTAGACTTGCAAAAATACAACCTAATGTAACTCCTTTTAATAATCGGAATAAAAAGTCTAAGTCAATTTTCCAATATTTAATCCAAGCTAATAATGAAAAAAATCCCCATATCACAGTCATGCCTGATACTACAGCAAACTCAAGAAGTAAAAATACCTTGATTAGTACTAATATATGCTTAATTACTTTCATATTTATTTTTGCTTATCGTTTATTTTATCACCTAAGATCTTCTCACTAACCTCCCCGCTACCTGAATCAAAAATATTCCCTATAATAGGAGGCAAATTATGTTCAGGAACTGGTTTGGTTATAGTCCAAACACCAGTTGGGCGCATCTCATATTTTTGAGATGCTGAGTTGAAAACCTTAGTAAAAGGTATTTTGATTATGCTACCTGATGCATAGCCAATACCGCTTCCTGTTTTACTTAATATAGCCCCCATAAATGGATCTTCGCCTTTTAATTCCGCAGTATAATAGCCACCAATAGCATTCCATGTTACTGTTGGATTGTAACCTTTTCCTGCTGTAATTGAGCCTACAACTCCTGAACCAATTACATCAGATAACCTAACCTCTCCAGTTGTTCCATATTGAATAGCAGCATTAAATCCACTAGACACACCAGCAGCAATTAATGTTTCCTTTGATTTTGTAAAACTATTTATTAATATATTTCTTCCTGCAAATACCATAAATGGCCATGAGGTAGGATCAGTGACAATAGCAATTGTGCGATCTGTTGTTGATATATTATCTTGTAGGAATTTTAAATCCGCCCCATTTAGAATTTGAGCTAAGGCTTTAGCATGTTCATCCGTCATTATCTCACCAAAATAAAATTGCCCATCAGCAGGTCCTTTTGAAAAATCGAAGTTAGCTTGGACTAATTCTTCATAAGTAACGCAAACCACACCTCCATTCGCACAATTTTCTTGAATCATTTTACTATTTTCATTGCTAATATCGATGTACTTTTGTATGACTTTATCACAATTACCACCAGAGGCTTTACATGCGGCAAATTCTTTATCAAGGGATAACATTTCATCACCACTCAAATAGTTATTCTCAATGACTAAATATCCAGCATTAGCACCGCTATAAACGCCTTCTGGGGAACGAGCAATGATTGCACCAGCTACCGCTCCCGTCAATCGACCCAATTTTAGCATTTTTTGATAATAATCATTATAACTAGAACTGTTACTTTCAAAGTTAGATCCAAGTACCATTGCTGCAAGTTCTGCTGCAAATGCACCAGCAGCAGCCCCTTTACCACTTCCTCCACCAATTTCAGCCGCGATGGCTGAAGTGACAGCATGAGGAATCAGTTTGCTTGCTTGACTATTAAAATAACCACTATGACCAATAAAATTTGCGGCTTCAGCATTAAGTTGATTACCAACATTACTGAGTAATGCCGTAGAAAAACGATCTTTAAAGCTACCGCCACTAATTGCAGTATTTATTCCAGCATCAATTACCGAATGCCCGACAACACTTTGTGCAACTTTCCCCCAATCCCCATTTGAAATCAATGTAAGTTTTTCTGAACCGGTAAGGGCACTAATATTGGCGTTAGGATTCGCATTTTGGGTCAAATTAAACGCGTCATCAAATCCAGCCATTGCACCACCAATAATCATTGATGTCGCAATCGATTTTACTGAGTCTTTACTGGCTAAATCATGTAATGTTTTAGATACATTACCTTTATTTTCAACCAAGCTAACGGCTGCTTTTGAACTTAATGAAGATATTCCCGCTGCCACGCTATTAATGACAACCGTTTCGGCCATACCTGTCGCGCCAACAGACGTCGCTACTGTTCCCCCTGCCGCTAAACCAACACCTGATGTGGCGATTGCAACAGCGATTGCAATTACTGCGGCAACAACTGGATTGAGTGATTGCGTTTCGTAATCCCAGCTACTATATGCATCTTGAACTTTACTCCACTCAACATCACCTTTTTTATCTAAGTCTTTTAACCATTTCGTACCGTCACTATTACTGAGTAATGTTAGTGCGTTTTGTAATGATTGACTCTTTTGAGCCACAATATCAGCAGATATACCTTTTGCTGCGTCAACTGTAAACGCCCCTCCGGCTTGAATGACAGGTAGTTTCCAGGTTTCTTTTTCATAACCTTGATCACTGTATTTAATAAAGAAACCTTTTGATAATACAATCTTTTGATTAAATTCAGTATCTTTAACACCTTCAAAAATAACCTTGCCATTCGTACTTGCAAGCTTGATATCTTTCCCTGCTTTAATTTGGCTCGCTTGATAAGTGCTATCACCAGCACTGGTTAAGGTAATATTATCGTTAGCCGTAAAATCAACAACTTTATTTACCACATTATGAGAGGTTTTTATCGTCGTTTTCTTTTTACCATACCATTTGCGCTTTGTGTTTTTAGATTCATAAAAACTAGTCTCTTGCATCGCTTGGGCAAATAAAAATCCCCCCTTAGCCGCTGCAGTAATAGATTTATCTGCATCTAAATCAGTTGCTTGTAATAAAATACTACTATCTGATAAAATATTTAAATTACCGCCACTACTTAACACGACATTTTGTTGTGTTGTACTCGCTGTTTTTGTATTACCTAGTTGAGTCTCATTACTATTAACGACTGAATTAAACTCCATCTTACCATGAGCACTTAAATACATATCCTCTCCAGCATCAAAGCTCGCCCCATTAGCAATTAAATCACCATTTACAGCTACCGTGAGTTTTTTTCCCGCTTTAATATCTGTAACGACATGTTGAATATCTAGTTTGTTTGGTTTAGAGATAGTATAAGTAACAGCCGGCAATAAAAAATCACGACCAGCAATCAGATCGATATTTTTTCCACTCTCGATCGTTGCTGCTTTTGAATAAATATCACGGCCCGCTGTAATCATAACGTTACCAACGGAATCGATTACACTACTAAGCTCAGGTTCTTTTTCTGCCGGGAAAAAAAATTTTCTTAGATCAGCATCTAATATCCGCGGAGCTAAAATTATGTCATTCCCAGCTATGATATTTACTTCTTGACCCGTTTTAAGTTTGACCCCATCAATATTGACATTATTACCCGAACGAATTGTCGCACTACCAGCTATATTAATATTGCTAGTTTTGTTAAAGACATTATTAAAAAAAACATTCTGATTGTCTTCATCCGTAATAATAGATTTTTTTTGTGTAGGATAAATGGCCTGATCAAGTAGTGCATTTGAATTAAATATGGTAAGAGATTCTCCAGCATTTAAACTGATGTTTTTTCCCACACTAATAATTTGATCTGATAATGTAATTGATTTACCCACGTCAATATCTAATTTATTTTTTATATTCCATGTACCAAATATTTGCTCACCAGTCGAGTCTAAATAATGTTTTTTATCAGATGTAATTGCTTTTAAGTTTCCAACACGGCTGAGAATTGTCACATTATCTGCTGAAAAATGAGATTGGCTAACCTTAATATCATTAACAGCAATCAAAGAAAGATCTTGCTGACTGATAAAATGATTATTTTCGAGATCTATGGTGTCACTAGCTAAAAATGATGTAGAGCCAGTCGATTGTATAACACCATAACCTTTGATATTTTTTGCATTTAAAACAATATCTTTTCCAGCAGAGATGATTGGCTCTCTCTGTGCACTGTTAGTTATATGATGATACTTATCTATATCTTTTGAAGAAAAGATAATATCATTTTTATAATCAGCAATGAGATTTCCCTTAGCTACAATCGGTGATATTACATCTTGTTTTGAATTAAAAACTAATTCTTCATTATTTTTTTTAAAGTTAATATTTCGATAGATTGTCTCAAAATAATACCAATCATTAGAGCCTCGATTTACTTTTTGGTATAGATATTTATATGGTAAATACCTTACTCCATTTGGTGACAAATAACTTAAATAGACATTTTCCTCACCGGATAAACCATGTTGAAGGGATAATTTACCACCAGTTAAAAACATATCATTATCTGATATTAAATGACCATAAACGTTATCCAATGTATTACTATTAATATACAGATTGCGACCAGAACTAATTTCACTTATAGAAGGCGAGGAGTAACTAATGATATTTCGTGCAATATTAATATAGTTACTTCTTTTTAAGTCTATTTCATCAAACCATTTTTTTTGTAAGAATCCCTCAAGTTTAGCATGCGACTCGATGGATACCCATACGTTTTCATTGTCATCAAACCACCCCCCCAGCTCAACAATCGAATTAAATTGGGTTGAATCAGGTTCTACTGATTTTAAAGTGAAAAGAGCTGATGAGATATTCTCAACACTATCCGCTCGAATCAGTAAATCACCGTTATTTGTTTTTATGGTACCAGAAATATTTTTTAATGAATGACTACGCGTATCGTTAACATCTTTTTGAATCCAAAGATTATCATTAGCCTCAATAACGGCATTAGTATTAATAATATTATCCGCATAAATCCTCATATCTTTGTTAGATATAATCTGACTTTGAGTATTTTTAACTGTATCTGCATTAATTGTTATGTTGCCACCACTAGTAACCTTTTTGTTATTTGTGATATCCAGTGTCGTGGCTTTAATATTTAAATTTGTTTTTGCGGTAACGTTTCCAAGCTGGATTTTACCATCGGCTGCAAGAATAATGTTATTCTTGGTCGATACAATATTATTTAAATTTACTCCGACACCATTTTCTGTCGAAACTAAATGAATTTTATTCGCATACATACCACCTAGCGCCTTTGTATCAATCGATACAACCGGTTTAATACCTTGCACATTAGCAGTAGTTACACTCCCGGTAGCATAATCAATCTTATTGCTACCTTGTATCACATTTAAATTTTGTGCATTAACTTGACCATTGAGTTCTACAGTACGGCTAATAATATCAGTATAATCAACATTGGAGACATCCATTCCTTTAGGACCGATAACAATCATCCCTTGGGTTGTTGTTAAAGCTTCAATTGCACCATTTTTATCGAACGTCGGTGTTCCTGTCGTTAAAGTAATACCCTTTGTGTTAATAAATCCACAACCATCACATGTAATGCCATTAGGGTTGGCAATAAGTATATCTCCTTGCTGCCCAAATATTTCGGTTTTACCTTTTAGCTCTGAACGACCATTACCAACAACTTCATTAATAATTAATTTTGCATGAGTACCATTTAAGTTACTATTAGCACTTATTTGTCCCGCCAATTGAGACTGGCCGGCTTTGGTTGAATTATTAAGTACAGCACCTTTTTCTGTAACATTAAAATCAACAAACTGATTGTGTGAAATCCCAGCTTGGTTCGGTTTTGCAATATTAATAATAGGAACATTACTTGTATTATGTATTTGAGTATCATTGTTTTTAACAGTAATTGCAGCAGCCATTAGCGGTTGAAAAGGATGCATCAGGGTTAAGGCTACCAGACCATAACCAATGCACCTATTAACTTTCTTTTCGATATTCATATTGTTTTCCTTTTTATTCATATCTCACTAAAAATTCAGTGATAATTGAAAATAACTAACCCAGTGATCGGGATTTATCATTGCTGGATAAAACAAAGGCTTTCCAATGCTCAACGAAGCGTTGTAATAATTATTATCAGATAAACTTATTCCAAAGGCGATTCCTGTCATATTACCGCCATCAATTTGATTATTTTTATGTTTAATCCATCCGCTATCAATGGCTCCCGTTAGAGATATAGATCGAATAAATGAATTAACTGACGCTTGATAAGTTAGTTCATTACGCCAATAAAAACCTTGATTCCCGGTTAATGAGGATTCTTTAAATCCCCGGACAGAATATTCTCCACCGATTGATATTCTTTCTGTTGAATAAAGATTTTGCTTTGACCATTGAGCATATAAAGAGGTGAGATAATGCGAGGAAGAACTTAACGGTTTGTAGTAACTACTACTGACCGTTAATTTAGTAAACTGACTTTTAGGCGAACCATTGATCTTAAGTTTATCTGTTGTGCTATCAAAAAGATGCAATCCTTGAACTACCGTTGGATTAAATGTGAAATAGCCATTTTTCAATACCGTACTATAGTTTAGTCCTAAAGTAATAGTATTTAACGTCGGACTACTAATTATCAATTTTTCGTTAGCAAATGTATTATTAACGGTTTTATGTGAATAATGTGTGGTAAATGAAAATTTTGTTTGGTTATCACGATATACGACTTTATTGAGCATTAAACGATGTTGATCACTCTTTCCTTTATAGCGCCATTTATCAAAAACAAGTGGTATATCATAGTAAAAATAATTACCTGAATATAAATAATCTATCGTCCAATAACCTAAAGGAATTGATAGCTGGGTAGATAGATTACGACTGGTATGCTGATTACGGAAATCATTGTTTATGCTAGCTGATATTGACCAAATATCAGCAATCTGCAATGGATTTTCGACCGTTATACTTAGGGTATTTTGCCCTATACCTGTAGATTTTTGTCCACTATTATTGATACCTGTTTCTAAAAAAATAGGCAAAATTCTGACTTTATTGCTTTTAAGTTCAACAAGAGAATAACCAGCAATTTCTGATGGTAAAATATTAATACTTATTTTTTGTGAACGTAAACGATTTAATTGTTCAAGACCTTGCTCAATATCACGAAGATTTAAAACACTATTTTTCATATTTGGAAAAACCATATTTAAAATAGTCGGTGATAATCCATCTAAAGATATCGCTTCAATTTTTCCTTCGATAACAGAAATAACTAATATTCCGCTGGAGATATCTTGTTCTTCTAAATAGGCCCTAGTCGTGATAAAGCCTTCTCCAATATAGTAATTAGTAATTGATTTCACTAAAAATTGTATTTGCTCTATCGTAAGGCAATTATTGAGATATTCATACGTCAAATTCTGCTTAATCTTAAGTGAA
Source organism: Orbus sasakiae (assembly GCF_039542345.1). Taxonomy (NCBI): domain Bacteria; kingdom Pseudomonadati; phylum Pseudomonadota; class Gammaproteobacteria; order Orbales; family Orbaceae; genus Orbus; species Orbus sasakiae. The sequence goes on from NZ_BAABHY010000002.1 coordinate 36,620, forward strand.
AGGTGGTTCGCATCTTTAAATCTTATTTCATTGATTGGAAAGCATAAATTGGATTGTTCTACTGGCATATCCAATATTTCAGGATGAATATTAAATGATTTTTGTAAAGACTCACGTTGTTTTTGTGCATCTTCTAAAATAAGTTTTTGTTGTTCTTGAACTATGCTTTGCTCAGCTGGATTCAATCCACACCAAGCTTTTGTGCTTAATATTAAACTTATCACTAATACAGTATACAATTTCATTTTATCATTTACACTTTTAATAAATATGATAACGATTATCATTTTCAATTAAATAATAAATGTAAAAATAATATCAATCAAGTGTTAATTAATTGTAAACACAAAAAATAAACTAAGTGAAATGCGTAAGTTAGATTGTAACAAGAGAAGTCTATTTCAGGGGATAAGATATTCCGCTGGAATCAGCGGAATATAGAGCAATACAGTAAGTTATATTTTTTTAAATAAAACGGAACCGTTTGTACCACCAAAGCCAAATGAATTACACAAAGCATATTCCATATTTTTGACTTGACGGGCAGTATGTGGAACATAATCAAGATCACAACCTTCATCTGGATTATCTAGATTAATTGTTGGGGGAATCGCTTGATCACGTAAGGCAAGTACAGTAAAGATTGACTCAACCGCACCAGCTGCACCAAGTAAATGTCCAATCATTGACTTCGTTGAGCTGACCATCACTTTATTACTGTTTTCTTTAAAAATTGATTTTACGGCTTGAGTTTCAGCTTTATCACCAGCAGGCGTTGATGTTCCGTGTGCATTAATGTAACCGACTTGCTCAGGTGTAATCCCTGCATCACGAATCGCACATTCCATAGCAAGAGCAGCACCACTGCCATCTTCTGGTGGGGATGTCATATGATAAGCGTCACCACTCATCCCAAAACCAACGACTTCTGCATAGATCTTAGCACCACGTTTTTTGGCATGCTCATATTCTTCCAAGAACATAATGCCTGCGCCATCACCGAGCACAAACCCGTCACGATCTTTATCCCATGGTCGGCTAGCCGCTTTGGGATTATCATTATTTGTCGATAGAGCCCTTGCAGCACCAAAACCACCAATTCCTAATGGTGTACTGGCTTTTTCACCACCACCAGCAAGCATCGCATCAGCATCACCGTAAGCAATCATTCGTGCAGCATGACCTATATTGTGAACACCCGATGAACACGCAGTTGCAATTGTAATGCTAGGTCCGCGTAAGCCATAGATAATTGATAAATGACCTGCGATCATATTTACAATCGTTGATGGCACAAAAAATGGGCTAATTTTGCGTGGTCCACCATTCATTAAAGCGCTATGATTTTCTTCAATTAAACCAAGTCCACCAATGCCTGAACCTATTGCACAACCAATTCGAGGTGCATTTTGTTCTGTGATCTCAATTCCTGCATCTTGCATAGCTTGAACACCAGCGGCAATACCATATTGGATAAAATAATCCATTTTACGAGCATCTTTGCGGGTAATATTATAGTCTTCACCATTAAAGTCTTTTACCATAGCGGCGAAGCGTGTTGCGAAAGGGGTTGTATCAAAATGTTCGATAAATTCTACACCGCTTTGCCCTGCTAATAAGGCTTGCCAAGTAGATTCTACGGTATTACCAACGGGAGATATTAGCCCCATTCCAGTAACAACAACTCTGCGTTTAGACACGTTGTTCCTCCTGAAAAGGATTAAAATAAGAATTACGCTTATTATTCATAATCAAGCGATAGTGATATTTAAACAAAAACGAGGCGATCAACGGATCGCCTGTTTTTTTCAAATTCTGCCAAACCTTATTGATTTGCAGTAATATAATCAATTGCTGATTGAACAGTTGTGATTTTTTCAGCTTCTTCATCAGGAATCTCAGTATCGAATTCTTCTTCTAAAGCCATAACTAATTCAACTGTATCAAGAGAGTCAGCACCTAGATCTTCAACAAAAGAAGATTCGTTTTTAACTTCGTCTTCTTTAACGCCTAGTTGCTCAACAATAATTTTCTTAACTCGCTCTTCAATAGTGCTCATACTCTTTTTTTCCTATAAATATCGCCAAAAGCGGCGGTGATTGTAAGTTTATAAAATGTTGAAAAAGTTGCAACCAAATTTTTCAACTCAACTGATTACTTTTTGTTCGTTCTTCCAAAAATTACGCTTATTCTATACTATTTTAACAGATTAAACCATATACATGCCACCATTGACATGTAAAGTTTCACCCGTTATATAGGCAGCATCGTCTGATACCAAGAATGCAACAGCATTTGCAATATCTTTCGGATCACCTAAACGATTTGCTGGGACTTGAGATGAAATCGCTTTACGCTGCTCATCAGTCAGTGCTTTTGTCATATCCGTATCAATGAAACCAGGTGCAACAACATTAACAGTGATACCACGAGAAGCAACTTCACGCGCTAATGATTTACTAAAACCAATTAGGCCAGCTTTTGCTGTCGCGTAATTTGTCTGACCCGCATTTCCCATTGTCCCAACCACTGAACCAATTGTAACAATACGCCCATAACGTTTTTTCATCATGGTGCGCATTAATGCTTTTGATAAACGGAACACTGATGTTAAGTTTGTATCAATAATATCTTGCCATTCATCATCTTTCATACGCATTAATAAATTATCACGTGTAATGCCGGCATTGTTAACTAAAATATCAATATCACCGTATTGCGCCTTAACCGATTCAATTACAGATTCAATAGATTTTTCATCAGTCACATTTAAGGCAAAACCTTTACCATGTGAACCTAAGTACTGGCTAATGGCTTGTGCACCATTTTCGGTCGTAGCAGTACCAATAACAGTAGCACCATTAGCAACCAATTTTTCAGCAATCGCTCGACCAATGCCACGGCTAGCGCCTGTTACTAAGGCAATTTTTCCTGATAAATTCATATGAACTCCTTTAATTATTTAACACTTTCTAAACCAGTTAACAATGAATTAGTATCATTAACCGCAATACCTGAAAGTGAATCGACAATGCGTTTAGTTAATCCCGTTAATACTTTACCTGGACCGACTTCAATTAATACCGTCGTATCATTATTCGCCATATACTCAACGGTTTCAGTCCAGCGTACAGGGCTATATAGTTGTGCAACCAAGGCTTGTTTAATCGCTTGCGCATTATTTTCAATTGTAACATTTACATTATTAATCACCGGATAAAGCGGTTGATTAAATGTGAGTTTATCGAGTGCTTCCGCTAATTTGTCTGCCGCAGGTTTCATTAAAGCACAATGTGATGGAACACTTACCGCCAAAGGTAATGCGCGTTTTGCACCAGCTTCTTTACATAACACACCAGCTCTTTCAACTGCATCTTTATTACCCGCAATCACAACTTGTCCGGGTGAATTAAAATTAACTGGCGAGACAACTTGCCCTTGAGCTGCTTGTTCACAGGCTTTAGCGATGGCATCATTATCCAACCCAATAATTGCATACATTGCGCCGGTCCCCGCAGGAACAGCTTCTTGCATTAATTTACCCCGTAATTCAACCAATTTTATGGCATCTTGAAAATCAATGACACCTGCACAAACTAAGGCTGAATATTCACCAAGACTATGACCTGCCATAAACTCAGGTTTAGCACCATCTTGAGCCCCCCAAACGCGGAAAATTGCGACGGATGCAGCTAATAATGCAGGTTGAGTAATCCACGTTTTATTTAACTCTTCTGCAGGACCATCTTGCACAACCTGCCAAAGATCGTAACCTAACACTGAAGAAGCTTGTGCAAATGTTTCTTTAACAATTGCGTTTTGCTCACTCAATTCTTTGAGCATTCCTACTGTTTGTGAACCCTGACCAGGGAATACCATTGCGAACTTAGTCATTAGCATACCTTTTATTTTTATTTGTTATCAATAAACGTTTACTTATTTTAGAATCGAACTAAAATTGATCCCCAAACAAAACCACCGCCAAACGCTTCTAACAATAATAGTTGCCCGCGTTTGATACGCCCATCACGAACACCGATATCTAAAGCACAAGGCACTGATGCTGCTGACGTGTTACCTTGTTTATCCAAGGTCACTATCACTTTACTCATATCCATATCTAAACGTTTCGCCGTCGCAGAAATAATGCGCAAATTAGCTTGATGTGGTACTAACCAATCTAGTTCAGTTTTATCAATACCGTTATCAGTTAACATTTCATCAACTAAATTAGATAATTCACGTACAGCAATTTTAAATACGTCATTCCCTTGCATCGTCATATACACGGGATTATCAAGTTCACGACGATCGACATAAGGATACTTTAATAATTCACCATAACGACCATCTGCATGTAGACGGGTTGCTATGATACCTTTTTCTTCTGATGCGCCAATTAAAACAGCGCCCGCGCCGTCACCAAAAATGACAACAGTACCACGATCATTCGGATCTAATCCGCGGGTTAGCATGTCAGCGCCAATAACTAGCGCATATTTAACTGCGCCAGTTTTAATATACTTATCAGCAATATCAAGTGCATAAATAAACCCCGAACATGCCGCTGATACATCAAATGCAATTAAATCAGGCAAATCTAATTTTGCTTGTAATTCTGTTGCACTACTTGGAAAAGCATTAGCTGAAGTTGCAGTTGCAACGATGATTAAACCAATTTCATTTTTATCAACCATAGCCATATCAATCGCTTGAATCGCTGCTTGGTAAGCCATTGATGTGACTGTTTCATCGGCTGCAGCAATGTGCCTTTCTTTGATGCCAGTACGAGTGGTTATCCATTCATCGCTCGTATCAACCATTTTTTCAAGATCAGCATTGGTTCTGATTTGTTTAGGAAGGTAACTTCCTGTGCCTAAAATTTTTGTATACATCAATTATTTTCACTCTTAGCTAACGCCGAAGAAAGGCTTGTTGCAATTCTTTCAGGTATATTATTCTTAATCGCGAGTATTGCTTGCTCGATAGCAGCCAAAAATGATTTTTGGTTGGCGCTACCATGACTTTTAATTACAATACGTTGTAATCCAAGCAAACATGCCCCATTATAATGGTTGGGATCCAAATGACCAAAATTTTTTGTCATCTTTTTTTGCAACCAATGACCGGCTAGCTTCATAATTAATGAATTACGTTTTGTCATTAACTGTGTTGATGATAAAAAAATCTTAATCAAACCTTCCACTGTTTTTAGAGTAACATTACCGACAAAACCATCACAAACTAAAACATCTGTTTTACCCGTCAATAATTCATTACCTTCTAAGTAACCAATAAAATTAATGTTTTTGTCTGATTTTAAAATACTCGCTGCAGCGCGAATACGATCAAGACCTTTAATATCTTCCTCGCCGATATTAAGTAATGCCACCCTTGGATTATCAATATTTAGCGTTGAACGGGCTAGAATTACGCCCATTAATGCAAATTGCACTAGCATATCGCTATTACATTCGGCATTAGCACCTAAATCCAATACCACTGTATTACGATTATTAAGTGCGGGTAACACCGCTACTAATGCCGGGCGTTCAATACCTTCAATTGAGTGAAGTAATAACTTAGATAATCCCATTAATGCACCCGTATTACCAGCACTGACGCATGCTAATGCCCGATGCTGTTTAACTAATTCCAATGCAATACGCATTGACGAACCTTGACTATGCCTTATAGCAATAGAAGGTTTCATATCGTTGGCAATAACAGAAGTTGACTCGACAATAGTTAAGCGCTGGTATTTTTTAGGTAATAAGGGGATTATTTCAGTTGGTTCACCAACTAAAATAAGATGAAGTTCAGGATGACAATTTAATGCTTGCAAAGCAGCAGGAACAACAACGCGAGGACCAAAGTCCCCGCTCATAGCATCTAACGCAACGGTTAGATTGTCCAAAATATCACCTAGATATTAATAAATTACTTATTAATAACCTTACGACCGCGATAATAACCATCTTCGGTTACATGATGACGTAAATGGGTTTTTCCTGATTCATCAACTGAAATATTTGCGACAGTTAATGCATCATGAGCACGACGCATACCACGTTTTGCTCGAGTTTTTCGATTCTGTTGAACGGCCATGGACTAACTCCTCTCTTAAGGCTTATTTTTCAAACTGGCTAAAATAGCAAATGGATTTGGTTTTTCATCCTCAAGCGGAATCTCACCAAACACAAAATTTGCTTCCGACACTTCACAGTGCTGACTATCATGTACCGGGGCAATTGGTAGACTGAGAATGAGTTCATCCTCAATTAATGCAAGCATATCCACTTCACCAAACTCATTAACTAAAGCTGGCTCATAATGCTCCGGTAATGCCTCTGCCTGAGCATCGCTCTTGACAGGGCTAAACTTATTTTTAACGTGAATAACCATATCAAAAGGCTGCTGACAACGTTGGCACATTAATGTAACAGACACTTCGGCATCAATCGAGATAACACAAAGGCGTTGTTCATCAATACCAAATGACAAAGCACATTTAATATCACTATTTACGTTTTCTACTGACTCGGTTAAGCGATTTGCATTTTTGGCGGGATACGCTCCCGTATAATCCAATCGTTTTTGTGCCGCTTTAATCGGGTCAATGGTTAAAGGCAATCTATTTTGCATAAGGCGCGCATCTTACCGTTAAATCCTATTTTCGTCAATGAAATATTACTATTTATTCTATTTCAATCAAGTCAAATTATATTACCATCATATTTGATTGGCGCTTTTTAACTCACTATATAAAACTAGTGCATCAATAAATAACGATTCGTTACTATACGGCCTAGTCTTTAAATAGAGAGCAAAGCAGCAATCAATGAAATATAGCCAGTAAAACTTGTTTTTTTATGCTTAAAAATATTAATCGCTGTATGTAAAAATTGTTGTAACTAATTTAACACCAGATACTTTACTGGCAATCTCTGATGCTAAACGACCTTCTTCACGAGAAACAATACCAATGAGGAAGACTTCACCATCTTCTGTAATAACTTTGATATCACGTGCTTTGGTCTCTTTATTTGCAATTAATGATGATTTTACTTTAGTTGTTATCCAAGTATCTGTCGCCATCGTTCCAGCACTGACCATATCCCCGATACGGACTTGATTATAGACTTTTTTAACACCTTCAACACTTTGCGCTAATTCCACTGCTCGATTAATAACCACTTGTGATTTTGCTTGGCCAAGTAACAAAACATTACCATCATAAGCCGATGGAACAATACGTGAGCCACTAAAAAAGTCACGTTCATCTTTAATCTTCATACCAACTTTTGAGTCAAGTGTGGTGTCATCAACTTGAGTCCCTGTTGTACGTGGATCTGTCGCAACTTTAGCGGTGCCTGCACCGAGGCCAACAACAGCGGCTACACAACCTTGTAACATGAGCGTACTCGATATTAACATCGCAATAACAGCAAATTTTTTCATCAAATCATCCCCTATTTTAAGTTTTTATTCGCTTTCGTTATATTAATGAGCTTCTTTATGAATAAAAAGAGTATTTTCAATTAATTGACAAAGACAGTTTAAAACCATCAACTGCATTTCACATATCGTTCGTTCTTTGTAGGAGGGTATCCGAATTTCAATGTCATTTTGCCCAAGTAATCCGACTACATCACCACCATCACCACCTGTTAACGATATAATTGTCATATCTTTAATAACAGACTCTTGAACAGCTCGAATAATTGATTTCTCATTGCCTGTTGGTGATAAAACAATCAATATATCGCCTTGTTTACCTATCGCTTGGATCTGTTTTGCGTATATATCGTTAAACTGATTATAATGGTTGGCAATTGAACTTATTAAAATATTATCAGCGACTAATGCTATAGCAGGAAGATTGGGTCTTTCAATATCAATCCCACTAACTAATTGTGCAGTAAAGTTTTGCGCATTTGCTGCTGAAATACTGTTACCGCATGTCAATATTTTATTGTCATTTAGCAATGCATTTATAATAATACTTGCTGCTTGCTCAATAGGTTCACTGAGAGCCTCTGTCATAACTATTTGAGTTTGAATACTTTCCGTAAAATAATTTTTTATTGCACTTTGCATTTTAATCCCTAATCAATGGTGACAATATCTATTATATTTTAAGCGCTAAATGCATTTTTTAACCACAACTGATCTTGACCTGTAATGGCGAACACATCAAATCTGAACTCGACTTTCTCGATATCAATATTTTGCTGCTGCATCCAATTATAGGCCGCTTTTATCACTTTCTCTTGCTTATTCTTCGTAATGCTTGATATCGCATCACCATAAAGTACATTTTGACGATAACGTACTTCGATAAACACTAAGCACTGGTCATCTTGCATGATTAAATCAAGCTCACCAAGTCGTGAGGAATGATTCTGAGCAATCAGCCTTAATCCGTTTGCTTGTAGAAAAAGGCAAGCTTGTTTTTCATAGTGTCGACCTAATTGCTGTTTATTAAGCATTATTGCACTACTGTATCTTCACCATTTCGATATTGTAACCATGTAAACGTTCGAGTAACTTCACATTGCTGAGCGACAGATAATTGACCCGTCATCCCATCTAGCACATCGATTTGGTATGGTTTTAGTTGACTAAAACGATTAGCCAAGCGCCAAGCATCAACACCCATTGCATATAAGCGAACTAAAGAGTAATCATTTTTAATATAGCTTGGTAATTCTTCGACAAGCTGATTTTGATTAACAATTAATGGAATATCACTAAATTGCATACGATCCATATCATAACGAAAATCTTGCGTCGTATCTGCAATATGACTTCGTGAACTGGAATAAAGGGCTGGAATGATTTTTTTAATCGCAACCTTGTTACCTTTTTTATCAACGACCTCTTGACCATTTTCATCTACTTCAACTTTATTCGAAGCCATTTCAAGCATCGACTTTATTAATGTTAATTCACTGTGAGAGGCATAAATATAAATCGAATCAAATTGAGGCGTTTCGGTATCAGATTGTGCTGTCATCATCGAATCGGATGCTGAAAAATCGGTTAAAAAATGATTTGATGATGTGGATTCATTACTACTAAATTTGGAATCGGCGATAAGAGAACCTTCTAATTCGATACCAATTCCTGAATTCATCTTGGTACTTAGTGCATTTTCAGAATCAAAATATTGTACATATACACCATTAGACGCAGGGTCAATTGAACGCCATTGCGCAGCAAAGCTATTTACAATACGATCACCTAAATCACTTTTAGGCACAATAAGTAATGGTATTTTTTTACGTTGGCTATAGATATGATTGGCAGCATCCATGGCTTCGTTTTCTGGTGATAAAGCAAAGAAACAGATCTGTTCAGGGTAATTTCCTGTAAAATCGGTGCTATCAATCTTATTAAGTGCTAATACAGGCATTGAAGGAGCAAGTTTCATTATGGTTAATACATCTTGTTTTAACAAAGGCCCAACAATCAGCTCTGCACCTTGTTGTTGTGCTTGTTTTACTAATACGTCTAAAGAATTACTATTCGTATCATATACATAAAGATTTTGCTGTAATTCTTGTGAATAAAATCGAGCAGCATCGGAATAACCGAGTCGAATTGCATCACCAAATACTTTTGATGGGCCACTTAAGGGGAGCAAAAGTGCGATGGTCTTTTGACTCGCATCATCTGGCAAACGATACTTTTCACCGTAAATATTTCTCGGTAAATATAGCGCGGCAGGATGAGTAGAATATTGCATTTGCCACTCTTTTACTGCATTTTTAATTAAATTAAGACTCGATTCTTCTTTTTTTGCTATAGCCTCTGCATCATCGCCGTCTTCAATTGCATAAACATTAGAATTATTATGGTACGAATAGGCCAAATCAATCCACCCTTGCAGTACAGATTCATTTGCATAAACCAATACACTGCTTATCGAACTATCATCTAACGTGCTAAGGAAATTCCACGTATCATTAATGGCCTGATGGCGTTGTTCTGTAGTACCATATTTTTCGAGTTCAATATAATCACGAATTTGGCTATTAACATCACCTTTTTGACCATCCAGACCAATTTTAATCGTGTAATAACGAATTTTCTGACCTTCAGTAAGATCTGCAAACGTTAACTGATTAATATCAAAATTGAGTTTATTTTTGACCGCTAACTCACCTTGTAACAGCAATGATTCTTTCTGCTGTGTTTTATTCAGATCAGAGGGTAACTGATTGATCAATTGACGAGCTTGCTGTGTATTGCCTTCAATAATCAAAGAACGAATTGCCAAAAGTTGCCAATCAATTTTTTGGTTACCTGAAGCGGCGGTATATTGAGATAAATAATATTGTGAACTTTTTGCCTCATCAAAATCGAGCTGCTTTGATACATTAGCAGGACAGCCAATCAAAAGCCCTACAAGCAGCGAAATAATTGCTATTTTAAAAAAAGCATACCAAGAACAGGAAAAACGACATAAAGCGTTTAATTTAGCCATAATATAAATTCATCCATAATAGTCTATTTTTATAATGATTATAGCTTAAGTCACTTATCAGACAAGGTTGAATTAGTGCTTAGTACTATATTAAATATGTAAAACAACAATCTACAATAGGTTCAGTTATCTATCTATATTGGCGTGTCCCCAAATACGTTGTACATGAACCGTGACTTCTTCTCGATCGTGGTACAGCTGCTTAGCTTGGATTTGGACATTAATTTGATTTGCGTGTAATTCATCCTCAAGCATTGCGATATTCTGTTTAACTTCTTCGTAACGACGTTTCATCGGCAATTTTAAATTAAATATTGCTTCTCGACACCAACCATTGGTTAGCCACTGACTCACTAACTGTGTAACCTTAGCCGGTTTTTCGACCATATCACACACTAACCAGTAGATATTATTCTTTTTAGGCTGAAATTTGAAACCGTCTTCTTGAAAATGTTTAACTTGTCCGCTGTCCATTAATCGCGGATCCATCAAACCATTATCAACGGCATAAACCATCATACTTCGTTTGACTAATTGATAAGTCCAACCACCAGGGCACGCACCAAGATCAACCGCATTCAGGCCACCTTTTAATCTTTCATCCCATTCTTCATAGGGAATAAAAATATGAAATGCTTCTTCCAGCTTTAAAGTTGAGCGGCTCGGCGCATCAGATGGAAATTTTAAACGCGGTATTCCCATATAAAAAGGTGAATTATTGTTGCTATAGGAATACCCAACAAAACAAGATGTGCTATTAATAAATAAAAGATGAATAACGGGTTTAAGTGGATTCTCCACTTTTAATAAAATACGTTTTTCTCTAAGCGCTTGCCTTAGTGGCACTGTAAATTTACGGCAAAAATTCGCCAGTTCTTTACCTTCATTTGTATCTGCAACTTCTACTCGTAGTGAACCTGCTTTTGAAATACAGCCATCGATAGCCTCAATAATTGGCGAAATTCGATTTTCTTGTGGTAAATGAGTTAATAGAGGCCCTGTAATAAACATTTGCCTTGCAAATATCAATGTTTTAAAATCCAGTGATGTGATCAGCTTCTCTGCTTCACCAGGCTGATAGCATTCGAATTCAATAAAACTGCTTTGCTCTTTTACTTTGGCAAAACCAAAAATAGATAGTGCCGCAGCTTTATCTGTGATCTCCGCAGCGCACTCTTTTTCAAAACCGGAGCGGCAATATAAGATTATACGATTAAGTGTTTGCATTTGTTATGTTGCTGTGATTATTTTAATGGGATTAAGTATATAGGATAAACCTATATACTTAAAGAACAGAGTTAGATTGCTACAGGGGCTTTTATAGCCGGATAAGGATCATAACCTTCAATCTCAAAATCTTCAAAAACGTAATCAAAAATTGTTGGTGGTTTACGTTTTATGATCAATTTAGGTAATGTCCTTGGCTGTCGACTAAGTTGTAAATGTGTCTGTTCCATATGATTAGAATAAAGATGTGTATCACCACCGGTCCATACAAAATCACCCACTTCTAAATCACATTGCTGTGCAATCATATGAACGAGTAATGAATAACTTGCTATATTAAATGGTAACCCTAAAAACACATCGCAAGACCGTTGATAGAGTTGGCATGAAAGTTTGTTATCTGCAACATAAAATTGGAAAAAGGCATGGCACGGTGCTAAAGCCATTTTATCAAGCTCACCCACATTCCACGCTGAAACAATCATACGTCGAGAGTCAGGCGTTGTTTTGATTTGTTCTATTAATTGAGAAATTTGATCAATCTGACGACCATCTGTCGCTCCCCATGAACGCCATTGTTTACCATAAACTGGACCAAGATCGCCATTTTCATCAGCCCATTCATCCCAAATAGTGACTTTATTATCTTTTAAATAAGCAATATTTGTATCGCCTTTTAAAAACCAAAGCAACTCATGAATGATTGATCTTAAGTGACACTTTTTAGTCGTAACTAAAGGAAAGCCTTCTTGTAAGTTAAAACGCATCTGATGACCAAAAATAGACAATGTACCAGTACCTGTACGATCAGATTTTTGGGTACCTTCATCTAAAATTTTTTGCATAAGCGCTAAATATTGTTTCATTTGATAATCCTATAAACACGTTTCAATAATAATTGGAGCCAATTCTAATTTTTAAACCACCTGGTAACTTATAAGCGTAATAAACAAAAACTGCACCAAAAATAATCATCGGAAGGCATAATATTTGCCCCATACTAATGCTATTAAAAAACAATCCAAGTTGCTCATCTGGTTGTCTAAAATACTCAATAATAAATCTAAATAGGCCATAACCTAACAAGAATAATCCAGATACACTACCAATTGGTCTGTGTTTACGCACAAACACATTCAATATGATAAATAAGACTATGCCTTCAAACACCATCTCATAAAGTTGTGATGGATGCCGTGGTAATAAGCCATTTCCTTGATTAAATAGCTCGATCCATTGTGGATTAGCTTTAACATAAGCGAGATCAGCCATTTCAGCACTTGGAAAACGCATTCCAATCGATGAATCGGTAACGCGTCCCCATAATTCACCATTAATAAAATTACCTAAACGGCCAAACATAAGCCCAATAGGAATTAACGGCGCGACAAAATCAGCGACTTGAAAAAATAATTTATGTGTTTTAATGGCAAAAATGGCAATTACGACTATTGCACCAATAAGACCACCGTGAAAGGACATTCCCCCTTCCCAAACTCTAAATAAGACAAATGGATCAGATAAAAAAACAGGAAAATTATAGAAAAAGGTGTAACCAAGTCGCCCCCCAAGAAATAAACCAACAAATCCCCAAAAGAGTAAATTTTCAACTTGAGATTTAGTCCAACCACTATTAGGCTGTTTAATTCGCCAATTAGCCAATAAAAAGGCGCCGATTACACCAAATAAATACATCGCCCCATACCAGTGTAATGATATCGGGCCGATTGAAAATAATATGGGATCAAAGTCAGGGAAATTAAGATATTGTTTCATTTTTTTACACGTTGCTTATTTTTACGTTTATGAGCAAAAAAACTAAAGCGTTTTTTCCGTTCTTGCCTACTCTTAGGTTGGCTAATGTCATCATGTGAAACTGATGATATATCGTTTATATTTTGCAAAGAGAATACCAAAGATGAAAATTCTTTCATTGCTTTGCGATATACATCGCGTTTAAAAGTAATCACTTGTCGTATTGGATACCAATAACTGACCCACTTCCAATCATCAAACTCTGGTGTTTGTGTCAATGATAAGTTAATAGCAGAAACATCTGAAATCAGTTCTAACAAAAACCATTTTTGTTTCTGTCCAATACAAACAGGTTCATTTTCCCAGCGAACCATGCGTTTTGGCAATTTATAACGTAGCCACCCGTTAGTCACTGAAAGTATTTTAACGTCTTTTGGTGATAATCCTACTTCTTCATTTAACTCTCGAAACATCGCCTGTTCAGCTGTTTCGTTATTATTAATTCCGCCCTGAGGAAACTGCCAAGAATTTTGCCCAAAACGACGAGCCCACAATACCTGGCCATGCCGATTGCAAATAATAATTCCTACATTTGGACGGTAGCCATCGTTATCGATCACTGACTACCTCAAAAAATAAACTTTTACTTAGCTAAGATTGTTACATATAACCTTAGCAAGGTAAACAAATTGATAAAGAAAAATGCAATTAATTAGAAAATAAAAAAATTAAATTTATATCCAACTATTTGTATATTATCAAATAAACTCTTTCGTATAGTTAAGATAATAAAAAACCCCTATCGTATGATAGGGGTTCAATTTGGTCAACTCGGTGAGATGCTAACTGCAATCGTAAAATCTAAACCGCTAAAAAGCAAAAAGCCTGCATCAGCAGGCTTCTTTATAATATATAGTCTGGCGGTGACCTACTCTCACATGGGGAGACCCCCACACTACCATCGGCTCC
>NZ_BAABHY010000003.1:0-117946 GCF_039542345.1 Orbus sasakiae
CAGCTGCGCAAGGTAATTTGGATGCGATGAACAGTATTGGTTACATTTATGAAAATGGCTCTGGCGGTGAACCACCCAGATTATATATTTTTGATGAAAAAGGCAAAAATATTGATCCTGATTTACCCTTTATTGAAGCAAAATATGCGGCTTATGAATTTGGATTGCCAGTCAAAACGTACCCAAGAGAAATTTATCCAATGAGTGAATACGGTCAAGGGGTTGAATCGGATGTCTCATTGGCCGTCAGTTGGTATCAAAAGGCAGCAGCTCAGGGGCATGCATTGGCACAAACTAATCTGGCCTATTTTTACTTAATGGGGATTGCTGTTGATAAAGATGAGCAGCAGGCTTTTACACTTTACCAACGTGCGGCAGAGCAAGATTTTGCACCAGCATTAAGATCATTAGCGTTTATGTATATGCAAGGGTTAGGGACCAAGCAAGACATTCCTAAAGCATTTGCAGCCCTAGAACAAGCATACCGTTTACAGCCAGATAATAATATGTGGAAAACTATACGAATGACAATGAAAAGACGCTATGGGCTTAAAACAACACTAACAGAGTATAATGAAATTTTCCGTAATCAATTTGAATATGAAGATTCTAGTAATGAAGATCATCTTATTGAACGCTTTAAATTTTTCAATAAAATTTATCAATTAGATTTCTCAAATGCAAACGGCCTCACAGCACTGTTTGTTTGGACTAGGCCGACAGTAGGTATCTTATTGGGTGAGTCAGTCGGCGAAAACTCGATTTTTAAAGAACGTTATTTTATTAAGCGATCTATTCAAGGATATTATATTACGATGCGATTTTTGAGTTACTACTATATGGGTGAAGAGCTTGATATTGAGCGAGCCCAATTATGGCGAAAATATGCAATTCAAATGGGGGAAAGTCCCCATGAAAGTAATTGGCCGGATTATCCGCCTTTAACCGAGTAAAGTAATGGGCGCATAGCGCCCATTTTTAATTAGTTTTCAAGCCATTGTGTTGCTTGGTTTTGTACGTGTAATAAAATCGATTCATGTTCTAGTTGGATTTTTTCAAGTGATTGTTTGCTGAGCTCTGATATATTAATACCTGTTTTTTCTTCAATAGCGGCTTTAAATACATCAATTTGATTAAAGGCCTCCGATTGATGGTGACTATTTGAGTATTTTTGCTCACCTTTATGAATACCAAGGGCACTGTAACTTAACCATTTTTGGATATCATCATCGGCAAGCCAGTCATAAAGACATTCAATTACTAAGGCGACAATGCCGACGATGCCAGCCCAACGCAATAGCAAAACTCGTAAGGCAAAAAGGTTAAATGTTTTTTGAATTCCTTGGCTAATCACATAGTTTTTAGCCCCTTTTTCAAAAAAGATTCGAACCCATTCAAAACGATAAGTTAGTCCATATAACATACTCAGGCTGCTTGATGTAAAATAGAGGGCTGAGGAGACTAGCCCAGTAAAGCCAGCAAGTAAATTACCGCTTTTAAAATGTTCAATGGCACCGCCAGCCATTTTTATTCCTGCAAAAAAACCCACTAAACCACTAAAAACGCCAAATGCCATTTTGGCATAGTTAAATGAGTTTGTGATGATGCCTTTATTAAATGCCCGAATGCTGTACGCTGTAAAATCGGATACTGCTGCGAGTAGAGTACTAGTGGCTACCATTTTTTCCATTAAAATATCTTGATCATTAGCAAATATTGATGTTTTTTTATTCATCACATGATCCCAATTATAGATTTCAAAAGCGCCGACTAAAAAGGCTAAGCGTGCACTGCGTAAATGGATTTGTTTACGAGTAATTTTAGCCGTAGTGGCATCAGAAAAGATCATAAATGGAATATTCAATGCTTGTTTAAAGGTATGTTCAAGTTGAACTAATTGCTCGTTAAAACGACCATCCAGTAATTTTATTGCTGTGTTTAAATTATCGCGCAGCTTTTTGATTAAATACTTTGCTTGGGCAGGGTAAGCGGTTGACAGCAGTTTAAAGCCACCACCAGTATTGACGCCAGATGCAAAAGGCGCCTTAAAGGTAATCCATGCATCCATCAATTGGTACTTTGCATGAGCATATAAGACACCCGTTTTCCAGACTACCCCCGATATGGCTAAGGCGGCCACTTCAGCAATCATCGCACCTAAACTGTATAATCCATCTTTGATTGGTTCACAACGTGAAATTAGCTTATCATACAATTTTAATGTTTGATTTTTAAAAAAACCAACACTGTTATAGTTACTGAGCAATTTAATCATGAATTTTTTTTGCCCAAAGCTGGTATTCAGCGTAACCGTAGTTAATCCCTCTATTTTTTGCAGGCGCTGTAACTCCGTAATATATTCTAACATTAACGTTGCTGTGCGGAAGTTTGTTGTAATAAACGATAGCTTTTTAATTGTTATTTGTTGCAGTATGCTTAAGCTATACTCTATTTTTTTATTATTTTCAACTTGAGCAAATAGTTCTTTCAGTATTTTTAATGCATTTTCATGATCATAAAGTAATGCTCGCAATCCTATCACCCAAAATTTATTGCGAATATGGAGTTTTTGTTCAACATCGAGATCTTTTAATTGTTCAAGATCATACAGCTTATCAATAAATGCTCGCCCCTCCTCTGAGCTTTCCAAACCGTGTAAGACTTTGTTCACTAATGTATGAAAATATACGCCATTTAGATCAATTTTTGTCAATGCTTCAATATCTTCATCTTCAATTTCTTCTTGTTCTAGTGCACCTTGTAATTCTTGTTCAATCTTTGTTTTGTATGTTTGCCACAGAGCATGATCATCATCAATTTTAATATGATTTTCAAAAGAGAGATCATTAATCGTATCAAGGTAATGGCTGTTTTGTAACCATTGTGTTAAGAGTTTTGCTCGTTTTTCAGCAATGTTTGTTGTGGCATTATTTAGCTGTATTACAATCGCATCAAATTCTCCTGAATCAAGGCGTGAAGTGTATTTTTCAAGTTCTTTATCGACTTCTTTCTCAAACTGTTGGCTATATTCTTTAGTTTTTGAAGCGTATTCATCAACCAATTTTTGATAAAATTGATGTAATGTTTGAGCTGTGGATTTAATTTCATTATGTGACGCATCCTTTTCAAATGATGTATATTTTATGACTTGCTCATAAATACTGCCGATATAATAGCCTTTAGCTGGCATCCTAGGATCGTGGATCTCATAGATGTAATCTGTATCCTGCTTATATTTTAAGTAATTCATAAAACGTGCATAATATTTATGCCCGTACGGTTTACCGTAAAAGTGCTCTTTTACTAGTAAAATATAAGATTTTACAAGACCATAAAATTCGCGTTTGATCGGTGGTGTAAAATCAATATTTGTATCAATTCCCTGGTTTTTAGCCCTTTCTTCAATATCAAGATTGAAGTATTCTTGCAAAATTGGACTGTGTTTATATTTTTCAAGTTCATTATATAAAGCCGGATCTTTTTTATACATTAATGAATTAAGAATTTTGGTTTTATAATCCTGTGTATCAGGATTTAATGATTGACTTAAGATAAGATACAGATCATCTTTATATGGTGCGATATCAAAGTCTTTTTTAGCTACTTTAGATTCGGCTAATGCTCTAATTTTAGCCATATATTGTTTAACATCACATTCCATTTTAGCTTCTTTATGGAATTGCCCTAAATGCCCATGGATATCGTTATAGTAATTATTTAGATCCTCTGCAACGCCTAAGGCATCTTCTATCGCTAAAAGCATTGGAAAAGCTTGGCTATTATAATTTTTCATATTTTTAAATAAAGTATGAATATGTGTA
Organism: Orbus sasakiae; assembly: GCF_039542345.1. NCBI lineage: Bacteria > Pseudomonadati > Pseudomonadota > Gammaproteobacteria > Orbales > Orbaceae > Orbus > Orbus sasakiae. The sequence continues at coordinate 3,822 of NZ_BAABHY010000003.1, forward strand.
TTTTGTATCTCTTTTAGTATTGGCTTAGTATCTGTACCTGGGGCCGTCATGATTTGACCTAAATTAAATGGCGCCCACGATTGATGTGTTGTATTAAGTACTAAATATTTTTCTTGGAGTTTTAGATTGCGTTGATAGTTATCAACAGTAACACCTACCATGGTTCGAGATGTTTTGATATTTTGTTGCTCTAAAAGTCTACGACCAGGTTTTTGGGCTGCGCCGTATTTTGTATCGTGATAAACACCATTTTCTTGGTCATCTGATAACTGTTTTTCAAAAATAAAATCAAAATCAAAGTCTAAAATTTGGCTTAGTGTTTGTTCAGTTGCTACGGTTGTACTTGGCTGCTGTTGTCGATTTAGCCATGCTTGAATGTCTATTTCCTGCATTCGAGGTAATGGCGACTTGCGGTATTCTTGCATGGCCTCTACTGTCCATGGAAATTCACTATATGCAATATAAACTTTACTGTAGCGTGATGGATTTGCAATAGTAATAAATGAATTCAATGATGGATTTTGTTGTAAATTTGGGCAGCCAAAAGCTTCATCATTCTGCTCAGCCGGTTTCACTGATGCTAGTGATGTCTGTTTTACAAACCGTCCTTTCTCATCGATGCTGTAAATTAGCCAATGTTTATTTTCTAACTCTATTTTTATATCCTCGGGTAAATCCTGACTAACAGATTCAGTATCTGAGGCTGATGGTAGATAAATATAGATATATCCAGCTCTTACGCGTCTAACGTGATATTGATAATCTTCATTTAATGGGACACTTGTTACACCAGCTAGGGTTGCCCAAGATGGACGACTTTTATTGAGGTAAGTTGGTATAACGGTATAACGAGCTGGAAATATTGCCAGTCCTTCAGTGTGACAATTGCAGGTGACTAATTTATCTTTATTACTCATTCCTTTTTCCTTTTATAATGCTTGCCAGTCTTTATTAGTGAGTATTTGTAACTTATCTATAAGCGTATAATATTGCTGGCTATTTGATAATTTTTGAATTGTAGATTGTATTTTAGGGTGCATATCAAAATTATCGCCCAATTTTAAGGCCAGTTTAGCCCACTCTATCATTAATGACTCATCATCAATTTTTTTATCCATTAAGCGTTGTAGGCATGGCATTATTTTCTGTAATGACTTAAGTTCATCGATAGTTTGCGTTGGATGTATAATTTTTTGGCTATGAATAATTTGGTTGTTAATACCAATATAACGTAACTGCTGTAATTGTTGATTTGTTAGCGCTAATTGACCAGATAAAACTGGCATTGATGGTATTTTGGGCGAGTGAATGTTGAACGTTGAATCGTGATTTAGTATTACCCAATGGTCTATTTGGCCGAATAATCTTTGCTGCTGTGGTTGAGTAAGTAAAAACCGTAATTGTGACAAAACAGTAGGGTCATAAAACCGTAAAAAATAGGTTTTGTCATTAGTCCCTTTTTGTATAGCTAGTTTTGCTAAACCCGACGCGATTTTTGACGTACTAAGTTTGGTGAATAACCATGCACTATAATGTTGCCCATTACCTGAACGTTGGTAACTTGGGGTTGATTGCATTAATGCTTTACTCACAATATAGCTAAGTACATCAATTTCATATTGTATTGCTAAGTTTAGCTCAAGTAATAATGGCCTTTTGGCGGCTAAAATAGCCGCATGCATAATGGGAATTTGTTGTATTCGGCCTAATTTATCAAAATAATCGATAATGGGGTTATTGATTATCGATAAAAAGGGGTCAAGTATGATTAAACAGCGGTTTGCATAGTCTTGCGATAATGCAACAAGCTGCCCGCAAAGATCTATTGCATTTGCAGGTAGCTGGCTAATGTCGATCTTTGGTTGTTGGCTATCTAACATCACCAAACCTCACTAATCGAGCGACACGATGGCATGTTGTTTTTGTACTTGATCACTCATTGTTCGTTGACAATGTAACTCACCCGGTAGATTGGTTGAGGCCGCCATATTTGCTGGTGGCATTTTTTGCATTGCGGCACATTTTAGCGAGATATTTGATGCGGTGCCCAGTTCAATCCCTGATGGTGTGATCTTGATGTAAGCACCACCACTGGTGAGTGTAATCTCCTGTGGTGCAGTGATAGTGACATTACCATCAACACTATCAATGGTCATATCTTGTTTGGCGGCAAGATCCATGGCGGCATTTTGTGCCTGAATCTCAACCTTACCTTGGTTAGCAAACAGCTTCATACCTTGTGAATGGGCAAATACACTCACCGCATCACTGGCGGCCAGTGTCAGGTTTTTAGCACTGTTAATGTCTGTGTTACCCGCTGAGGTGGTGGTTAAGGTATTGCTGGATGATAGCTGAATGGTCTCATCACTGGTTAACGCAATGCCCTCTGGTGCATACGCTAGTATGCCCGATTGGGTTAACTGCGTTAGTGCATCTTTGAGTTGCTGTTGTGAATCGGTATCAGCCGGATGCGCCTGGGCATTATTCGCTGCATTTTGTAATGCCTTGGCAATCGATAATGCATTTTCAAGCTGGGTAATAGCCCCTTGCATGTCGAGCTGCTGACCCTGTGCTTTCGGCTCGGTTTGGGCAGTTAAGTATAGCCCTTTGTTGGCCGCAATCGCGCCCCACTCATCGGTGCGTAGCTCAAAACCCTGACCGCGGTTTTCTTTATTTTGGTCAACCAAGTGACCCATGTTAAGCTGGGTTTTACCATACTCTGTCGCCAGTTTGATGTGCTCTTGACCACGCTGGTCATCCATGCGCAGTTTGTTGTTAGCCGGCGTACGAATCACATTGCGGTGTTTATTGGCCGTCGTCACGTGGTCGGGATGTGTGCTGTCATGCATCGCATGGGCAATATAAGGCCTGTCCGGGTTACCATCAGTAAACGCTATCGCCACTTCAGTGCCATCAATTAATGGGAAGTGGAAACCATAAGTATCACCGGCATACGGCTTAGCCAGTCTCACCCATAAGCTCTCTTCACCACTGCGCCAGGTTTTTAAATCAAAGTCGAACTTAACCCGGTAGCGACCCATCGTGTCAATGTAACCATAGGTGTCATTATCCGGACTGGTGACGCGCGCTGGCAGTGTCCCGCCAATTTGTGGCCAGTCAATCGGCAGGGGTCGGTAGGGCTTTAACACATCATACGGTATCGCCGTAAACGCCAGCTCATAAGCCGCGCTGCGGTCACCGTGGCTTTGCGTACTTAAAATCATAATGCCTTCGCTCATCCCACCAAGCGGACTGCCGTCAATCACAATCCGTTGACCCGGCGCTAAGCGGTAGTCATTACACTTACCCCGGATTATCACTTTTTCACTGATGTGCTGTTGGTGGCGAATTGTGGCATACCAATGACCACTTTCAACCGACTCACCATCACCTTTGGCTTTGTAGTGCTCGCCATACCGGTAATCGGTGCCGACGGTGGTGCTGTCTTTCGGCTCGGTATTGACTAAACCATAACGGTCAGCCTCTGCATCTCGGTAGTTGTAGTCATTGACCATCACCTGACGCGTCACCGTTTTACCGGTTAACTGTAAATCCCACACACTGTGGCGGCTGTTATCACCCATGCCACTGGGCGTTTTATACACAATATGCCCAGCATTGGCCAGACCTTGTTCATAATCACTCAGGACCAACACATCGCAGTGATGCTCGGCGTGGCTTTCAAAGCGCAGCCATATTCCCACATCAGCAAGTAAACGCTGCACAAAGGCTAAATCACTCTCTTGCCACTGCGTGATAAACTCCCTTGCCGGGTAGGTCTCTTTAAGCTCTAAACGGTAATCCACACCGGTAAAGCCATGGCGGCGTAACACCGACTCCACCACACTGACCACACTTTGGTTTTGGTAAATCGCACTGGTGCAGTCGTTAGCAAGCAGCGCCAAACGTGGTGCAAGCACCACCCGATAATGCGCTTCGTCTTTGTTCACCGATAACTGACTGAATTCCGTCACCACCCCGTATAATGTGCGAGGCATGGCCGGCGTATCGAGTGAGCTGATATGCCGCAGCATGTCACTGACACTGTGTGGTTTAAAGGAGAAAGAGGCGGGTTGGGTTAATACAGAACTGACCCGAATATGCTTATCCAAACTGGTGAACGTCACCTCATAACGCCATGGCTTATCAAGCTGCTCATTAGCTTTCACTGATATTACTGAGATCTGAGAATGCACTGCCAGTTGATCGAATGAGAGTTGATATCGGTTATGTTCTATTTGATTTACCAATGCGTTAAGGCTTGCCGTCACCTGATTCATCGTATCCATCCTTAATTTTTGATTCTTATTTTAATTATTTTTAGCTTGTAAAGATAAGCGAATTCGATTCATTAAAATACGTGTTTTTAATCGATTTATCAACGATTTCTTGATGTTTTCTTTACAAATTTTCAGTATCAATCGGTTCGTGAAAGGGATGTTCATTCGACAAAAATAGTCGTATCAAATAAAAGAATAAAAAATTGAATAACTTAAGAAAGAATATGTGATGATTAGATCGAAATGATTGCGGGCTATAGCGCCCGCAACGTTTGGAAAGGATAAACATGCTTTGTTTATTTTTTTGACCACTTTAGCATTATTTAAAGTCGCCAAGTTTTTACACTATAATTGCCTAATATGACAATAATTTAACGAAAATTATAATGTTGTTGCGGCTTTCATACTTTTCACAAATTCCGTTAATTGGGCTAACATCAATGTCGGGTTGTCCTGATAGTGTTCGATGATTTTAACGGTTGCCGAACCTGCAATCGCACCTGCGGCACCCGCCTTAATGACCTCTGTGACTTGCTGTGGTGTTGAGATACCAAAACCTTGAATGGCCGGTGGTGCGGCCGCATGTTTGAGTTTGGTGAGTAAGTGACTTAATGGTTTATTTGCTTTGTTTTCTGTGCCGGTTACTCCCGCTCGTGATACTAAATAGGTATAACCTTGGCCATTGGCTGCAATACCCTCTATTACCTGATCATCCGCATTTGGTGGACAGATAAAAATGGGATCAATGCCATGTTTTAACGCTGCGGCTTTAAATGGTGCTGATTCGCTAAGCGGCACGTCTGCGACCAGTACCGAATCTACACCGGCTGCTGCGCAGCGGGCATAAAAATGGTCAATTCCACCCTTGAAGACTAAATTAGCATATACTAATAAGCCAATCGGAATCGTCGGATGCTTTTCGCGAATTTGTGTCAAAATTTCAAAGCATGTTGCGACATTAATGCCACCGGCAAAGGCTCGTAAATTAGCGTCTTGGATTGTTGGTCCATCAGCCAGTGGATCTGAAAACGGTATACCGAGTTCTAATGCGTCAGCACCCGCTGTAACGAGGGTGTCAATAATGCTGAGTGATAATGCAGGTGTCGGATCTCCGATAGCAACAAAGGGGACAAATGCACCTCGCTGTTGCTTAGCCAATGCCGCAAATAACGCATTATAACGATTGTGATGATTTAATGGGTTCATGCGACTTCTCCTCTGGCTTTTAAAATATCATAAACAGTAAAAATATCTTTATCACCACGTCCCGATAAATTAACAATCAATAGTTGTTCTTTTTGTGGATCGCGATGAATCAATTTCATGGCATACGCTAAAGCGTGGGATGATTCGAGTGCTGGAATAATACCTTCATTGCGCGATAAGGCTTTAAAAGCATCTAATGCTTCATCATCCGTAATCGAAACATAGTGTGCCCGACCAATACTGTCAAGGTAGGCATGTTGTGGTCCTACCGACGGAAAATCAAGACCCGCTGAAATTGAATAGGATTCTTCAATCTGCCCTTCATCTGTTTGCATCATTGGGGATTTCATCCCAAAATAGATGCCTAATTTACCGTGTTTTAATGATGCACCATGCTGACCTGATTCAATGCCATGACCACCGGGTTCAACGCCAATTAATTGTACTGCGGTGTCATCAATAAAGTTTGCAAACATGCCAATCGCATTTGAACCACCACCAACACAAGCAATCACGGCATCAGGCAGACGACCTTCTTTTTCAAGAATTTGTTGTTTAGCTTCGGCACTAATCATTTGTTGGAATTCACGCACAATGGTGGGGAACGGGTGAGGACCTGCTGCGGTACCGAGCATGTAATGTGCTTTTTCATAGCTACCAGACCAGTCGCGTAATGCTTCATTACACGCATCTTTTAAGGTGGCACTGCCTGATGTCACAGGAATAACTGTAGCACCCATTAAACGCATTCTAAATACATTAGGTGCTTGGCGTTGTACGTCTTTTTCCCCCATATAAATACGGCATTTTAGCCCTAACAAAGCACAGGCAAGTGCTGAAGCTACGCCATGTTGACCGGCGCCCGTTTCAGCAATAATTTCAGTTTTACCCATTCGTTTAGCGAGCAGTGCTTGACCTAATACTTGATTCGTTTTATGGGCGCCGCCATGTACTAAATCCTCACGTTTTAAGTAGAGTTTCGTTTTGGTTCCTGCCGTCAGGTTGCGGCATAACGTTAATGCTGTTGGGCGTCCAGCATAATTCTTGAGTAAATCATGAAATTCCTGCTGGAAAGCGGGGTCATTTTTAGCGTCCAAGAAAGCTTGTTCAAGTTCATCAAGTACCGGAATTAAAATTTGAGGTACATATTGTCCCCCAAATTCGCCGAAATACGGATCTAATTTTGACATAATGGTTGTTCCTTCTCATTAGTAGGTATAGGTTGATACCTGATAAATATCATTCATTATACGGTGTATTTTTGACCCGCAAAGATTCGCAAGCCTTAATAAAATCCGTGTTACTGTCTAAGCAAAAAGCCTCGGATTCATCCCTTGGTACTTTAGAACTCAAACGATACACTTGCCGCCTTACTGGCATTTAACAACCACGGCATTTGTGCGATTGATGACATCTCACCGCGAATGTCGCTATCGTGTAACAAGTGTTATTCATATTTCGTCTGTTACCACAGCATCATCATCAAAACAAAGCTAAAACCTTTATTTTGAGCGAGACTATTCATATCAATGATCTAAAAAAGAGTCAGTCCGTTTAACTATTCGGCCTGATGCATTCCCTAAAGTGGTATCGGCCGCCAGAGGCAACCGTTTTACGCCTCGGTTGCCTGAATATTTTCACTCATCTGTTTCACGGCGGTATTAAAAATAAACCGTATTCAATAATTTCATTGTCACCGATTAAGTGCGGGAATACGGATAATGTCTTAATATTGCGAATACTTGCTCTATTTTATTATGATCTTTGATACCCGGTGATATTTCAACACCAGAGTTGATATCAAGTCCGGCAACTCCCGTTTGAATCGCATGTTCTGCATTCTGCGGATTGATGCCTCCCGCTAATATCACATGATCACATTTTTGGTTGGCTAATAATTGCCAGTCAAATGGTATACCACTACCGCCAGTCCCGTGATCAAAGATATAACGGCTAACTAATGGGTTATTATGCTCAGGAATATATTCGTTAATACTGAGTGCTTGCCATATTTGACAGCACTTTGGTAGCCGTTGCCTGAGCTGTGCCAGATAGTGGTCATCCTCATTACCATGGAGTTGTACGGCATATAAATTGAGTGATTGCGCAACATGGGCGACATCTTCAATGTCTTCATCTTTAAATACACCCACCCAATTGAGTTTTGCTGCGGATAGAACTGAACGAGCTTTAATTGGCTGAATGTAACGCGGTGAATGCGTAACAAATATCAAACCGCCGTAGACGGCGCCGGCTCGATACGCTGCTGCGGCATCTTCTTTTTTGGTTAACCCACACACTTTGTTTTCACCTAACATGATTTTGCGAATGGCCAATTCAAGGTTATCTTCAGCCATTAGCGCACTGCCAATTAAAAAACCATCGGCATATTGACTTAGTTCAAGTATGTGTGGATGAGTGTGGATACCCGATTCACTGATGACAATACGATCATCTGGGATTTGTGGTGCGAGTTGTTTGACTCGATTGAGATCCACTGAAAGATCACGTAAATCACGATTATTGATACCAATCACTTTGGCATTTAGGGCAATTGCACGTTCCACTTCTTGCTGTGTGCTTGCTTCTGTCAGTACCCCCATATTTAATCGGTGTGCAATATCGCTTAAATAACGATATTCATCATCACTCAAAATCGATAACATCAATAGGATAGCATCAGCTTGATAATACCTTGCTAAGTATATTTGGTACTCATCAATAATAAAATCTTTACATAAAATCGGTTGCTGACAATGGGCTTTTACCCGTGGTAAAAAATCGAAACTGCCTTGAAAGTATTTTTCGTCAGTGAGGACTGAGATAGCATTCGCATGAGTGTTGTAGATTTTAGCGATAGCCACAGGATCGAAGTCATCACGAATCAATCCTTTAGAGGGGGAGGCTTTTTTACATTCCAAAATAAACACGCTTGATTGCTGAGTTAACGCCGAATAAAACGAACGATCACTGGGGGTAAGTTGCATTTTAAAGGTTGATAGGGGCTGAGCCTCTTTACGCGTGGCAATCCAGGTTACTTTATCAGCAACAATTTTTTTGAGTACAGTCGCCATTTCGACATTATTAACTAAAGATTCAATCGTCATTGTTTAACCTCTTTGTGCGAGTGCTGATAACAGCTGATAAGGTTTACCCGTTCGCATCATGGAGATTGCCTGTGTTGCATTGGCTTTTAAGTCATTATGCTCAAACAGTTTCATCAACATCGCAACGTTGACGGCAATCGCGGCCTCATGAGCGGTTTGTCCTTTTCCTTGTAAAATAGCGGTTAGGCTATCACGATTTTGTTCTGGTGTACCGCCTTCAATATCGTTTAAAGTGTATTGCGCTAAGCCAAAATCTTGTGGATTAACCTCATAATAATCAATTTCCCCATCAATCACTTCAGCAACATAGGTTGTACCATGTACGGCAACTTCATCCATTCCCGCTCCGTGTACCACCATTGCATGTTTATACCCTAACATACACAGTGTCTCAGCAATTGGTTTAAGCAGATCACGGTGGTAAACACCTAATAAGATTCGTTTTGGTTTGGCTGGGTTGATTAGCGGGCCTAAAATATTGAAAATAGTGCGAGTTTTAAGTTGCTGACGAATCGGGGCGGCATGACGAAAACCGGAATGGTACTGCTGAGCAAATAAAAAGCAAACGCCTAACTCATCAAGGGCCTCTCTAGCGGTGTCTGCCGACATATTCAGTTTTAACCCTAATGCAGATAAAACATCAGACGAACCCGATTTACTTGAAACGCCCCGATTACCATGTTTGGCGACTTTAAAGCCCATTGCCGCCGCAACAAAGGCACTGGCGGTTGAAATGTTAATGCTATTTGCTCCGTCACCTCCGGTTCCTACAATATCAGTAAAATCATAGTCGGGCGTGGTAAATGGATCGGCATCGCTGAGTAATGCTTGCGCAGCGCCTGCAATTTCTTGTGGTGTTTCACCACGCACTTTCATACTAATGATAGCTGTCGCTAATTTCGTTGGCTCAAGCTTACCTTGAATGATTTGGCTAAACAGTTGTTGGCTTTCAATTTGTGTTAGGACTTCACCTTGATAAAGTTTATTTAAAATCGGTTGAATCGCTATTTCGCTGGTTTGTGGTGTATGCGGGATATTGGTTTCCTGAACGCGGCGTGTATTATGCTGTGGTGCAGCTAAGGCGCATTCAATCGTTTGATTTAATAGTTGTGCACCATTGATTGTTAAAATTGATTCTGGGTGGAATTGGAAACCATATACCCGATCGTGATCATGGCGAACCGCCATGACAATATTGTCAAACATGGCATTAACCGTAAGCGTATTCGGAATATTTTCCCCTTTTAATGAATGATAACGTGCAACGGGTAAGGGGTTTGGTAAGCCTTCGAACATTAATTTACCATCATGCTTAATCAATGATGCTTTACCATGCAATATATCACCCGCCGGTACAATTAATCCGCCGTAAGACTCTACAATCGCTTGATGACCTAAGCAGATGCCTATAATCGGTAATTGGCCTTTTAGGCGTTTGAGTAATTCGGGCATACAGCCCGCTTGGCTTGGTGCACCGGGTCCCGGTGATAAAAATAAAATTGGGTCTTCAAGTTGCGAAAGTTTATCAATAATCACCTGCGCAGGGAGTGTATTACGGTATATAGTGACTTGATGACCACTGCATCTAAGTTGATCGACTAAGTTGTAAGTAAATGAGTCAATATTATCTAAAAATAGGATATTAGCCATTAGAAAGCTCCCGTTACATGATGGGCTTTAGCAATAGCTCGAATGACGGCTCGCGCTTTGTTGCGTGTCTCATCGGCTTCTGATTGAGGATTTGAATCAAGTACCACACCCGCGCCAGCTTGTACGGTTGCGATGCCATTTTCAACATACGCGCTACGAATGACAATACAGGTATCTAAGTCCCCGTTTGCCGTAAAATAACCAATTGCGCCACCATAACTGCCCCGACGTGTTTTTTCAGAATCAGCGATTAATTGCATCGCTCGTACTTTTGGTGCACCCGTCAGTGTTCCCATATTCATTGTTGCTTGATAGGCATGTAGTGCATCTAAATCATGGCGTAATTGGCCAACAACACGTGATACTAAGTGCATAACAAATGAATAGCGATCGACTTTTAATAACTCTTTGGTGTAGCGTGTGCCAGGCTGACAAATTCGTGCCAAATCATTGCGTGCTAAATCAACCAGCATTAAGTGCTCTGCCAATTCTTTTTTATCGGTGCGCATTTCTAACTCAAGGCGACTATCTAAATCATGATCAATCTCACCGTTAGCAAATAATCCGCGTGGCCTTGTTCCTGCTATTGGGTAGATCTCAACTTGATTTGATGATTGAGTGTATTTAAGTGCACTTTCTGGCGATGCGCCAAAAATCGTAAAGTCTTTATCTTGCATATAAAACATATAAGGACTTGGGTTATGTTGTTTCAATGTATGGTATGCAGCTAAGGGCTGTGGACAAGGTAATTGAAAACGTCTTGAGGGGACAGCTTGAAATATTTCACCTTGTTCAATAGCATCTTGCATCTTTTTTACAATCGTATTGAAATCATCATCGCTGAGATTACAGCTCGTCGTTAATTCCACAACTGATTGTTCTTTAATCGGTTTAAGCGGTTGGTCGAGCAGTTTAGCTAGCTCATCTAAACGGTGTTGTAAACGCTCTTGTTCTTCGCCATTCGCAACAAATACACTGGCCTTGAGTGAAGCACTTTGCGTTTTGTGGTTCATCTCCAATAATGTTTCAGCTAAATAAAAACAGTAATCATGGCAGTTTTGACTTGTTGGTAATTGAGGTAAATCTTCAAAGCTGGTAATTAAGTCATAGCCAAATAGACCCCCTAAAAATATGGCATCAGCGGGTAAGTCTTTATCGTGTGGTACTAACATCAAAATATGTCGTAACGCATCAAAAACAGACAGTGATTTTAATCGAGCATCTTCATCTTGGTGATGATCGATGACTGGAAATTCAAGTGTCAATTTATTGACATACTGGTGTTTTTTGACTGAACTTGGTAGCGATTGAGCCAGTAGTGGTAATAGTGCAGCACCATTTGGTGTTAATGCATCAACATTGACGGTACGTGCTAAGGCGGTAATACGTAATGCACTATCGATGATCATCACACTTTTTATGCCTTGTTTATTATCGATTTCGGCAGATTCTAATAGCAAGGTTGCTTGACGTTCTTGGCATAGTTGATTAAATATCTCTGTCGGATCATTATGATAACTGATGGGCTGTGTAAGTTGTTTTAGTTTAGACATTTCACCGATTCCTAATTGATTCATTATGTTCACAAGATGTGATAAAAAAACCCGCTATTGCGGGTTTTGTGAATTTTTTTGATATAGCAAAAGCACATTACCCGATAAGAGTTATGTGCCACCAAGAATTTAACATATTGATTATCTTTTTCATTTTTTGCTATTCATTGTATTCATGTTGTACTATTAAACTAGTATAGTGATTTTTTGTCAAGTGATATTGTTTATTTTTTAACAATCATGTTTACTTTCATTAATGTAAACTAAATAATTAATTTTTAGTTTACAAATTAAATATAATTGTTCATTATAGGCACCTTATCAATCAGTAAAGGTCAATTTATTATGAAACAACTCACAGCATGTTATCCGGCATTTGCCGCAACATTCATTAATCTTTCATCATGGCAGCGTAAGCTCATTGCGACATCAACGGCGACGTTGATTTTAGGTCTGGCTGCAAATATCAGTATTCCGACGTACCCAGTGCCTTTTTCCCTGCAATCACTGGCAGTATTGCTTGTTGGTGCATTTTTAGGTCGTAAGCTCGGTGCGCTGGCATTAATACAATACCTGCTTGTTGGTGCGATCGGTTTTCCTGTTTTTGCTAATGGAAATGGTGGGATTGCTGCATTAATGTCACCTTCTGCTGGCTACTTGTACGGTTATGTATTGAGTGCTTACATTGCTGGTTTTGCGGCAGAAAGAGGGTATGATCGCAAGTTATTAACCGGTGTTATTGCCTTTGCGATTGCCCATCAAGTGTTATTTATTTTTGGTGTCGTTTATTTGGCATTTTATTTCCAAACCAGTTTAATGGATGCGATCAAAGTGGGCTATTTACCGTTTGTGGGGATTGATTTTCTGAAGTTTGTACTGGCTACTATCATCATGTTTATGTTGTGGCGAGTGCGTGCAAAGACATCGTAATATGTTCGATATCGGTGATCTTATTTTCCAGAGCCTCAAGGAAGAGGCTCCATTTAATCAAGCGGTTAGCCATAGTGGCCAACAAACACCAACCGAAAGTATGATAAGTGGTATTAACCATGTTGGTATCTATATCGGGCAAAATGTAGTGATTGATTCCACACCCAAAGAGGGGGTTATCGAACAAACACTTCATGATTTTTTGGCATCAGGCCAGCGTCACATCGTGGCAAGTGTCAATGAGTCTATCGTTGCTTACCGTGCAGTTCAACGGGTTAAAACGTGCCTCGGAGCTCAATATAATCATAGTTTTTATCCTAATGATCCTGGTTTTTATTGCAGTGAATTAGTCACGTATGCATTTAAAACCGAGCATAATGAGGATTATTTTGAACAATATCCAATGAATTTTAATCATGTGACAACGAAAACATTATTACCGTTTTGGCATCATTACTACCAGTCATTACAACGTGCGGTACCACAAGGTATGATGGGCTCACACCCACAACAGCTGCTAAGACAACATCATCTGTTCCGTAGCCTTAGACAGTGGATTTAAGTGCAAATACGGACTTATAATTTACCATTAGATTTATAAAGATAATATAATTTGACGTATTTATTCATCGTATAAAAATAGTGATTAACCGATAAAATCCAGCCCAATTTTCCATCTAAAATGCCACCTTGGATGAAATAGACTTTGATAAATGCCCACAACGGTCTTAGGACAATATCTTTAAAAAAAGCGCATTTTTTATTTTTTTGTTTGTATTTTTCAGCCGATAATGTTGTGTATTTATTGAATTTATTAAAATATTGTTCCCAATTATCATAGGTATAATGATACAGGTAAGCGGATAGCTTTTGGGTTGGGTAAGGCGTCACAACTTGTTCGTGGACATAGCCTTCAACATAGGTATCTTTTTTGGGCATCAAACGACACACAAAGTCAGGACGTAAAATACCATGCGTTGCGCGATTGAATTGAAATTTGTTTTGGCGCTGTATCCAATATGCGATAGGCTGATTTGCGATAACGGCTTGTTCAATTTGTGTCGCTAGCTCAGGGGAGACGCGTTCATCGGCATCAATGAGGAATATCCAATCATAACTAGCTTGTTCAATGGCAAAGCTTTTTTGCCCACCCCAATCACCGTTAAGGGCTCGCTGAATAACTTTTGCACCGAGGCTTGTCGCGATGTTTGCTGTCTCATCTGTGCTGTAATCATCAATGATGATAATCTCTTTAGCAAATTGGCAACTTTTAATGCAATCCGCAATATTGTGTTGTTCGTTTCTAGCGACAATTAATACTGATAAATCAATCATTTTTTACCTCTGACGCATGAGTGTCAGTTAAGTGTTGGCGAATACCTGATTCACAATAGTTAACATTATTTTTAATGGCTTCAGCCAACTTCTGATCATTTTCATCAAGACTATTTCTTGCATTTTCATGATGATAGAGATGATAGGCAACACCACCAAAACGTAAATCCTGCCTTTGTACACCACTATTTAATAACCTGACCACAAATTCACTATCCTCACGTCCCCAGCCGACAAACTCTTCATTAAATCCGTTGGTTTTAATGACATCCTCTTTCCATACAGCTAAATTACAGCTACGAATTGATTGGTATGATTTTTTGGACAGTAAAGGGCTGAAAATCTGTGATAAGCAGGGTGAGCAGATTGCATTAAACTTATTTTTAACATCAGTAGAAAAAAAGGGAATAGTGAGGTTTTTAGTCTTAAACAGCTGCTCAGTAAAGGGTTTTGTTAGAATAACTCGACGACCTTGTGTAAAAAAATGTTGTTTAGCAATACGTTTATGATCGCGAATAAAGTGGCGATGCAACAGCATATCGCCATCAATCATGACGATATATTCACATTGCGATTTAGCCATCGCAAGATTACGTGAACGCGCTGCGCGAAAACCTAAATCCTCTTGCCAGCTATGAATCAACGGTACGGGAAATGAGGGTTGATAATTAGCGATTAATTGATGTGTTTCTTCTTTCGAACCATCGTCCGCGATAATTACCTCATTAGGTAGTACCGACTGTTTTTTAATTGATAATAGCACCATTTCTAATGCTTGTGGCCAGTTATAAGTTGTCACAATTAGCGTGACTGATTTTGGTTGCATAATATAATCCAGATAGTGGCGATGTTAAGGGAAATACAACGAATGTTAATAAAATTATAATGCTGCATAAATAAGCTGCATATTTGCTAACATTTCTAACTAAACTTAGGTATGATATAGCCCTTAATTTTTTTTATATCATACACAGGTTTGCAGATGAAAAAAATGCTTACGGCAATTTTTCCTGGTACATTTGATCCGATCACAAATGGTCATGTTGATCTGATATCACGCGCTGCCTTACTGTTCCCTCGCTTAATTGTCGCAGTGGCTGAAAGCCCGAGCAAAAAAACCTTATTTTCACTTAGTGAACGTGTGGCGTTGGCGACTACCGCACTGAAACAGCTATCAAATGTTGAGGTCATTGGTTATTCTAATTTAATGGCGAATTTTGCTAGACAACATGATGCGACGGTTTTAGTTAGAGGTGTTCGTACAACCTATGATTTTGAGTATGAACGGCAACTGGCTGAGATTAATCGTAATTTAAAAGCTGATTTAGATACGATTTTCTTGATGCCTTCACTCGCTACTGGATTTATCTCATCAACAATTGTCAAAGACGTTGCATTACATGACGGCGATATTTCAACATTGGTGCCTAAACATGTTGAAGTCGCACTTTTAAAACGTTTTGTTTAGTATTGGTTTATTATGGTTTTATTTTACTCTCCACCTAAAAAAGTGGTATCTTCACAAAAAACAGTTAAATTACAAGTACACAGTGTTGATGCGTTTGGACAAGGTATTGCCCATTATCAGGGGAAAACCGTATTTATAAAAAATGCTTTACCCTCAGAAGAAGTTGATGCAAAACTGATTGAAGATAAAAAGCAGTATGCTAAAGCCCATGTTGTGAAATACTATACGAAGAGTGAACAGCGTATCGCGCCTCAATGCCAGCATTATAATGTGTGTGGCGGTTGCCAAATGCAGCATATGTCAATTGACATGCAGCATGCGGTCAAAGTAGAGGCATTTACAACGTTATTTAAAAAAGAGGCGAGTTACTCACTTGCTGCTGATGATATAAAGGTTATTTCATCAAGTCCTTACCATTACCGTCGTCGAGCCCGTTTGGCCGTCATGTATGAAAATCAACGTTTGGTAGTGGGATTTAGACAACAAGAGTCTAATCAAATTGTTGATATCAAAGCCTGTCCAGTACTTGTGAACGAGTTGGAGCAGTTGTTGTTACCGTTAAAAAATAGTTTGGCCGCCATCAAAGATAAAAAAGCGTTAGGTCATGTTGAATTGATCCATGTCGATAGTGGTACGATCATTGTGGTAAGACATGTAAGACCCTTGTCGGAGAAAGATACCGCATTATTATTTACGTTAGCAAAGAATCACCATGTTAGCCTCTATCTGCATGGCACTGAACTTGTCCATGTTGTTGGCCGGCAAGACCACTATTACTGCATTAAGCAACTTAAACTGACGTTTAGTCCGCTTGATTTTATTCAAGTTAATGGTGAAATTAATTTAAACATGGTTGAACAAGCGATAGCATGGCTAGCACTTAATCAACATGATGCAGTACTCGATCTATTTTGTGGTATGGGTAATTTTAGTTTACCAATGGCGACCCTTTGCCAGTATATCTCTGGGGTTGAGGGGGTGGCTGAATTAGTCGAAAAGGCAAAATTAAATGCGACGTTAAACCGTGCTCAATTAAGTGCACAGAGCCATTTTTACGTCAGTAATCTTGATAATGTCGACAGCCAGCCTACTTGGTACCCAGAGCAGATTAATAAAGTGTTATTAGATCCAGCAAGGCCGGGTGCTTTTCAGGTAATGGATAAAATTGTTGAACGTTATCCAAGTCATGTTGTCTATATTTCGTGTAATCCGTCAACATTGGTTCGCGATAGTAAAAAATTACTGCAAGCTGGTTATACACTAGCAAAAGCTTCAGTCTTGGATATGTTTCCTCAGACTAAACATATTGAATCAATGTTATTGTTTATAAAATCAGGAACAAAATAAGATGGTATCAATAAGAGAAGCGCACCAACATGAAAATGAGCATTATTCATTAGAGCAGTTAGATGTTGAACAGTGGGCCAAACATATCTTATCTTTAAACAGTCAAAGTGCTTATGACAAGTTTAAAGCGGTTTGGGATTTCTGTTTTGAAAAAAGTGCGGGTTCTGCTGAACAAAATCATTGTTTCGAAAATGCAATCGAAATGGTTGAAATTTTATCGATGTTAAATATGGATATCGATAGTTTGTGTGCAGCATTACTTTTCCCTTTCCTTGATGCCAAAATTATTCGTCGCGAAGATCTGAGCGAAGAGTTTGACCGTGAAATATTGCATCTGGTCACCAGTATTGTGCGAATGAAAGAGATTCGCCAATTACGCGCGATTCGAAACGGCACAGCAACGGCAGAACAAATTGATAGTATTCGTCGCATGTTATTAGCTATGGTGAATGATTTCCGTAGTGTGGTCATTAAACTGGCTGAGCGTATTACTTATTTACGCGATTTAATTCATGCACCACGTGAGAAGCAAGTGTTAGCGGCTAAAGAGTGTTTCAATATTTACGCACCCCTTGCTAATCGCCTAGGAATTGGTCAGCTTAAATGGGAAATTGAAGACTTTTGTTTCCGATATTTACACCCCGATGAATACCGTTTCGTTGCGAATAAATTACACGAAAAACGCATTGATCGTGAACGTTATATCAATGATTTTGTAGCCAATTTACAAAATGTCATGAATCAAGATCATATCAGTGCCGAAGTGTATGGTCGACCAAAACATATTTACAGTATTTGGCGCAAAATGGAACGTAAAAATCTGACCTTTGAAGATCTTTATGATATTCGTGCCGTGCGTATTATTTGTGATAAAGTTGAAGATTGTTATGCCGCATTAGGTATTGTGCATAGCCAATATAAACATATTGCGCGCGAGTTTGATGATTATGTGGCAAATCCCAAACCGAATGGTTATCAATCTATCCATACTGTGATTTACGGGCCTAAAGAAAACGTTATTGAAATTCAAATTCGAACACAGCAAATGCACAATGATGCTGAGTTAGGTATTGCTGCTCACTGGAAGTATAAAGAGGGCAGTACCGATAAAATGACGGCTTATGACCAACGTATTAGTTGGTTACGTAAATTACTTGCCTGGCAGCAGGAAATGTCTGAAAGTGGTGAAATCCAAGAACAAGTACGAAGTCAGGTATTTGATGATCGTGTTTATGTTTTTACGCCAAAAGGCGATGTTGTAGATTTGCCTACCGGTTCAACGCCGCTTGATTTTGCTTATCATATCCACAGTGATGTTGGTCACCGCTGTATTGGTGCCAAAGTCGCGGGTAGAATTGTGCCTTTCACCTATCAATTGAAAATGGGTGATGAAGTTGAAGTTATCACACAAAAACAGCCTAACCCAAGTCGAGATTGGCTCAATCCAAATTCAGGTTTTGTTAATAGTAGCCGAGCTCGTGCTAAAATTCAAGCTTGGTTTAAAAAACAAGATCGTGATAAAAATATTGCGGTCGGTAAAGATATTTTAGAGGGGGAGCTTGCACCTCTTGACTTAGCCATTAAGGATGTCGAAAAACTGCTCATTAATCGTTACAATGCTCACACGTTTGACGAAGTATTGGCGGGGATTGGGAGTGGCGATGTCCGTATTAATCAGTTAGCTAATTATTTAAATGCGCAATTTAATAAGCCAACTGCTGAAGAAGAAGATCAGGCTGCGCTGAAACAGCTGACACAAAAGTCGAATACTCAAACCAAGAGCAAGAAAAACAACAGTGAAATTGTGATCGAGGGGATTGGTAATTTAATGGTCACAATGGCAAAATGTTGCAGACCCATTCCCGGTGATGACATTGTTGGCTTTGTGACGTTAGGGCGCGGGGTATCAATTCATCGCGCTGATTGTGAACAGTTGCTTGAGCTAAAAGAACATGCTCCAGAACGCATTGTTGATGCAGCGTGGAATAGTCGTAATTTTAGTAGTTACACGATGGTAATGCGAGTGATTGCAAACGATCGCAGTGGTTTGCTACGTGATATTACGACGATTCTTGCCAATGAAAAAGTCAACGTACTTGGTGTTGCAAGCCGTAGTGATACAAAGCAACAAATTGCCACTATTGATATGGATATGGAAGTCAATAATCAAGAGTCACTTAATCGAGTATTGCAAAAACTCACCCAATTACCTGATGTGATTGAAGCTAAGCGGTTATCAAATTAATATAAATGTTTATTATCAAGCGGAAACAGAGGTTTCCGCTAGTTTGATATGTCACCTCAACTATTCGACGCGTTTTAATTCATAAAAATGAATCGCATTAATATCGAGTTTAGTGAGAACTTCCCATTTATCTTTTATGTTCTCATCATGTACCGCAAGTTCTGGTACAGTATTACGATTAATATATTCGATGATCTCCTGATCATAGCCAAATTTTGTTGAAAAATAGAGATATTGTCGATAAACCGCACCGTTTTGTTGGTCGAAGGTGTATTTTTTTATTTGGTAATTACCGGGCTTAATACCCATCAACGACACCAAACGCTGTTGCTGGAAACTTTGAATTAAATGTGCTTGAATCGAAATATGGGGATTAAAAACGGATACGTTGGTCAATATCATTTGATAGCCATAGGGATTTTCTGTAATCAAGTAATCGGCAGAACGCGCAATAATTCTACCTTTTAATTTATCTAAAAATTTCAAAACATAAAAAATAGGTCGTTTTGTATTAAAAAGGTAAAATAGGGCGATACGGCTGGTATCAATATGATTGGGTTTGTTTTCTTCTTGCTGCATTTCAGTATTTAGTACAATACCAATGCCGTTAACGTATTGAAACAATGCCAACAATGTTTGGAATATTAATGCACCACGAAAGTAACTCCCATTGGTGTGTCTAGTGTTACCTGTGAATGTATTCCATTTCATTAAATAAAGCGGGACATTGATATCGTTTCTTTTCAAAAATGTACGCAATTTTTGGGCTTTGCGCTGTAAACACATTACTCTATTATCTGGTGTTACGGTTTGAGATGTCTCTTCCGATAAGGGATCTGGTGTTGATGCATAACCTAAAAAGTCAGCTTGCTGGAGTAAATCTTTTGCTCCGTATGATTCTACCTCCCCCTCGTGATTGATGATTGGGCAATATAAGCCGACTTTACATTGTGGTATACATGACTGTATTGCCTGGCGAATTTGCACAAATGAATTAAAAAATTCATGGGCTGTTTTCGGGTTAAATTCAGACTCATCAATATAATAGATAAACTGCCAACGCTGCACATAGTCAAGACCATAATGATTCACATAATTTTGTAGAAATTTTATGATTTTATTCATGTAAATGTCGTTGAACATCTTAAAACTCTTGTGATAAATCCTCACAAATAGGGCAATGTTGTGTTTGTGTAAAAAGGCGATGGCTATATCACTGTTATAATAGGGGGAATGTGTTGGCGTTGGCTCGTCGGTGATGAATTCCGGTAAAATGGTATTTCCCGATATGAGATGTGATACTTCAACATAATTAATATGAGTGGTCTCTTTGAGTAAAGCGATCTGTTGTTTGACATTTTCTTTGAGGAGTTCTTGTAATTCACCCACGAAAATAATATAGGGAGTACTTGGAATAGTATCATCAATGGTTGATTGTGTGAGGTCTATAAGTTGTTCATCATAAGAGCTATATTCATTCGAAATCAGGTCTTGCGTGTTAATAATATTGACCAACAGTGGTAATAATTCAGCGACGGCAACGGGACTTTCTGTTTGTTGGGGTTCTTTACGATAATGGTTGACGGGTGTAAAAATTATATCAGCTTGGTTTGATTGGTATTCAATGCGGTATTTTTTAGGGGTAGTTTGATACTGTAATTTAAACATTTTAGTAAACTGCTTAACATCAAAAAAACCATGTTTTTCCGCAATTCTGTAAATCGGTGATTTGGTATGAATTAAGTCATGTGTTGCCCTTTCAAATTTTATATTGTTTAAATATTCAATAAAGCCAATCCCAACCTCTTTTTTAAACAAGCGTGATAAATAAGAGATCGAAATATATTCATGTTGTGCAACTTGCTGTAGTGAAATCTGTTTGTTGTAGTTATCTTCAATAAAGCGAATCGCATTTTTTATTTTATCACTATAGGTCAGTGCTTTATGGTCGATTTTTGATGTGGGCTCTCTAAAAAAAGAGACGAGAATCAATAACAAATGCGATAAAGAGTGATTAATTTCAAGTAAAGATTGCTGACTCTCTTTAAGGTAAGAGATCATAATATTTGCCAATAATCGACGAATATTATCAACGTAGTGTTTTTTGATATCCGGTGTTTCCATTTCACCCAGTATATAGCGACTAAAGAAATAGTTTTTATAATACCTGACACAGTATGCGTCAGCGATTTCCAAGTTTAGGACGATGTTAGCTTGTAGGCTATCAAGTTGATAAGGCGTATCACGATTGATGAGTAATATGTCGTTTTTTTGCAGGGTTTGGCAATATTCATTACATGTGACATTTACTGAGCCTTTTAACACATATAAAAGTGTGATGCCTTGGTAGCCGGTATTGACGACGTGGTATTTTTGCATCGCAGTTACTTGATATTCAGCCAAACTTTTCAACGGCATCGTTAATCCCTTAATTTTATTATGGTAATTGTCTTTTTGTTATACAGTGATGACAAAATTAACCCCTATTTATTTTGCATTATATTGCGCTTTAAATTCAATTCAACAAAAATCATGATGTTTTGTGATGAAAAACAACTTATTTTAGGGGGATATTGTTGCCTATAATAAAAACTCCATTCTTCCTACAGAGGATTTCAATATGAAGCAATTAATTCAAGAAATAAAAAAAATAGAAACAGAATTTGTTGATATTCGCCATCAGATTCATCAACACCCTGAAATCGGTTTTCAAGAGGTCAAAACCAGCCAATTAGTTGAAGAAAAACTACGTGAATGGGGCTATCAAATACAAAAAGGTTTTGCTGGCACGGGTATGGTCTCGACATTAAAAGTGGGCAATGGTAATAAAATACTGGGTATTCGGGCTGAAATGGATGCTTTGCCTATTCAAGAAAATAATGGGTTAGCGTGGATGAGTAAAATTGATGGTACGGCTCATTTATGTGGCCATGACGGTCATACGACAATGTTACTGTGTGCCGCCAAATACCTTGCTCAAACTAAAAACTTTAATGGTACCTTACATCTTATTTGGCAACCTGCGGAAGAGCTACTTTGCGGTGGAAGTAAGATGCTAGAAGAGGGCTTATTCGAGCAGTTCAAATGTGATCGTATTTATGCGATGCATAATATGCCAGGTTTAAAAGCGGGTGAGTTTTACTTCAAAAAAGGTAAAGCAATGGCCTCATCAGATACTATCGAGATTACGATTACAGGTGTTGGTGGTCATGGTGCATTCCCACATAAAGCGGTTGATCCAATTGTGATTGGTTCACAAATCGTGATGGAGTTACAAACGATTGTATCACGCAATGTTGATCCTTTCTCGCCAGCGGTGGTGACGGTAGGATGCTTCAAAGCGGGTGAAGCGGCCAATGTTATTCCGAATGAGGCTCTTTTAAAATTGTCAGTTCGTACACTGGATAATCATGCGCGTCAGATCGTCTTAAAACGTATCAATGAGATAGCAAAACAAGTTGCTGAAAGTTTAGGTGGTAAGGCTGACGTCAATCATATTAATGGCAGTCCAGTATTAACAAATGGCGACGATGCAACAGAGTTTGCCTATGAAGTGGCATGTAAGTTATTTGGTAAAGAAAAATGCCATGATGGAGAACCGTATATGGCAAGTGAAGACTTTGCATTTATGCTAGAAGCGCACCCAGATGGAAGTTACTTTTTTGTGGGTAATGGTCAAGAAGGGGTTAATGGTTGCCCTGTACATAACCCGGGTTATGACTTTAATGATAAAAATATTGTTGCTGGTGGCGCACTTTGGGCTGCAATTACTGAATCCTATTTAAAATAAATAATTGAGGCTTATTATGCAAAATAAAAACTTTGTGCCTAAAGATAAGATGCTGTTAGGTTTTGTGTTTGGGGTACTGACTTTTTGGTTATTCTCGTTATCCATGAATGGTGTTGTGGATAAGTTGGTGGTGGATCAATCATTAGGTTTATCTATTGAGGAAATTAACCTTGGTATTTCAATTACAGCATTATTTTCGGGATGTTTTATTGTCGTTGCCGGTGGTATTGCTGACAAGATTGGACAGATGAAAGTCGTTTACACCGGATTTGCGTTAACGATTATCGGTTCATTATTGTTAATTTTTGCTAATTCTTTCGTGATGTTCATCTGTGCCCGAATTTTACAAGGCCTGTCAGCCGCGTGTATTATGTCAGCAACACTCGCTCTAATTAAAAATTTCTATGAAGGGGCAGCCAGACAACGTGCATTAAGTTTTTGGTCTATTGGTTCATGGGGCGGTGGCGGTTTTTGTGCTTTTTTTGGTGATATTATTGCAACTAACTATGGTTGGAGAACCATTTTTATTATTTCGATTGTTGTTGCCATTTTAGGTATTCTTCTTATTTTAGGGACTCCAGATCGCCGTAATGAAAGCAGTAATACAAAAAGTAAATTTGACTGGAGTGGTTTGGTCTTCTTTTTAATTACGCTAATTTCAATTAACTTATTTGTAACCAATGGTAATAAAATGGGGTGGTTAAGCCCACTAATTTTAAGTGTTGTTGGTGTCACTATTGTTGCATTTATTCTCTTTTATATCATCGAAAAGACCAAAAAAGAGAAAGCCTTTATTGATTTTGCACTCTTTAAAAATGGTGGATTTAATGGTGCAACATTATCTAACTTTTTGTTAAATGCCACAGTGGGTGTTATTTCAATTGTACCATTTTACGTTCGTGATGGATTAGGTTTTGAGTATTATGGTTGGCTAACGATTGGTTATGCATTAACGGTGTTGGCTATGATTCGTGTTGGGGAAGTTGTATTGCGTAAAATTGGTGCTAAAAAGCCGATGTTGCTTGGTACCACTATCACAGGAAGTGGCATTTTATTAATGGCATTAACATTTTTACCCGTTAATGTTTATATTGTTGCTGTCGTTCTTGGTTTTTTCTGTTTTGGATTGGGGCTCGGATTCTATGCGACGCCTTCAACAGATACAGCAATTTCTAACTCGCCAAATGAAAAAGCAGGTGTTGCATCAGGTATTTATAAAATGGCCAGTTCATTAGGCGGTGCGTTTGGGGCAGCGATATCGATTGCTGTGTATAACTCATTATTACCTGCAGCACCGAGTTTAGCGGATATTGAATGGGCGGCAAGTATTACATTATGGGTTAACGTGTCTTTTTGTGTGCTATCGATATTATCGATTCTTGTGCTAGTACCAAGTAAAAAATCATAACACCTATTTAATTGATGTTCTGATATAACAAAACTGCACTCTCATTATTCGGAAGTTGGATAATCAGAATTGCAGTTTTTGTATGATCATATTTCTGTATTATTCACGTCACGTTGTAAAATTTCGAATGTATATTGATATGGATTTTTGTTATCAGCTTGATGACTTTCTACGAACACTTGTTGCCATTTTTCAGGATGATATTTTGGAAAGCGAGTATCCCCATCAAGCTTTGCATCAATATGGGTGAGGTAAAGACGCGCCACTTTTGGTAAAGCTTGCAAATAAATATTGCCGCCACCAATGATAAAGACTTCTTCATTATGTTGTGTCAAGTCAAGTGCTTGCTCAAGTGACGTTACCCAAGTGATATTCTCATTATCACTGTGCTGTGGTGTACGGCTAATGATGATATTGTGTCGATTAGGTAACGGTCTGCCAATCGATTCAAACGTTTTGCGTCCCATGATAACCGGTTTATTCAACGTGTTTTTTTTGAACCACGCTAAATCGGCGGGTAAATGCCAAGGCATTTGGTTATTAAGACCAATGACACGATCATTGGCCATTGCCACAATAATACTTAACATCATTTTTTACTCGCTTTGTTATATCGCATAACCCAATGCTTTTATCTTTTGTTGCACATGACGTGGAAACACTGTTTGTTGCCATAAGCGTTTACTGAGCTCACTTAATGGCTCTTTTTGACCTGACACAATCCAATTCGCCAAATGGGTTGCGACATCAGGATAGATGACCGCTGATGGTGATGGTTGAGTTAACCAATGTTCAACCGCTTTTTTATCTAATGAATGCATCACCGTTGCTAAGTTTAGTTGACCAAGACAATCGGCATTGTAAATTTGTTCAAACTGACCTGAAACGGGTTTTGTTAAAATCTTCTTACCTAATACCAGCGCTTCAGAGATTAATGCAAAACCTGTATTGGAAATAATCCCTGAACATGATGCAACCGCCTGAGTGAAACTATCACGACTTAGGGGCCTAAGCTTTACCAAATTATTGATATCCGGTTGCTTGATATCAGGATGATAGCATTCAAATTCATAATGTTGACTAAATGGAATGAGAAGCGTGATGATATCTTCAATGGATTCAAAGGGCAGATAGACGATAATTTTACCGTTTTCTTGTTGACTCACAAGAGGATCAATCATAGGGGGAACTAGGGCATGACCAAAATGAAACCAGTGTAAGCCAACGGGTTTACTCACTGGTGCATAATACTTCATAATCGCATTGGCAAGTGGGCCATACTCTTTAGGTTTTAAGTATTGGCATACAGCTTGATTACTGATACCTAAACATTCTCTTTGCTGGTGATGTGCAGCCCATGCACTTAATGGCTCAAAGTCACTAATAATCGTGTCATATTTATCAAGTTGTAGATCTCGCACATCTTTAATTAGTCGAAAAGCACGAATACGTTGGACCGTTTTACGTAGGTTAATTTTGCCATTTTTTGTTGCAAAACTCATTCCTTCATACGTTTTGTAGTGGCCAAATGCTTGCATATCAAAATAATCTTTTGCATCGCGACCACTAAACATATAGTCAACTTGTGCACCTGCTTTATCTAATGCGTTTGCTAAGGTCCGACAGCGGCTTATGTGCCCATTACCGGTGCCTTGAATCCCAAAAAGGATCTTCATCGTGTTCCCTTGTGATATCTTACTGATATGATTATCATTGTTGTTATCATAACAGAATCTATTTTATTTTTACTATAAATGTGACAAGCAAAATGGAAATAAGTTCTCTGAAAATACGTAATGGATTATGATATGTGCAATCAACGTTGTCTGTTACTTATATTTCGTACAAAATACACATTATCTTCCTGCGTTGAAATACTGCACCTCTTAGCATTAGTAGTATATACTATGGCATATTTCACTATATGATACTCAATACTATGTTAGCTCTATTTCCTGTCAACGCGTGGATTGTATTTCCGCTTTTAATTATCTCAATTATATTGGCGTCTTTCTTTAATGCAAAAAAGGTCAAATTGACCATCATTATTTTGATGACAATTTTCATTGTGATGGAACTGATTTCAATTTATTTTAGTGGTGGCTTTATTGATTATCAGTTTTATGTGAATCTTAATATCAATGATATTATTGAAGGGTTATTTATATTTAAATTACAAGCCTTGCTCACGATTGTTGTTTTTTTTGTATTTGTGTTTCTACTCTTTAAATTAGCCAGTATTTGCCAGAGAAAACTCAATGTCATGTTGAGACTGATGGGGCTAGTTATTGCCGTTATTTCACTTAATTACGCTCATGGTCCGATTGATAAGCTCGGTGAAATATATCAAGTTACACAATCACCTAAAATCGCTTTTAATGATGCGCTACAAAAATTCAACTTAAGTGATTATCCGACCAAGGATCAGATTCAAACTGTTGCGGGAAAAAATATTATTGTGATTTCCGTTGAGTCTTTTGAACAAGGTTTTTTTGATCTTGAGCAGATTACACCCAATCTAAACAAACTTCGTCAAAAGTATGCGTTTTATCCCAATATGCCAATGAGTACCGGCAGTTCTTGGACGACAGCCTCGATGTATACCTATATGACGGGTATGCCATTTTTAATTGGCGGTATGAATACCACGCCACTAAGTGATGTCACACAGACGCAGCTTGTCAGCTTAGGTGATGTATTACATAAAGCGAATTATCAAACTAAATATATCATTGGTAGCCCGACATTTGCTGGGATCGGGCATATCATTTCTATGTTTGGTATTGACATTATCTGTGAAAAAAATTATCCCGGTGTTTACCCACCAGCACCTTTTGGTCTGTATGATAAAGATACTTTTGATATCGCGAGAAAACAGGTTGATGAACTTTCTCAAAACGATAAACCTTTTGCGCTTTTTATCTCGACCATCTCAACCCATGCACCAAACGGTTTTTATGATGAACGTATGGAAACGGTGATTAATCAACATCAAGATAATATGTCTTTTGTTGCATCATCGCTTGATTATAACTTAAGTCAATTTATTGCTTACCTTGAACAAAAAAGGATATTAGACAATACGGTATTTTATATTTTTCCTGATCATCTGATGATGGGCTCTGGTACGCAAACCATTGCAAATTTATCAAAAAATGAGCGACGGTTATACTTATTAACCAATGCTGCGGCAGCCGATTTACCTTATGCTGTAACTGATAATATTTATCAGGTTGATATGCCAAGAATCATTTTAGATGGCGCTAAGGTAAAAAGTAATGCTAAGTTCCTAACCGACTATTTAGAAAAAGGGCTTAATAAAAAAGTCTTTATTGAAGAACATAAATCAGATATTGCAACGATTAATCAATCGGCTGGAGCCGAGTAATGGGTTGGGATGCTTTTTTATTTGTTGCAACAATAAGCTTTTTAGGCATGATCTCCCCGGGTCCAGATTTTTTCTTAGTCATGAAAAATAGCCTAAGCTATCCACGTAAATATGCCATGATGAGTTGTTTTGGTGTCGTCATGGCCGTGCTGACACACATGAGTTATTGTGTTGCTGGAATAGCAGTCATTATTCAAACAACACCGTGGTTATTTACCATATTACGTTATGTCGGCGCGACCTACTTGATCTGGCTTGGTATTAAAGCATTATTGGCAAAAGCGGGCGGTTCAACTTATCTTGGTAGGGGAACCTTTACACAGGCAATTAGCTATAAAAAAGCATTTATGCAGGGATATTTGTGTAATTTACTTAATCCGAAGGCAACACTGTTCTTTTTAGCCATTTTTACACAAGTATTAGCGATTGATTCGACATTGTTTGACAAGCTTTTTGTGGCTTTTATTATTTGGATTGAAGCGGTCATTTGGTGGCCGTGTGTGGTGATCGTTTTTCAGTCTGAAATTGTTCAACGGCGCTATTTTAAAATCCAATGTATTGTCGATAAATTATTAGGTGTAATTTTGATTGCTTTAGGTATTAAGGTTGCATTGGGCATATAGTGACTGGGCACTTAATACCGTATCATTAAGGTAGCATAATCACCAAATTACGATAAACAAAACGGATTATTATTTGTTTTGTTATGGTTTGATAAAACCATGATAAAGTGCCTTTTCAAATTCAATAATGGCTGTATTTTTTGGCTCATCACTATTATCACTGACATGGTTATAGCCTGAAATAAACTGAATAAAGGCAATATAGTTATCTTCTTTCAATTTGATGAAACCCGCTAAATTATAGTTACCTTCTAAATAGCCTGTTTTTGCATAAACAATGGATTTAAGTTCATTGTTAGAAAAACTTTTACGGTATTGCAAGGTACCATCAACGCCCGCAATGGGCAACATCTCAATCATATGTAATGTATCGTTATTCGCCGCAATGTATTGTAATATTTGCATGAGCTTATTGGCATCAATAAGATTAAGGCGTGATAGGCCGGAACCATCCGCAATGACGGCATTTTCTAAATCAATTCCGGCTTTTTCACGCAAAATTAACTTTACCGCATCACTGGAATTACGCCAACTACCTGGAATATTAAAGTAGTGAGCGCCAATGGTTCTAAATACTGTGTCTGCAATCAGATTATTTGATTTTTTTAGCATAATCGTTAATAGCTCTGACAATGGGGCTGATTGGTTGATCGCTAACGGTGCCAACGAGGTCGTAATTGTATTTTTACTTTCGATAATTTTACCATTTAACTTAATCTTTTTTTGCGCTAATTCAGTTCTTAAAATAGCGGCGAAGTAATCAAAACTATCGTTTACAGCAAATTTAAAATAACTTTTTTTACTACTTTGCTTAACGCAGCCAGTGAGAAAGTATTGGTTATTAACAATAGGTACCATATCAAGCTCACAATATTTGTCTTCTAATGAGTCTGAATAGTTGCTAATTGTTCGAATATGACTGGTGATACTAACCGGGTACAGTGATGAGACAGACGTTGTCGCTTTATCTCCAATTTTTTTAGCAGGTAAAACCCCTGCATAAAAGCAGTTATCATCAATAATAATCGCAGCCGGTTTTGTATTATAGCAAGCCGTTAGATTGTTCCATGACCAACCAGAAGCCTTATCATGACCCATAAAGATAGAGGTATCAATGACAATGTTACCCGTAATTTTATCAATGCCCTTAAGTTTAAGTACTGTCAGCATTTCATTCAATTGTTTACGGGTAAATGTAGGATCGCCGCTCATTTGGATAATTAAATCACCTTTAAGTTGCTTGTCACTGATTTTACCATTAGTCTGAAAGCGCGTCATAAATCGGAAATTAGAACCAAGTTGTAGTTCTGCAGCTAAGGCGGTGACAAGTTTTTGTACACTTGCAGGTTGTTTAAACTGATCGTTTTGATAAGCGATTAATGTGGTTGGGGTTTTTTCTACGGTTTGCACCAAGATTGATAAATCAGTTCCTTTTGGTAAAAGTGGTAGATAAGGTTCAAGTTTAGCCTTATCATCAGCATAGCAATAGATAGCTGTTTGCATCATTATTGAAAAAATGATGAATTTACTGATTGTTAAAATGAATTTTTGCATATCTACCATGACTGACTAAAATGGGATTGATAAATTGCAGCGCCGATACGACACTACACCAATGCTTATCGTTTAAAATCTAATCAAAAGGCAAGATTACGCCACCTTGTTCTGTGCGTTTAATCAATTCCGGTGCGACAATTGTTGTTGACGCGGTCGGTTTACAGATATCACCTTTGTTTGCTTCCCCACTTAGCATTTCACCATAAGCAAGCACTGAACTACTATGAGTAATAAAGAGTTTACCAACAATATTTTGTTCATAACCTAATAGGCTATCGGTATAGACATCTTTCACTTTTTTACCTAAACGCATCACATCACATTGTGAACCCATTGGTAGAGGGTGATCTAGCATGATTTCATGATTTTCATTAGCGAGAATTCGGATCGGATAGATCTCATTGATAATTTCATTTTTCATGAGATCAGCAATTGATTTTAATGTGTTATTAATTGTTGTGCTAAAGGTTTCATTATTTGTCGTACTTTTTAATTGGTAACGTAATGAACGGCTAAACACAATTTTATTACTTTTTACATCAATAATTTGGTATAGCACGGTTGCTGAAACCGTTTTTTCTTCGACACCTTGGCCTGTTGCTTTTAAAATACGAACCGTTTCTTGTGTATCAAGTTGGTTTAGCGTACTTTGTAGATAAAAATCAGCGGTGGTCACTGGGGCACTTGTCGCCTCATCATGTCTTGCAGTAGCATCACTTGCTAAAATATCAAAACGATGAGTTTCATATAATGCGGTAACGATTTCATGTGATAACGTATTAGATAAGCCACTTGGTGAAATTGGAAAGGTATTTTGGGTCGTCAAATCGATTTGCGCAGGCAATACGGCCATTTTATAGCGCTCAATTTGTGTTTCACCTAAACCATTTTCATAATGACTTTGAATTTCAACAGATTGGTTTATTTCGTTAGTTGTATGAGTATCGGTTTTATGGTGATTATCCGCCTGTGAACTACAAGCAGATAACGTGATGACCGAAATAATACCTAAACTTAATGTTGTCAGTTTATTCATGACAGATTCCTTATCAATTTACCAAGCCGTTGATTTGTTACTACCTAGCTTACGTACCGTACTTTCATTTTCCCAATAAGCCAGACCACTTTTAATATCCGTTAAGGTTAATTGTAAGTAGTATTCAACCAATTGTTTGTTTTTACCCGTACGAGCAATTCGTTGTAGAATTTTACCGGTTAATGAAAAATCGGGCGCATATAATGTGCCTTTGCCCGCAATGGTATCTTGTTTAAATTCATCATTACCGCGTAGTTCACGTACATCATAAATTAAATCATCAACATTATTGCTGTTGCCTGCTATCGCTGTTGTGATGACCGCTTTTCCTGATTGTAACATACCGATACGAATTTTTTTGATTAACATGTCGGTATCAATTCGCATGGTTGTGTCATTGACCACTTTACCGATAGCAACAACATAACGCCCACCACCAGGTTTATTCAATGCATTACTGGCTAATAGTGAATTTAGCGACTCCTGTGCAGCGCGTTCAAAATCCTGACTATCTAAGCCAAAGCTGATGGCGTCATCTGCATTATCATCAGTGACATATTCGACATTGGATGAACAACCAGTAAGGGTTATTGCGAATCCTAATGCAATGATCACACTGATTTTTTTGAAAGAGTTAACTAAATTAGTCATATAAGCCTCATTAATGGTTATTTGTGCTTTTTTGGATAAGATGAATTGTATAATGATCCACGATATTTGATTTAATGTAAATAATAGCATCACGATCAGTTTGTAGTGAGTCAATTTGTGTCAATACGCTTCCATCAGGTTTATAAATTGTTAAGGGTTTATCGGTTAAATCGGTTCGTGCAACTTGTAAGCTCTTTGGCATTGCTCGCCATTGCCTTACATCCGCCGTATCGGTTGCTAATTGGTATAAAAAGCCCCACCATTTACCACCATAGTCTTCGAGATTTTTTTCGAGTGCATATTGTATCGCTGACTTGGCAATCATATTGAGCATTGCTTCCGTCATGATTGCGGGTAACTTTTTATTAAATTCTTGCTGCACGATATTATCCATGCTTGTCATTTCAGTTGTTGCTTGTTTATTAAGTAATAAGTAGGGATAAGATGCTGTGCGTTTATAGATAGTTGGTAAACTAATATCCGTTGTAACAACATTGTTGGTAAATAAATATGATGGAAAATGATAAGTAAAAGCACGTTTAATCATGCCTTGTCCATTTTCATAAATTAGCCATACATAGTGTTGTTTTCTTAGCTGACTTTGTTCTGTTAGCTTTAAATCTTGTTGGACCTGATTGTCCTTCGGTAACATTCTTGCTGTTTGCTTAAATAAGTCGCGAGCCTTCGTATAATCGTTATCTAAATAGAAGAATAAGCCACTTATGTAAGTTGCAAAAGGGTTGATAAAATTGGGATATACTTGCTCTGGTGCAATATCACCGCGGTAAGTCTGTATTTGTTGGTTTGCAGCAATCGGTTGACGAATATCTTGCATATATTGTGAACGATTATAAACGTGATAGGCCTCTGCAATTTCTTTTTCAAAAAACTCGGCAGCACGGCGTTGCCTATCTAGTACACGGTTAAATTCTACCCTTGCATTATCAAAGTCTTGTAAGGACATAAAGTTAAGTCCTTTATAGACATTCATCATGATTTTTTCGTAGTTTTCACCTTGGTATTCATTAATATTATTATTAATAAAAATCGAACCAATAGAATGACCAGCAGAACTGATCGCTAGAGCAAGTTCTTGTTGTTTAAAAATGGCTTCGGCTATATCGAAATATTCAATACTTTTTTGATAATCACCACACTGGCGAGCTAAAGCGCCACCATTTAAATTCCATAAAAGTGGGTCGCTTTTAATTTGCTCATCAATTGACTCATAGTTGCAATCACGACTATTTAGCTGTTGTTCATAATGGTCAAGTCCTTCTTGATAGCCTAAAATGGCCGAGCAACCATTTAAGGATAACAGCATTATTGTTATAAAATATAAACGAACAGTAATTTGCATAACGCGACTTATTCTATATTCACTTTCATTTTATTATTATTCACATATTGTATTATCGCAACAATAATCAATAGTGGCAGTAAGCACTCGAGGTATTCTTCTTGCGGTAGCTGAATAGCAATAAGCCAAGTTGGTGCCATCCAGCCTGTAATTTCATGAACCATATTGACAGAGCGATCAATCAGTTTAGACATAATCAATACTATAAAAAAGATAAAAAGAGTCACAGCATAGTTTTGCCCCTGTTTGAGATCAGATAACCAACGTTTAGCAGAATGGCGAATGAGTGTATACAGTGCAAAAATTAAAAATAGTAAGATCAATGCAGCTAAAATTTTATGGCATACAGTTGATTGATCCGTCAACCAGAATTTAATTTTTAGCATGCTCATGCCAAAAATTTTATGTAAATCCGCCTCTCTTGCTAGCATTGCTAACATTAAAATGGCAATTGCTATTCTTGAGGGTAAACGAATAATCTTGAGTGGATAGCATAAGGCAAATAGGGCGGCAACTAAGTAAAACAGCAATGTTAAGGTTTCAATAAAACCACCTTCATCAACAAAGCGAAATAAAACATCATAATCTAATAAAAAACTACTGAGTAAGGCTAATAAGCAGGTCAGTAGTGTAATAGATAAGCTAAAATAGCGGTGTGATAATAAGTTCATAATAGACTTAATAAAATTGGTTTTCAGCAAATATTACCATTCATTGAAAGCCTATTCATTATACTCAATATAGAACACGCATCAAAAGCGCATAAATTGTTTAATTTTTTTGTAATTTGGCATAAAAGAATCCATCACCGCCTTTCTCTGTCGGTAAGAACTGCATGGTATCACCAATGAGTTTTGCATCAGTTTGATGCAGTAAAAAGCGTGAAATTTGTGCAGTATTTTCATTCGGTAAAATGGAACATGTCGCATAAACTAAAATGCCATTTGGTTTTAAATAAGGCCAAATTTGGTTTAAAATTTGATATTGCAATTTTGCTAATTCATCAATATCACTATCACGTCTTAGCCATTTAATATCGGGATGACGGCGAATAACCCCAGTAGCTGAACATGGTGCATCTAATAAAATACGGTCAAATTGCTGGCCATCACACCATTCTTCTGGTTTGGTTCCATCACCTACTTTGACTGTGGCATGGAGTCTCAAGCGAGATAAATTTTCATTGATGCGTTTAACGCGTTGTGGGTCAATATCTACCGCCAGTACCGCTGCTTGTGGCGCAATTTCTAAGATGTGCGTTGTTTTCCCACCAGGTGCAGCACATAAATCTAGAATGGTTTCCCCATTTTGTGGTGCGAGTAAATAGGCCGCATACTGTGCAGAGAGATCTTGCACGGTTACAGAGCCTTGCTCAAATTCTGGTAGCTTATTTACCGGTACAGGATCGACTAAACAGATAGCGCTTGTCAAGTTTTGGTCACTTATCGATTCAATACTATTTTGGTGTAATAAATGTCGATATTGTTCTGTCGTATGATGTTGTTGATTAACCCGCAGCCACATTGGTGGGCGTTGATTATTTGCATCAATAATCATTGGCCAATTTTGCGGATATGCTTCTTTGATACGTTTAACAAACCAATTCGGGTGTAATTGTATATTACCCTGTTGTTCAAATTGTGTCTTTAATGGTGTTTGTTGTCTCAAAAATGAACGTAATACGCCATTTACAACCCCTTTTAGTTGTGGTTTTTTGAAACTCAAAACGGCATTAACGGTTTCGCTTGCCACTGCATGGTGTGGAATTCTGGTGTACACGATTTGATAAATACCAACGAGTAATACATAATGAATTTGACGGTTTTTACCGGTAAAGACTTTGTCCATTAATGACTGGACATAAAACTCCAATTCAGGCAACACTCGCATTACGCCAAAGCTAATTTCTTGCATTAAAGCTCGATCTTTATCTGCGACTTGCTTACTGTAAGTTATCATTGCAGTACTTAATGAATTGCCTTTTTCGATAACATCAAAAATGATTTGAGCACAAAGCGCTCGGAGATTATATGATGTGGTACGCGATGTCGTTTGTGATGTCATTGGATTTTTATCTTAGTCGTGAATAGAAATAAGCATAACCTAATCGATTATGCTGTAAAGTTTTTTATTTAGGGTCATTATAAAATGAGCGATCCTAACCAACCAGCAAAAAAGAGTGGTACATTAAAATGTAAGAAGGTTGGAATCACACTATCTCGGATGTGGTCATGTTGCCCATCAGCATTAAGTCCAGCAGTTGTTGCTAATATAGTGTCAGAAGGGGGGGAACCTGCATCACCAATTGCGCCCGATGCGCCAATTAAACATACGGTCGCCATCGGTGAAAAACCTAGCTGAACACAAAGCGGAACATAGATTGCGGCGATAACTGGTATGGTTGAAAATGAAGAACCGATACCCAAAGTAATGATTAAACCAATCAACATCATCATAAACGCTGCGACGATCTTATTACCCGCAAATAATGTCGAACTCTGTATAACTAAAGGTTCGATTTCATGTGTTGCTTTTAAGACTTCGGCGAACCCTTGAGCTGAAATCATGACAAAGCCAATCATTGCCATCATTTTTATCCCATCAGTAAATACGCCATCGGCCTCACCCCATTTTATCGTGCCAGAGCCAATAAAACAGATAAATCCTACCAATGCACCAAGAATCATTGAACCTGTTGATAGTTGAA
The DNA here is from genome assembly GCF_039542345.1 of Orbus sasakiae. Classification (NCBI taxonomy): domain Bacteria; kingdom Pseudomonadati; phylum Pseudomonadota; class Gammaproteobacteria; order Orbales; family Orbaceae; genus Orbus; species Orbus sasakiae. The sequence continues at coordinate 39,463 of NZ_BAABHY010000003.1, forward strand.
CAAGAAAAGAGAGAATAATTGCCAACAGAGAGACAATAAGTGCTTTTTTACTAATAACAAGGGGTTGATTTTGAAAGTTATTATGGTGGATAAGCTCATATTGTCTTGGTTTACGATAACTTACAAAAATTGCCCATAATAATCCTACGAACATACCAAACGCAGGGATCGCCATTGCATGCATGACATTAACATGACTCACATCCATGCCCGATGCCGTGATATTTTTTAATAAGATTTGATTTAAAAAGATATTACCAAACCCAACAGGTAAAAACATATAAGGTGTGACTAAACCAAACGTCATAATACAGGCAATCATCCGGCGGTTTAACTGTAAGCGTGACATGACATAAAGTAGTGGTGGGATTAATAATGGGATAAAAGCAATATGGATTGGAATAAGGTTTTGCGATGAAATACTGACTAACCCTATGACAATAATTAATGTCCACTTTATCCGTTGTTTTGCGCCACTTGAGCTGAGCTGTTTAATCGCTTTATCTGCTAACAGTTCAGGTAACCCTGATTTAGAAATTGCGACAGCAAAGGCGCCTAGCATTGCGTAAGATAGGGCAATATTTGCGCCATTGCTGATTCCATTATTAAATGCCGTTATGGTCTCGCTTAAACTTAAATGGCTACAGAGTCCACCGACAAAAGCACCAATAATCAGGCTAATTACAACATGGACTCGGCATAGCGATAAAATCAACATGCACATAACAGCAATCACAACAGCATTCATTCAAAGAACCTTTTATTCGGTTTATTTACATTCATCTAAAAATCGAGCACGCATTTTATGGGAGGAATGATGTGAGCGCAAATAAATGTCATCATAAAGGGGTATATTTGTGGATTTAGTTTTTTTATAAAGACCTGCTTAGCTCAAGCAGACATGGATTTGTCTGCCTTTACTTGATAACTCAATAGTTAATTAAAATTGATATCACTATGCTGATTATTTTTTTACACTATAATCATAGGTTATGATAAAAAAATAACGAAAAATACTTCTTTATAAGATACGTCCAACGGTAAACCAAGCTTTTCGAGAATTTAATATATCTTGTGCTGACATAGGTTTTTTACCCGCAGGTTGTAGCTGTGTTAAGTTTAAAATGCCCATTTTTGTCGCAATTTGAATACCTGACTTATCGGCTTGTAAAATTGTGCCCGGTATTTGGTTAGTGGCTTGTGCAATGACATTGCCTTGCCATACTTTAACTGGTTCACCTTCTATTTCAAAATAACTAACAGGCCAAGGATTGAACGCACGAATACAGCGTTCCAATTGTTCGGCAGACAAGTTCCAATCAAGTTTGGCTTCATGTTTCGATAATTTTTCAGCATAAGTGACAAGTGATTCATCTTGCTTTTGTGGTTGAGCGTGTCCTTTGCTAATTAAATCTAAGGTCTGTAATAAAGCATCTGGCCCCAATTTGGCAAGCTTATCGTACAGTGTTGCGCTTGTATCATCAGTCTCAATTTCACAGCTTGCTTTTAAAAGCATGTCACCTGTATCGAGGCCTGCATCCATTTGCATAATGGTCACGCCGGTTTGCTTGTCTCCTGCCCAACAAGCTCGTTGAATCGGAGCTGCGCCGCGCCAGCGCGGTAGCAGTGAGCCATGAACATTTAAACACCCGAGCTTTGGCATATCTAATACCGCTTGTGGTAAAATCAGGCCATAAGCAACGACAATCATAATGTCAGCATTAAGCTTTGCGATAGTATGTTGGTTTTCTTCTTTTTTTAATGTTTGTGGTTGATAAACGTCGATATTATGCTGTATTGCCAATTGTTTAACGGGACTTGCCGTTACTTTATTCCCGCGACCAGCAGGACGATCCGGTTGGGTGAACACCGCTATGACATCATGTGGTGAATCGATTAACGCTTGTAAATGTTTAGCCGCAAAATCAGGTGTGCCAGCGAAGATAATTTTTAATGGTTGATTGTTTGGTGTCAAGGACATGGTTATTCTCGCGATTTTTACTGAGTTAATATAATGGTAGTATAACGTAATTTATGACGCTAATCTTTATTAAAGGGTGGAAGGCATGAATTTATCCACAAAACCGCTATTTATTATTGGCTTGATACTTAATTTAATTGCTGGCAACGCTTTTTTTACCTATTTTGGTGTTCTTAATATGCAAACTTGGCATCAATGGGATAGCTCATTTTTAATCTCTGGCAGTATTTTTTCGTGCTTGTGCTCGCTCACCTTTTATATTGTCTTTTATAAAAGTAGGTATTATTTGCGCGGGGTAATTAGCTTATTTCTTATTTCGCTATTATGCTGCTTTATCATTACATTTTGCGGTGGTTTTTTTGTTGGTGTCGTAACCTATTTACAAACGAGTTCGGTGGAACTATTTAGCGTAGCTGATATAGGCATATTTTTGATGGTTAATGTCATATTTGGTATTGCGGCATGTTTCCTTTTTTGTTTTATTGTGATTCCTGTCGGTATTTTAAATGGCTTTTGGTTTTTGTTGATGCAACACGCTAAACGACGCGAGTTGGATGCTGTCGTTTCATCTTGATAACTAAAAAGGGAAAAATACGGGGACTAATAATAAGTCCACCAGTAAGACTAAAATTGTTAATGGAATACCGACTTTGACAAAGTCCATAAAACTATATCCTCCTGGTGCGACAATCATTGTTTTAACAGGGGATGAGACAGGGGTAATAAAAGATGCTGAAGTCGCGATAGCAACGGTCATTGCAAATGGATAAGGTGAATAACCAAAATCTAAGGCAATATTAATCGCGATGGGTGCAATTAAAATGGCGGTTGCGGTGTTGGTTAAAAATAGGCCAACAAACGAACACAGTAAAAAAATAAAGGTAAGAACAATATAAGGTCCATAACTATAGAGATGGCTTTTTAATAACTCGGAAACTAATGCTATCCCGCCCGTTTTGTTGAGCGCTAAGGCGAAAGGCATCATACCAATAATCAAAATTAAACTTGGCCAATGGATCGATTTATAAGCACTTGTCATATCAATGCAACGCGTGATGCCCATGAGCAAACAAGCTATCAGTGCCGCAACAACATTGGGGACAATGCCGCTAACCATCAAAACGATCATGATTGCTAAATTTATTAATGCCGGAATGGCTTGTGAACTAGCTGGTGCAACATCATCAATATCAGCAGGGAAATCTAACACAACAAAATCATTCGTTCGCGTTTGTAATTTACGAATCGATCCCCAGTCACCACATACTAATAACGTATCACTGACTTCCAGTTTCTCTTCAAATAAGTTGTCTGTCTCTAAAGCAGTATGGTTACGCCAGATACCAATTACCGTTAAAAAATACTGACTACGAAAATCAATTTCATTTAATGTTTTGCCATACAGGGATGATTCAGGAAGCAATGCGACCTCTGCCATACCGACTTCTTTAACCTGATCAGAGAAGTATTCACCTCTTAGGACTTTTGGCTCAAGTGAATTTGTAGTTAAAAATTGGCGATAATCAGCTTCTGAATGCGCAAAATCAAGAAGTAACACATCATTTTCAATAAACTCCGTTGCGCCATTAACAGGAATTAACACTTTACGAAATTTACGCCAACGTTCGATACCAATGACATTAACGCCTTGCTGACTACGCAAATGTAATGAGTTTAAGGTACGACCAATCAGTGGTGAGCCAGTCAAAATTTGTGCGCGATGGGCGCGGCCAGTCAATTTATAATCACGAATCAGATCGGTTATTTTTCGTCTTGATGGTGATTGCTGTGCTTGTTGCGCTTGTTTTGGCGAAATGAGCCAATTTCGACTAATAATGCAATAAATTAAACCAATCAATAAGACGCCGATGCCAATTGGGGTAATTGAGAAAAACCCAAATTCTGTAATATTGGCGCGTTCAAGTTCACTGTTGACCACCAAGTTAGGCGCTGTTGCAACTAACGTCATCATTCCACTAATGAGCGCTGCAATACACAGTGGCATCATCAACTTTTTAACGTGAATCCCCGAGCGCGATGCAATACTGATGACTACCGGAATAAAAATGGCGACAACTCCGGTTGAACTCATGACCGACCCAAGTAATGCAACACTGAGCATAATGAGCACAATGATTCTGATATCATTTTTACCCGCGATTTTTAGAATGTATTCGCTCATTTGGAAAGAGATGCCCGTTCGAACTAAACTTTCACCAATAATAAACAGCAAAGCAATCAGTACAATATTTGGATCACTAAAACCAGATAGCGCCTCTGTGGGGGATAATACACCAGTCATAATAATGGCGGTGATTGCTAAGATTGCAATGACATCCATTCTTATTTTACTAAAAGAAAAGAGAATAATGACAGCTAGCAAAAGCATGGACACCGTGATCAGTTGCCCATGCATAATTAATGTGTCAGGAAGTAAAGCCATAATATGATGATATAGCGTTTGTAATTGTTCTGTTAGCTTCACAACATGCTCTGATAACATAATTTAATGAAATATAAGTCAAAAATTCTATCATAACTATGATATGAAAATCGAATAATTTTCCATCATAGATTATTGTATATTTTTAATTTCACCTGTCTGTTGATTAATTTCAAGATAACCGCTGTCTCCTGTGAGTAAATTACCATTCACATAGCCTATTTTGCAATCGGACATTGGTCGATCATAACCCATTAAGGATATCAATAATGTTGATATTTGTTGGTGGTAAAGCACATTACATTTGTCTAATTGCTCTTTGATATTAGATTGAATGTGATAATTTGGTGAATAAATCAATGTTGGAACAGTATAGCTTGAAGCGGTAAATTGGCCATGATTAAATGTTTCATTGCTGACATTTTGACCATGATCAGAAGTAAAGACTAATATCCAATCATTTTTACCAGTACTATTTAAATAATCATAAATCGATTGCAATATTTGATCCGTTTTATGAATTGTGTTGTCATATTTATCAATAATTGTTTCTGTTCCAAAAACACGATCGTCATCATTAAGTAATGTGCCATAAGGTACGTGTGAACCTCGTTGGTGTAAAATGATAAAATTAGGCTGAGAACTATTTAAATTGACTTCTTTTAAATAATTGATCAAGTAGCTATCAGGCATATTGTCTGATTTTTTATAGCCAAGCTCAGTTGGAAACACCAATTTATCAATCCAACGTAGACCAATAATATTCATTATCATCATCTGATTTTCTGCTTGAGCAGAATAGAATTGGGTATTGTATCCCTGTTTTTTAGCAAGATAGAATAAGTTTGTTGTCCCTTTAGATATTTGTAGTGAGCCATTTGGTTTCTCTATTGCATTAAATAAAGTTGGTAACGAGATTGCTGTCATGACTGCGCCAGAAATTGTTGGTTTTATAACAGCTTGAGTGTTGTATTGATCCAAGTACGAAAGAAAAGGCGTAGTATCTCTATGATAGCCGAAAACACCCATATTATTAATATTTTGACTTTCACCAACGACAAAAATAATATTTTTAATTTTCGGTGGTGATTCTACATTCGGCTCATCAATTGAGTACGTTGGCACATCACTTAGGTCAATACAGTAATAAGGTATAATTCGCCCGATAAAATGACCCAGTGTAAAATAATTTGCTTTTAGGCGGCTATAATCAGGATTAGGTGAAATTCCGTGTTGTTGTGTTGTATAAAACGAGCGAACACAAATAAAAACCAATAACAGTATAAACACGGTATCAACTAATCTATAACCTTTTTTCGGCTTGATAACAAATGCTATCGAAGCAAACAGTAATGATTCTATTATCCCCCAGATTGTTGGAATGAACAATTTAGCGAGCATGCTATTACCTGCTGCACTGACTTCATCTAGCTCTATAAACATGAGTAGGTAATTTGTTGAATTTATCCAACTTTTATATACTTCGTAATGAATGTTGTTCGCTATAATACTTATGGTGAAAAATAGCCAAATAATGATTTTTGTAAAACGATATTTTACAAAAACCATAAATAACACAAATGATACATTGATTATATAGGCTTCAGATAAATGGCGAATGGTCGGTATATTGTAGATGTTTCGATAGAGATATTCACTAAGAAGAAAAATAGCCGCATAGCCAAAAATAAGGACGGTTTTTTTTATAATATTATGATAATTCACAGTCTATTCCATTAATTTTTTATATTAAAACAACTTATCCAAGATGCAAGCGAGGAATAATATACCAATAGAAATGAAAAACCAACTTGAATATGCCAATGCTTATTATCCATCTGGAGCTTTGATGTAACAGATGAATCAAGCATTCTTATTTCGAGTTTTAATATTTTTTATATCGCGGAATTATCAGTATAAAGAGATGCTTATAAAAAATAAGATAAAAAAACAGATTGATTCGGTACTGATTGTGGACTAATACTTTAGAACTTTGTGTTATCTATACAGTATAACTTTCTGTTGCGAAATGATTATTTTATTTCATAATATTTGGCACATAAATAAAATATTAGATAAGGATAGGTAGTCATTAAAAAAATCGTGATAGTGAGTTTTTTCGCAATACTGTTAGCTGGATGTAATACTATTGGACCTTTTGGTGAGACACAAAATATTTTAAAGGAAGAATACGTTAAGCCGAGCCCTCAAAAAATACAAACAAAAGTGACGGTAATACGTAGCGATCAGGTAGCACATTCACAATGTCCGATAAGATTTGTAATAAATGGTAATGAGGTCGCATATTTACCCGCTAATAAATACATAACAGTATATTTAGATAATGGCAGCTATTTATTTCAGGTTTTTAGTGGTTGTTTGTTAACAGGACGAAAATCATGGGATGTATTTGCTAATGGCGTAGAACAAGAATATTTTATTGAACATGGTTATTGGGGACAGCTAAGAGCTATACAGAACAAGTAACAATACAATTTGATAATCACGACAAAATTGAGAATTGTACTTGCACCGATAAATATTTTGCGTATAATAAGCTCCACTTTGCCCTTATTAGGCACTGTTATCGGTATTAATCACAACTTAATACCAATACAATACTCCCGATTTGGGGGTTACGATAAAGAACGGATTACACTCTCCTGTCAATCGAAACAGGATTTGAGGAGTAATCTTTTGTTATAACTTTTTATAATGGAGCTCTGGTCTCATGCAGAACCAAAGAATCCGAATCCGTCTAAAAGCATTCGATCATCGTTTGATTGATCAATCTACTGCGGAAATCGTTGAAACTGCGAAGCGCACAGGTGCGCAAGTTCGTGGTCCTATTCCATTACCGACGCGCAAAGAGCGTTTCACTGTATTGATTTCTCCACACGTCAACAAAGACGCGCGTGATCAATACGAGATTCGTACTCATAAACGTCTAGTCGATATCGTTGAACCAACTGAAAAAACAGTTGATGCTTTGATGCGTCTAGATCTTGCTGCTGGTGTTGACGTGCAGATCAGTTTAGGTTAGTCCTGAGCTGATAAGGATTGAGAGGTCGAAACAATGATTGGTTTAGTCGGTCGAAAAGTAGGAATGACACGAATCTTCACTGAAGAAGGTGTTTCTATTCCTGTTACCGTAATTGAAGTTGAAGCAAACCGCATTACTCAAGTTAAAACACTTGAAAATGACGGTTATCAAGCTGTACAGGTTACTACTGGTAGCAAAAAAGCTAGCCGTGTAAACAAACCTGATGCAGGTCATTTTGCTAAGGCTGGCGTTGAAGCTGGTCGTGGTCTATGGGAATTCCGTTTTGAAGATGGTGAATTCGCTGTAGGTCAAAGCATTAATGTCGATATTTTTACTGACGTTAAAAAAGTGGATGTTACTGGTACATCAAAAGGTAAAGGATTTGCTGGCGTGACAAAACGTTGGAATTTCCGTACTCAAGATGCTACTCATGGTAACTCTTTGGCACACCGTGGTCATGGCTCTATCGGTCAAAACCAAACTCCGGGTAAAGTGTTCAAAGGTCGTAAAATGGCAGGTCACCTAGGTAATGAACGTGTAACTGTTCAAAACTTAGATATTGTACGTGTAGATGCAGAACGTAACCTTTTATTAATTAAAGGTGCTGTACCTGGCGCAATCAATAGTGACGTTATTGTTAAACCAGCGATTAAAGCTTAACGTCGAGGAGAGTGAAATGGAATTAGTAGTTAAAGACGCGCAAGCGATCTCTGTTTCTGAAACTACCTTCGGACGTGATTTTAATGAAGCATTAGTTCATCAGGTTGTTGTTGCATATGCATCTGGAGCCCGTCAAGGAACTCGTGGTCAAAAAACTCGTGCAGAAGTTGCTGGTTCAGGCAAAAAGCCATGGCGTCAAAAAGGTACTGGTCGCGCTCGTTCAGGTTCTGTTAAGAGCCCAATCTGGCGTAGTGGTGGTGTTACATTCGCTGCTAAAAACCAAGACCATAGTCAAAAAGTTAACCGTAAAATGTATCGTGGTGCATTAAAGAGTATTTTCTCTGAATTAGTGCGTCAAGAGCGTTTAGTGGTTGTTGAGAAGTTCACTGTAGAAGCACCTAAGACTAAATTATTAACTCAGAAATTAAAAGATATGGATCTTAATGACGTATTGATTATTACTTCTGAAGTTGATGAGAATCTATTCTTAGCTTCACGTAATATCTACAAAGTAGACGTACGTGATGTTGCAGGTATTGATCCGGTTAGTTTAATTGCATTTGAAAAAGTTCTCATGACTGTTGATGCAGTGAAACAAGTTGAGGCTATGTTAGCAGAGGAGAAAGTAGCATGATTCGTGAAGAGCGTCTGCTTAAAGTCCTGCGTGCACCACATGTTTCTGAAAAAGCATCTCTTTCAATGGAGAAAGCAAACACATTAGTGTTAAAAGTTGCTAAAGATGCTACTAAGAAAGAGATTAAAGCCGCAGTTGAACAACTATTTGAAGTTAAGGTAAACGATGTGAATACTTTAGTTGTTAAAGGTAAAGTAAAACGTCGTGGTCAACAAATCGGTCGTCGAAGCGACTGGAAAAAAGCTTACGTCACTTTAGCGGAAGGTCAGAACTTAGACCTTGCGGGCGTCACTGAGTAATTCGGAGGAGTAAGAACAATGGCAGTTGTTAAGTGTAAACCTACATCTCCGGGTCGTCGCCACGTTGTTAAAGTGGTTAACCCAGAGTTGCATAAAGGCAAACCTTATGCACCATTGCTTGATTCAAAAAGCAAAACTGGTGGTCGCAATAATAATGGTCGTATTACTACTCGTCACATCGGCGGTGGTCATAAACAACATTATCGTATTGTTGACTTTAAACGAAATAAAGACGGTATTCCTGCAGTAGTTGAGCGTTTGGAGTATGATCCAAACCGTAGTGCGAATATTGCTTTAGTTTTATATAAAGACGGTGAACGTCGTTATATTTTAGCTCCAAAAGGCTTAAAAGCTGGAGATCAGATCCAATCTGGTGTTGATGCATCGATTAAAACAGGTAACTGTTTACCAATGCGTAACATCCCTGTTGGTTCTACCGTGCACAATGTTGAAATGAAAGCTGGCAAAGGCGGACAACTTGCTCGCTCAGCTGGTAGTTATGTTCAAATCGTTGCTCGTGATGGTTCATATGTCACTCTTCGTCTTCGTTCTGGCGAAATGCGTAAAGTATTAGCTGATTGCCGCGCTACCATTGGTGAAGTGGGTAATTCAGAACATATGCTTCGCGTATTAGGTAAAGCTGGTGCAAGCCGTTGGCGTGGTATTCGTCCTACTGTTCGTGGTACGGCGATGAACCCAGTAGATCACCCACATGGTGGTGGTGAAGGTCGTAACTTTGGTAAACATCCTGTGTCTCCATGGGGTCAAAAAGCCAAAGGATTGAAAACGCGTAGCAACAAGCGTACTGATAAGTACATTGTTCGTCATCGCAATAAAAAATAATTAAATAGAGGATTAGCTATGCCACGTTCTCTCAAGAAGGGTCCTTTTATTGACCTACACTTGCTGAAGAAGGTAGAGAAAGCGGTGGAAAGCGGTGACAAGAAGCCTTTGCGCACTTGGTCCCGTCGTTCAACGGTCTTTCCTAACATGATCGGTTTGACCATCGCTGTCCATAATGGTCGTCAGCACGTTCCAGTTTATGTTACCGACGAAATGGTTGGTCATAAATTGGGTGAATTCGCGCCGACTCGTACTTATCGCGGTCACGCAGCAGATAAGAAAGCTAAGAAGAAATAAGTAGGAGAAAGAGATGGAAACAATTGCAAAATATCGCCACGCTCGTTCTTCTGCGCAAAAAGTTCGCTTAGTTGCAGATCTTGTTCGCGGTAAGAGTGTGTCGCAAGCACTTGATATTTTAACGTACACCAATAAAAAAGCGGCTGTATTAGTTAAAAAAGTATTGGAGTCTGCTATTGCTAATGCAGAGCATAACGATGGTGCTGATATTGATGATCTGAAAGTTGCGAAAATTTTCGTAGATGAAGGCCCTAGTATGAAGCGAATTATGCCTCGTGCTAAAGGTCGTGCAGATCGAATTTTGAAGCGTACGAGTCACATTACTGTGATCGTGTCTGATCGCTAGGTCTGGAGAATAGCAATGGGTCAAAAAGTAAATCCAAATGGTATCCGATTAGGTATTGTCAAACCTTGGACATCTACCTGGTATGCAGGTACCAAAGAATTCGCTGATAACTTAGATGGCGATTTTAAAGTTCGTCAATTCTTAAATAAAGAATTAGCGCAAGCGTCAATCTCGAAAATCGTGATCGAACGTCCAGCTAAGAGCATCCGTGTGACTATTCATACTGCTCGTCCTGGTATCGTAATCGGTAAAAAAGGTGAAGACGTAGAAAAATTACGTAATGCCGTAGCTAGCATTGCAGGTGTACCTGCACAAATTAATATTGCTGAAGTTCGTAAACCTGAACTTGATGCAAAATTAGTTGCTGACAGCATCACTGCACAATTAGAACGTCGTGTGATGTTCCGTCGTGCAATGAAACGTGCTGTACAAAATGCGATGAAAGCTGGTGCTAAAGGTATTAAAGTTGAAGTGAGTGGCCGTTTAGGCGGAGCTGAAATTGCTCGCAGCGAGTGGTATCGTGAAGGTCGTGTACCGTTACATACTCTACGTGCTGACATTGACTATGGACTTTCTGAAGCACTAACTACTTATGGTATTATTGGTGTAAAAGTGTGGATCTTCAAAGGTGAGATCCTTGGTGGTATGGCTGCCGTTGAACAAGCAGAGAAACCTGCTGCTCAACCGAAAAAGCAGCGTAAAGGCCGGAAACAATAAGGAGCGTCGCTGATGTTACAACCAAAGCGTACAAAATTCCGTAAAATGCATAAGGGTCGCAATCGCGGTCTAGCTGCAGGTGCCGATATTAGCTTCGGAACTTTCGGTCTTAAGGCTGTAGGTCGTGGTCGTTTGACTGCGCGCCAGATCGAAGCGGCACGTCGTGCAATGACTCGTGCAGTTAAACGTCAAGGTAAAATCTGGATTCGTGTTTTCCCTGATAAACCAATTACTGAAAAACCACTTGAAGTGCGTATGGGTAAAGGTAAGGGTAACGTAGAATACTGGGTTGCACTGATTCAACCAGGTAAAGTCCTCTATGAAATGGATGGTGTACCGGAAGAAGTTGCTCGTGAAGCATTTGCGTTGGCAGCAGCAAAACTGCCGATTAAAACCACCTTTGTGATTAAGACGGTGATGTAAATGAAAGCAAAAGAGCTACGCGAAAAAAGCGTTGAAGAGTTAAATACTGAACTTCTAAACTTATTACGTGAACAATTTAACTTACGTATGCAGTTAGCAGGCGGTCAGTTACAACAAACTCATTTAGTTAAGCAAGTGCGTCGTGATATCGCACGAGTAAAAACGTTATTAACTGAGAAGGCGGGTGCGTAATGACTACTAATGTTCGTACTCAGCAAGGTCGTGTAATTAGTGACAAAATGGATAAGTCTATTACTGTTGCTATTGAACGTAAAGTGAAACACCCGTTATACGGTAAATTCATCAAACGTACGACTAAATTGCATGTACATGATGAGAATAATGAGTGTGGTATTGGTGATACTGTTGAAATTAAAGAGTGTCGTCCTTTATCTAAGACTAAGTCTTGGACTCTAGTTCGAATCGTTGAAAAAGCAGTTATTTAGTCTATTTGATTAAAAATTGCACATAATATAATAAACGGCTTGAAAAAGCCGTTTATTTTATACTACCCATTTTATTTGAGTGGTGTTATACTATGCGCCCTCACGTAAGTGGGATTTTTTGGTTGTCTATTCTTATCCATGGTAGTTGAGGTGGATGAAGGTAGATTAGACAATAATTTATTGATACGGAGCATTAAAATGATCCAAGAACAGACTAGGCTTGATGTTGCTGATAACTCTGGCGCACGTAGCGTAATGTGTATCAAGGTTCTGGGTGGATCGCACCGTCGTTATGCAGCGGTAGGTGATATCATCAAAGTTACCATTAAAGAAGCAATTCCACGTGGTAAAGTTAAGAAAGGTGATGTACTGAAAGCTGTTGTGGTGCGTACTAGAAAAGGGGTTCGTCGCCCTGATGGATCTGTCATTCGTTTCGATCGTAACGCTTGTGTTATTTTAAATAATAACAGCGAGCAACCGATTGGTACGCGTATTTTTGGACCGGTCACTCGTGAACTTCGTTCTGAGAAGTTTATGAAGATCATCTCATTAGCACCAGAAGTACTGTAAGGAGCGGGTAATGGCAGCGAAAATCCGTCGAGAAGATGAAGTTATCGTGTTAACTGGTAAAGATAAAGGTAAACGCGGTAAAGTAAAAAGTGTTTTGTCTACTGGCAAAGTGATTGTTGAAGGTATTAACTTGGTGAAAAAACACCAAAAACCAGTACCAGCATTAAATCAAGATGGTGGAATTGTTGAGAAAGAAGCAGCTATTAATGTTTCTAACGTGGCAATTTACAACAATGCTACAGGCAAAGCTGATCGCGTAGGCTTTCGTATGGAAGATGGCAAAAAAGTCCGCTTCTATAAGTCTACTAATGAAATAATTAAGTAATTTGGAGTGTACGATGGCGAAACTGCATGATTACTACAATGCACAGGTAGTAAATAAACTGCAAGAACAGTTTGGCTACAAATCTGTCATGCAAGTCCCTCGGATCGAAAAGATCACCTTGAATATGGGTGTGGGTGAAGCAATTACTGATAAGAAATTATTAGATAATGCGGTTGCAGATTTAGCTGCAATCAGTGGTCAAAAACCACTTGTCACTAAAGCACGCAAATCAGTTGCTGGTTTTAAAATCCGTCAAGGGTATCCTATTGGTTGTAAAGTGACTCTACGTGGCGAGCGTATGTGGGAGTTCTTTGAGCGTTTAGTCTATATTGCATTACCTCGTACTCGAGATTTCCGTGGTTTAAGCGCGAAATCTTTTGACGGTCGTGGTAATTACAGTATGGGTATTCGTGAGCAGATCGTTTTCCCTGAAATCGACTACGATAAAGTTGATCGTGTTCGTGGTTTAGATATTACTATCACCACTACAGCACAATCAGATGAAGAAGGCCGTGCATTATTGTCAGCCTTTAACTTCCCATTTCGTAAGTAAGGTAGGGTAAACTAATGGCTAAACAATCAATGATTGAGCGTGATAAAAAACGCGTAAAGCTAGCAAATAGATACTTTGCAAAGCGTCAAGAATTAAAAGCGATTATTTCTTCTGTTGATGCAACAGACGAAGATCGTTGGAATGCGGTGCTTAAACTGCAAACGCTTCCTCGAGATTCTAGTCCATCACGTCAACGTAACCGTTGTCGTCAAACGGGTCGTCCACATGGCGTCCTTCGTAAGTTTGGTCTAAGCCGTATTAAGGTTCGTGAAGCTGCTATGCGCGGCGAAATCCCGGGTCTTAAAAAGGCAAGTTGGTAATCAGAGGAGTGTTATAGATGAGCATGCAAGATCCTATCGCAGATATGTTGACCCGAGTTCGTAATGGTCAAGCTGCGAACAAAGTTGCGGTCACCATGCCTTCCTCTAAGTTAAAAGTGGCTATTGCCAACGTGCTAAAAGAAGAAGGTTATATTGAAGACTACAAAATTATAGGCGACACTAAACCTGAATTGGAAATTACTTTAAAATATTTCCAAGGTAAGGCAGTCGTAGAAACTATTAAACGTGTTAGCCGTCCTGGTTTACGTATTTATAAACGTAAAGACGAATTACCAAAAGTAATGGCAGGATTAGGTATCGCGGTTATTTCTACTTCTAAAGGTGTTATGACTGATCGAGCAGCACGCCAAGCAGGTCTTGGTGGTGAAATTATCTGCTACGTAGCGTAAGGGAGAAAAAAATGTCTCGTGTTGCTAAAGCACCTGTCGTTGTTCCTGCTGGCGTAGAGGTAAAACTCAACGGTCAGGAAATTACGATTAAAGGTAAAAATGGCGAGTTATCTCGTTCAATTAACAACGCTGTTGTAATTAGTCAAGAAGATGGTGTAATTAAATTTGCTCCACGTGAAGGCGCTGCTGATGCTTGGGCTCAAGCAGGTACAGCTAGAGCATTGATTAATTCAATGGTGATTGGTGTTACTGAAGGATTTACTAAAAAACTTCAGCTCGTTGGTGTTGGTTATCGTGCACAGCTTAAAGGTAATGCTGTTGGTTTATCTCTTGGGTTTTCACACCCGATTGAACACAAATTACCTGCAGGTGTGACCGCTGAATGTCCTACTCAAACTGAAATCATCCTGAAAAGTGCTGATAAACAGTTAATCGGACAAGTAGCAGCAGATATCCGCTCTTATCGTCGTCCTGAACCTTATAAAGGTAAAGGTGTTCGTTACGCAGACGAAGTCGTGCGTACTAAAGAAGCTAAGAAGAAGTAAGGTAACACTATGGATAAGAAATCAGCTCGTATCCGTCGTGCCACAAAGGCTCGTAGTAAAATGCGTGAGTTATTGGCAACTCGTCTTGTTGTCCACCGTACTCCACGTCATATCTACGCGCAAATTATTGCACCAAACGGATCTGAAGTACTGGCAGCAGCTTCTACATTAGAAAAAGCTATCAGTGAAAATTTAAAATATACCGGAAACATAGATGCTGCTAAAGCTGTAGGTAAAGCTATTGCTGAACGCGCGCTGGCAAAAGACATCAAAGATGTATCTTTTGACCGTTCTGGTTTCCAATATCATGGTCGAGTTCAGGCGCTAGCAGATGCTGCTCGCGAAGCTGGCCTACAGTTCTAAGGTAGGAGTTAAAGATGTCAAACATCGAAAAACAAGCTGGTGAACTGCAGGAAAAACTAATCGCAGTTAACCGCGTTTCAAAAACTGTTAAAGGTGGCCGAATTTTTAGTTTTTCTGCACTAACAGTGGTTGGTGACGGTAATGGTCGTGTCGGTTTTGGTTATGGTAAAGCTCGTGAAGTGCCAGCTGCTATCCAAAAAGCGATGGAAAAAGCACGCCGTAATATGATTAACGTAGCATTAAATAACGATACTTTACAGCATCCAGTTAAAGGGGCTCATACAGGTTCTCGTGTTTATATGCAACCAGCGTCAGAAGGTACTGGTATTATTGCTGGTGGTGCAATGCGTGCCGTTCTTGAAGTTGCCGGTGTTCGCAACGTTCTTGCTAAAGCATATGGTTCTACAAACCCAATTAATGTGGTTCGTGCAACTATTGATGGATTAGAAAATATGAAATCACCAGAAATGGTCGCTGCAAAACGTGGTAAAACCGTCGACGAAATTTTGGGGTAACTAGCCATGGCAAAAACGATTAAAATTACACAAACTCGTAGTTCTATTGGTCGCTTACCGAAGCATAAAGCTACGTTACGTGGTTTAGGATTACGTGGAATTGGTCATACTGTTGAGCGTGAGGATACTCCTGCGATGCGCGGTATGGTTAACCAAGTATATTACATGGTTAAAGTTGAGGAGTAATAAGTTATGCGTTTAAATACTTTATCTCCTGCTGATGGTTCAAAGCATGCATCTAAACGTCTAGGCCGAGGTATCGGTTCTGGTTTAGGTAAAACAGGTGGTCGTGGTGTTAAAGGTCAAAATTCTCGTTCAGGCGGCGGTGTACGTCGTGGTTTCGAGGGTGGTCAAATGCCATTGTATCGTCGTTTACCAAAATTCGGTTTTACTTCGCGAAAATCATTAGTCACTACAGAAGTTCGTCTTTCAGATTTAATGAAAGTTGAAGGTGATGTTGTTGATCTAAATTCGCTTAAAGCCGCAAACATTATTAGTGCACAAATTGAATTCGCGAAAATTATGTTAGCAGGTGAAATTAGCAAACCGGTAACAGTTCGTGGTATGCGTGTAACTAAAGGTGCTAAAGCTGCTATTGAAGCTGCTGGCGGAAAAATCGAGGAATAATTAGAAAGATGGCAAAGCAACCAGGATTAGATTTCCAAAGTACAAGAGGCGGAAGTGGTGAGCTAAAAAGACGTTTATTATTTGTTCTTTTAGCCCTTATTGTTTTCCGTATTGGTTCTTTTATTCCGGTTCCTGGTATCGATACTGAGGCATTGACCAAATTACTTTCACAAGCTGCAAGTGATAATGGCATTATTGGCATGTTCAATATGTTCTCAGGCGGTGCGTTAAGCCGAGCTTCAATTTTTGCATTAGGCATCATGCCGTATATTTCTGCATCTATTATCGTGCAGTTATTAACGGCAATTAGTCCTAAACTTGCAGAGTTGAAAAAAGAAGGTGAGTCAGGCCGTAAAAAAATCAGTCAATACACTCGTTATGGTACATTAGTACTTGCGATTGTACAGGCTGTTGGTATTGCGACAGGATTGCCTCAGATTCCAGGATTTGGTCAAGTTGTTATTAATCCTGGTTTCTCTTTCTATTTTATCGCCTCAGTAAGTTTAGTTACTGGTACTATGTTTCTTATGTGGCTAGGTGAACAAATCACCGAGCGGGGTGTTGGTAATGGTATCTCAATTATTATCTTTGCAGGTATCGTTGCTGGACTTCCTCACGCTATCGGGGAAACCATTGAACAAGCTCGTTCAGGACAATTGCATCCACTTATTTTATTAGTTGTTGCTGCATTAGTTATCGGTATTACTTACTTTGTTGTATTTGTTGAACGTGGTCAACGACGTATTGTTGTTAACTATGCGCAACGTCAGCAAGGTCGCCGAGTTTATGCTGCACAAAGTACTCATTTACCATTGAAGATAAATATGGCTGGTGTTATTCCTGCTATTTTTGCTTCAACAATTGTTATGCTACCAGCAATGATGGCATCATGGTTGCAAGGTGATGGGCAAGGTTGGCGTTATATTTTTGTTGTAATTGGACAGTATTTTTCACATGATCAGCCGTTGTATCTTATTTTTTATGCAGCAGCGATTATTTTCTTCTGTTTCTTCTATACAGCATTAGTATTTAATCCTCGTGAAACAGCTGACCAACTAAAAAAATCAGGTGCATTTATTCCAGGAATTCGTCCAGGTGAACAAACTGCGAAGTATATTGATAAAGTCATGACTCGTTTAACACTTGTTGGTGCTTTATATATTACCTTTGTTTGTTTAGTTCCAATGTTTATGACTTCAGCGATGAAAGTTCCAGTCCAGTTTGGTGGAACATCGTTATTAATCGTTGTCGTAGTAATCATGGATTTTATGGCACAAGTACAGACTCTAATGATGCCAAATCGTTATGAGTCAGTTTTAAAGAAAGCGAATCTTAAAGGCTATGGTCGTTAAGATCGCCCGAAGTTACGGAGAATAAAATGAAAGTTCGTGCTTCAGTCAAGAAATTATGTAGAAATTGCAAAATCATCAAACGTAATGGCGTAGTTCGCGTTATTTGTATTGAAGGTAAGCATAAACAACGTCAAGGTTAATTAATTTACCTTTAAGTTGTACTTTTTACATATTTTACTTGCCAAAGTATAGTAAAGCTGGCTAGAATAGCCAGCCTATAATTTTTGTGGTCCCTTTATTTGAGTATCCTGAAAACGGGCTTTTCAGAATAAAGGTGACTAAATTATATTTTATTTAAGACATAGGAGTGCATAGTGGCCCGTATCGCAGGCATTAACATTCCTGATCAACAACATGCAGTTATTGCTTTACAAGCGATTTATGGCATCGGTAGTACCCGTGCTAAAGTCATCTGTGAAGCTGCTGGTATCCCAGAGCATGTGAAGATCAGAGAACTATCTGAAGATCAGATTGAACAGTTACGTGAACAAGTTGCAAAATTTACCGTAGAAGGTGATTTGCGCCGTGAAGTGACTATGAGTATCAAGCGTTTATTAGACCTTGGTTGTTATCGTGGTATACGTCATCGCCGTGGACTTCCAGTTCGTGGTCAACGTACAAAGACTAACGCTCGTACCCGCAAGGGCCCGCGTAAGCCTATCAAGAAATAATCGGGGTAATTAAGAATGGCAAAGACACCTGTTCGTACACGTAAACGTGTAAAAAAACAAGTTTCTGATGGTATCGCTCATGTTCATGCATCTTTTAACAATACAATCGTAACAATTACCGATCGTCAAGGTAATGCGTTAGGTTGGGCAACCGCTGGTGGTTCTGGATTCCGTGGCTCACGTAAGTCAACTCCATTTGCAGCACAAGTTGCAGCAGAACGTTGTGCTGAAGCTGTAAAAGAATATGGAATTAAGAATCTAGAAGTTATGGTAAAAGGACCTGGTCCGGGTCGTGAGTCAACAATTCGCGCATTAAATGCAGCGGGTTATCGCATCACTAATATTACTGATGTTACTCCGATTCCTCATAACGGTTGTCGTCCACCAAAGAAACGTCGTGTTTAATCACTTGGCGTTTTAGGATTATTGGAGAAAGAAAATGGCAAGATATTTGGGACCAAAACTCAAATTAAGTCGTCGTGAAGGTACTGATTTATTTTTAAAATCAGGCGTTCGCGCGGTAGATAGTAAATGTAAGCTAGAACAAGCTCCTGGTCAGCATGGTGCGCGTAAACCGCGTTTATCTGATTATGGTGTTCAGCTACGTGAAAAACAAAAAGTTCGTCGTATTTATGGGATTTTAGAAAAACAATTCCGTAACTATTATAAAGCCGCAGCTCGAATTAAAGGTAACACAGGTGAAAACCTTCTTAACCTTTTAGAATGTCGCTTAGATAACGTTGTTTATCGTATGGGATTTGGTGCAACTCGCGCTGAAGCTCGTCAATTAGTCAGTCATAAAGCAGTACTTGTTAATGGCCGTGTTGTTAATATCGCATCTTACCAAGTTTCACCTGAAGATGTGGTTAGTGTTCGTGAAAAAGCGAAAAAACAAGCACGTGTTAAAGCCGCTTTAGAATTATCTGAACAACGTGAAAAACCAACTTGGTTAGAAGTTGATGCCAGTAAAATGGAAGGTGTATTTAAACGTATGCCTGAACGCTCAGATTTATCTGCGGACATCAATGAACATTTGATTGTCGAACTTTACTCTAAGTAAAGTTTAGTACTTAAGAGAGGACACAATGCAGGGTTCTGTAACAGAGTTTTTAAAACCTCACCTAGTTGATGTTGTTCAATACAATCAAACACACGCAAAAGTGACTTTAGAGCCACTTGAGCGTGGTTTTGGTCACACACTAGGCAATGCACTGCGCCGTATTTTATTGTCATCAATGCCGGGATGTGCTGTAACGGAAGTTGAGATTGATGGTGTGTTGCATGAATACAGTACTAAAGAAGGCGTCCAGGAGGATGTGCTTGATATTCTGTTAAATCTTAAAAAATTAGCAGTCAAAGTACATTCTAAAGATGATGTAATGTTAACTCTGAATAAATCAGGAGCAGGTGTTGTTACTGCAAGTGATATTATTCATGATGGTGATGTTGAGATCGTCAATCCGGATCTTGTGATTTGTCATCTTACTGATGCTAATGCTTCAATTAGTATGCGTATTCGTGTACAAAGAGGTCGTGGATACGTTCCTGCTTCTGCTCGTGTACGTACAGAAGACGAAGAACGTCCAATTGGTCGTCTACTTGTTGATGCATGTTTCAGTCCAATCGACAGAATAGCCTATTCTGTAGAAGCAGCGCGTGTTGAACAACGTACGGATTTAGATAAATTAGTTATCGATATGGAAACTAACGGTACTATTGATCCAGAAGAGTCAATTCGTCGTGCATCTACAATTTTGGCTGAACAGCTTGAAGCTTTTGTTGACTTACGTGATGTTCGTCAACCAGAAGTTAAAGAAGACAAACCAGAATTTGATCCAATTCTACTACGTCCAGTAGATGATTTGGAATTAACCGTTCGTTCTGCAAACTGTCTAAAAGCAGAAGCAGTTCATTACATTGGTGATTTAGTACAACGTACTGAAGTTGAGTTATTAAAAACCCCTAATCTTGGTAAGAAATCGCTTACTGAAATTAAGGATGTGCTCGCTTCTCGTGGTTTATCTCTTGGTATGCGCCTTGAGAATTGGCCACCGGCAAGTATTGTTGAAGACTAATTAAAGTTTATATAAGAAGGATAAAGTTATGCGCCATCGTAAAAGTGGTCGTCAACTGAATCGTAATAGCAGTCATCGTCAAGCTATGTTTCGTAATATGACAAGTTCGCTTGTTGAACACGAAATTATCAAGACAACTTTACCTAAGGCTAAAGAGCTGCGTCGAGTAGTTGAACCGTTAATTACGTTAGCCAAAAGCGATAGTGTGGCTAATCGTCGTTTGGCTTTTGCTCGTATCCGTAATGCGGATGCAGTAAAAAAATTATTTTCAGATTTAGGTCCGCGTTTCGCAAACCGTCCTGGTGGATATGTTCGCATACTAAAATGTGGCTTCCGTGCTGGTGATAATGCACCAATGGCTTATATTGAATTAGTTGATCGTCCTGCTGTTGAAGCAGAAGCATCTGCTGAATAAATATTCTAGTATGTAATAAAAAACCGACTTAATGTCGGTTTTTTTATAACAATAATATACTCAGTTGCTCTATTTTATTCTGTGCCAGTTTATATTTTTCTATATAACCATTTTGCCAATGATTTTAATAATGTGGCGGAGGGGTTTCTTCAGACATACTCGCAATATTTGATGTATGCGTGGCTTGTAACTTTTTAGATACTAATGTTAGTTGTTCTTTTAATTTAGCCATTTCTGACTGCAATTGAATAACCATTTGATTCAGTTCTTCAATTGTCATTTCTTGAAAGCTTATTTTAGTTTCCAATTGTTCGATCTGTCTTTCTATTAACTTATTCATAATGACTCGTGTGATATATGATTTGCTTATTATAGGCAATTTATCGCTAAAACAAACATTATGTTTGAATTAATTTCTCTACGTTTACTTAAACAAATACTAAAACAATGCTTTTCAATGACTATTTCCATTTATACTATGTTGTATAGTATACATAAAACCGTTACAATTAGATTTATTAAAATTTATAAATAAATCATCGGTGTAAATTGACTAACATTTCATCATGATATATAAGGTATTGTAAAATATAAAAATATAAAAATATAAAAATATAAAAATATAAAAATATAAAAATATAAAAATATAAAAATATAAAAATATAAAAATATAAAAATATAAAAATATAAAAATATAAAAATATAAAAATACGATAACGGTATAAGGAAAGATTAAATGATTAACTTCTATGACGAATCAGAAGGTGGTACCTGTCTGCTTAAAACGTTTTGTTTGAAAATATGCGCTAAACTGAATTTAGCAAGTGCATTACTTGTTTTACTTGCAACTTGCAGTGCTAATGCGGGGTTAACCTCAACCACCGCTTATAGTATACAAGGCACTGCACCCTACCTTACCTATGATGGTGGTATTACTAAAGTCACGACTACAGATGAATTACTTTGGATAAAGCTATCTGATGGCACGTTATACACAAAAGTAGATAATAACTCCACCGCATCAAATCCGATAGTACTCCCAGTAGAAGGGCAGACTATGGCGAACATTGATATGTTAGTCCCTGTTTCGACCACCGTGACATCTGCAACAGATCCAACGCAAACAATCAGTCTTGATTCATTAATGAAAGATCCTTATCACTACTGGGCGGATGATGACGATGATGGTAATATTAGCGCCACAGGAAGTCTTAGTGTGATGATTAAAGATTCATTAGGCCGTCAAATCGAACGTTCTGATATATTAACCAATTGCTTTTCCCCTTATCAAGTAACATTAACAAGCACTGCTGGTGTACTCTCGACTCAGTACGGGATTCCTAATTCTTCTAGTTTTACTGAAGCAACGACAACTTATTACATTGCTCCTAAATCTGACGCACCCTATGCATGTTATGCTCAACCCAATTTAACTAGTAGTGGTGGTAGTTATGATGGGCCATCCGAACAATGGGATGCAACAAAGGGGTTTAAACTACAAGATATCACGAATTCTTCAAGTAATTTTCCCACAATCGGTGCTAAAGGATTTTATTTCACTTTATTACTAGAGAGTGCCATTTCCAATACTGTAACTTATAGTAAGACACCGTCAACGTCACCGTTAGGTTTAACATTGACACAAAGTGATAACGGTGTAAAAGTTGAGTTGACCGGGCCTGGTGATGGTTCTACTAAGGCTCAAGCGATGGCATTTACGCCAACCGAGTTTACATTAAAGGCTGGAAACACGGTACTTTATACATTTAAAATTCAAACTTGGTTTATCGCAAAACGAACTGATCCGATTAGCTACAGTACAGCACAAACATACTGTACGGATTTAGGCTATAGTCTACCAACAATAGCTAATTATACGAATGCTAATGGCGATGGTTGGACTGGTGGCTTATCTGGGCAGGACAATCGTTACCAACGGCGTATTGCAGGTGGATTATTCGCTGAATGGGGGAGTGCTAGTTTTACATACTATACAAATATTGACTTTGAAAGTACGCTTTATTTTTGGTCCTCACAATCGAAGAATAATACAAATAATCAATATATAGTATTTAGTAATGACGGTAGAATTTTTGATATGAGTCAAGCAAATGGTAACGCAAAAGTGTCTTGCATTAATAATTAGTCTTATTATTCATTTTCACTTATTTAGCCACGATATATCGTGGCTATTTTATTCACTAGCCATACACGTTATTTGAGGCAGGTGTAATCTGAAAAAGCTCTACAGCCAACCTCGTTCAGCAAAAGAGACATATTCACCTTTGCCGATAACAAAATGATCAATAATGCGTATATCGACTAAATCACAAGCTTGCTCAATCTGGTGAGTGATATGGCGATCTGCTTGGCTTGGTTCAGCCATTCCGGATGGGTGATTATGTGCTAAGATTAATGCCGCTGCATTATATTTTAATGCTTGTCGAACAATCTCTCTAGGGTGTACCTCTACAGAATTGTAAGTGCCTACAAACATTTCTTCCGCCTCTATGACATTATTTTGATTATTTAGAAAAATGACCAAAAATATTTCACGGTCTTTATCAGCTAAACGACTGGCAAGGTAATGATGAGTCAGGTTTGGTGACGTCAGGGAACTTTGACAAAGCATTTTTACTTTTAAATAGCGGTGAGATAATTCAATTACGGCTTTAAGTTGTGTATATTTTACTTTACCAAGGCCAAGCTTTTGGCAAAATTGATGTTCGCTGGCACTCATTAAGTGATATAACGATCCAAATTCATTTAATAGATTTTGTGATAATGTGAGTACTGGCAAACCGCGTGTACCCGTTCGTAAAAAGATGGCTAATAATTCATGATCAGTCAGTGATTCTGCGCCAAATTTAAGCAGTTTTTCTCGTGGCATCATATGTCTATACAACCTTACTGAGTTATAACTACATCATATTGTGTAGATAATAAAGCGTCAGGCGAATACTCCAGCGAGTTTTTATAAAAGAGATCGCAAAAAACAAAAATTTTTGCCAATTTCGGCTAACAATGGATATAAAAATGCACCATTACAAAGTGAGCATAATTGCTGACAAATAATGGTGCAGTAATATGGTTTATGACGTTAAAAGATTAATGTCGGCATCCACAACCACCGTGACCGCCGCCACAGCATCCATCATCTTCTTCTTCATCATGATGACCATGGCCACCACAACAACCATCCTCACCATGATCATGACCATGCGCGCCATGAACGTGACCATGCGCTAATTCTTGGTCAGTTGCTTCGCGTACATTAATGACTTCAACATTAAATTTTAAGTCTTGGCCTGCTAACATATGGTTTCCATCAACTGTGACTTTGTCGCCATCGATAGCTGTGATTTCAACGGGTACCGGCCCATGCTCGGTATCAGCTAAAAAGCGCATACCAACTTCTAAATCATCAACACCAACGAAAACATCACGAGGCACTTGTTGTACTAAATTATCGTTGTAATCACCGTAGGCATTATTTGATGCAACTTCAACATCAAATTTATCTCCAGCTTGTCGGCCTTCTAGTGCGTCTTCTAACCCTTTGATTAAGTTTCCTGCACCGTGTAAATATTCAAGTGGTGCAACGGCTGTAGCTTCATCAACTAATACACCATCTTTAGTACGAACTTGGTAAGCAAGGCTTACAACGCTATCTTTTGCTATTTTCATTTCATCTCCGGTTGTTAGCGAGAAAAGATTTAACGATTTTATCTGAAAAATATAGCAATGTATTCTTTTTTTAATCATTTAATTTGCAAAACAAGATTCTTTACTATTATTCGTAACACAGCTTAATCATTTAACTTATGCATGGGGTTAAGCTAGGGGTGCCCATCCTTTTCATTATGGTCATATCTTCGGCTAGTATTTAGCTATAATAGCTCGTTGTGCTTTAACCTGCGATTATCCTGAATCAATAGCATTTCACTTGTACAAGATATTCATCTATACTTTGTCTCAATAATTGATTACGTTATGATTGTTATATGAATAAAACTGTTCTTGCATATTGTCAGTTAATGCGGCTAGATAAGCCGATAGGGACTTTGTTGTTACTTTGGCCGACTTTTTGGGCTCTTTGGTTAACTGGCTCTCCCTCATGGCATCACTTTATTGTGTTTACCTTTGGCGTCATTAGTATGCGGGCTGCGGGTTGCGTTATTAATGATTTTGCTGATCGTGAATTTGATGGCCATGTTGAACGAACCAAGCATCGTCCTTTAGCGAGTGGTAGACTCAAGGCGAAAAATGCCTTGATGACATTTGCGGTGTTAATTGTTATTTCTGTTTTACTATTACTAACACTCCCACCATTAAGCTGGCTAATTGCATGTTTTGCCTTATTAACGACATTAATCTATCCTTTTATGAAAAGGTATACAAACCTACCACAAGTGGTGTTAGGTGTTGCCTTTAGTTGGGGAATTCCAATGGTTTATGCTGCAAGTATTGGCTCATTTCCGATAAGCTGCTGGTTATTATTTATTGCCAATATTTGCTGGACCATCGCTTATGATACACAGTACGCGATGGTTGATCGCAATGATGATTTAAAAATTGGTATCAAATCGACAGCGATTTTATTCGGACAACATGATAAATTCATTATTGGTTTGTTACAGTTTACGACACTTATTCTATTTGCGGTGCTTGCTGTTACCAGCCAATTATCGATCATGTTTTACATTGCATTGAGCGTTGTCGCAGGATTATTTATATATCAACAACGACTGATCAAAGAGAGAGAACGGGAACGCTGTTTTAAGGCGTTCCTCAATAATAATTACGTAGGATTGACGATTTTTGTCGGTATATTACTTAATTATTTTTAATAAATCTCTTCAATCGTTTGTAATACTCTGCTGGTGATAAGTGGCTTAAGCGTTTCATTCATCAGTTTAATTTTATCTAAACTACCCTCGTCTTTATCATCGAGATAGCCTTGTTCACGTAACGTCGAAACTAATGTCGAGAACACGCCTTTATCAAAAAACTCTGGTGCATTGATTCCATGCAAAACAGAGAGCCGTTCAGCAATCAGCCTACTCTCTTTTTCAAGACTTGCACGGCTCATGGCCGGATCTTTTTGCAGTAATGAAAACGCGATAGCATAACGTTGTAATGTATCTTTTGAGCCTGATGCAAGTAGCTGCATTGAGGCAATTTTAAGGTAATTAAGCGTGATGCGCTCAGGCGTATAATTAATCAAATTTAATTCAGCAAAGCTGTGAATCAGTTTATTAACATAGGTTAAAAGTTGTTCTTCATCATAACGAATAAACAATTCTGATTTTATTAATGGGTATAGCCGTAAGACTTGAGCAATCAGCTCATCAGCTGAGATCCGATTATGTTTAACCATGATTCTAGCCATGATCGCCGGAATGATGATCAAGTGCTGAATGTTATTACGGTAATAAGTCATTAAAATCGCTTGTTCTGGGCTGAGGCTAACAATTTCACCCGCATCATCTTCTGTAATAACAAATTTACCCATCGCTTTAGCATGTTCAAAGAGCTCTTCAGCACTATTATTTGGCACGGTAATCAGTTCAGAATAGGGTACATTCTTCAACATAACCAGCGCATGATTAATATGTTCAATCAGGCGTTTTTTTGTTAAAGCACTTTGCTGAGATGCTAACAAAATAGAACAACATAAATTCATGGCATTAACTGCGGCAGATGAATTAATGCTTTCCATAATATTTTTAGCCAGTAAATTGGTGGTTGGTGTTAACCAGTTTGGTCTAGCCGCACCAGTTGGGTCAATTGCCTCACGCCATTCTGGAATATGATGATTTAAGAATTGATTTAGCGGGATTGGTTGGCCAAAGTTGACATAACCATAACCCAGTTTTTTGAGTTTAAAAAAAGCTTTTATGGTTTGCCATAAACTTTCTTTCTTTTTGGTTGCTCCGCGTAATTCATTTGCATAAGTCGCGACTTCAAGCACGTGCTCATAACCAATATAAACAGGTACGATTGAGATGGGTCTTGGATCTCCACGCAAAAGAGTTTGAATGGTCATCATTAACATGCCGGTTTTAGGATCAAGTAATCGGCCTGTTCGCGAGCGCCCACCTTCAATAAAATATTCAACAGAGTACCCACGCATAAAGAGTTCAGCAAGATATTCACGAAATACTGCAGTATAAAGCTTATTCCCCTTAAATGAACGACGAATGAAAAAGGCGCCTAAACGACGGAATATGGGGCCTGCAGGCCAAAAATTAAGATTAATCCCTGCTGCAATATGTGGTGGGACCAGCCCTTGTCGATAAAGCACATAGGATAATAATAAGTAATCCATGTGACTCCGATGACATGGTGCGTAAACAATTTCATGCCCATTCTGTGCAAGTTCACGGATAGGATCTGCATTTGTGACCTTCAATCCCTGGTAGAGGCGACTCCATGCCCAAGTTAATACAAAATCGGTCATTTTTAATGCGCGATAAGTAAAATTAGCAGCAATCTCATTTAACATCGATAATGCATTTTTTCTTGCTTTTTCAAGTGAAATATTTTTACTTTTGGCTTCTTCTTGTATTGCGTCTGTCAATGCAGGATTGTTTAGTAATTTTCTCAGCATTTGCTGTCTGACAGGCAGTGTCGGGCCAACTGATGCAGTTCGCTGTTTTGAAAAATGTATACGCGCGACGCGTGATAATTTTAGTGCTAAGGTTGTAATTTGTTCATCATTTTCGTTAACCTGTGCAGCTAAATTCTTGAATGAAACGGTATTTGAAAAGCGAGTATAACAATCACGTCCAGAAAAAATCATTTTAATAAATTTACGCGTTCCACCTAACACTTGAAGTGAAAGCTTCTTTTTACCTTCTTTATCTGGTGCGCGACTGAACATCACCGACACCGGTAACATTTGCACATCAAGTTCGCTATCATGTTTATGTGCTTTTATATATTCGCCAATAATCTCAATGGATTTCTTTTTTTGTTGATTAGACGCAAACATACCCGGTCCTTTATCAATATAAAGAAAAGCGGGTAATAACCCATTATCCGTTTTCACACCTTGTAGTGGGTCCGGTAATTGATATTTTTCACATAGCGAACGTACAACCATCAAATCGATTTTTGAGTTGTAAGGTAGAACATATAAAATAGGTTTTTGTTTATCTATATTCAGTTCTTGTATTGGGTCTGTTGGGATTGACTTGCTTTGTACGAAAAATTTGACTGGAATACGAATTATCGAAAAACAAGCCTTAGTCCACCAAGACATTGTCCATGTTGACATAATTTAAACAACTCAGAATATTAAAAATAAGTGATATATAATAGCAAAAATCAGTAAAAAAAATAGTCTATGCGTAAGAAAAGTTATTGTAGGAATTGTTAATAACTATCTAAGCCATTATTATGATTGTTGGATTCTTAAAGTATCATAACTGATATGTTAGTATTCTTTTATTGCAAACCTATTTTCAATTTTAATGAAAAATAGGATTTTTTAACGTCAAAAATGTAATAGTACTTGAGAATATTTGTATAACAGCGTATACTTCGCTACCTTAATTATTGTGGGTATAGTATAAGAAGTTGGTCTATGGGCTGTAAAGACTGTTCTTAACAACCTAATAGAAAACTAAAGCCTGACGAGGTTAATGTTCCATTAACATATTATATCCAAGGCCTAAGCATTGAAATTTCGGAGAATTATTGACATGTCACGAGTATGCCAAGTAACAGGCAAGAAACCATTAGTAGGGAACAATCGTTCGCATGCGATGAATGCTACTAAACGTCGTTTTCTGCCAAATCTTCAAACTCACCGTTTCTGGATTGAGAGTGAAAAACGTTTTGTAAAATTACGTGTATCAGCTAAAGGTATGCGCACTATTGATAAAAAGGGTATTGATGCAGTTCTTGCTGAACTTCGTGCCCGTGGTGAAAAATACTAAGAAACTATAAAGGAAAATTATCATGGCTAAAGGTGTACGTGAAAAAATTAGACTAGTTTCTTCTGCTGGTACTGGTCATTTTTATACAACTAGCAAAAATAAAAGAACAATGCCTGAAAAAATGGAGATCAAAAAATATGATCCTGTTGTTCGTCAGCATGTTGTTTATAAAGAAGCTAAAATTAAATAAGCGATTTATTTAGATATAAAAAAACCCAGCAAATGCTGGGTTTTTTGTTTTTTTAATCTGAAGATTCAATCGGTTGGATATTTTGTTAAAATGTTTTCGTTTACCTTATATTACACTTATTGATTATGACTATTTAAATATTTATATTACATAAAAACTGAAATCAATTAAGCTTATGTATGGCTAACGATAATTGATTACATTCGCTCTAAAATCTGCTTCTTTTTAGCATCAAATTCTTCTTGAGTCAGTATTCCATCATCCAGTAATGATTTGAGTTTTTTAAGTTGATTAAATATTTCATCATCTGTTTGTGAAGACTGTGTGGGAGCCGCTGTGCCACCTTTATTTAAATCAAATGATTTTGCAACTTCAAATCCGGCACCTAGCTGTAATCCAGCTCCGGCTAGCCCTCCTTCATTTTTAGCAGCATCACGGAGAGCTTTAAGTTTTTCATGATCGACATAATTTAATCCTACTGCTTGTGCAGCAAGTGCATCAGATCGTGAATCAGCTATTTTATTGATGCGTTGCACTGTTTCTTCATTAAAAGAGGTGGCTTCAATACGAAAATCCGTTAAAGACAAACCTAACTCATTAAATATCGTTTGCAGCGTTTCTTTTATTTCCTGTGATAGTTTAGCTAATTGAGCATCAATATTCTGATAGGCATAACGATCAGTCGCTAGTTGTGTTGCAATGCTTGGTATGATACGAGATACTATCAATTGACGGAGATCATTTGCGGTATAAGAGGCTTTCGTTCCAATAATATTTGTAAAAAATGATTCAGCTTGTGTGATTCGTATAGAATAGGTTCCATATGCGCCAAGTTCAATCGGGAACTGGTAGACGCTATCGACATATTTTATTGGAGTTGATGTGCCCCATTTTTGATTAACAAGCTCTGCTAAACGGAAAAAGTAAACTCTCATTTTATGTTCACTTTCAAAACTTTGCATAATTTTAAGCAAGTTGGTAATAAACGGATGGTTAGCGGTTGATAGCTCGTAAGTACCTTGTTCAGTTAATACGTCGATGACTTTCCCTTCATAAACAAGAATGCATCCTTGACCTGGATTAATAATGAGTTTACTCGCATTTTTTATTTCATCAGTCGGTGCCGAAAATTGAGAAAATAAAATATCGGATCCCTGATTCGACCATTCGATAACAGTTCTAAGTTGACGTTTAAAAAATTTGCCTAGTGCCATATTTTATTCCTTTTTTATTTTAATCATTATAGTTATTTTAATCTTTTAATGTAATACGCTTAATAAGACTACCATTGGCGCTAATGATTGCATATTGGTTGCAATCTTGTTTCGCTATAAAGTTCTCACCGTAGGGGGTAATTTCTTTTATAGTGAATAATTCATCTGATAAAGTCCATATGACTTTACCATGTTCAATATCAATTTGTTGGTAATTATAATTGGCTCCTGGTGCCGCATTAGCTTTTGTTTTAATAATCAGAATATGATTATCCGAATATAAAATAGACGGATCAAAGTATAAACGATTGGGAGTAAGGTTTTTATGATTCATCACCGTAACCAGTTTATTGTGGCGGTAAGCAGAATCAATCACAATATCATAAGCCGTATTACTGTCAGTATGTTTGCCATACTCTGTGAGTTTTTCATCGCCAACGTTCGCTGATCGGATCGATAAATGGGGTTTTCCATCATAACTAACATAGGTAAATTTTATTAATTTATTATCTTCACCATATCGATTAGCAAAATCATAAGTGGTATGTTCTCGAGTGTCATCAGGGGCTCGTTTAGGTCGGTTTTTGAGCATTTGAAAATCATAATTATCAACATACACTTCATCAATTAAAGGATAATAATAAATCTTTTTACCGTCATTAGTTAAAATATGGAATGCATTACCAGATGTTGTTTGGGATATTGTCACTGATGCTAAACCAGTTTGATAATCGGGATGATTATGCAATAAAGACGGGGTAATATTATCCAATTTAGCGTTTATTTTATCGAGCAGAAATATCGTATTGTTATTTGCAACAAAATAGGTTTTGTCATTGGAAAAATCGAGATATGACCATTTTACTTGACCAAATTTATCGGTTGAAAGTTTATCAATGGGGTGCTCTTTTATGCTTTTATTTGACGTTAAATCATAAATGGTAAAAAAGAAATGATGATCATTATATGCATATGAATGATCTTCCAACGTTAGAATATAGGCTTTATCTTTATCAATAATGGTTGAGCAATATTCATACTGAGTGTGAAATTTCTTCGGTACTTCAGTTATTTTAGCGGTGGTTGGTTGGCTATTCACACCACTTGATGATGCGGTATTTTGTACTTGACTCACTCTGCTTTGTGAAGGTGGATTGTCAGATTGACGTTTAAATAGCAACGTAAACACTGTCACCAACACAATGACACCAATTGACGCTAAAACAATTTTTAATGTCGGATTATGGGTAAAAGCGTTGATTGGCTTTGTTGGCCGATTTTGATGATGAATATGAATATTAATATCATCATTATCTAAAAAGTACTCGGTTTGGCAATTATCACAGCGATAATGTTCTGGTTTAATTTCCGTCTTTTGAACACTACCACAATTGGGGCACTTTATTACTTTTATTTGTTTGGCCATTCTGTTTTATTCTACTAATTATTATTTTGAATGAAATGAGCTTGTCATTTTAGCTATTTTCTAAAATAGTGTCACCTGACATATTTGTTTGTGTTTTAATTTTCTGTCTCATGTTCAAATGTCTTAGCAATTTTTTCAACATTTAGACTACGAGCCATTGCATCAAAGATATGTTTATACGCACCGTCTGCTTGGTAAAGTGCTTCATGGGTCCCAGATTCGACCATATGGCCATTTTCAAGCACATAGATACAATCGGCATCAATAATTTGTGAAATACTATGTGAAATAATAACTACCGTTCGCCCTTGTTTAATGGCATCCATACTATTTTTTATCTGTTCTGTTGAAATAGCATCTAGACTAGCAGTAGGTTCATCTAAAAATATAATGGGCGGATTTTTTAAAAACATTCTGGCAATCGCGATCTTTTGTTGCTGTCCACCTGATAGCGATAAGGCTGACGTTTCATATTGTTTTGGCAGATTCATAATTTGTTCATGTAGATAGGCTTGTTTAGCTGCCACAATGACGTCTTCATTGGTTGCAAGGGGATTACCATATAAAATATTTTCTTTAATCGTACCATTAAAAATATGGTTTTTTTGTAGTACTAAGCCAATATTATTTCGTAAACAAGCCGTGTCATATTGATCTAATTTAACGCCATCAAGCAAAATTTGACCGGAATCGGGAGCATAAAATTTATCTAATAAATTAATTAACGTACTTTTCCCTGCACCCGAAAGTCCCACTAATGCTGTAATTTTACCCGGCTCAATCGTCATATTAATATTGTGTAATGTTTGTTTTTCATTGTTAGGATAAGTAAAATTAACTTGTTTCAATTCAAATAAGCCATTAACTTTTGCCGGTGAAAAATCACCAGAGCGTTCAATGTGATGATCGGCATGGAGAATATCAAAAAACCCCTCCGAATAAATCAATGCATCATTCATTTGGTCATAGATTAAATGTAAACGACGAATTGGTGCAGTCACATTATTGAATAACAGTATGTGGAACATAATTGCGCCGATAGTCATCTGATTTGTTAATACGAAATAGGTCGTTAATAGGATAATGAGTACTACACCAATTTGTTCAATGAAGGTTTTGAAACCATCAAAGAAAAAACTGGTTTTACGTATTTGCATTTGTTTATTTGTTAAATCAGTTTGCAGTTGCATCTGCTTTGTTCGTTCAATATCTTCTCGTAAAAACGACTTAATTACGGGGATCGATTCAATAATACTTAAAATTCCCTGACTTTTATTTTCACGTAATGTTTTGATTGCGCGTCGACCAACCGTGAGTTTTTGCGCTTGTAAACGGCTAGTATAGTAATAAATGGGGACGATACAAAAGCCGACCAAACCAACATAAACGTTAGCTTGAAACATCATCAGTAATGCGACAATCGCATTGGCAAAAAGCGGTAATATATCGATGAAAAAATTTTGAATTAGTCGCGTTAAGCTTTCAACACCTTTATCAATCCGCGTCTGTAATTTACCTGGTTGATTATCGTTACCACTATAAAAAGCCAGTTGATAGGTTAAAACCTTTTCAATCACAGTTTGCGCGAGATCTTGTGATAAATAAATACGTAATTTTTCACCATAAAATTTTTGCCCAAACTGGATAAAAAGGTTGATAATTTCTTTACCGATTAGAATTATTGAAATAAAAATCAGCACATTAAATCCATCTTGTAAACTTTTATGCGAATCCAAAAGTGCATTAATCGCATCTACCGTGTAGCGTAGCACCCAAGCATTAACCTGTGCCGTTAATGAGCCAATAAACGTTAAAATTAGTGTGAAAATAACCAGCCAGCGATAAGGACGAACATAAGGTCGAATGTTCTTAAACAATTGAAATAACGTCATGCAAGATCCTTATTTGCGGTGATTATATAAATGAAATGAGATAAATCAAAAGCATATTGCATATAGTAGGAAGCAGATTTAATAAAATCAAATCGGATTATGCTATTAGTTTTATTACTGAGGTTGCTCAAAACCCATGAATATAAATTCAGGGGGTTACGATGGTATAAAGCATCACGTTAGGATTGAAAGATTTTTAACCGCCATCGGTTGCTTATCATAAATTGATATCGTTATTCATCAATGTAGAGTTGTTTTAATGCCTGAATATTGGTAATCGTAATTTTACCATAACGCGCTTTCAACCAACCTAATTTTTCCCACTCAACCAACCGTTTATTAATCGTTTGTCTTGCTGAATGTGTCAGCGTCGCGAGGTCATCTTGTGTAAAATGTAAGCTAATCAAGATTCCCTCTTGATTGATGACCCCATAACCTTCGGCTAGGCTTACTAATCTTTTTGCAAGCCGTGCTGAGACGGATAAGAGCGTTGAATCATTTAGCATGGTGAATGCTGTTCTTACCACTCGACATAATAAACTCGCTAAAAACTTATAAAATATAGGATATTGTATCAGTAAGGTTTGTAGCTCTTTTTCAGAAATTACCAGTAATGTTGTCTGACTAATTGCGATAGCATCATGAGTTCGTCGGGAACGATCTAGTACCCCGATTTCACCAAACCAGCTTGCTGGCGCTAAATAACGAAAAACACACTCATTACCTTCTGCTGATATTGAACTGACTTTTACCGAGCCAGTGAGTATGGCATAAATGTCTTTTGCTTCATCACCATAATAATGAATGATATCCCCGTCTTGGAACCGCTTTAGTGTTGCAATATTTAAGATTGCGCAAACAAGATAATCCGGTAATTCTTTAAACCAGCTATTACCTAATAGCAACGTTTTGATTTTTGTTTTCAAATATTCATCAAGATTTGTATTTGATTTCAGTGACTGTAATGTGTGTTGCATAAACAGCGCCTCATATGAAGGGGATTGTGCAATGACCTGTAGATTACTATTAAACTTTTCATTACCACAAAATAAAAATATCCAAACTTAGAACAACATCATAAAACTGAAATTTATTTAATAGTGTGTCAATTGTTTGACAGTTTTTTACTTTTTTGAACTGCTAGTGTGTAAACGCAAAATTAAATTTACTTAACGGTGGAGATATTCAATGAAGATTGTTTCATTAAAAACGTTCATTATGCACGTTCCTGTCAGTAAAACTGTTATTGGCGATTCGACGCATACGGTAACACACTGGGGAATGCCCGGGGTCATGATTGAAGCGGATAATGGACTGGTTGGCTATGGTTATTCTGGTACGCATGCTGATCTAGTTACAGACCGCTTAATCACCAATATTATTAGCGAAGTCTTTGCTCCCATGCTCATTGGTGAAGATCCTGCTGAAGTGCGTTATTTAAATCGTAAATTATCGCGAAGTTCAACCAATATTTGGGTTGGTCGGGGTGGCTTAATGCAAATGGCACTATCGGCAATTGATATTGCATTATGGGATCTTAAAGCAAAAGAAGTGGAACAACCATTATGGAAGGTGTTGGGGGGCAGCAAAGAAGCCAAAGTTGCTGCTTATAATACAGACTGTGGTTGGCTCGTTCGCGATACTCCTGAATTGGTCGATGATTGTAAGAAAATGATTTTTGAAGAAGGTTTTAATGCGATCAAAATGAAAATCGGTAAGCCGAACCCAAAAGATGATATGTTACGCATTGAAGCAGTGAGAAATGCAATCGGAAATGATGCGCAATTGATGGTTGATGCTAATGCTAAATGGGATATTAGCACAGCTAAACAATACGGTACTCGACTTGCTGATTTTGATATTACCTGGTTTGAAGAACCGATGTGGCATGAAGATGTGTTAAGCCATAAAATTTTAGCTGAGCATATTTCAACCCCAATCGCATTAGGTGAATTACTTTATCAATTTGATACATATAAAGAATTCGTTGTAGCAGGCGCGGTTGATTATCTACAGCCAGATGCAACGCGGTGTGGCGGTATTACCGCAGTGTGGGAGATCGCCGATCTCGGTATGGCATTTAATTTACCTGTTACTCCGCATCATGGTGATATGATGCAAGCGCAATTACACCTAGTTATGGCTCACCCATCTTGTTCATTACTCGAATATATTCCGTGGACACTGGATTGTTTTGAGCATCCAGTCATCGTCAAAGATGGTTTTTATCAAACACCTACCGCCCCAGGAGCAGGTACCACATTACGTAAAGATGCTATGGAACGTTTTTGTGTGAAATAACAACGAGAAACTCAACATACATGCGTCTTGTCAGGCGCATAAGTAATCTTTAATTATGATTAATGATAAAGAGGACGTTAGCAATGCAAGTCAATAATACGCATCTATCAAGTGCGATTAGCAAGGCAACAAAACACATTATTCCCATGGTCATTTTAATGTTTTTGTTGGCATATTTAGATCGCTCAAACATCGGTTTTGCAAAGCAAGAATTTCAGGTTGATACAGGGCTAAGTGATGCTGCTTATGCATTTGGAGCCGGTATCTTTTTTATTGGTTATGCTTTATTTGAAGTACCTAGCAATATCTTATTATATCGAATTGGCGCTAGAGTCTGGCTTGCACGTATTATGATTACATGGGGATTAGTTTCAGCTGCGATGATGTTCGCACATACTGAAACCACATTTATTATCATTCGATTTTTACTTGGTGTGACGGAAGCAGGATTCTTTCCTGGTGTAATTTTGTACCTAACATTTTGGTTTCCGTTAGATATCCGAGCAAGAGTAACTGGGTATTTTTTATTTGGTGCACCACTTGCTTTTATTGTTGGTGGACCTTTATCTGGAGGTTTATTGAGCTTAGAAGGGACATTTTTAGCCTTTGGTTTACATGGCTGGCAGCTCATGTTTTTGGTAGAAGGGTTGCTTGCATCTGTCGTGGGTGTTTGGGCGCTATTTTATCTTAATGATCGCCCGAAAGATGCCAAATGGTTAACAAAAGAAGAACAAAATGCATTAACTGACGTGTTACAAAAAGAAGACCACGCAAAAGTTGCGCATGGTCCTAAAGGCGTATTGGCTGCATTATTTGACATTAAAGTGCTGTATTTATGTGTAATTTGGTTTACCGTGCAAATTCTGGGTTATGGTATCTATTTCTTTTTACCAACCCAAATAGGGACATTATTGGGACAAAAAGTTGGGTTATTAGTTGGTTTTATTTCTGCTATTCCCCCCATTTGCGCGGCACTTGCTGTGTATTTTATTCCGCGTTTATCTGAAAAAATCGGTGATAGACGAAATATTGCTGTGATCACTTATTTGCTTGGTGCAGTAGGGATTGCAATATCAGGTTTTGCCGATAATATTCCATTAATTGCGATTATTGCATTATGTGTGGCAGCAGCTGGTCATTTAGCTGTTCAACCTTTATACTGGACATTCCCTTCCGGGTATCTGGGGGGGACTGCAGCGGCTTCAGGAATTGCACTAATTAACTCAATTGGTAACTTAGGTGGCTTTGTGGCACCGAATATTCGAGTCTGGGCAGAATCAACTTTTCAATCAGCCAAAGCCGGATTGTATTTACTGGCAATCATTACCGTAATTGGCGCCATAATGATCTTCTTTCTAAATAAGATGGGAATTGATAAAAATAATCATTAATCAGTCTTTGGGCGAGGCGCTTAAATTAAAGCGCCTTATCTTGTAATAAATCCACTATGAATATTTCTAATATAAAACCGCTTAATAATAAATCATTGACCTCATAAGCTATATTATATCCATTACTCGTAAGCACTTAAAATATGACTTAATCTGACTGGATTAAATAAATACTTTAAGGATAATCCTATACCACACAAGGCTTATATAGTAAAATAGCGCCATTTTTTGAATATAATATAAAGACAATTTAGGAGCAAATGTGAGCAATACAAATAAAAAACCTATCGTTCTTGTTATTTTGGATGGCTACGGGCATCGTGAAGACCAAAAAGACAACGCGATTGCAGCAGCGCGTAAACCGGTATTAGATAATTTAGTGAAAACGTGCCCAAACACCTTAATTAATGCATCAAGTATGGAAGTCGGTCTGCCATTTGGTCAGATGGGTAACTCAGAAGTTGGTCACACTAATATTGGTGCTGGACGCGTTGTTTATCAAGACCTAACCCGCGTGAGTAAAGATATTATGGATGGTGAGTTTGTTAACAACCCCGTACTTACGACAGCGGTAGATGATGCAGTTAAAAATAATAAAGCAGTGCATATCATGGGACTGATGTCACCAGGGGGAGTTCATAGTCATGAAGAACATATTATGGCAATGGTTGAATTAGCGGCAAGTCGTGGCGCGGATAAAATTTACTTACATGCTTTTTTAGATGGGCGTGATACACCGCCACGTAGTGCTGAAGCAAGTTTAAAACTCTTTGCTGATAAATTTAATGCGTTAGGTAAAGGCCGCATTGCTTCTTTAGTTGGACGTTATTTCGCTATGGATCGTGATAATCGTTGGGATCGCGTTGAGCACGCTTATAATCTTCTTGTGGATGCAAAAGGTGATTTTACCTATAGCTCTGCAATTGAAGGATTACAGGCCGCTTATCAACGTGATGAAAATGATGAATTTGTAAAACCGACTGTGATTCAAGCTGATGGTGAATTAAGTGCCGCTATCCAAGATGGCGATAGCCTTATTTTTATGAATTTCCGTGCTGACCGTGCCCGTGAAATTTCAAAAGCATTGATTAATGAAGATTTTGATGGATTCAATCGCCACCGTGTAATCAAATTTGCTCATTATGTGTCATTAACTGAATATGCGACGGATATTCCTTCCACTGTTGCATACGTACCTGAGGCATTAACAAATACGCTGGGTGAATGGCTAGCCAAAAATAACAAAACCCAATTACGTATCTCTGAAACTGAAAAATATGCACATGTTACGTTTTTCTTTAATGGTGGACTTGAAGCACCTTTTGCTAATGAAGATCGCATTTTGATTAATTCACCTAAAGTAGCCACTTATGATTTACAGCCAGAAATGAGTTCTGGTGAATTAACGGATAAGCTCGTTGGCGCAATAGAAAGTCAAAAATATGACGTGATTATCTGTAATTATCCTAATGGCGATATGGTTGGTCATACCGGTGTGTTTGATGCAGCAGTTAAAGCCGTTGAAGCATTGGATCAGTGTATTGGTCGTGTTGTTGAATCCGTCAACAACGTTGAGGGGCAGTTATTAATTACGGCAGATCATGGTAATGCTGAGAAAATGCGTGATGATGAAACGGGACAAGCACATACGGCTCACACCAACTTACCGGTTCCATTGATTTATGTTGGTTCCAAAGCCGTTAAGCCTGTTGAAGGTGGTAAATTATCGGATTTGGCACCGACGATGTTAACCTTAATTGATATGGCTATTCCTGCAGAAATGACCGGTAAAACGTTATTTATTAATCAATAATTTTGTATTTCTTTACATCTTTGATTGCGCCCCTGTGAATGGGGCGTTTTTTCAAATATTCTATTTGTCAGCTATTAGGCAATCAGTTATAGTAAACTCTTGGGAATCTGTATTTAGCATAAACATATAAATACTGAGTGATCACTTTTATTTTTATCCGCCTCAATCATGTTATCGAGCAAGATGCGATCTATTTATGGTTATTTATTATTGATATTAGTTGGGTGCTTTATCGCACCCTCTTACCTTTATGCTGATGATAAACAAGATTTGCAGTCGATTCGTCAATCTATTCTAGAACAAGAAAAGAAACTTGCTGAACAAAAAAAACAGCGTGTAAAACTACTTGCTGATTTAAAAAAGCAAGAAACGGCAATCGCCAATTTATTAACCGTATTAGATAAATCAGATAAACTACTCGATTCATTAGCTAATGATATTGCCAGATTAATTCCACAAATTAGTGCACTCGAAACACGACAAACAAAGCATCAACAAATTTTAGCAAAACAGCTAGAAGGGGCATTTAAATTAGGTAAAACCAGTAGTATGGAGTTAGTTTTTGCTGGTCAAGAGAGCGAACGTAATGAACGAATTATTACCTACTATGGTTATATTAACCAAGAACGTCAAAAGCGTATTAATGAGCTTAAATTGATTCAAACTGAGTTGCATGAGAAAAAAAGTGCATTAGAACAAAAACATCTTACTCAGCAAGATTTACTTGAGAAACAAAAAACACAACGGGATAATTTATTAGCCAATCAAAAAGAACGGCAGCAAACGATAGTAGCCCTTGATAAATCAATGCAACTCAATCAACAAAAACTGGATGAGTTAAAAGAAAACGAAGCGGCATTGCAGGCCCAAATAGCCAAAGCGGAACAAGAAAATAAAAAAATTGCTGAAGATGAAGCAAAACAAGCTGCACAAATCAAAGCGAAACAGCAAAATTACAATTATAGTCCAACTAAGGACGAGCGAGCCTTGATGGCTAGGGTTAGTGGTATAGGTAAACCAACTCATTCACTCGACTGGCCGGTATCCGGTAGCTTATTATATCGTTTTGGTGAGCCACAACAAGGTGAGCTACGCTGGAAAGGATTGGTTATCAAGGCTCGTGAAGGTACAAAAGTCAAAGCCATCGCAGATGGCCGCGTCATTCTTGCCAGTTGGCTACAAGGTTATGGTTTTATTGTCGCCATTGATCACGGTAAAGGGGATATGACACTTTATGGCTATAACCAACGCGTTTTAGTTGATGTTGGTGATAAGATAGAAGAAGGTCAAGCTATTGCATTAGTCGGGACAACGGGTGGTCAAGGTAGTGCATCACTCTATTTTGAAGTTAGGCGAGATGGAAAGGCACTTGATCCAAGTGCATGGTTAAAAAAATGAAACAGCTCATAATATTACTTAAAATTACCTTGTGTTCATTGATGATAATGCCCGCTGCATACGGCGCAAAACTTGCGTTAGTCATTGATGATTTTGGTTATCGTGAGCATAATGAAGAACAAATTATAGCGCTCTCCCCTGAGATAACCGTTGCCGTATTACCTAACGCTCCTAATGCTGCTCGAATTGCGACATTAGCGCATCAAAGTGGTAATGATGTCATTATTCACTTACCCATGGCACCTAAAAGTAAACAACCGTTAGAAATCAACACGCTGTTTCCAAATATGGGCGAACAAGATATCCATCGTATTATTAGTTATGCCGTTGATCATGTGCCTTATGCCATCGGTATGAACAATCATATGGGCAGTTTGATGACAGCAGATTTAGACGGTATGCGTAAGGTGATGAAGAGCTTATCTGCTTATTCACTTTTCTTTTTGGACAGCAAAACGATAGCAAAAAGCCAGGCTATCAATGCAGCTAAAGAGTA
Organism: Orbus sasakiae; assembly: GCF_039542345.1. Taxonomy (NCBI): domain Bacteria; kingdom Pseudomonadati; phylum Pseudomonadota; class Gammaproteobacteria; order Orbales; family Orbaceae; genus Orbus; species Orbus sasakiae. The sequence continues at coordinate 80,403 of NZ_BAABHY010000003.1, forward strand.
TCGCGTTGCAACCGTAAGTCGTGATATTTTTTTAGATGACTCGCAAGATGAACAATCAATCGCGCATCAATATGATTTGGCGATTGCGCATGCTCGAAAATATGGTAGCGCGGTGGCGATTGGACATCCTTATAACTCAACAGTTAAAGTGCTTACAGCCAAATTAGCACAATTGCCTGATGATATAGAATTGGTGAAAGTCAGTCGTTTAGTTCAAAAACCGAATAAAATTCAGTTAGGGACATTGATTGAACACTATAAAATTTGGTTTGAGCAAAGCTTATTTCAATATGTCATTTTACAACAAACGCTAAAAAATAAATTGGATTAAACTCGGTTCACTTAAATCATCTCACATGCTTAATGGGTGATTCGTTATTCATCGATATTAATCCCTGTTGATAACGACAATGATCATCATGCATTTAAAAACAGTTTATCCGTGATGGTTTTTCATTTTTCGGCTTTTATTTTTTATGTAATTCTTTTTCTAAACTGCGGTGACGTGTTTGTACTTGCCTGCCATGAGTCGTAAATAATTCGGCGAGTTTTTCTGCAATGTAAACAGAACGGTGCTGACCACCAGTACAACCAATTGAGATAGTGAGATAACTGCGGTTATTCTTTTGTAATAAAGGAAGCCACTGTTGCATGTAATTAGCGGTTTGATAAATAAAATTGTTGACCTCCCAATGTTTAGCTAAATACTCTTGCACGGGTTGATCAAGTCCGGTTAATGGACGTAAACTGGGATCCCAATGTGGATTAGGTAAAAACCGTACATCAAAGACAAAGTCAGATTCGCTTGGTAAGCCATATTTAAAGCCAAAGGATTCAAACACAATGGTTAATTCGCGTTCTTTTTTACCTAAAATACGTTGACGCAAAATATCAGAAAGTTCATGAACTGATAAATTATCTGTATTAATAATTAAATCAGCACGATCACGCAACGGCTCAAGATACTGTTCTTCTAAATCGATAGCTTCCTCTAATGAGTTTCCTTGTATTAATAACGGATGAGAACGGCGAGTTTCACTATAACGACGAATTAATGTGTTACGGCTGCTTTCTAAAAATAATACTTGAGGTGTTATTGACTTGGGCAATTGCTCAATAACTTCTCCAAGCTGTGTAAAACTTGCGGGAAGATTACGGATATCAAGACTGACTGCAACGGGGGTTTTGCTGTCTTCTAATGCTTTGGCCAGCTCAGGCAATAAAATAATCGGAATATTATCAACACAATAAAACCCCATATCTTCAAGAGCTCTTAAGGCAATGGATTTCCCAGAACCTGAACGACCACTGACGATCATTAAAAGCATAATATTCACCCTTTAGTCTTGTGATAGTCTCGTAAAATATGGACTATTTAAGCTGTTTACGCCCACTTGACGGTGGAATCGAAAGTGACTCTCGATATTTTGCAACAGTCCGCCTCGCCACCATCATTCCCTGTTGTTCAAGTAAATCTGCAATTTTACTATCACTGAGTGGTTTTTGGTTATTTTCATGGCTAATCAACTTCTTGATTAGCGCTCGAATAGCGGTTGAAGATGCTTCGCCACCTGATTCAGTATTGACGTGACTTGAAAAGAAGTATTTTAACTCAAAAATACCGCGAGGGCATTGTAAATATTTTAATGTCGTAACTCGAGAAATGGTTGACTCATGCATATTAATTGCGCTAGCAACATCAGCCAATATCATCGGTTTCATGTACTCTTCACCATATTCAAAAAAGTTCTGCTGGTGTTCAACGATAAATTGGCTGACTTTCGTCAATGTATCATTACGATTTTCGATGCTTTTGATTAACCAATTTGCTTCTTGCAGTGCTTGGCGAATATATTGCCCATCACTTTCACTGGCGACTTTCTCCATCGCAGCGTACTGTTGGTTAATTTTTAGATGTGGAATAGAATCATTATTTATCACAACATGCCATTTTGAGCCGATTTTTTTGACTAATACATCTGGAATGACATATTCAGGTGGGGCAGTATTGATTGACTCGCCTGGATAAGGTTGCAGTTGTTGAATCAGGTTGACTGCATTTTTAAGTTGCGCTTGATTAATATTAAGGTGTTTTGTTAAGGACTTGAAATCTTTTTGACCAAGTAAATCCAAATAGTGGGCAATAATAACTTTGGCATGTTTAATGTCATCACTTATCGTGACATATTGGTTAATTTGAATCATTAAACATTCTTGTAGTGTTCTTGCACCAATACCAATTGGATCAAAGTGTTGAATACGTTTTAATACAGCCTCAACTTCATCACGTTCAATAGAATCGTTGCCTTGTTCTTCAAGTATGTCGTCAATTGAACTGGTTAAATAACCTCGTTCATCAATCGCTTGGATTAATGATATGGCAATGGTTCTATCTTGTTCACTAAATGGGGTCAAATTAAGTTGCCACATTAGATATTCATTCAAGGTTTGATGGGTTTCACCTTGGTAAACCGGTAATTCGTCACTGCGGTAGTCAGAATGTGTTCCTGATGGGGTACCTGCCGTATAGATATCATCTAATGAAGCATCAAGCGGAATATCATCAGGAATGTCCCGATTTTCCATCATTTCGCTTGTATCGATATTTTCCGATTCAGGTAATGCATCGACACTGACTTCATCATAATGGTCATCAACTTCAAGTAACGGGTTATTTTCTAACGACGTTTGAATTTCCTGACACAGTTCAAGTGTTGATAATTGTAAGAGCCGAATTGCTTGTTGCAATTGCGGCGTCATTGTGAGTTGTTGCGATATTTTTAATTGTAAATTCGGTTTCATCATAGCCGGAATTCTTCACCTAAATAGACACGTTTTACATGGTCATTATTTAGGATAGTACTCGGGCTACCTTCTGCAATCAAGTGTCCTTTACTCACAATGTAAGCTCGCTCACAAACATCTAGCGTTTCGCGCACATTATGGTCAGTAATTAGGACACCAAGTCCTCGATCTCGCAAATCACGGATAATGTTTTTTATATCAATGACAGAAATGGGATCAACGCCTGCAAAGGGTTCATCAAGTAAAATAAATTTAGGATCCGCAGCAAGTGCTCTGGCTATTTCAACACGACGACGTTCTCCACCTGATAAAGCTTGTCCAATACTATCTCGAATATGAGTTATGTGAAATTCTTCAAGTAGTGCTTCCGCTTTTTCCTCTCGTTCTTGTTGACTTAATGATTTTCGCGTTTCAAGAATTGCCATAATATTATTATAAACAGTGAGGCGTCTAAATATTGATGCTTCCTGCGGTAAATAGCCGATCCCAATTTGGGATCGCTCATGCAATGGCAATAGACTAATATCTTTATCGTCAAGATAAATACTCCCTGCATTGAGTGGTACAATGCCAACTACCATATAGAACGTTGTCGTTTTACCCGCACCATTAGGCCCTAATAATCCAACAATTTCACCTGAATTAACTGTCAGGCTAACATTTTCGACTACTCGACGTTGCTTATAGACTTTTGCTAAATTAGACGCTTTTAGAATTGCCATATTACTTTTCGATCTCTTTGACTTGGTTAGGGACAATCGTTGTTTTTACTCGCCCACCTTTACCTGATTGTGCACGAATTTTTTGTTGATCGACATCATAAATAATTTTATCACTAATGATGTGATTATCTTGTTGGAACAGCTCTGCATGACCCGTTAAGGTGACCGCATTTTGTTTAACTTGATATATCAGTTGATCTGCGTGACCGGTGATTTTTTGTTTTGCATCATTTGCATTGGTTTGTTCAAAATAAACAGGTTTACCGTGGGCGGTAATTGTCTGATTATCTTTACTTTGCATATTCGTAATAATAACGGTATTCGCCTTTACTTTGAGTCCATCTTGGGTAATGACAACATTACCCGAAAAGGTGATGGTATTGTTTTGTAAGTCAATTTGTTGATTATCAGCATCAATAGCGATGGGTTTATTATTGATCGTTGTATTGGGCGCTGTTTGCGCAATAGTGAACGGCGAAGCTAAGCTGATGGCTAAACTAACTAATATCGCTTTAAGTTTGTTAGAACGGTATAAAACAGACAGATTCATCAATGTTACCTTTAGTTAGTTGTATTACTGGTTTCAATATTCGGTGCGTTATAATAAGTTTTTACATTTTCTAATATATCAGCTGTTTTATTACGTAAATTACCTAACAGTCCCGTGCCCGTTGAAGTAAAACTGGTTCCTTCAATAGTGACCTGATCATCAGATGTAACAACTTGTGTTGTTAAATCGACCTTGGCATTATCCGTTAATATTCTTTGTAATTGGGCATCGGGTAATATATTTTTCAAGATGACCTTATCATTTAAGTACAGCAGTTTATCACGGGTTAACGTGGCCTTATTTGCCAAAATATGCCAAGTGATTAAATTATCTTGATTATATAACGTAATGTTAGGCGATTGAAACAGCGTTTCACCACTATCTTCAAAATGTTTGACGTTGTCTGCAATAATTTTATAACTTAAGTTACCTAATGGATCATAGATGGTTGTTTCCATTCGGTCACTTTGATAAATCGGCTCGGTTGATAGGTCTATTGTTTCGAGTTCAGGTGACTCAGTATCATCGCGTTGATAATAATAGATTCCCATTGCGAGAATAATCAGTAAAATATAAATTATATTTTTCTTTTTCATTGTGAATGTTTATTTACCCTTAATATTTTACGTCTTCATATGCTTTGACAACTAAACCAACCATTTTACGTGAATTTGTTGAAAATTAATATCTCACATTGAATGTTGTGTACATTTGCTCAAAATTCGCTTGTTTAACGTCAAAATGCGTGATTTTAGCAGAGCTTGGTCCCCCTTTTTCAAGCCAATTGATTAAGCTATCAAGTTGTGTTTTTGTGCCATAGGCTAAAATTTCAACATCGCCGTTACTTAAATTTTTGACATAACCGACTAATTGCCATTTTTTTGCCTGCTGATACGTGAAAAAACGAAATCCTACCCCTTGAACGCGACCTGTTACATGGATAATAATACCACCTTCATACGGTGATTTGTGCACGTTTTGCATATTTATTACTCCCCTTGTAAGGAATCCTCTTTTCTAATAATTACAATTTATTATTAGGTTTTTATAACCATTATTGGTTATATTATATTAAAATGATTATCATATTGATTTGTTTTTATATTATTTGGATAGATTTTTTCATCAGGAGTCAGGGAATTAATGACGATTTTAAAAAGAATAAAAATGACCTACCTTTTTCTCATCATATTCGTTTTAGTAGTGGGTTATGGTATAAAAAAAGTATTTTTCACTGAAGAATACGCCCCCAATTATATTACTGCCCGAGTCGAACAAGGTGATATAGAACAAACCGTATTAGCTGATGGTAAAATTAGCGCCTATAAAATGGTTAGTGTTGGTGCACAGGTGTCGGGGCAAATTCAAAAATTATATGTTGAATTAGGTGATGAAGTTAAGGCCGGTGATATGATTGCCGACATTGACGATTTGACGCAAAAAAATACCTTAAAACAAGCAGAAGCATCACTCGCCAGTTTAGAAGCACAGCGTAAAGCCAAAGAAGCGAATCTTAAAAATTATCAACTTACTTATGATAGACAATTAAAACTGGTTAAAAGGGGCGTGGGTATTCAATCTGATCTCGACGCAGCAGAGGCGCAACTTGATGTCATTAAAGCCGATATTGCTTCACTTGATGCCGATATTATTCGCGCAAAAATTGCAGTTGATACGGAAACACTTAATTTAGGTTATACTAAAATCACGTCACCAATTAATGGGATTGTGGTTGCAGCACCCGTTGAAGAGGGCCAAACCGTTAACTCAGTACAAACCGCTCCGACCATTGTGAAAGTTGCACAACTCGATAAAATGACGATAGAAGCGCAAATCTCAGAGGCTGATGTGATTAATGTAAAACAAGGCATGCCTGTCTATTTTACGATTCTAGGTCGTGGTAATGAACGTTTTGATGGTTTATATTTAAGATCGATTGAACCCGCGCCTACCTCGATTAATAATGAAACATCAACATCTTCAACAACCTCTACGACGACAGCAATTTATTATAATGGTTTATTTGATGTTGATAATCCTGAGCGAATTTTGCGCATTTCGATGACAGCACAAGTTTATATTGTTTTAGCCGAAGCTAAAAATGTGTTGTATATCCCTTCAGCAGCAATTCAGAAGAACCTTGGTGATGGTAAAGCAAGTGTGTTTGTGTTGGATGAACAACAAAACTTGACAGAAAAACGTATTGAAATTGGTATCGATAATAATGTTAATGTCGAAGTAAAATCCGGTCTTAATTTAGGTGAAACCGTCGTTGTAAGCCGTTTTGATGGTGCTGCAATAGGTCATAATAGAAGTGCTCGAGTAAGATTATAACGCCATGAAAGATACTCCATTAATTCAACTTAAAAATATCGTTAGAGAGTTCCCTGCTGGGGATACCACCATTCAGGTATTAAAAAAAGTTAATGTAAACATTAATGCCGGCGAAATGGTGGCGATTATTGGTGCATCCGGTTCAGGTAAATCTACCTTAATGAACATTTTAGGGTGTTTAGATAAACCGACGTCTGGCGAGTATACTATTGGTGGTCGGGTGACGAGTCAATTACTACCCGATGAATTAGCTGAGCTTCGCCGTGAGCATTTTGGTTTTATTTTTCAGCGTTATCATTTGCTCAATGCCCTAACGGCTGAAGGTAACGTTGAAGTACCTGCTATTTATGCTGGGATGAATAAAGAGCAGCGTCATAAACGAGCAAGTGAAATTTTAAATCGGCTTGGGTTAAGTGAAAAGCTCAATAATAAACCAAATCAATTATCAGGTGGTCAGCAACAACGCGTTAGTATTGGTCGAGCATTAATGAATGGTGGGCAAATTATTTTAGCCGATGAACCAACAGGCGCTTTAGATCAAAAAAGTGGTCATGAAGTGATGGCGATTTTACGTGAACTACACCAGCAAGGTCACACGATTATTATTGTGACCCATGATGCTAAAATTGCACAAAGTGCTCAGCGCATTATTGAAATTAGTGATGGTAATATTATTTCTGATTCACAAAATCCAGAATTTGAAACCTCTGCTGAGCATCAACATCAAGTTAAACATATTCAAACCACTAAAACAAAAGATACTTTTTCAGCTCACATCGACCGCTTTAAAGATGCATTTAAGATGGCGATTTTATCGATGCTTTCTCAACGTTTAAGAACATTCTTAACGATGCTTGGTATCATTATTGGTATTGCCTCTGTCGTATCGGTAGTGGCATTAGGGAAAGGATCTAAAGAGCAAATCTTAGCAGATATAAGCGCAATTGGTACTAGCACTTTAGAGATTAGACCGGGCAGCGGATTCGGTGATAGAACAGCCGATCGTATCACCACATTACGCTCCTCTGATGCGGAAGCCTTGTCTCAACAAAGTTATATACACAGTGCCACACCAAATGTTTCAACAAGTGTCTATTTCCGTAAAGAAAACTTGGCACTATCGGGAACGGTTAATGGGGTAGGGGTTCAATATTTTGCCGTACGCGGGCTCGATATTGTTCAGGGAAAAGCTTTTGATGATAAAGGCATTGAAAACTCAGCTCAAGATGCTGTTATCGACGATAATACGGTTGCTCGGTTATTCCCAAATCAAGATCCTATCGGGCAAGTCTTTTATGTCGGTCAATTACCGGTAAGAGTTATTGGGGTCGCGACACAAAAAAATCAAGGTTTTGGCACTAACGAAAGTCTTAATGTCTGGCTACCTTATACCACGGTGATTAACCGTATGATTGGACAAACATCACTGCGCAGTATTACGGTAAGGGTTAATGATAATATTGACATGATGGTTGCGGAACAAGCTGTTGAACGGTTGATGATCCAGCGACATGGTTCAAAAGACTTCTTTATTTTTAACTCAGATAGTATTCGCCAAGCTGTTGAAGCTGCAACAGCAACAATGACATTATTAGTTTCAGCTATCGCGCTGATATCATTGATTGTTGGTGGAATTGGCGTGATGAATATTATGTTAGTTTCAGTGACCGAACGCACACGCGAAATTGGGGTGAGGATGGCTGTTGGTGCCCGCTCCAGCGATATTTTACAGCAGTTTTTGATTGAAGCTGTGTTAGTCTGTTTAATCGGTGGAACGTTGGGGATTTTGTTATCATTACTAATTGGTGTGCTATTTGCTTATTTTGTTACAGCGTTCGCGATGATGTTTTCAGCCGCAGCGATTGTCGCAGCATTTGCTTGTTCTAGCTTTATTGGTATTGTCTTTGGGTATTTTCCAGCCAAACGCGCCGCAAGTCTTGATCCAATCTACGCGTTAGAACGCGAATAAATGAATTCGCCACTTTACGTGAGTTAAAGTGGCGAGCTTGCTTTAATCAAAGTCTTTAGCAATATAATTATGCTGACTACACAATAAAACTACTCCAATCACGGCGCCTAATGAAAATAGGGATACGACATAAAATGCTGGTGCCAGTTTATTAAATAAATCAGTAAAGATTGATAATAGTAAGGGAGTTAAGCCTCCTGCAATGGCATAAGCCATATTAAATGAAAATGACACGCCGCTATAACGTACTTCGGTAGGAAAGGCTTTTACCATGAAGTAGGCAAACGAACCAACAACCCCGACACCAAATCCAGCCAAAGGATAGGTAACAAACAGTAATTGTGGATGGCTGGCTAATGAAAAGTAAAAACAACCAATTGTGATTACCGCAATAAGGCTACCAACAATAAACACCTTACCAATTGCGAATCTATCCATTAACGCGCCATATAGGGTACAACTCATTATTAAGCCAATAATTGCCAATGTATTAGCTTGTAAGGCTTGCATTGCGCTAAATCCTACCTGTTTTTGTAAATAGATGGGGGCCATGAGTATGACAACCATAATACCCGCCGATAAAATCCATGTTAATAACATGGATAATAGGGTTTGTGGGAAGTGATCTCTTAGTACGATTAAAACAGGCAAACGTTTGACGGTCTCTGATGATTTACGTTGTTGCATTTCAATAAAAATCGGCGTTTCTTTTAACCATCGACGTAGATACATTGCTAAAAAGCCGAAAATACCACCGACAATAAAGGGGATACGCCAACCCCAGGTATTCATACTCTCTCCTTCGAATACCATATTGATGAGCGTCGAAATAAGTGAGCCTAATAAGATGCCTAAACTTAAACCACTGGTTAAAATACCACATGCAAGACCAATACGGTGTTTTGGAACATGCTCAGCCACAAATGTCCACGCACCTGGCACTTCGCCGCCAACGGCTAACCCTTGGCAAAGACGCATCAATAATAATAATAAGGGAGCGGCATAACCAATATCTTGATAAGTCGGTAAACAACCAATTAACAGTGTGGGTAGTGCCATCAGTAAGATACTTAAAGTAAACATTCTTTTTCGGCCAAATAGGTCTCCAAAATGAGCCATGACAATGCCACCAAAAGGTCTAATTAAGTAACCTGCGGCAAAAATACCATAGGTTTGCACTTGGCTAAGCCATTGCGGCATGTCTTGTGGAAAAAAGAGATGGCCGATGACTAATGAAAAGAAGACAAAAATAATAAAGTCATAAAATTCTAATGCACCACCAAGTGCCGCTAATCCAAGGGTTTTATAATCTTGTGTATTGAGCGTTCTGCGGTTAGTCGCAGACGTAGTCAAATCTGTCATGAGATATACCTAACGTTGTTTATTTGTCATTATTGGTTAAATAAAAGCGTGCTATTCGTCTATTACGAGTCAATCATATTTTGAGCTTGATGCTGCCATCAATTTCGCGACTCAATATACCCTGTTTTTGATGAATTCTCTAATGAGTTTTGCTGATTCATCAATGGTTAAGGTGAAAGACGTATTTTTTACACTATAATTGCATATGATGATAAAAAAATAACGAAAATGCATTAAAAATCGATCATTGTTTGTTTGGATAACGCACAAAAAAATTCGTTGTAACGCCTTAATCTATTGATATGCCAGCCGATAACCGAAAAAAGTAGCACAATAATTAGCACGATTTAACCATCTTGCTTATTGAACTCTTTGTTAAGAGGTTTAGAATAAATCTATCATATCATCGATTTTAGAGGTATTTAACATGGTTAAAAAACGAATTTCACGTAGAAAATTTAATAGTATGCAACAGTTATCAAATCAAGATGGTGTTATTGCTGCGTTAGCCATTGACCAACGGGGTTCGATGGTTAAAATGATGGAGAGTGCAGTCGGAAAAGAGCGCTATCACATTGATATGGTCTATGAATTTAAAGAGTTAGTATCACAAGAATTAACCAAATATGTTAGTGCAATTCTACTCGATGAAGAGTATGGATTTAAAGGCATGAAGTCAAAAAGTCAAAATGCCGGATTAATTCTATCTTATGAAAAAACAGGTTATGATGTTAATACGCCGGGCCGTTTACCGGAAATCCTTCCTGAAGAATCCATCCAACGTTTGATAAAAAAAGGGGCTGATGCGGCTAAAGTGTTAGTTTATTATAACCCCGACGATCCAAAAGATATTTTGGATAAGAAACATGCGTTTCTTGAACGGTTAGGTGATGAAGCAAGAGCGGCTGATCTGCCTGTATTTGTTGAACCAATTGTGTATGATAATCACATTTTAGATGATAAAAGCCCTGATTTTGCCAAAATCAAACCAAGTAAAGTTATTCGGACAATCGAAGAGTTTACACAAGATCGTTATCATATCGATGTCTTAAAAGTTGAAGTGCCTGTATTATTTAAATTTGTAGAAGGTTTTAATGAAAGTAATCCGGTAGTGTATTCGCAAAAAGACGCGGCTAACTATTTTAAAGTGGCGAGTGATGCAGCAACCAGACCTTTTATCTATTTGAGTGCAGGCGTCCCAACGAAGCTATTCCATCAAGAACTGATTTTTGCAGGTCAATCTGGTGCTAAGTATTGTGGCATTTTAGGTGGGCGAGCGACATGGTTTGATGGTGTTGCTGCTTATGCAAGTGGCGGTAAAGATGGACTTATAAAATGGTTAGATACTGTAGGTCGTGATAATGTGGAGCACCTTAATCAAATTTTAAAACAGTATGCTAATCCATGGTACCAAATTTATGGTGGTAAAGATAATATTGAGGTATTTGATATTAACTTAGCTTAATTCGTTCTAACGTGACCATAAAAAACGCCGCAATATGCGGCGTTTTGATGTCTCAATCGAAAACCGATTACATACGTGAAATAATATCGTTGTTTTCAGGTTTGTTCGCTTCAGTTGTCATTGCGCTGTCTGATTTTCTGCTTTCTGCAACCGCCATATCCGGGTTTAATGCACTGACTGTACCAATTAATTGATACCCTTTTTTGATTAAATCAGTTTCTCTAAATGCATTACCTTTCACGCCAACAAAAATTGCAACACCTAATTGAATAACAAGGAAAACTAATGAATAGTTTAATGCTGATTCCATTGCTCTTTGGTATTCATAATAGTTATTATAACTTTCGATATCAGGTGTTACACTGCTTGAAATCACAAATAGCACAACACGGAAAATAATTAATAAAATCGCAACTAGCCAAAGTTTTTTGACCAGTCCCCAAATAAAACCTAAACCAAAAAGTTCAAGGACAAATGCTGGCCATGACCAACCTTGTTTTACTGTTTCAATACGTCCATCCGTGTGCTTAAATACTTTATAATTTTTCATATTAATTGTTATATCTTAAGTAAAAGGGAATTCTATTGTATAGTAAATTTTTTGTTAAAAACAATAGCAATAGAGAAATTTTTTACAAAAATCAAATTTGATTTAGGCGTTGCTTTATTCTCAATGATTGCTGTTTATTAACTGAAGCTGGGCCTTAAATTTCAGCACTTACATTAACTTGAAGCCATATTGTTGGATTAACATTTTTAATTCATCAATATACTGTTGAGCAGATTGGCTTAGCTGAACTTTTTGTGATGTTATCCAACCCAATTTAATTTTTTCCTCTGTCTTAAGGGGGATTGAAGCAATATCCGAACCATTTAAATCAGTACTAAGTACCCCTGTGCTGATAGTAAAACCGTTTAAGCCATGTAATAGGTTAAACAGTGTTGCCCGGTCACTCACATGAATACTCTTTTTATGGTAAACCGTACTTAAAATTTCTTCAGAAAAATAAAATGAGTTATATTCACCTTGCTCAAACGAAAGGTAAGGGTAGTCTTCCAGATCGTCCAACGTGAGCAGATTTCGTTTAGATAAGGGGTGTTTTGTACTGATAAATACATGCGGATCTGCTTCAAAAAGCGGATAGAATGTCAGGTGATTCTCTTTTAGCAGTCGTAATAAGACTTTTTGGTTAAAATCATTTAAATACAAAATCCCCACTTCACTACGCAACGTTGCGACATCCGTAATAATGTCATGTGTTCGGGTTTCCCTAAGTGTAAATTCGTATTCATCAGTATGATTTTTCTTAATTAAATTAACAAATGCATTCACGGCAAACGCATAATGTTGTGTAGAAATATTACACAGCTGTTTCGATGGGAGCTTTTTATTGTAGTGTTGCTGCAATAACTTCGTTTGTTCAAGGATTTGCTTAGCATAGCCCAAAAATTCAATGCCTTCAGCAGTTAAAGATACGCCTTTGGAGGTTCGAATAAAAATCTCAATATTAAATTCTTCTTCCAGTTCCTTGATGGCAGTCGAAAGACTGGGCTGAGTAATGTAAAGCTTTTTAGCGGCTTCGTTAATTGAACCACAGCGTGCAACTTCAACAATATAACGGAGTTGATTTAATTTCATCGTCAATTCTCATAACTTTATTTATGCCTACTTTAATACAGCAGACCGGTTTTGAACAGCGTAAAATTCGTTAACAATTTTTCGCTAACTGTTGCAAACTTTGACTATGCAACATATGATTGACGGGGTATATACTTTTCTCGTTAATGTTAAGTTATTAGGTATAAAAATGAATGATAAAAATGATGATGTCCGTATTGCAGACATCCGGGAGTTACTTCCTCCGATTGCTTTATTAGAAAAATACCCGGCAACAGATGATGTTGCTGATTTAGTTTTTGAAACTCGACAAAATATTCACCAAATTTTAACTCACCAAGATGACCGCTTATTAGTGATTATCGGTCCATGCTCAATTCATGATGTTGATGCGGCGTTAGAATATGCCAATCGATTAAAGCAAGTAAGAGCACACTATCAATGTGAACTTGAAATTGTTATGCGTGTTTATTTTGAAAAACCACGGACAACAGTTGGCTGGAAAGGTTTAATTAATGACCCTTTTATCAATCATACGTTCGATATTAATCAGGGATTAAAAATTGCCAGAAAATTACTTGTGGATATTAATCAATTAGGTGTTCCTGCTGCAGGTGAATTTTTGGATATGATTTCACCACAGTACCTTGCTGATCTTATGAGTTGGGGCGCGATTGGCGCACGAACGACAGAGTCACAAGTTCATCGCGAATTATCTTCAGGATTATCATGCCCAGTCGGCTTTAAAAATGGGACTGATGGCACAATGAAAGTGGCTATCGATGCGATAAATGCAGCAAGTGCACCACACTGCTTTTTATCTGTCACAAAATTTGGACACTCAGCCATTGTGACCACCACGGGTAATCGTGACTGCCACATTATTTTACGTGGTGGTAAAGAACCCAACTATAGTGCAGCACATATCGCGGCAGTGAAACAAGATTTAGCTAAAGCGGGCCTACCTGCTAACATTATGGTCGATTTTAGTCATGCTAATAGCCGTAAACAATTTAAAGAGCAATTAAATGTTGGTGATAATGTGGCACGTCAAATCGCTGATGGTGAAAAAGCCATTGTTGGGGTGATGGTCGAGAGCCATTTAGTCGAAGGTGCACAAAATCCCGAGAGCTCTAAACCGCTCGTTTATGGGCAAAGTATTACCGATGCCTGTATTGGGTGGGATGATACAGTACATGTCCTAGATACACTTGCCAATGCGGTCAAAGTCAGACGACAGGGCTAAAATCGGATTGTTATAAGGCGCCAAGTAGGCGCCTTCATTTTTTAGCAGGTATTTTTGATAATCTGAACAACATTACCTATAATTTTATACTGACTAAACTCTTCTCTTGGCACTAAAATCGTCACACATTGTGAATTATTGCAAAGCAACTTCCAGCCATCAATTGTTAATCGAATACGTCGTAATAATGTCATATCTTCATATTCTAAAAGATAAAGACCACCGGTTGTGATTTCTTTGATATCAGTATTAATGATTAATCCATCATTGTGACCGATTTCAGGCTCCATTAAATCGCCTTTTGCCCAATACATGAGTAATTTTTTGGGATCAAATCCAAAATGTGACAACCAACCTTCAAGTAAAGGGTAATTCATGACAGGTGGTGTACCATTAACGAATTTATGTGTTCTCGCTTCCTCAGGAGTTGGCAGCTGCTTATGATAGACAGGAATGCGATAGATGAATTCATTATAGACATCATCATTATCGACTTCGGCAATACCTTCAAAGCGAATGCCTGTTGCAAGCCAATCGTAAGATACATTACATTGTTCTGCAATCGTTGCGAGACGACTTAACGAGGGGTAAGTTTTACCCGATAGATAATCTCGAATCACGGTTTCAGACATGTTGCATCGTTTAGCAAAGGCTGATACAGAATCACTTTGCATAACTTCTGCCAAACGGTTTTTAAAATTTTTCACGCTTTTATTTATTATCACAAGTATTTCCTTTTTTTTTATGCATAAAAATTTATTATATATTATAAATTATTTTTTTTCTTCAATACAAATCAATAATAAACACAACTTTAATCACAATTTATCAAATCATTTAGTGAAAAAGTGATCTTTTGCATAAAATCTTATTTTATTGAGTAGGAAAAGCACCACAAGTGTTTAATATTATGACAATTTTCGTCGAAGCTATCTTCATAAATGAGACAAAAATTGTTTTATTTCGCCGATGCGAATATGATGCCAGCCCTTGGCTCATCGTGCTTGGTTAGCTATTGTAAAACAATTAAATCACCAAGCTTAAATTTTATTAAACGCTGTTTTTTTATTTTTTTGTGTTGTTATGTTTATTTTTGTTTATTATTTATTCGTAAAAAAGTTTGATTCTATTTTTTAAGCGTGATATATTGACCTTAATATAAGGTTTTTATTGTTTTACCTTCCTTATATTCTTACTTTCATCTTTGCCCACTTAATGTGGGCTTTTTTATGTTTTTATTATCATCCCCGTAAACATCCCAGTGTTCTCATCAACATACTGCGCTATAATATTGCTTGTTATAAATCGATGTCATGTGCTAACAAACTAGATACTAGCTAAAGAGGTTATTGTGGTTGATTTTGATGTTGTGATTATTGGTGGTGGCATTGTTGGTTTAGCAACGGCTTGTGCTTTAAAACAGACCAAAATGAACATTGCGGTGATTGATGCCAAACACGATCTTTATCAAGAACTTGCTGAGAACGAGGTGAAGATTCGTGCTTCAGCAATCAATTTAGCGAGTAAACACTATTTTGAACAAATCGGCATTTGGTCTGAGCTGGAACGTAGTGGGCGAGTTTTAGTATTTGACTCAATTGACGTTACTGAGCGACAAGGGTTTGCGAGATTATCAGCTAATAGCGCATCATTCCATTATGATCAGTTAGGCTATATTATTGAAAATCAATTGATGCAAAATACACTGTACCAGTGTGCTAATACGCAAAGTAACATTACATTTTTTCATCAACCGGTCAATGACCTGTTTTTTAGTTCTGACCGCGGTTTTGTTGAATTAAGTGATGGCTGCAAAGTCGCCGCTAAATTGGTGATTGCCGCAGATGGTGCTAATTCACTTATTAGAAAAAAGCAAGGAATGACTCTCTTAAAAAAACCTTACCGTCATCAAGCTATCATCGCCACGGTAAAAACTCAATTTGCTCACCAATCTTGCGCCAGGCAAGTCTTCTATGCTGATGGCATCATTGCTTTATTGCCGTTATGGCAATCTCATTTAAGTTGCCTGGTCTGGTCAACGAAACCACAATTCGCTTCAGACTTATTGATAAGGCCCCCTCATTTATTTAATCAACAATTAAGTGAGCTGACTGAACATTGTCTTGGTGATTGCTCATTAGTCAGTGAACGTGAGCTTTTCCCATTAGTGGCGCGTTATTGTCCAAAACCCGTACAAGATCGGTTAATCCTAATTGGTGACGCGGCACATACTATCCATCCTTTAGCAGGCCAAGGTGTCAATTTAGGACTGCAAGATTCTAAACAGTTAGTTGATGTGATTATTAAAAATTATTTAGCTCATAAAGACTTTGGTTTAAAACGTATATTCAACCATTACCAATTTATGCGCCATAAAGATACGATGATGATGTTAACGGCTATGCAGACGATTCAAGATACCTTTGATGGCGCATCGCCAATTAAAAAATTAGCGAGAGGCATTGGGATGAATATGATCAATACAACTCCCTTCATAAAACAACATCTGGTTAAATATGCATTAGGGTTATAGTTTTTACACTATAATCACCTATTATGATAAAAATTTAACGAATATTTTGTACCGTTGAGTTGAAGATGTCGTCATCATTTCGTTGCGCAATGGTAAGTGCCCATGAACATAGTTCAGCTAACGCAGGGCAGACTTGATGGCCTAAAGGACTTAGTGCGTAAATGACTTTTATTGGTGGTTTTTCACCAAATACTTGACGGGTAATCAGGCGATCTTTTTCCAATTGTTTCAGTTGTAGACTTAATGTCATTTCGGTAATTGCAGGCATATCTTTCTTTAATTCATTAAAACGTTTCTCGCCGTTTTTAAGGTAATGCAAAATCACACCTTTCCATTTCCCACCAATTAAATCCATCGCCATGCTGATCGGGCAATCATAATATTTATCATTATAAATGATTTTGCTTGATTTGATTTTTGTTCCCATTATGACCTCACTATCTATTTTGATAGATATTGTCATAAAATAATTTTTAAGTAAACTATTTATATTAACTATAAAATTGATAGCTTAAATAACAAGGATATATTATGGCATTAATCATATTGGCCCATCCCAATACAACACAGTCGATTGCTAACAAGACAATCGTTGATACGGTAAGTCAAAACTTGCCAAATAGTGAAATTCGCAATATTCATCAGTACTATCCTAATTACAATATCGATGTTAAAGCCGAACAAGCGGCATTATTACGGCACGATTTTATTGTGTTATAGTATCCAATGTATTGGTTTAACATGCCTGCAATTTTAAAAATATGGTTTGATGAAGTTTTTACCTATAATTTTGCTTATGGTTCACAAGGTGATAAATTAAAAGGCAAAAAATTATTACCCAGTCTAACCATTGGGCAGCCTGAACAAAATTTTCAGCAAAATGGTCACCATATGATTTATGATCTATTACAACCTGTTAAGCAGTCAGCACAGTACGCTCAGATGGTTTATCTTGAGCCGATTTTGCTGTACGGTGTTTCAACAGTGTCTGGGCACAGTCAGCAAACTATTGCGGATAAAGCGCATCAACATAGTTTGAATTTGATTGATAGAATCAGGCAGGGGAAATAACATTTTAGCTTTACCCACCGATTTTTTAGGCATAAAAAACCAGACACTAAGTCTGGTTTGATATATCAGTAATTGCCGGATCCGATAATAATAATTGACTAGAAGTCGAGGTTTGAGGCTTTTAATGCATTTTCTTCAATAAAGGCACGTCTTGGCTCAACTTCATCACCCATCAGCGTGGTAAATAAAAGGTCTGCTGCGATCGCATCTTTTATGCTCACTTGCAGCATGCGGCGGCTCGTTGGATCCATTGTGGTTTCCCATAACTGATCTGGATTCATTTCACCTAATCCTTTATAACGTTGGATAGTTAAACCTCGTCGCGATTCTTTTACAAGCCATTCAACGGCAGATTCAAAACTGCTAATAGGCTCTTTTCTTTCTCCACGCTGAATAAACGCACCCTCTTCAATTAAGCCTTTTAATTGTGAACCTAAGTGACAGATATTTTTATATTCGTTACTGTGTGCAAATGCCAGATCCAGATTGTAGCGATTATCAACACCATGTGTTCTGATTTTGATAATCGGAATATAACGTTGTTTCGCTTCATTGTAATCAATTTCATAGTGATAAAGATTACCGTGTTGCTCTTTTTCTGTTAATTTTCCAGTTAATTGTTTAGCCCATGCGTCAGTTAATTGCTGATCTTGCATCACTTCTTCAGTTAAAACATCATGATAAATTAATTCAGCAAGTAACGTTCTTGGATAACGACGTTCCATTTTACCAATCAATTTTTCAGTTTTTTGATACTCAGCAATTAATCGTTCTAGCGGTTCACCGGCTAAAGCTGGGGCATGGTTATTTACATGCAATGATGCGCCTTCTAAGGCTAAGGCTATTTGATATTCAGTCATCGCATCATCGTCTTTAATGTATTGTTCTTGTTTGCCTTTTTTTACTTTATACAGTGGTGGCTGAGCAATATAGACATAGCCACGTTCAATAATTTCAGGCATCTGACGATAGAAAAACGTGAGTAATAAGGTTCGAATATGTGAGCCATCGACGTCGGCATCTGTCATAATAATGATGCTATGGTAACGCATTTTATCCGGATTATATTCGTCACGACCAATACCGCAGCCTAAGGCTGTAATTAAAGTCGCCACTTCTTGTGAAGAGAGCATTTTATCAAAACGCGCTTTTTCAACGTTCAAGATTTTACCTTTGAGAGGTAAAATCGCTTGATTTTTGCGGTTACGCCCTTGTTTGGCTGAGCCTCCCGCAGAGTCCCCTTCCACAAGGTAGAGTTCAGATAATGCAGGATCTTTTTCTTGGCAGTCAGCAAGCTTACCTGGTAAACCGCCGAGATCTAATGCCCCTTTACGTCGGGTCATTTCACGTGCTTTACGCGCGGCTTCGCGAGCTCTTGCTGCATCAATAATCTTACCAACAACAATTTTAGCATCGGTTGGGTTTTCTAATAGATATTCTGATAATTTTTCAGCCATAATGGATTCAACAGCTGATTTAACTTCAGATGAAACCAGTTTATCTTTAGTTTGTGATGAGAATTTAGGGTCAGGTACTTTGACGGAGACGACGGCAATTAAGCCTTCTCGAGCATCGTCACCCGTTGCACTGATTTTCGCTTTTTTACTGTAACCTTCATTATCCATATAACTGTTGAGTGTGCGAGTCATTGCACCTCTAAAGCCCGCTAAGTGAGTCCCACCATCACGTTGTGGAATATTATTTGTAAAACAGTAAATGTTCTCTTGATATCCATCATTCCATTGCAGTGACACTTCTACACCAATGCCGTCTTTTTCTGCACTAAAATAGAAAATTTTGGGATGTATTGGGGTTTTATTTTTATTTAGGTATTCAACAAAAGCTTGGATACCACCTTCATAATGATAATGTTCACTTTTACCTGTTCGTTCATCAAATAATTTGATAGAAACCCCAGAGTTTAGAAATGAAAGTTCTCTTAAACGTTTGGCTAAAATTTCATAAATAAATTCGATATTGGTAAACGTTTGTGGGCTTGGCCAAAAACGTACGTAGGTACCACTTTCAGTGGTATCACCAACAACAGCAAGTGGTGCTTGTGGCACACCAAGATGATAAATTTGCTGATGAACTTTATTATCACGATAGATAATCAGTTCAAGTTTATCGGATAATGCATTTACAACAGAGACACCAACACCATGCAAGCCGCCGGAAACTTTATATGAATTATCGTCAAATTTACCGCCTGCATGCAGTACAGTCATAATGACTTCAGCCGCAGATACGCCTTCTTCTTCATGAATTCCTGTTGGGATACCACGGCCATCATCGCGCACAGATACCGAATTATCTGTATGAATCGTCACTTCAATATGACTACAGTAACCAGCAAGTGCTTCGTCAATGGCATTATCGACGACTTCAAAAACCATATGGTGCAAACCTGTACCATCATCAGTATCGCCAATGTACATACCCGGGCGTTTTCGGACAGCATCAAGGCCTTTTAGTACTTTTATACTTGAGGAATCATAAGAATTAGACATGTATTTCTCGCTAGAACATCATTTAACTGATTAGTAATAAAATTATGCTGAAATTATACCAGATTTTATGTAAAAAATCTTGTCATTTTCATCAACCATTGCTTGAATTTGTTCTTGATCAACAGCAGTGATAAAAACTTGTGAACCGGTTGATTTTAGGCGCTTAGCAAGTAGTGTGCGTTTTGATAAATCCAGTTCTGAAGCAAAGTCATCAATCAAGTATAAACAAGACTGATTAAGTTGTTCTGCATAGAACTCGCCTTGTGCCAATCTTAAAGCGCACATCAACAGTTTTAACTGACCGCGAGAGAAGAGGGCTTCAATCGGGGTATTACCAATTTTTAATCGTAAATCCGCTTTATGTGGACCGACTGATGTATAGTTTAACAGTTTATCGCGTTCAAAATTATCGACCAGAAGGGTTGCATAATCGGTTGATGAATCCCAACCTGAGTAAAATTGACATTCGAGTGAATATTCGGGTAAAAAGTCATGGCTTGTTTTGATGATTTCAGGTCTAATTTGCGCAATATAATCCTCGCGAATTTGACTGACTTTATTGGCAACAGGAACGAGTTCTTTATCCCAAGGCAGTACCTGATTGTAGTGTATTGTATTTTTGAGTAAGGCATTACGCTGTTTAAGTAAACGACGTAGGGTATTCCATAGTGAAATAAACTCTGGATAGTGATGGAAACACCCCCAATCAATAAACGCCCTGCGATATTTTGGGCCACCGGTCAGTAAATCAAAACCTTCAGGCGTAATCAATTGCATGGGTAGTAATTTGGCAAGTTCTGCTAATTTATAGCCTTCATCATTATCAATTTTAATTTTATTGTCACCACTACGTGCTTTCGACAAACCGACGGTGTGAGTTTGCTGATTTGGCGCAATGATTTTACTAAAAAGAATTAATTCTGATTTATTGTGTTGGATAATTCGACTAGAAAGTAGGTGACGAAAGGCTCGACCATGACCCAACATATAGATCGCTTCTAGAAAACTGGTTTTACCACTGCCATTATCTCCAATAATAAAATTGAATGTGGATGACGGTGAAATATCGGCAAAATCGATATTACGGAAATCATGAATTTTAAGCTGTGCGATGGTCATAGGATTGGCAAGCATAATATATTCAGCAATGAACTGCTGAATATATTATTGGATGATTTATAAACGCATTGGCATAACAACATAGGTTGCTGACTGATCATTAACATCTTCGACTTGAATACTGGATGTTGAATCAGATAATAACATCTGTACCGTATCGCATTTTAGCGTATTTAATACATCAAGTAAGTAGGTTACGTTAAAGCCAATCTCTAATGGTTCGGCGTTATATTTTACATCAATGATTTCTTCTGCTTCTTCCTGCTCAGGATTATTTGCGGTGATTTTAACTTGATTATCCTGTACGTAAAGTCGAATGCCTTTAAACTTTTCATTGGATAAAATGGCTGCACGCGATAGCGCATTTCTTAAGTTTTCACATGAGGCTTCTAATGTTTTATCGGGATTACGTGGTAAAACTTTTCGATAATCAGGAAATCGTCCATCAATGAGTTTTGATGTAAATGTAAGATCAGCTAAATTGACCCTTAAATTATTACTACCAATTTGAATATTGATTAATTCATCACTATCACTGGCCAGTTTGGCTAATTCAAGAACACCTTTACGAGGCATAATTACGGAACAGGCTGTTGGAATGTTTTGACCAACGGGTAGGGCACAAACGGCTAAGCGATGACCATCCGTAGCTACCGTTTTGAGTAAGTTATTCTCGGTTTCAAATAACATCCCATTTAAATAGTATCGTACATCTTGGTTTGCCATTGAAAACTGAACAGAATCAATGAGTTGTTTTAATGTTTTTTGCGGAATAGAAAAATCCGCATCGCATTGCCAATTTTCCAAGTTAGGGAAGTCGCTGGCCGGTAATGTGGATAAGGAAAATTTGCTGCGTCCTGATTGAATGGCTAAACGATTATCATCTAATGATATCGAAATTTGAGCATCATTGGGTAGACTGCGGCAAATATCCAGAAATTTACGTGCAGGTACCGTTGTTGCACCTGATTCATTTGATTCAATAAGAGGCAATCTGGCAATCATTTCGATTTCAAGATCGGTACCGGTCATCGATAAAACATTATCACTGACTTGTAATAGTAGATTACCTAAAATAGGCAGTGTTGGGCGACTGCTCAGTGGCGCACTAACAAGCTGTAATGGTTTGATTAGTTTTTCACGATCAATAATAAATTTCATAGTATTGTTCTTTATTTAAAAATAATTATGTTGAAAGTGTTCGTATTAAATTGGAGTAATCTTCTTTAATATCATTACTTTCTTCCCTTAATTCCGCAATTTTACGACAAGCATGTAAAACCGTTGTGTGATCTCGTCCACCAAAACCATCACCAATTTCAGGCAAGCTTTTATTGGTGAGTTCTTTTGCCAATGCCATTGCGACTTGTCTTGGTCTTGCTACGGAACGAGAACGCCTTTTTGATAATAAGTCAGATACCTTTATTTTATAATATTCTGCAACGGTTTTCTGAATATTTTCAATAGTAATGAGTTTTTCTTGTAAAGCAAGTAAGTCTTTTAAAGCATCTTTAACAAAATCGATATTAATTGCTTTACCTGTGAAGTTGGCATTAGCAATAACACGATTTAAAGCACCTTCGAGCTCTCTCACATTCGAACGCAATCGTTTTGCGATAAAAAAGGCCACTTCTTCTGGTAATTTGATGCGATTTTCTTCTGCTTTTTTCATTAAAATCGCAACGCGTGTTTCCAGTTCTGGTGGCTCTATTGCAATCGTTAAGCCCCAACCAAAACGTGATTTTAAACGGTCTTCAACGCCATCAATCTCTTTTGGATAACGATCAGAGGTTAAAATGATTTGTTGATTACCTTCTAATAAGGTATTAAATGTATGGAAAAACTCTTCTTGAGTTCGCTCTTTATTGGCAAAAAATTGAATATCATCAATGAGTAATGCATCAACTGAGCGATAATAATTTTTGAAATCATCAATCGCATTATTTTGCAGTGCTTTCACCATATCTTGTACAAACCGCTCAGAATGCATATAAATCACTTTCGCATTTTTTTTACTTTGTAAGATTTGGTTACCCACAGAGTGTAATAAGTGTGTCTTCCCTAATCCAGTTGACCCGTAAATAAAAAGGGGGTTATATGCTTTACCTGGATTCTCGGCAACTTGTTTTGCAGCTGCATTTGCAAGTTGGTTTGATTTACCTTCAACAAAACTATCAAATGTGTATTTGGGATTAATACCCGATTGATAAACAATATTTTCCGTTGCCTTTTTTATTTTCCATTTTGGCAGAGATGCGGCAGGTTGTTCATCGTGTTGTGCTGCTGTCGAATCTTGTTTGACAGTATTGACATTATGCTTTGGTGACCCAACTTCCATATAGACTTTTGGCGACTGGGTATTTTGTAATTGGCCAAGCAGCAATGAAATTTTTGATAAGTATTTATTTCTGACCCAATCTAATACGAAACGATTAGGGGCATAAAGATAAAGTTTATCGTTGTTTATTTCAGCTTGTAGAGGTCTAATCCATAAGTTGAATTCTGTTGGGGTTAGTTCTTCTTGCAATTGAGATAAACATGTTTGCCAGACCATTGTAGACACAAGAACTCCAAATATTGGTGATATACATAAATTATCCACAAAATAATGTGAATTTAATTATTTTATTGTGAATAAAAAAATATATGGTTTATTTCTGATTGTTTTATAAACAAAAATAACGCTATAAGCTACAGATTTGATTTTTACTATTGTAATAGATGTGTATAAATAATCAATAAAAAAACCCGGTCAAATAACCGGGCTTTTGGAAAACAAAAGCTAACACATTAATTATTTTGTATTATCTTTTTTATCAGTTACTTCAACTTCTTCAACAGTTTTAGCTTTAACTTCGATCTCTACGCGACGATCTGGTGCTAAACATGTTTTAAGATCTGCACCTTTAAGTGCATTACATTGGTCGCCAGTAACTGGTTGTGATTTACCAACACCACGAGCAGAGATTAAGTCAGCTGGAACACCTTTAGATAATAAGTAGTTCATAACTGATTTAGCACGTTGTTCAGATAATTTTTGGTTGTAACCAGCAGAACCGATACGGTCACTGTGACCAACTACAACGATCGCACTTTCAGATGGGTTAAGTTTAACTAATGTTTTAATTAACTCATCTAACGCTGCTTGACCTTCAGCTTTAAGATCTGATTTAGCATAACTAAATAGAATATCTTCGCTTAACACATAACGGTTTTCACGAACTTCTAATTGTGTTGCTGGTGCAACAGCTGGTGAACCTAAACGGTAAGTTACACCGAACGTTAACAATGAGTTATCTGGACGAGTTGGACCTTCGTTGTTGATGTTGTTAACCCATTGATACTCTAAACGAGTAGAAAAATCTTCATTTAAACGGTAATCAAGACCAAGTGCATAAGTAGGAGATACGCTTGTATTGCTGCTACTGTTACCGCCTGATTTCCATTTAGTAGTATGAATGAAGGCACCTGCACGTGCATAGATGTCTAAATCATCAGAAATAAATGATAGTGGGTAGCTTACTTTACCAGTGAAAGATGCACCGTGAACGGTTAAGTCACCAGTAGTATTGCTTCCATTAGTTTTGTATGAAAGTTTACCTAACCAGTCATAACCTAATTCAGCTGCAAGGTATGGATTTGCTTGATAACCAACAAATGCTCCACCACCTACGCGGTTGTTGTCTACTTTTTCTGTTCCTGGTACTTTTTGAGAATTAGTATCATAATACTTAGACCAACCAAGTTTACCACCAACATACCAAGTATTTTCTGGTAATGCAGCGTTAGCTACAGATGTAATGCTAGCAATTGCCACTGCTAGAGCTAAAGTTGTTTTTTTCATTTTGTCCCTCAACTTAATGTTGTGTTTATAATCATTTCCAATAGTTACTTTAAACTACCAGAAATAATGCTTGATTTCTCTTCTTATTATTATATAGAAATACTTATTAGTAGTATACCATGTGAAATTTGCATTGGTATAGATAATTTTAACTTTTATTGAATAAAATCATTTTGCTAGCTGTTTTCTATATATAATAACAATTAGTCTAATTAATGATTTTAATCAAAGAGTTAATTGTATCTGCTAAGGCATTTGTCATGATGACAAAATCAGCCTCAAGTTTCCTATCTCTTTCTTCTGGCATAAAATCTTCATTTTTATCCAGAATATCACCTTCAAATTTAATTCGTTTTAATGTGTAATCACGATTTAAAATGAAAGATAAGCCCCGTTCATCAACTAGCTTGAGTTTACTAACTTGCTTACCTGCATCAATATGCACGAAAATTTCGTGACTATCAATTTCTTGATGCTTACAACGCACAATTTGCTTATCTTCAACGGCATCTTTGAGCTCAACTTCATCACCCAATTTAATATCGGGATAAACAACGGCATTTCTAACCCAGTCGGTCATTGTTTTTTCAAGTGGCGTTTCTGTTGATAGTGGCGTTAATGCAAGGCTCCCCATCTCTTTTCTTAGTAATGCAAGTAAATCTTCCGCTTGTTTAAAACTTGCACTATCAACTATCACGCGTTTATGTTTTGTATCAAGCCAAAGCCAAATATGCTGATATTTGCTGAATGCTCTTGGTAGTAAATCAATAAAGACTTCATCTTTTAACGATAATTTTTCTGCTTTTTTGAGTTTTCGACCTAAGGCATCTTCTTGTTTGTTAATTTTGTCTGCTAAAGCTTGTTTAACAACGGATGAGGGTAAAATTTTGATTTCTTTTTTTAAGCGAAGCAATAACTGGCCATCAATATCAATTAATAGTGGATTATCGCCATGTTCACCGTAGGGAGATACCCAACCTGACTTGGCGCTATCAGTATTACCACATGGCATAAATGGATTGGCATTGATTGCTTGCTCAACAATATGTTTATCGAGTAAGTAATCTTTATTAAGCTGGTAAATAATGGCATTTTTGAACCAAAGCATAGTGATGATTTTTCCTTAGCGATTTAGCGTCACGCATAAACCCGTATTGGGCCAGCCTAGTTATTGTAAATTGAATTAGGCGTAGACTCAAATAAACTTAAAATGTGTAGTTAATGCCAGCAAACACACTTGGTATAGTGCTATGGGCAATCATTGGACTCTTTTTTACATCTCCCGTTAATCTGTCGACGCGCGCACCAAGATAAGTGGTGAAATGTTGATTAATTGTATAATAACCGGTTACCGAGATGTACGGTGTAAAAGTACTTTTGGCAGAATAAGCAGCAAGACCAGAACGTTGCGATTCACTTTCTGAAATTCCATAATAATAATTATTATGTTTTTTATTTGCCCAATTAAAACCCACTTCAGGCACGATAAATAGCTGACCAAATGTCAATAATGTTGTGTAATCTGCGTTAATGATCACACTATTGCTTTCATCAAGCACATCAGCCGCAATACTAGCGGTAAAATTACCAATATTGGTTGATCGTGTATATTCGACTTGTGCAAGTAATGTTGAGTGACGTTTATTAAGCTGTTTCATTTGTAAATCATCACTGTGCTTGGGTTTAAACTCTAATGGTAAATAGGTCAATGCAACAGATAATTCATGAACATCATTATGATATAGATAGGCGCCTGCGGTAAAATTATCAATAAAAAAAGTATCATTATCAAATGTAATATTCGGTAATGGGTAATAATCATTACCATATCCTTTATATTGAGAATGGCTCCAGCCCATACCCAGACCAATTGATGGAGCATTTTCTGCATGTGCTAAAAATGAAAAAGGCCACGATAGAAGCATTGTCATCAGTGAGAATGTTTTTTTATTCACAAATATTCCTTGGGATTAAAGTTTTCGTTATAAAATTTTATTGCACATTGTATCGATTTTACATATCAATCTTTAACGAGAAGTGCCATAACTTATGCTATGGCAAGTGATTTATCGGAAGGTGACAAGTTCATCATGTTCATTAACAATAAAGGATTTAGCCAGTTCGGTTCTGGCGATGACTTTTCCTTGTCGAATTGAATAATGAACGGGCGTTTGTCTGCGCACTGCATCAAAACCATTTTCAGCAGGTAGAATTAATAAGTTTGCTTGATGACCTGTTTCAATTCCGTATTGATGTGAGGCAAGATTTAATGTTTTAGCACTATTGTTTGTGATAAATTCAATTCCTTGATTGATTTGTTCGTACCCCATTAATTGGCAAACATGTAACCCCATGTGAAGAACTTGTAACATATTTGCGGTACCCAGTGGATACCATGGATCGAAAACATCATCATGACCAAAACAAACATTGATTCCCGCTTCTTGCAGTTCTTTTACTCGGGTAATACCACGTCGTTTGGGGTAGCTATCAAAGCGTCCTTGTAAATGAATATTAACCAGCGGATTTGCGACAAAATTGATTCCAGACAGTTTTAAAATACGAAACAAACGTGATGTATAAGCACCATTATAAGAATGCATTGCGGTCGTATGACTCGCTGTTACTTTATGTCCTATCTGATATTGATAGGCAAGTGCGGCAACGGTTTCAATAAAACGAGATTGTTCATCATCAATTTCATCGCAATGCACATCAATTAAGCGGTCATATTTTTGAGCAAGTTCAAACACAAAATGTAACGACTCAACCCCGTATTCCCGAGTGAATTCAAAGTGTGGAATAGCACCTATCACATCCGCACCTAATTGGACAGCTTGTTCTAACAATTCTTTACCATTTGGATAGGATAAAATCCCTTCTTGTGGAAACGCAACGATTTGCAAATCAATCCATGGCGCAATTTCTTCTTTCACTTCAAGCATGGCTTTTAATGCGATTAATGACGGGTCGGATACATCAACATGGGTTCGCACATGTTGGATACCGTTGGCAATTTGCCATTTTAACGTTTTTAATGCGCGTTCTTTCACATCATGATGTGTGAGCATTGATTTACGTTCAGACCAGCGCTCAATGCCTTCAAAAAGTGTACCAGATTGGTTCCACGCCGGTTGCCCTGCTGTTTGAGTAGTATCCAAATGAATATGTGGTTCAATAAAAGGTGGAATGACCAGACCGTTTTCGGCATCAATATCACATGTGATTGAGGTCGTTTGTTGCGTTATTTTCCCAAATTTGCCATTAATGACCTCTATTTCCCACAAGCCATTTTTGTTTGCTAAATGGGCATTTCCAATAATATATGTTGTTTGATTACTCATTTTCGCCCTCGAGATAATCGGAGTTGTCTTGCTAATAATGTCATTATAATATAACTCATTGCACTGCCTAGTACGGAATTAATGGGTACCACGCCAGGTAGATATTTAGCGCAAATAATCCCAACAGCAACAGCCACTAAAGAAATCCAGTTAATTTTACGC
Organism: Orbus sasakiae; assembly: GCF_039542345.1. Lineage (NCBI taxonomy): Bacteria > Pseudomonadati > Pseudomonadota > Gammaproteobacteria > Orbales > Orbaceae > Orbus > Orbus sasakiae. Next base: position 109,057 of record NZ_BAABHY010000003.1, read on the forward strand.
TTACTACCATTAGCCAATGATTGATAGCGTTTTTTATGCATAAAATAGTCAGCAATAATAACACCGCCAATAGGCGGGATTGCTGTTGATAAAAAGGTTAACCAACCTACAAAATTATTATATAACCAAACTGCACATAAAGTCCCAATTATACCATTTACCATTGACATGGTTTTACTCGATAAGCCTGTAATATTTGCCATACCCAGTCCAGACGCATACAACGCGTTATCATTGGTGGTCCAGATATTTAGTCCGAGAACAATAATAGCAGGAATCAGTAATCCCTGTGCAATCATGACATCTGAAATGTCCGCTTGTCCAACTGATGCTGCACCAGCAGCACCAAAAATAAACATTAACGAATTACCAAATAAGAACGAAATAATGGTAATAATAAACACATGGCGTGCACGTTTACCAAAACGGACAAAATCAGCGGTCAACGTCCCTGCACTAATAAACGAACCCACAACAATCGTTAATGCTGTCGCAAATGGAAGTGGCTCTGATGGCGTGATATCCATTAAAGCATGTAGTCCACCAACATCATTTACCGCAACCCAAACCGAATAACAGCCTAGAATACCAATTGCAGGAACTGCAATAATCGATAAATAAAGCAGTGCTTTGATACCTTCAAAAGCAACGGTGATCGTCATCAAAAAACCGAAAACACCAATCAAGATATATTCATTAATACCTGTTGCTTTACTTACTGGAAATGCAAACATGGCCAGACCAACACCAAACCAACCAACTTGAGTTCCACCTAATAGCAAAGACGGTAACCATGAACCTTTACGCCCAAATGAAAAACGGGCTAGAAGATGGGTGGAGAAACCGGTTTTAGCACCAATATAGCCTAAGATTGCACTATATATTCCCAGCAATAAGTTACCAATAAACAATGCAAAAAAGAAATGACTAAATGTAAGCCCTGTCCCAAGCTTACCTCCTGCCCACATACTGGCAGAAAAAAACGTTAAACTTAACATTATAAATGTGAGTGAAATGGCGCCTTTTTTAGCCGATGGTGGAACGGCTTCTTGGCTAAAATTATGATCTTTTGTTTTTGACATAACGATTCCAATATGTGTCTAATCCATTAATGGGCGCACATTATAATGATTTTTCGAGGCTAAACTACCACTTAACTTGTTGATAATATTTAATTGATTGAAATATAAATAGTATTATTTTTGAGACAAAATTGGGTATCACTATTACGATTGAATATTTGCTTTGATTTTCAATCAAATAATTCTAATTTAATAACATTCACGAATAGTAAAAAATTTGTTATATTCACAGGTTAAGATTTCAAAAATGCCTTAAGGCAACACAAATTTAGATTTAGGGGAATTTTATGAGCGAAGTTGAAGCTCGTCCAACAAACTTTATTCGTCAAATTATTGATGCTGATTTAGCCGATGGAAAGTATCAAACAATTCAGACGCGTTTTCCTCCAGAGCCAAACGGCTATTTGCATATTGGTCATGCTAAAGCCATTTGCTTAAATTTTGGTATTGCTCAAGATTATCGGGGTAAATGTAACCTGCGTTTTGATGACACGAATCCGGTCAAAGAAGACGTTGAGTATGTTGAATCGATCAAGCATGATGTACAGTGGCTTGGTTTCCATTGGGATGGTGAGGTACGTTATTCATCAGACTATTTTGATCAACTTTATCACTATGCCATTGAGCTGATTCAAAAAGGGCTGGCTTACGTTGACGAATTATCTGCTGAAGAAATTCGTGAATACCGAGGCACACTTACTCAACCAGGCAAAAATAGCCCATATCGTGACCGCACCATTGATGAAAACTTATCGTTATTTAATAAAATGAAAAATGGTGGTTTTGAAGAGGGTAAAGCCTGTCTACGTGCAAAAATTGATATGGCATCTCCATTTATTGTGATGCGAGATCCTGTTTTATATCGTATTAAATTTGCCAATCATCACCAAACTGGTGATACATGGTGCATTTATCCTATGTATGATTTTACTCATTGTATTTCGGACGCAATTGAAAATATCACACACTCACTTTGTACATTAGAGTTTCAAGACAATCGTCGTTTATACGATTGGGTATTGGATAATATTACCATCGCTTCACGACCACACCAATATGAGTTTTCTCGTTTAAATTTAGAATATGCGATTACCTCAAAGCGTAAATTGAACTTATTAGTGAGTGAAAAAATCGTTGATGGTTGGAATGATCCTCGTATGCCTACCGTCTCGGGTATGCGTCGCAGAGGTTATACGCCGGCGTCAATCCGTGATTTTTGCCAACGAATTGGTATTACCAAACAAGAAAATACCGTTGAGATGAGCACACTTGAATTTTGTGTACGCGAAGACCTGAATCAAAATGCACCACGTGCAATGGCTGTGCTTGATCCCGTTAAAGTGATCATTGAAAACTTTTCTGAAAAATTGGATGAAGTATTAACCATGCCGAATCATCCTAATCGCCCAGAACTTGGTCATCGTGACGTTGCATTTACGCGGGAAATCTTCATAGATCGTGCTGATTTTCGTGAAGAAGCGAACAAAAATTACAAGCGTCTAGTATTAGGTAAAGAAGTGCGTTTGCGCAACGCGTATGTTATTCGTGCAGATCGTGTTGAAAAAGATAGTGAAGGAAATATTACGACGATTTATTGTTCCTATGATCCAACCACATTAAATAAAAATCCTGAAGATGGACGTAAGATAAAAGGAGTGATTCATTGGGTGTCAGCGAAGTTTGCATTGCCTGCCGAAATCCGTCTTTATGATCGTTTGTTTAATACACCAAATCCAGGTTCAGCAGATGATTTTCTATCAACCATTAATACGGATTCTTTAATTATTAAACAAGGCTTTGTTGAACCAAGCTTGCGTGATAGTAAGGCAGAGTTTGCTTACCAATTTGAACGAGAAGGCTATTTCTGTTTAGATAGTAAATATGCAACAGCTGATAAATTAGTGTTTAACCGTACGGTTGGATTACGTGATAGCTGGAGTGAGTAATATTGTAAACAATAATGCCAAGAGAAAACCGCTTTTAAGCGGTTTTTTTATACTTATCATCTTATTTAGCAAAACGTGCTTCACATTATTTTAAATACCGGCCTGCTATAACCCAAGAACATTATAGTGCAGTGATAAGTGGTAATATTTTAACGAAAATTTAGATTGATAACTAATATCGTTTTCAGCGATTGATGTTAGCGTGATTTACCATATTGCAGGTGTATGTAAAGAGTGCTGTAATGAGTTGTAAACACCTGCTTTGCAATTATTTATAATCAATATTGGGGCAGTGTTATTAACATTGAGGGAACAAATATGATTATACGTTTATCTAAGATAGTTATGGTTATGGCAATCGCGTTTTTTGCCAGTTTAGTCGCTTTTGGTAACATAACGGATTATCAAACCAATTTTGCTTTTGTCCACCATGTGTTTGCCATGGATACTATCTTTCCTGATGCAACAATTAAATATCGAAGTATCGAGTCACCGATCATTCAAAATCTTGGCTATATCTTTATTATTTCACTTGAGACATTAACCGCCGTTTTATGCTGGATTGGTGCATTTAGTTTATTAAAATCAATTAAGCTTGATGCTAAAGCCTTTAATAAGAAAAAACGCATTGCTATCGTTGGGTTAACACTTGGCTTTTTAGTTTGGCAAGTCGGTTTTATGTCTGTCGGTGGTGAATGGTTTGGTATGTGGATGTCAAGTCAATGGAACGGGGTCCCTGATGCATTCAGATTCTTTATCACCATCATTTTAGTCTTACTTTATCTTATCCAAAAAGACGGTGAATTAAGCGATAATTAATTTCGTCTACGCTTTATCGAGCGCAGTTTGTGATGACACACAGCAAATTGCGCTTAAATATATTACTCACTGATCTGCCTTTATCCCAGTTCTTGGTATTGAAAAAGAGTAAAATCATCCCATATAAAAACAAACACTCATTAATATAATTATTACTATGTCATTACTACCATCTTATTATCAACGTTTTAGTGGTATTGCTCGGCTATATGGTGAGCAAGCACTTACTGCTTTTTCTCAGTCTCATGTCTGCGTTATTGGTATTGGGGGCGTTGGGTCTTGGGTTGCTGAATCACTTGCGCGTAGTGGTATCGGGCAAATTACGCTAATTGATATGGATGATGTTTGTATCACTAATACTAATCGACAAGTGCACGCATTAAAACAAAATATTGGGCAAGCTAAAACAGAGGTGATGGCAGAGCGTATTTTGCAGATAAACCCTGAGTGCAGCGTTAATTGCATTGATGATTTTATTAATCAAAATAATGTAAGTGAGTACTTAGGCACCCAAGCAAACCCTCGCTATCATTATATTATTGATGCAATTGACTCGGTGAAGGATAAAGCTGCGGTATTAGCTTATTGTCGACGTAACAAACTCAAAGTGATCACTATTGGTGGTGCGGGCGGACAAAAAGATCCGACAAAAATAGCAATTACTGATTTAGCAAAAACTGTACAAGATCCTTTAGTTGCTAAATTACGTGAAAGACTAAAGAATGAATATAAATTAACGAAAGATAGTAAAGGAAAATATGGTATTGCCTGTGTTTACTCTATAGAACAGTTGACTTATCCCGCAGTAAATGGCGGTGTTTGTCTAACGAAGAGTCAGGCTCAAGGTCCCAAAAAAATGGACTGTGCGTCTGGATTTGGAGCAATAACCACCGTGACGGCGACATTTGGTTTTGTCGCGGTGAGTTACATACTCGATAAATTAGCGAGTAGACGGGGTGGATAGCGGTATTTTTATTGATGTTGATCGCTTGTTTTTTAGTCACCCTTAGCTCTTACTCATTTTCCCTTTCTAACCTTGCTAAATCAAGGTTTTGTTATTAACTTGAAGAATTACGAAACCTTAGTTACACAAATTGTGCGGCACATCACGATTTGCTTATTGAATCAAAGTATAAACTGATTTACGATAGTGTCATTCGTCTAAAAGTAATAAAAAAATAAATAGAAACTGCGTGGCAAACCAAAGCCCTAAGAATGACGGCAAGATTTAAACTTAAACTTAAACTTTAAAATTAGGAGATAGTCATATGGCAGTAACTAACTTAACTGAGTTAGATAAATTGATTGTGCGAGTTAAAAAAGCACAAGAAGTCTATGCAACTTTTACTCAAGAACAAGTGGATAAAATCTTTGTCGCCGCAGCAACTGCCGCAGCAGCAGCTCGTATTCCATTAGCGCAGCAAGCCGTTGCTGAGTCAGGGATGGGAATTGTTGAAGATAAAGTCATTAAAAATTTGTTTGCAGCTGAGTATATTCTTAATAAATTTCGTCATGAAAAAACCTGTGGTGTTATCGCTGAAAATGAACCTTTTGGTACTATCACTTTGGCGGAACCATTAGGTATTATTTGTGGTATCGTACCAACAACTAACCCAACTTCAACCGCCATTTTCAAATCTCTAATTAGCTTAAAAACACGTAATGCAATTGTTTTTTCACCTCATCCAAGAGCAAAAAAATCAACGATTGAAGCGGCCAGAATTGTGCTTGATGCGGCTGTTAAAGCGGGTGCACCAAAAGATATTATTGGCTGGATTGATGAACCATCAATTGAATTATCAAATGGTCTAATGCACCATCCTGATGTTGCCGCTATTCTTGCAACAGGCGGTCCTGGTATGGTGAAAGCAGCTTATAGTTCAGGTAAGCCTGCATTAGGTGTTGGTGCAGGGAATACGCCTGTTGTTATCGATGAAACAGCTGATTTAAAACGCGCTGTCGCATCGGTTTTAATGTCTAAAACCTTTGATAACGGAATGATCTGTGCATCAGAACAAGCTATTGTCGTTGTTGATTCAGTCTATGATGAAGTTCGTCGTTTACTCGCTGAATTTGGCGCTTATGTCCTTGATGCTAAAGAAACAAAAGCGGTACAAGGTATTATTTTAAATGATAAAGGTGCTTTGAATGCCAATATCGTTGGTCAACCAGCAGCTAAAATCGCTGAAATGGCAGGTATTAAAGTACCATCAGCAGCCAAAGTCTTGGTTGGTGAAGTCAGTAAGGTTGATCTTTCTGAGCCATTTGCTCATGAAAAATTATCACCAACTCTTGCAATGTTCAAAGCAACAGACTTTGCAGATGCTGTTGAGAAAGCTGAAAAATTAGTTGAAATGGGTGGTTTAGGGCATACCTCTGTCCTTTATACAGATCAAGATGCAAATCGTGATCGTATTGCCTATTTTGGTAGTAAAATGAAAACATGTCGTATCTTAATCAACCAACCAGCTGCACATGGTGGTATTGGTGATTTGTATAACTTTGATTTAGCGCCATCGTTAACACTTGGCTGTGGTTCTTGGGGCGGCAACTCAGTGTCTGAAAATGTCGGTCCAAAACACTTAATCAATAAAAAAGTTATCGCGAAGAGAGCAGAAAATATGTTATGGCATAAACTACCAAGTTCAATCTATTTCAAACGTGGCTCATTACCAATCGCATTAAATGAGGTTATTGAGCAAGGTGCAAAACGTGTCTTTGTTGTGACCGATAAATTCCTATTTAATAATGGTTATTCAAAACAAATCACTGATCAATTAGAAGCACAGGGCATCATTTGTGAAACATTCTTCGATGTTGAAGCGGATCCAACATTAAGCATTGTTCGTAAAGGCACGGAAGCGATGGTCGCATTCAAACCGGATACGATTATTGCTTTAGGTGGTGGTTCACCGATGGATGCGGCTAAAATCATGTGGGTTCTTTATGAACACCCTGAAACAAAATTTGATGAATTAGCATTACGTTTTATGGATATTCGTAAACGTACTTGTCACTTCCCGCATATGGGTGAAAAAGCAAAATTGATTTGTGTCACAACAACATCAGGTACAGGATCTGAGGTTACACCTTTTGCGGTAGTCACTGATGATGCAACGGGTCAAAAATACCCATTAGCGGATTACTCAATTACACCACATATGGCGATTGTTGATGCTAATTTAGTGATGAATATGCCAAAATCACTTTGTGCGGCAGGTGGTTATGATGCTGTAACTCATGCCTTAGAAGCGTATGTTTCGATTATGGCAAGTGAATTCTCTGATGGTCAGGCTCTACAAGCATTAAGTCTATTGAAAATGTATTTACCAGCAAGTTACAAAGAAGGGGCTAAAAACCCGCTTGCTCGTGAGAAAGTGCATAGTGCATCAACACTAGCGGGCGTCGCGTTTGCACAAGCATTCTTAGGCGTTTGTCACTCAATGGCTCATAAAATTGGTGCTGCGTTCCATATTCCACATGGTGTTGCTAATGCGATGTTGATATCTAACGTGGTTCGTTTTAATGCTACAAATAAACCAACAAAACAGGGCACATTCAGTCAATATGGTTATCCAAAAGCGATTGCTCGTTATGCTGAAGTCGCCGATCATTTAGGCTTAACTGCCGCATTAGATAAAGATGAGAAGAAAGTTGAGAAATTATTAGGTTGGTTAGAACAACTTAAGAAAGATCTTGATATTCCGTCATCTATTCAAGAATTTGGTGTGAGCGAAAAAGCGTTCTTGGCTCAAGTTGATCAACTTGCTGTTGATGCATTTGATGACCAATGTACTGGCGCTAACCCACGTTATCCATTGATTGCTGAATTAAAACAAATTCTTCTTGATACTTATTATGGTCGTGCATATCAAGATAAAGGCGATATTAGTGAAGATGTTGCGGTTAAAACTGCAGCAAAAGGCGCAGCTAAAGTAAAACCTGTTAAAAAAGCAGCATCAAAATCGACAAAATAAAATATTTTGTTGATATATTTTTACGGTTAAAGCCCCATTTATGGGGCTTTTTAGTGAGCATTATTGTATCAAAAAATCAGCAAAATGAGGGTTTTTGTTTTTTTTTTAAGCAAACTAAATAAAAATGTTTTTTTTTGCTTGCAAAGGGTAGTTAATCTAGTCTACAATGCGCAGCACTTAGGCCGGCTTAGCTCAGTAGGTAGAGCAACTGACTTGTAATCAGTAGGTCGCCAGTTCGATTCCGGCAGCCGGCACCATTTTCCTAAGTACAAAATTAAGTTTAAATTTCGGGTGGGGTTCCCGAGCGGCCAAAGGGAGCAGACTGTAAATCTGCCGTGTCACACTTCGAAGGTTCGAATCCTTCCCCCACCACCATTTAAATCCTTTCTTAATGAAAGTTTGATTTAAAGTAAAGTGAAATTTAAATGTCGATTTCGTTTTATAGTTGTACCACTAAATGGTCTGTTGTAATAAGAATCAAGTATATCAGATTACTAACAAAACATTTAGATAGCCAAAAGTTTGAACATGCGGGCATCGTATAATGGCTATTACCTCAGCCTTCCAAGCTGATGATGCGGGTTCGATTCCCGCTGCCCGCTCCAATGCTGATATAGCTCAGTTGGTAGAGCACACCCTTGGTAAGGGTGAGGTCGGCAGTTCGAATCTGCCTATCAGCACCATATATTCACTCCTTAATGTCATATTCTTTCAATCTTTTGGTAAATAATTGTTGTTTAGGGTTTAGGTCCTTTATTTTAACAAATTATTTATTGAGTTTCCGACTATAAAACTTGTAACAAGATAGGTTTATCTGATATTATTCAGAGCTAATTTTTTATGTCAGTATTATTTGCTTTAATATGAGTTTTTTATTATCTCAAAAAGTATATAATGCTAGGTTAATGTGGTGTTTTTACACCGATTTGTATTACATTTAGAGGGACTATAAATGTCTAAAGAAAAATTTGAACGAAAAAAACCCCACGTTAACGTAGGTACAATCGGCCACGTTGACCATGGTAAAACAACTTTAACAGCAGCGATCACAAGCGTACTTGCAAAA
>NZ_BAABHY010000004.1:0-1183 GCF_039542345.1 Orbus sasakiae
CAGCTGCGCAAGGTAATTTGGATGCGATGAACAGTATTGGTTACATTTATGAAAATGGCTTCGGCGGGGAACCACCCAGATTATATATTTTTGATGAAAAAGGTAAAAATATTGATCCTGATTTACCCTTTATTGAAGCAAAATTTGCACCTTATCAATTAACTCCAAATGTTTACCCATTGTCCATTTATCCATTAAGTGAATACGGTCAAGGGATTGAATCGGATGTCTCATTGGCCGTCAGTTGGTATCAAAAGGCAGCAGCTCAGGGGCATGCATTGGCTCAAACTAATCTGGCCTATTTTTACTTAATGGGGATTGCTGTTGATAAAGATGAGCAGCAGGCTTTTACACTTTACCAGCGCGCGGCAGAGCAAGATTTTGCACCAGCATTAAGATCATTAGCGTTTATGTATATGCAAGGGTTAGGGACTAAGCAAGACATACCTAAAGCATTTGCAGCCCTAGAACAGGCATACCGTTTACAGCCAGATAATAATATGTGGCAATTAATCAATATAGTGATGAGCAATCGATATCAGCTTGAAACTACAGCGGAAAAATATTCAATTCGTTATCGGAATCTATATAAATATAAAGATTCTAGTGATGAAGATTATCTTTGTGAACGACTTAATTTTTTAAAGTACTTTTATCAACTAGATATGATAAATGGCGGTTATATTGGTGAATTTTATGGATGGAATCGGGTAACTATACCTAGTCTACAATGGCAAATCGTTGGGGAAAACTCCATTTTAAAAGAACGTTATTATCTTAAAAAATCGATTCAAGGATATTATATTACGATGCGATTTTTAAGTTACTACTATATGGGCGAAGAGCTTGATATTGAGCGGGCCCAATTATGGCGAAAATATGCAATTCAAATGGGGGAAAGTCCCCATGAAAGTAATTGGCCGGATTATCCGCCTTTAACCGAGTAAAGTAATGGGCGCTATGATGAACACTCTTATTTTGCAAGTTCAACACTTATGCTAAACTAGTAACATATTCAATATATAAAAATGGATTATGGAACGAATGCTTAAACAGATAAAATTAGTACTGGTATTCATCACTTTAATGGTGCCGATATCAACTAAGGCACAAACTCAATCAGCCTGCTTATCCTCAAAAGATGAGCAAAATATAGCATTGTGTGCTGGTCTTGCGGCGCAAG
>NZ_BAABHY010000005.1:0-348279 GCF_039542345.1 Orbus sasakiae
GTCAGTGGAAGCGCATTATAGACATCTTCTCACTTTCTTCAAGCCTAATTTGCAATTTTTATTTCGTTTGCTCATTTTTTATCTTATTTGGTAAATCGGCTAAGCTGTCAATAACCCAGTCGGCCTGGCTCTCAGCCTCTGCCGTTATTGGATCGCCGGTGCGTACAAGCACGGTTTTTTTCACGCCTGCATTTTTACCGGATAAAAGATCAGATACTCTATCGCCAACCATATAGGAATTTGCAATATCGATATTTAAATCTTTTTTAGCCGCTAAAATCATACCTGGATTTGGCTTGCGACATTCACAATCAGTATGGTTTGGATCATGTGGGCAATAATAGACACCATCAATCTCGACCCCTCTATCAATTAAAGACCAATCCATCCACTCAGTTAAAGTATCAAATTGCTCTTGGGTAAAGATATCCCGTGCAATTCCTGATTGATTTGTTGTGACAACTAATAAGTATCCCATTTTTTTTAGTTCAGCCAGCGCATCAATCACACCATCAATAAAATGGAAATCATCGATTTTATGAACATAATTATAATCTATATTAATAGTACCATCGCGATCTAAGAAAATAGCAGGTTTCATTTTTATTACTCAATTTCAATATTTATATTTGTTGCGTAGCATAATATTTATTGACTTAGATGTCTAGACGTCTTAACATTCTGTAATTAACTTTATGTTTGAATTCTTTGTTATGATAAGACTTGAAAATATCTCTAAAACATTTATTCACGATAAAAAGCCGATATATGCTTTAAAAAACATTAATATCCATGTACCGGCAGGTCAAATCTATGGCGTTATCGGGAAATCGGGTGCGGGTAAAAGTACCTTAATCCGCTGCGTTAACTTACTCGAGAAACCGACGAGTGGTAATATATTTATTGATAATGTAGACATCACACAACTATCTAACCGTCAACTTATTCATACTCGCCGTAAGATAAGTATGATTTTTCAGCATTTTAATTTACTCTCCTCAAGAACGGTATTTGACAATATCGCCTTACCGTTAGAGCTTGATCATACATCTAAGAAAAAGATTAAAGAGAAAGTCAACGGATTATTGGAATTGGTTGGATTACAAGACAAAGCCGATGTTTACCCAGCAAACCTATCTGGTGGGCAAAAACAACGCGTGGCAATTGCCAGGGCGCTGGCTAATGATCCAAAAGTTCTACTATGCGATGAAGCAACCAGTGCACTTGATCCGGAAACCACGCGTTCTATTCTTGAATTACTTAAAGATATTAATAAACGCTTCGGATTAACCATTTTACTTATTACGCATGAAATGGATGTGGTAAAACAGATTTGTGATCAAGTCGCCGTCATTCATAATGGCGAGTTAGTTGAGCAAGCACCGATTGGTGAAATGTTCTCAAATCCTAAAAGTGAAGCAGCGAGACAATTTATTCAATCAACATTACACCTTAATATCCCTGATGATTACTTACACAAATTATCACCGGTTCCAGACGAAGGATTACACCCATTATTACGTCTTGAGTTTACGGGTGTTTCTGTTGATGCGCCGCTACTGTCACAAGCAGCAAAAGAGTTTAATATCGATAATAATATTATCAGCGCTCAAATGGATTATGCCGGTGGCGTGAAGTTTGGCATTATGTTGACAGAAATGATTGGTAGCCCGTTAAATACCAAAAATGCAATTCAGTTTTTACAAAATAATAATGCCAAAGTAGAGGTTCTTGGTTATGTTTAATTTTTTACCCTCTTTTAAACCATTTGAAACGTTGTTGCGTTATCTATCTGGTTTTGATTTTTGGCCAAGTTTTGTTGAATTTTGTTCTTCATTTAATGGCTTCAATGAAAATATGATTTTTAAAATGGCTCAGGCAACCGATGATACTATTTATATGGTGATCTTATCCGGTTTTTGGGGAACCGTAATTGGCTTACCAATTGGTATTATGCTTTATACTACGCGTAAAGGGCAGATTTTAGATTGCTCAATTGCAAATAGCATTTTATCATTTTTTACCAATGTGTTTAGGTCCATCCCATTTATTATTTTAATTGTCTGGATTATTCCCTTTACCTATATTGCAATGGATCTTTTAACGGGAACCAAAAGCTTTCTTGGTAAGCAAGCAGCGATTGTTCCGTTAAGTATTGGTGTTGCGCCACTTATTGCAAGAATGATTGAAAATGCTTTGCTTGAAGTCCCAAAAGGGTTAATTGAAGCTGCTCGTTCTATGGGAGCAACACCATTACAGATTATTCGTAAAGTCTTATTACCTGAAGCCATGCCCGTTATTGTTAACAGTATGACAATTACACTAATCACCCTGACTGGCTACATAGCAATGGCGGGGGCAGTAGGTGCTGGAGGACTTGGGCAATTAGCCGTTCAATATGGCTATCAAGGCTATAAACCAGCAATTATGAATACCGTTTTAATTATATTAGTTGTTTTAATTTTTATCATTCAATTTATTGGTAATGCAATTGTTAAACGTGTTACTCATCACTAACCTTTCAAGGAGAAAGATTATGACATTTAAAAAATTAGCTCTTATCACAACTCTAGCAAGCGCTTTCTTCCTAACCGCTTGCGATAATAATAAATCAGCAACAGTAACCGCTGATGCAGCTGCAAACTCATCAATTAAAGTGGGTGTTATTTCAGGGCCTGAACAAGAAATCGCAGAAGTCGTTAAACAACAAGCAAAAGATTTATATAATTTAGATGTTGAACTTGTTATTTTTAATGATTACGTAACACCAAACCAAGCACTCAATGATGGTCTGATTGACGCGAATGCTTTCCAACATAAACCGTATTTAGATCAACAAATTGCTGAACGTGGCTATAAACTTGCCATTGTGGGTAACTCGTTTGTTTATCCTATTGCAGCTTATTCACATAAATTAAAGCCATTTACTGGCACAACCGAACACGATAATGGCGTCGTGGTAACGTCTCCTCGTGGTGAATCTTACCTTATTGAACCAAATTCAGTCGTTGCTATTCCAAATGACCCAACCAATTTAGGTCGTGCTTTGTTGTTACTACAAAAACAAGGTTTAATTACGGTTGATCCTGCAAAAGGTTTATTACCAACCGTGATTGATGTAACAAGCAATCCATACAATTTACATATTCTTGAGATTGAAGCACCAATGTTGCCTCGTTCATTAGACGATGCACAAGTCGATTTTGCAATTATCAATAATGCATTTGCAGGTCAAGTTAATTTAACCCCGAGCCGTGATGGTATCTTTGTGGAAGATAAAGACTCTCCATATGTTAACATCATTGTTGCTAGAGAAAATAACAAAGATAATCAAAATGTTATTAACTTTGTAAAATCTTACCAAACTGATACTGTCGCGCAAAAAGCGGATCAAGTGTTCAATGGTGGCGCAATTAAAGGCTGGTAATCTGTCCTTAATTGAATGTGTTTAATCTTATAAATTAAAATCAAATGGTGTAAATACCATTTGATTTTTTTAATCATAAAAAAACTATGTTTGATGTAAAAACCATTGGTATTATTCATACCCCCTATCAGCAAAAATTTGGTGTTCCTCGTCAACCCAATTTAGTCCCACTTGGTACGGGTGAGTTGCATCTCATCGCCCCATTCAATCATCCAGACTGCGTACGAGGATTAGAACAATTCTCCCATTTATGGCTATTATTTATGTTTAACCATACAGCTCACCAAGGCTGGCAAAATATGGTGAGGCCGCCAAGACTAGGTGGTAATGAAAAAATGGGTATTTTTGCGACTCGTTCAACATTTCGTCCTAATCCGATTGGGCTTTCAGCGGTTGAGCTACATGACATTGTGATTCAAGATAACTGTACCATTTTAAAACTTGGTAGTGTGGATCTGGTCGATAAAACACCAATAATTGATATTAAACCTTATCTTCCCTATAGTGATAGTTACCCATTAGCGAAAGCCAGTTACGCCAGTGAAAAACCGGCTATTATGCTCACTATTTTATTTTCCGAACTTGCAGATCAACAGCTGTTGTTAAAACCGCAGTTGAAAGATCTTATTCAACAAGTGATTGCCCAAGATCCTCGCCCTGCTTACAAAAAGAAATCGCTATCCACGCAAGAATTTGGCATCACATTACAAAATGCCAATATCCGTTTTAAGGTGGAAGATGATATCGCCACAATCTTAAGTGTTGAATAAAATTTGCTGACTTAAAACCATTAATCTCATAAAACATCCATATCATAAAAGATAACCCGACGTTATCAAATTCCCTTAGCGACGAATTTAATGCTTTTTCGATTCATATTTTTGTCAAATTTATCGATTACTATACAGCTCGTTACACGAACTTCTGTAAAAAACACCATTCAATAATAAGAGGGAAAACAATGAAGAAGTATCAATTAACCGCACTCATCTCAATGTTATGTTTAACGTTTGCCGCTAACAGCTCAATTGAGTTATATAATAAAGAGGGCCATAAAATCAGTTTAAAAGGTCGAGTCAAAGCGATGAATTATTTAACTGATCAAAATAATAGTAATGATGGTGAAGGCGACAAAACCAAAGCACGTATAGGATTTGATGGTCATACTAAAATCACAGATTCAATCACTGGATATGGGCGTGCCGAATGGGAAACCAAAACTAGTGGCACTGCCGTTGATACACGATATGCCTATGCAGGAATTCGATTTTCTGGATTTGGCGCAATCGATTACGGCCGTAATGATGGGATCGTGAAAGGCGTTATATCTTATACTGACGTATTACCTGAGTTCGGTGGTGATGCAGGGAATGTTAACCGCTATTTACTGAGCAAACGGACAAGTGCAGTGCTAACTTATCGTAATCATGATTTTTTCGGACTGGTTGATAATTTACGCTGGACTGTCCAATATGCCGATAACTCATCAGACACAAAAGTTGGTAATCTTAAAAAAGGCCCAGAAGCTTATGGTATGAGTTTAGACTATACAATAGGTGATTCCGGTATATCATTAGCCGGGGTTTATACACAAACCGCCAACAGTAATAAATTTAAAACTTGGGCAACAGGCATAAAATATAACGCTAATGATCTTTATTTAGGTGCTCTTTATATTTCATCAAAACAAAATGATAGCGATATAAAATACAGTGGTTATGAATTTGTGGCACAATATGGGATTAAAACTGAGCTTGGCCAATTAACGCCATCCCTCGCTTATATTCGTCATCAAGATAAATCTGCAAATGTCAGTCATAAAAATTTATCGGAATATATCGAACTTGGTGCAACCTACGATTTTAATAAAAATATAAAAATCATTATTGATTACAAGTTTAATTTACTGGATAAAGAGGATATTGGTGCCAAAAATATCGAAGCGAACACCAAAGATGTACTCGCTTTGGGCATTATGTACCAATTCTAATATAAATATCGCTAAAATTGTTACACAACATCGTTTATGATGTCTGTGTAACAATTTACTTATAAGGCCCATCATGAAAAGACTCATCACTATTTTGTTGTCCTTCGCTTTATCATTTAACTGTTTTGCAGAAAATGTTGCGTCAGGTTCTAAATCAGCCTATCCACATGATGACATACCAGCGTTGACATCAGCACCACAAGGCTATACGGCTTTTTATATTAATCATATTGGTCGTCACGGTTCTCGCTACATTAGTAAACCCAAAAATGAAGACATTACGCTAAAAATACTCAATTTAGCAAATCAGGAGCAGCAGTTAACACCACAAGGTGAAATTTTACGACAACAAGTAAATCGTATTATCTCTTTGAATCAACATAATTATGGTCAGTTAAGTGAACTTGGCAAACAAGATATGCAAGAGATGGGTGCTCGTGTTCTGGACAATAACAAAACGGTCTTTAGCGGTAAGCATATTGAAGTACTAACCACAACGGTTCCACGAGCAATCGCAAGTGCTAATGCTTTTTTAGTATCATTTCATTCGCTTTATCCGACCATAACGATTAAACAACAACCTGAAGATGCTCAAACCACCCTTCGTTTTTTTGAATATTCACCTGCTTTTGAAAACTATAAAGAGAGTAAGTCACTCAAAGACTTGAGCAAATTACTCGAAAAATCGGCACAAACTAAACTAATGAGTCAAAATGTTGTCAGTAAAATATTTACGCCAGAGTTTATAGCACAACTGGATGAAGGCATTGTGGGCATAGATAAAGGTAAAATAAAAACCCATGAATTTACTTTAGCTTTATTTGCCCTTTATCAAGAATTGCTGTCATTTACGCCACAATTGCTAACAAACAACCAACTTGATTTTGATGCTTATTTTAATGATCAACAAAAACAATGGCTGACAACAGTCATCACGGTTAAAAACTATTTACAAATCGGTCCTGCATTTAACGCCAACGGTATTCAAATAAAAATTGCTGCACCATTGCTACTCGATATTATTGAGACTACGGACAATGCAATAACCAATCAAAATATTGATGCTAATTTTCGTTTTGCCCATGCTGAAACGGTATCTCCCTTAGCAACATTATTAGAACTGGATGGCACAACTCAGATTACTGATGCTATCGATGCTTACCCTAAGTATTGGCAGGCTGAAAAAATTATCCCTATGGGTGCAAATATCCAATTTATTTTTTATAAGAGTCAGCAACCAACACAGCCTATATTAGTTAAAGTGTTATTGAATGAAAGGGAAGTTCATTTACCCATAAAAACCAATCACTATCCTTACTATGAATGGCAAGCGGTTAAACAGTTTTATACTCAGAAATTAATATCATTGGGTATTGATCTTAATCAGCCTCCATTAGCGGTACTGAAAAACCTCAACTGATACATCATCGCTGTAACATCCATCCTAACTGAAACAATATTGAACCTTGTTTTCAGTTAGAATGGTATTTATAAAGGGTTTTGCGGTTTACAATCTCATCTTCAAACACAAATTCAGCTTCTTCGATATGTTGATCAAGTGAAAACTTTTGATTATCAAAATCATCAATATGCTCAACGATGGCTTTACTATGGAAGATCATTTGTTGACTAGCGGATGGTTCAACATTTTGAGAATAAGCATCACTCACCGTTCCACCAAATAATATTATTGCTAAACTGAAGCTAAACAATATTTTCATCATACAACCCTATTAACGATTAATCCCTTTTAATAATAAACACGCCAAAAAGATATTCAATCGACTTAACAAGCTCTTAAATAATCATTTTCACTCAAATCGGAATGGTAAAGTAATGTTAATTTAAAGAGAATAGGCAATAAAAGCATTTACAAAGTGACTTATATAAAATGTTTACTGAGTTTTAGATAAATAAACACCGTTACGTACTTTTTATGAAATAAAATTACGCTTACCTAAAAAGATAAATATAAAGCGATTCCAAATGAGGCCTAAAGAGAATTTTGAAGGATATGAAAATGGTGTAAAATAATGAATTGGTGGAGCCAAGGGGGATCGAACCCCTGACCTCAACGCTGCCAGCGTTGCGCTCTCCCAGCTGAGCTATGGCCCCATAAAGATATAATGCTCGCGCAATAATATGCAACTGAACAACTGATGTCAATACACAATTAAGTATATCGCCTATTTGTGCATAATAAATAGACGATATACTTTATATTAACGAATAATCGGCGCCTGATCTGCACCTTCAACTTCCACTTTTTGTGGAATGAAGTGATCGCGCTTAATACCCATTTTTAATGCCATATAAGCAGCAACATAAATCGATGATAAGGTACCAAGTAAGATACCAACGCCTAATGTCTCAGAGAAGCCTTTTAACATGCTACCTCCGAAAATATACAGAATAATGACCACGGCAAGCGTTGTTGCGGATGTCATTAATGTACGGCTTAATGTTTGGGTTAATGAAATATTAATCACGTCATAAGGTGAAGCTCGACGAATTTTTCGGAAGTTTTCACGAATACGGTCAAATACTACGATGGTATCATTTAATGAGTAGCCAATAATTGATAGCATTGCCGCAACGATTGTTAGATCAAGTTCTCGTTGGAATAATGATAAATACCCCGCCGTAATAATCACGTCATGTGCTAATGCAACAACCGCACCAGTACCAAAACGCCATTCAAAACGAAAACCGATATAAATCAAAATACAAATCAACGCTGCGCAGATTGCCAAAATACCATCTTGTGCAAGTTCAGAACCAACTGTCGGCCCAACAAATGCAACACGCTTAATTTGAGCTTGTGAATCAATATCTTTATGCATTAAATCAGAAATTTTTGAACCAACGGCACTATTAATCTTTTGGATTTCTTTTGCATTAGGTTCTTTACCAACCTCAATTGAATCATCTTGAGTGATAACCGGTAAACGAATAATGATATCACGACTACTTCCGTAATATTGTACGACTGGTTCACCATATCCCGCTTGTTTGAGGCTAGCCCGAATATCATCCAATTCAATTGATTTACTTAAGGTTACTTCAATCGTTGTACCACCAGTAAAGTCTTGTCCTAAGTTAAATCCTTTGGTAAAAACAACCACGATTGAAGCGACGACTAATAGCATTGAAATAACAAATGCAACAAAGCCTACGCGAAGAAAATCAATAACACGACGTCCATTATTGAGCGATTCAATGCTCACTGGCGCATCTGCAGTATTATTCTTTGTTAACTGTGAATCTGCCACCCTATACTCCTAGATTGATAGCTTATTAACACGGCGCCCGCCGTATATTAAATTAGCCAATGCCCGGGTTCCAACGATCGAGGTGAACATCGAGGTTAAAATACCAATACCCAGTGTTATTGCAAACCCTTTAATTGAACCCGTACCGACTGCATACAAAATAACGGCAGTCATGAGTGTTGTAATATTGGCGTCAAAAATACTGCTCCATGCACCGGCATACCCTTCACTAATTGCATGCTGAACACCACGCCCATTACGTAACTCTTCTTTTATTCGCTCATTAATCAGTACGTTTGCATCAACCGCCATGCCCACGGTTAATACAATCCCAGCAATACCAGGCATACTCAGTGTCGCCCCAGGCAATAAGGACATAATACCAACAATAAGAATTAAGTTAGCCACTAGCGCTAAACTTGCAAACACACCAAATAAACGGTAAACAATTAACATAAAGGCAACGGAGATTAAAAGACCCCATAAACAAGATTCTAACCCTTGCGTAATGTTTTCTTGCCCCATTGATGGCCCAACAGTGAGCTCTTCAATAATTTGAATCGGCGCAATTAAAGCTCCGGCACGGAGTAAAAGTGATAATTGTTTTGCTTCTTCAACACTACTGATGCCCGTCACTTGAAAGCGGTCACTAAAAATACCTTGAATGGTCGCAACGTTAATCACTTCTTCTTGTTTTTCAAGGATTGGTTTTCCGTCTTTATCAAGTTTGCCTGAGTCCTTATATTCAACAAACAATGTCGCCATTGGTTTATAACGATTGGCTTGCGTAAAGGCTAGCATCTTTTTACCACCTTCACTGTCTAATGAGATTGATACTTCGGGTTGACCGTACTCATTTAGACGGAATGATGAATCCGTGATGTGATCACCTGTTAACACAACGTTTTTATAAAGTAAAACAGGTCGACCATCTTGCGTATATTTAATCTCAGAACCGTAAGGCGCACGTGTCCGCCCTGAAACAATATCTGCAACATTATAGGCTGTTGAATCATTAACTTGCCTAAATTCTAACGTTGCCGTCGCCCCTAAAATTTGTTTTGCCAGAGCCGTGTCTTGAATACCCGGTAATTCAACAATAATGCGGTCCGCACCTTGTCGTTGAACAATCGGCTCAGCAACACCTAGTTGGTTAACTCGGTTTCTTAAAATATTCGTATTTTGAACAACTGCATCTGTTTTGGTTTGTTGCAAGCGAGCTTCACTAATACCAATAACAAGTTGGTTATTACCTTGCGAGACAACATCATAATCGGCTAATTGATTAATTCGGGTAATTGCAGCATTACGTGCATCACTTGAGTCAAATGTCACAACAATTTGTTGATCATTGTTTTTAGTTAATGAACGATAATCAATTTTATTGTCTTTAAAATCTGATTTTAGTGCTTCAGCTGCTTGGTCAAGCAACTTATCTAATGCCGTTGTCATATCAACTTCCATTAGAAAATGGACACCACCACGCAGATCTAAACCTAATTTCATTGGCTGAGCGCCAATAACACTTAACCACGCAGGCGTTGCTGGAGCAAGATTTAATGCCACAACGTATTTATCACCTAATGAGTCACTGATTAACTCTTTCGCTTTTAACTGCGTGTCGTTACTTGCAACTCGAATCAAAATAGAATTGTTCTCAAGGACAATCGATTTTGCTTCAATTTGGTTATTGCTTAAAACGGTTTGAATTTGTTCTTGAGTTTTAACTGTAACATCAGCGCCTCTAGAACCAGAGATTTGAATGGCAGGATCTTCACCATAAATATTAGGAAGTGCATAAAGAAGGCCGACGAAAATCACGACGACCAACAAAATATACTTCCACAAAGGATAGCGATTTAACACGACGTATTCTCTTGTGGTTTATTGTTTAATTTATCAAACAATGAATTATAAAGACTTCATTGTTCCTTTTGGAAGAACTGAAGTAATAAAATCACGTTTAATCACAACTTCAGTAGAATCATTAAGTTCTAATGAAACATAACCATTTTCACTGATTTTAGCAACGCGACCAATTAAACCACCATTTGTTAAAACTTCATCACCTTTAGCAATAGATGACATCAGTTCGCGGTGAGTTTTAGCGCGTTTTTGTTGTGGGCGCATAATCATAAAGTAGAAAAACAAACCAAATACAACTAACATGATTGGTAAAAAATAAGGATTTGTTTCGCTAGCGTCCCCTGCATCTGCAAAAGCTTTACTGATAAAAAAGTCCATATACTTCCTCTTAACTCATTTAATGATTAATAAAAATTGGTGAACAATAATACACGAGAAATCGAATTATAGCACACTAATTTAAAATATTGATCTCTCGTTATTCTATCTACTATTGAGGCATCAAATATTGTGCCACACTGACTAAATTAAATAGCCAACTTGGGTACATTCCACAGAATAAAATTAACAACGCAGAACCCACGATAAAAATTTCATTAATACCAATATGCCCAGATTTAAACGTCATAGCTGGTATAAGGCTTTGCCCTGCTTGTAAGTGTGGTGGTCTTATATAAAGATTAATGACCAGCCTTAAATAAAAATATAAGCCAAATGCACTACCGACAACAATCGCACCGACAAGCCACCACAGTTCAGCGGTAACGCCTAATAAAACTAATGAAAAACGGCCAATAAATCCAACAGTTAATGGTATCCCGGCTAAGGATAACAAGCCAATTCCCATGGCGAGTGCTATAATCGGTCTGCGCCAAAATAACCCGCAAAGATCAATGTCATCATCTTGATCTTCATTTTCATTAGAGTGAGATTCAAGGCTAATGACGCCTAGTACACAAATATTAGCTAAAATATAACCAATCAAATAAACGCCGATTGTTTCTAAAGCTAATACTTGGTATTGCACAGCAATGAGCGCTATCAATAAATAACCGAAATGAGTAATCGAAGAATAGGCCAATAAGCGTTTAATATTACGTTGGGTTATCGCAAAAACATTCCCCCAAATAATTGAGCAAAATGCCATAATCACCATAATTATGCGAATCGTTTCGTTATTGACAACGGGTGCTAATAAAAATAGGCGGGCAACCGCACAAAATATTGCAACCTTACCGACTGTTGTTAGTAGTAATGCGACACAAGCCGGTGCACCTTGGAAAACATCGGGTAGCCAAAGTTGGAATGGCACTAGTGATAGTTTGAATCCAATCCCCACTAGCATTAAGCATACACCAAGTAATAATAAAATACTGGGTGCAACCAGTGTTGATAATTGAAAGCTCAATCCACTAAATGTTAATTCGCCAGTTGCGGCATAATAAAAGGCAATCCCCATTAACAAGAATGTTGTTGAAATAACGGATAAGACCATATATTTTATCGCTGCTTCGAGCGCATATTGTTGTGTATATTGATAACCAATCAACCCCACAACAGGAATCGATAGCAGTTCAATACCAATAAACAATGAAATAAGGTGACTTGAATAAATGAGTGTCGTACCGCCTAATGCCGAAAATAGCACCATTAAATAAAATAGACCATGATGCGTTTGTGGGTCATTTTGGAACCATTTAAAGGCAAGCGTAGAAACAATAATAGAAAGTAACAATACAATACTTGTATACAAAGCCCCATACCCATCACTGGTAAACAACGCCGTGACATAGGTTGGTTTCCAAAAGGCACTTGTGTCTTGCTCAACATTTAGGGTTTCGTCAAGTAGGTCTGCCTCTTGAGTCAATGAGGGTAGTGAATCCGTCGTTTGTTGTGGCCCGTCAACGTCTTCCAATTGTTCAGCTGGCGTCTGTGCTTTGGCGATTGTCTGTGGTTCGCCAGAGTGCGAAATGATTTGATACCCCACAAAAGAAGACGTCATCAGTGCCACGGTTAAACTTGCTACAGTAAATATTGCTGATAACTTTGTATTGATTCGCCATAAAAGCAGTAAAAATAATAAAATAACTATTGCTAGCCCCAAGATTAACATGGGCAATAAATAGATAAATTCAGATATCGTAATCGCCATCATCTGTTAAACATCCCCTTTAATGAGATTGGTTTGGGCACTGCTGATAATTTGTTGAATTTTGTTTACTGCAGGGTAAGACATATCAAGAACCCACTGAGGATATAATCCAATAAAAATTAAAATAGCCAAAATAAAAATAAGTAAAAAGAGATCACTAAACGCAAGCGAATCTTTGTCTTTATTGAGTAGCGATTTATCAACCGCGCCATAAAACATGGGCTGTAAACGAATAATGATAGAGACTGAAAGTAAAATTAAACCCGCCATTAAAAATATCGCCGATAGCACTGAATTGGTATAGCTACCGTATAACACCATAAAATTACCCACGAAATTGGCCGTACCTGGTACACCAAATACTGCAAGAATAAAGAATAATGTTAATGTAGATAAATATTTAACATGAGATTTTAATCCTAAAAACTGGTTTATATTTCGAGTCAGATAGCGTTCAGCCAAGATACCACTAATAATAAATAATCCAACGATTACCAAACTGACTGAGATAATTTGTAAAATCACACCTTGGTAGGCAAGTAGCGAACCACTATATATGACGGTTGTCATAAAACTGATTAATGCAATATGCGTATAAGCAACAAGACGCTTAATATCAGTCTGACTAAAACATAGGAAGGTTGTATAAAACAGCGTGAATAGACTCAGTATCAGCATAAAAGGCATAATGGTTAATGATGCATTCGGGAAAAGGGGCATAACAAAACGCAACAGCCCATAAATCGCAGTATTAACTAATAAGCCGCTAATCATGATTGAACCCGTTGTCGATGACTCAATGTGTGCATCAATAAACCAGTTGTGTAATGGTATTAAAGGTAATCGAACGATAAAAGCAGCCAAAAAACCTAGCATTAGCATAAACTCAACATAACTGGATATTGGCGTTTTCATTAACACATTGTAATCAAACGTCCATTGATTGGTTAATTGCCAGTTAGTAAGTGCTAACGATATTATCGAGATGAGCATGAGTAAGCTACTCACTTGAGTATAAATCAAGAATTTACTTGCCCCATTAATCCGCAGCTGAGCACTGGATTCACGTCTTCCCCATAAAGTAATCAGAAAATAAAGTGGAATGGCAACGGCTTCCCATAAGAAGAACCATAAAAATAGATCCATTGCCATAAAGAGCATCATGACGGCTGATGCCATAAATAACAAACAAAAATAAAATAACCCAGAACTGCCTGGACTTTCTTTGCGAGAATATAAGATTGCAATAACCACAATCAATGAAGTTAATGCACTCATCAAGATCGATAAACCATCCATCACTAAATGGAAACGAATCCCAAGTAAGGGGATCCAATCAAGGTCAACGATCTCTATCCAATCCTGCCCTAGATAAAATGCAGTAAGTGCTTGCCAACCAAACACACAAATAATGATAAACACACCGAGCATTGTAAACAAAGCAACCCAACCTGATCCAAAGTTGCATAATTCATTGCTCAGTTTATTTAATAGAAAGAAACGGCTATTATGTTCTATTCTACACTGTTCTACTTTCGTAAATGAGCGCTGTAGACAGGCTTCAAGAAGCCATCCAACAAATCCACCCAATAATGGTAAAAACCCCAGCCAAAATAACACAGAAAATCCTTCTAAAATGCAATTAAATTAAAATAAGTAATAATAAAATCAATATACTACCAGCAACAATTGACATCATATACCAGCGTAAACGACCATTTTCTAACGACTCTATTTGGAAGTTAACCTTTCTAACCCCCCAATTAATCACGCGATTCCACTGTGCAATAGGATCTTTCTTGATTAACTGAACTAAATACAAGTAAGGCGTGACAAATAAAAGTTGTAATAACTGATCAAAACGCCACTCACTTCGCCAAAGTTTAAACAGAGCTCGACCAATAGGCGCATGTGCGATTTCATTAATTTCAGAATTTGAATCAAAAAATAGTATGTACGCAATCAAAATGCCTAAGATCGTGACTGCTGCTAATAGTAATTGCAACATTAATTGATTTTTAGTATCCAAATCAATTACGGGTACAATACCCTCGATAGGCAATGGTAAATAAATAAAGATTGCCGTTGACATAATAGCAAGCACAATCAACGGAATATAACTTGATCTTGGTACGGTAGTAAAATGTTCCAGTTTTTGTTTGTGGTGAAATACCGTAAAAATAAGTCTTAAAATACTTAATGTTGACAGTAATATCCCAATTAGGGCAATGGTACCTAATCCCATTTTATTGTTCATCATTAAACCCCAGATGATATCGCCTTTTGTGTAAAAAGCAGACATTAACCAAGGCATTGCACATAATGAGGCAGCAGAGAGCAAGAACGCCCCATAAAGCAAAGGATAACGACGATATAAACCGCCTAATTTATAAATGTTTTGCTCACCATTACACACCTTGATTAATAGTGAACTCGAAAGCAATAATAAGGCACTTGTGACACTATAACTAATCATAAAGTTAAGTGACAACACCCAGTTTTGTATCACAAAAGCAAAAAAGATATAACTCACCTGCCCTAAATTAATGTAGGTAATTAAGCTTTTTATCTCGTTTTGTACTAGCGATACACAACCAGCAAAAATAATCGTAATCCCCGCTAAGATACTTATCATGTCAAAAATATCATTAGACATCATAAACAGAGGGCTAAAACGTAAAATAAAATACCCACTCGATAAGACCATCGTAACCGATTGTAACAATGTCATCACAGGCATGGGTGCAATTGCCGTTTCAGTAAAGCCTGTATGGAATGGAAATAACCCTGCTTTCCCCATTACCCCAATAAAAAACATTAACGTTATCCAAAAAATAATTTCGGAATCCACCGCTAAATTTTCATTTGCGAGTTCAATTAGTTCGCGAATATTTAAGGTATTTAATTCATTGTAAATTAAAAAGATGCCAAACAGTAAAAACGTATCTGCAACCACCATGACTAAAAATGCTTTAACAGCAGAAAAGTTGACTTTACGTTTTTGGAAATAAATGCCGATCAATAAGTAACAACTAATACTTACGCCTTCCCAACCAACAAATAGCACAAACAAATTATCGGCTAAAATTAATAAAAATAGACTTGAAATCAATAAATTGCCATAAGCAAAAAAAGTATAAATGTCATTTGAAGAGGTGAGATAACAGGCTGCAAAAAAATAAATGAGTAAGCTAAAGAATGAAATAATGATTAAAAAGACTAAAGATAAACCATCTAATTGCAATGAAATTGCAACTTTAGTTGTACCAACTGTAAACCATTCCCATAAGAAACGGGAATAAATTAATGACGTATCTGGAACCGTGTTAGCCTGATAATCAATACAGACAAACAACATCAATAAGCATAATAGCCCAATGGTACTGATCCCAATCACCAGAATATTCTCTTTACGGATATGGCGTCCTAAACAAACCAAAATTAAAAAAGAGATCAGTGGAATAATAATCGTTAAATAAAGTAAATTCATCCTTTCATTTCACTCAATGCATCAATATTTACGGTTTTTCGTCGGTAATACATTTTGACAAGCAAGGCTAAACCAATACACCCTTCTGCCAACGCGGCACTTACCGCAATAATTGAAATGATTTGTCCATCGGGTTGTAGCCAATAAGAACCAGCTGCAACTAAAGCAATGACTGCACCATTAATCATAATCATTAAACTTAATAATAAAAATAAGAAATTACGGCGAATCATCGCACCAAACAAACCAATAACAAACAGTGTAGTAGCTAATATTAAGCTATGCATTAGTGGAATCATGCGTTTCCCCTTCCTGATGTTCTAATGTTGGCATTAATTCATTATCTTTATTGAGATAAAGTCGATAAATAAAATGATAAGCAATGACCAGTGCGCAAAGTAATAATAGTACGGCCAACTCAATAACTAAAATATAAGCTCCCAATAACATATCGGTAATATTACTTTCTTCCATGCGACTTGACGACAAAAATGGATAATCATTACTCGCAATGCCATAAATTAACGTCACAAATAACACAAAAACTAAAATTAACGGTCCTAACCAAATTTTAGGACTAATACCACGTTTATTTTGTTCGACCATATCTTTACGAATATTGGTTAGCGATAAGACGGATAGGAAAAGTAAAGACACAGCTCCGACGAATAACATCACAACTAAAGCGGCTGAAAAATAAGCGCCCATAATAAAAAAGACTACGGCAGTGGCCAGAAGTGAAATAACAAAGTACAAAAGTGCATTCATTGACTGTGTTCCGCTAATCGCTTTCGCACTAGCTAAAACAGTAATAATTGCTGCAATATAAAAAACAGAAACCATCTATTTATCCATGTTATTCTATATTTTAAGTGGCTAAGATAAATAAAATACATGTTCGATAACATAGCACTTTATTTACTATAGTATGTAGAATTTATACGCAAATAATCTTACCTAAATATAAAATATCAGGTATAAATTAAAGCATAATTGAATTTATTGAGTTATTTTTATGCTTATTGACCGAAAAGTCTAGTAAATTTATTGTTAATAACGTTTAAACTATCATTAAATACGCTGATATTTGTTTTTATTCAAGATTCAAGATTCCAGTTTACGTTCAAGGATCGCCGTTAACGTAAATAAACAGGATAAAAAAAATGTTGAGGAGGGTGATTCGATAGCATTTTTCATCATCAACATTGAATCAGCATAATTAAAATTAGTAACCAATATGCCAATATAAATATTTATGATTTAATTTTGTCATTACAATATTATAAAGTATCAAATAAATAAGAATATTATGTAGGTAATACGTTTAATTTTGGACAAATATTGAGCTTTGTTTTGGAGTGATGTACACCCTCTCCCTCTTCCATAGCGACCAAACAAACATAAGACATCACATTTTTTATAAAAAAATAAAGGTACTAACTAAATAGTACATAACACTTAATAGCAACACCAACGATTGCGATACGTTAATCATGAGGATCTCCATGAAGACTGATTATTCATTAATGAAAAGTAATATCAATATGCTCGGCACGCTTTTAGGTGACGCCATTACTCGAGCTGCAGGTCAAGAGACATTAGATCGCGTAGAAAATATCAGATTACTTGCAAAAGTGAGCCAACAAGGTGACAGTGCCGCACACGATGAATTGCTCAATTTAATTAAAAACCTTAGTAATGAAGAGTTGCTTCCTGTTGCCAGAGCATTTAACCAGTTTCTTAATTTAGCCAATACAGCGGCTGAATACTATGGCATTTCACCACATGGCGAAGCTGTAAGCAGCCCACAAAAATTAACTGAGTTGTTTAATAACCTGAAAACACAAAATATTGCGAGTGCTGAAATCTGTAAAGCGATTCGCGAGCTTTCAATCGAGCTTGTTCTAACGGCACATCCAACCGAAATTAATCGTCGAACACTGATTAATACTTACACATCGATCAATACTTGCCTAGCCCAATTAGATCATGATGATTTAGCCGATTATGAAAAAGACCGTATTATGCGTCGATTACGTCAACTGGTTTGCCAAGCTTGGTATACGGATGAAATCCGCAAACAAAGACCAACGCCCATTGATGAAGCTAAATGGGGCTTTTCAGTCATTGAAGATAGCCTATGGGAAGGGGTACCACTCTTTTTAAGAGAGTTTAATGATCAACTTGTTGATGCATTTGATAGACAGTTACCTGTTGAACATGTACCGATCAAATTTACCTCTTGGATGGGGGGGGATCGCGATGGTAACCCAAATGTTACCGCTAAGGTAACAGCTAAAGTCATGTTGCAAGCACGAATTAAAGCCATTGAATTATTTCTAGCAGACATTCAAATATTGGTACGCGAATTATCAATGTCGGAATGTACTCAAGAAGTACTGGATTATTTAGATGCTGGTAAAGAGTATGCAGAACCTTATCGTGTCATCATGAAAATGCTACGTTCACGCTTAGTCAAAACTCATACTTATTTAACTTCATTACTTAATGAAGAAGAGCTCTTAGCGCCATCAGATGTTCTATTAAACAATGCTCAATTATGGCAGCCACTTTATAGCTGTTACAATTCATTAATTGAATGTGGAATGTCCACCATCGCTCACGGGCCACTACTCGATACCCTACGTCGAATCAAGAGCTTTGGCCTTCAACTGGTGCGTTTGGATATTAGGCAAGACAGCTCAGTTCACACGGATGCACTCGATGCTTTAACTCAAGAGTTAAATTTGGGTAGTTATGCTGCTTGGTCTGAACAAGAAAGACAACAATTTTTGTTAAATGAACTGGCCTCAAACCGACCTTTATTACCTTATCAATGGCAGCCTGACGAGTCGGTAAAAGAAGTCTTTGATACATGTAAAGTGATCGCTAAAGCGGGTGAAGAGTCAATTTCGGCTTATGTTATCTCGATGGCAAAAACACCATCAGATATTTTAGCCGTATATCTATTATTAAAATCAGTTAATTGTCAAAAACATATTCCAGTTGTGCCATTATTTGAAACACTCGATGATCTAAACAATGCCAAATCAGTTATGCAAAAGCTGCTTGATATTCCATGGTATCGTGAGTGTATTCGTGGTAAGCAAATGGTCATGATTGGTTATTCTGACTCAGCGAAAGATGCCGGTACACTAGCTGCTTCTTGGGCGCAATACCGTTCACAAGAAGAATTAGTTAAACTGTTTGCAGATAATGGTATCGAATTAACACTATTTCATGGTCGTGGCGGTACAATCGGACGAGGTGGCGCTCCAGCTCATGCGGCGTTATTATCTCAACCACCAGGCTCATTAAAGGGTGGTTTACGTGTTACCGAACAAGGTGAGATGATCCGCTTTAAACTCGGTTTACCGGATGTTGCGTTGAGTAGTTTAATGCTTTATGCATCAGCCATCTTACAAGCAAACTTATTACCGCCACCCAATCCTAAACAAGACTGGCGTACGATTATGGATGAAATGTCAAAAACATCATGTGAATGTTATCGTCATTATATTCGTGAGGAGCCAGAATTTGTACCTTATTTCCGCGCAGTTACACCAGAAATAGAACTGGGTCGATTACCGCTAGGTTCCCGCCCACAAAAACGTAAAAAAGGTGGTGGTATTGAAAGTTTACGTGCCATTCCATGGATCTTTGCATGGACCCAAAATCGCCTCATGCTACCCTCTTGGTTAGGCGCAGGTTCGGCACTAAAAATCGCGATGAATGAAGGGAAAGAGACTCTTTTAAAAGAGATGTACCATAATTGGCCATTTTTTAATACACGACTTGGAATGTTAGAGATGGTCTATGCAAAAGCGGATACCAATATCTATCAACATTATGAAAAACGACTGGTTGATGCATCAATGTGGCATTTAGGCACAGCACTGTGCCAATTATTAAAAGATGATATTGAGGTAGTATTAAAGATTACTGATGATGACAGCTTAATGGCAGATTTGCCATGGATAGCTGAATCCGTTGCATTACGTAATAGCTATATCAAGCCCCTCAATTTATTACAAGTGGAATTGCTTGACCGCTCGCGTAAGGGACACGAAGAAAATTCAACGGTAGAACAAGCATTAATGATTACGATATCGGGAATCGCCGCCGGAATGCGAAACTCCGGGTAACCAAGATAAAATTGGCACATAACGTGCCAATTTTTTTATTCATCATCGCTGTCGTTTTTTAACAACTCAGCTAAATTCGCTTTGGCATCTTCGTCGCCTTGCTCGGCCGCCTTTGTAAACCAGTAAATCGCCCGTCCTTTATTTTTGGTAATGCCTTCACCATCAAGGTATTTAACCGCTAAATTATATTGAGCATCCACACTACCTTGCTCTGCAGCTTTAATATACCACTCGACCGCTTTTGCTAAATTTTGAGGTACACCGCCCCCCACATCATACATTACACCAATATTATATTGTGCATCGGCATTACCGGCTTCTGCAGCTTGGGTAAACCAATAGGCTGCTTTTTCATTATTGGGCTTAGTACCGGTGCCCGTCGCATACATAATACCAAGATTGTACATTGCCGGAATATAACCATGCTCAGCTGCTTCGGTATAAAAATAGATCGCGGCTAAATAATCTTGCGTAATACCGTCGCCTTTCTCCGACATGACAGCTAAATAATATTGCGCTTCACTATTTCCATCTTTTGCCGCTTTACTAAACCAATCTGCCGCAGTAGCTCTATTTTGGCGAACGTTATCACCAAAGAAATACATTAACCCAACATTCAAATTAGCATCTGAGATACCTTGCTCACCCGCTTTTGCAAACAAATCAATCGAGCGTAGAATATTTTTTTCAGTACCAATACCATTTTTATAAGCCAAGGCTAAGTTGTATTGTGCTAAGGGTAAATTTTGAGCAGCCGCTTTATTATAATAATCAAAAGCTTTTAACAAATCGCGTTCAACACCTAAGCCATCCGTATATAAATTGCCAAGGTTGTTTTGCGCCTTTGCCATTCCTTGGTCAGCAGCCTTTTTATACCAAAAAGCGGCGCGGACATAGCTGATATCAACGCCTAATCCTTGTTGGTAAATATTCGCTAACGAATATTGCGCATCAGGCTCACCTTTTTCAGCCGCGGCCCTTAAAGAAGGGATCAATACGGAAGGATCATCAATAATAATCCCAGCCGGTGCATTTAAATTTTGAGAAACTGGTTGAGCATAAACACTATTAGTGAAAAATAGACAAAAAAAGGGCAAAGCTAACAAGCGCATTGAATTCATTACATATTCCTAATCAAGAATCTCTCAACGATTAATTTAAGATCTGATAACAGGATTATACATAAATGTTAATATTGATAATAGTGTTTGTTGTTGAATAGTTAATGATTAGCTTGCTTAAATTATGATCTATGTATTTTGAAATAAAATTGATAAAAATAAAAAGATAGAATTATTATCGTCAATAAAGCAAAAATAAAATACTCGCTGTTTTAGGTAAATTGAGTTTTACTTCATTATAAAACTCAATTTGATCTTAATATGAATGGTGGTAAGAATTGAGTCGATATGTTTTATCACTAAAAACATCGACCCAAACACTTTCCTGACAATATTAAACCGAGTGGTGAATATAATCTTCTAAATGAGATTTAACCACCGTCACATGAGGACCATAAATAATCTGGATACCCTGACCATTAATTAATACCCCTTTTGCACCCGTCGATTGTAATAACTCTTTATTCACTAATTGATTATCTGTGACAGAGATACGTAATCGCGTCGCACAACAGTCCACATAAGTAATATTATCTTTACCACCTAAGCCATCAACGATCATCGCGGATAAGTCAGCTTTACTCGCGTTAGCTTTATTTTGTTTTGCTTCTTCAACATCTTTACGAGTATAAAGTTTTACTTCTTCAGTATCATCTTCACGACCTGGCGTTTTGAAGTTGAATTTTTTAATCAAGAAACTAAAAGTAAAGTAATATAGTGGGAACATTGGTAAACCAATTAAAATCGCATTGATCCAATGGGTTTTCGCATTACCTTGTAAAATACCGAATAATGTAAAGTCAATTAAGCTTCCTGAGAACGTTTGCCCCACACCCACATCGAAGATATGGCACAGCATGAACGATAAACCAGCATACACACAGTGAATGACATAAAGTAATGGTGCCGCAAATAGGAATGAGAATTCAATTGGTTCAGTAATCCCAGTTAATACCGCGGTTAACGTTGCAGAAACTAATAGACCAAAAATAGCTTTACGATTTTGTGGTTTAGCCGTGTAGTAAAGCGCTAATGCCGCCCCAGGAATACCAAATAAATAGAATGGGAATTTACCGGCCATAAAACGGGTTGCTTCAACAGAGAAATGTGTTGTATTCGGGCTTGCTAATTCTGCAAAGAATATATTTTGAGCACCAGCAATAAATTGACCATCAATAATAGCAGTACCACCAACGCCTGTTTGCCAAAACGGCATATAGAACACATGATGTAAACCAAATGGGATTAACGCTCGCTCAATAAAGCCATAAATGAAGGTCCCAGCATAGCCAGCTTCATTCACTAATTGGCCAAGTAACATGATGCCATGTTGAATCGAAGGCCAAGTATAAAACATCAAAATACCGACGAAAAGATAGACAAATGCGGTAATAATCGGAACAAATCGACTGCCACCAAAGAATGATAATACAGCAGGTAATTCAATTCGATAAAAACGGTTGTGTAATGCGGCAACACCCAGCCCGACAATTACCCCACCAAAAACACCCATTTGCAGTGTTTCAATACCAACGGCATTACCAATTGAACCTTCTGGTAAAGCACCTTCAGCCAATAAGCCTTTTAATTCAAGCATCGCATGGATTGTTGAATGCATGATGAAAAAGCCAACGGCACCAGAAATTGCCGCCACTTCTTTTTCTTTTTTTGCCATACCCATCGCAACACCAATTGCAAATAAAATAGGTAAGTTAGAAAAAACAACACTACCCGCATTTTTCATAACGGTTAAAAACGCGTGAAGGATTGTGCCATCACCTAAAATACCTTGTAGGCCATAAGATGTGATGGTAGTTTCATTGGTGAATGAAGCGCCAATACCAAGCATTAAACCAGCAACAGGTAATAATGCAATTGGTAGCATGAAAGATCGACCAACTCGTTGTAAGACACTAAAAAATACACTTTTCATTTCAACTTTTCCTCAAATCAGCTTTTGATGACCGACTTAATTAGATAGAGATTAATAAATTACTATTATTTTCGTAAAGTTCACAAAAAACATTTTACCAGTAAAGTAAAATAGAAAAAGTGATTTAATTCACAAAAATAATTAATTGTGTGAAATAAATTTAGGTAATTGAGGGTAAATACAAGGGAAAAGTACTACTGATTTCATTAAAAGACTAGATTTTGTAAATTTGGCCTCTCTCCTTTATCGGTTAAAGGCCATCATATTAACTAGACAAGTTGTCTTAAATCATCAATAGCTTGACGATATGTCTTATCTTTTCGGAATAAACCGGCAGTACCAAGAACAAAGTACTCCACATAAGGAGCTAATTTTTTAACAATTTCAGGACTTATTGCACCATCAATAGCAATCGTTGTTGCTAAGCCTTTCTCTTTAATTAACTGATGAAGACGTTGAATTTTATCAATTGATTGTGGAATGAAAGGTTGACCTGCAAAGCCTGGATTGACCGACATAATGAGCACAACATCAACTAAATCAATCACTTCCTCAAGCATAGCTAAAGGCGTACCAGGATTAATTGCTAATCCAACTTTCTTACCCGTTGCTTTGATTTGCGTTAATGTACGATGAATATGAGCAGACGTTTCAACGTGTACATAAATAATTTCACAACCTAAGTCAGCAAATTTTTCAATATAAGGGGTTGGATTAGTAACCATTAAATGCACATCATAAGGAATCGTCGATAATTTACGAACAGCCTTAATATCTTCCGTACCTAATGCAAAGTTAGGAACAAAATTACCATCCATTACATCAATATGGAACATATCAGCGCCAGCTTCTTCAAGGGTTTTGAGTTCCTCTGGTAAACGTGCAAAATCAATGCACATCAGAGAAGGACAGAATTTAGCCATTGCATTGCTCCTTTTCAATTTGAGCGATTTGGTCGATACGATTTTGGTGACGACCGCCTTCAAATTCAGCATTTAACCATTGTTCAACAATCATTTTAGCTAATTCTAAACCGATTACGCGTGAACCAAATGCAAGCACATTCGTATTATTATGTTCACGTGATAGCTTGGCAGAATAGGGGTCACTACACACGATAGCACGAATACCGTGATGTTTATTTGCAGCAATAGAAATACCAACACCGGTACCACAGATTAAAATGCCTAAGTCAGCTTGCTTGCTCGTTACCGCTTCGGCTACGGCTTTAGCGTATATAGGATAATCTGTTCTTTCGGTAGAATTTGCACCAAAATCAATAACTTCGATATTTTTTGTTTTTAAAAAATCAACAATATCTTGTTTTAAAATAATACCCACATGATCACAACCAATCGCAATTTTCATCTTTATTTCTCTGTAGTTAGGTGAATTAACTTAATTTGCATAATAACGCAAAAACATCTTGAACTTTACAATAAAATAAATTAACGTAAATTTATTATTTTGTAAAGTTAGATTATTCAGTCAGCAAATTTAGTTTTGTCAATCCGTCTGAATTTTAGCTATACATAGACTAAATTCGGGTTAAAATTAACCTTATCAATACGATTATTGAAAAAAGTGGTAACAAGATGAATGAAATAGAAAATAACCATAATGCACTTGCGATTGGCGCGAGGATTCGGATATCACTTTCCAGTTTAAGTAATACAGAACGGCGGATTATTGAATGGATGATGACCAAGGGTAACATCCAATCAAAGACCAGTATTAAAGAAGTTGCCCAAAAATTAAATGTCTCTGAGCCACTGCTTGTCAAAGTGGCTAAAAAAGTCGGCTATTCGGGGTTTCGTGAACTGCGTAGTGCACTGATCTCTTATTTCGATGTTTTACCATTTGATAAAGAACAAGAGATATCTGAAAACGATAATATTCATGATCTTGTTGATAAAGTCTTTAACA
Source organism: Orbus sasakiae (assembly GCF_039542345.1). Classification (NCBI taxonomy): domain Bacteria; kingdom Pseudomonadati; phylum Pseudomonadota; class Gammaproteobacteria; order Orbales; family Orbaceae; genus Orbus; species Orbus sasakiae. The sequence goes on from NZ_BAABHY010000005.1 coordinate 25,323, forward strand.
GCTCAGTGCAAGCCCTAAAAGAAGCACAATCAATTGTGGATCACAACATTATCGTGCAAGCTGCCGATTGGGTCATGAATGCACAGCATGTAGTCATTTTTGGTGTTGGCGGTTCAGCAACGGTCGGTGAAGATTTTGAACATAAACTGTTACGTATTGGGCTCCATAGTCACACTTACAGTGATTACCATTTAATGATGATGGTTGCCTCACAGTTAACAGAACATGATGTCATTATCGCGATTTCACAATCGGGTAATACCACGGAAGTATGTAATGCTGCGCAGATAGCCAAAAACCAAGGGGCAAAAATCATTTGCATTACCAATAACCATCAGGCGGAATTAGCTGAAATATCACACTTATCAATTTTTAGTCCTGCGCGTAATGGCCCAATATTGGGGCAAAATGCCGTGGCTCGTATCATTCAATTAACCTTACTCGATGTCCTGTTTATTGCCATGATAACCAAAGACTATGGCGGAACAAAAATCAAACTTGAACGCAGTATTGATGCTGTGCGTCCACTGCATGGCAAATCACATAAATCTGAAGGAATAACATAACCTCATTCCCCCCATTTATCATGCTATTTTTCAGTGATAAAGCTGAAAATAGCATGATGATTAATATGAAGAAACGATTTATGCGCGTTTTAACATATTTTTATCAAACTATTATCTCTTTTAACTAGATCCTACGTCAGCAAAGCATTACAATATAGCTCGCTAAAATCACGGATTTAAAGCCGTTTTCATTTTAACAATTACAAATAGCTGAGTTATTGATGAGCAAAAAATTACATATCAAAACTTGGGGCTGCCAAATGAATGAGTATGACTCATCTAAAATGGCAGATCTCCTTGAATCAACCCACGGTTTAACCCTTACTGATGATGCCGATGAAGCAGATATATTATTACTCAATACCTGTTCAATTCGCGAAAAAGCACAAGAAAAAGTGTTTCACCAATTAGGTCGCTGGAAAAATCTTAAAAAACACAATCCCGATGTGATTATTGGTGTGGGTGGATGCGTAGCCTCACAAGAAGGCGAACATATTCGTAAACGAGCCCCGTTTGTTGATATTATTTTTGGACCGCAGACTTTCCACCGTTTGCCAGAAATGATCAACCGCATTCGCAGTAGTGAAAATGCACATATTGTAGATGTCAGTTTTCCTGAAATTGAAAAATTTGATAGCTTACCAGAGCCTCGAAGCGAAGGACCAACTGCATTCGTATCAATTATGGAAGGTTGTAATAAGTACTGTACATACTGTGTAGTGCCATATACACGAGGTGAAGAAGTGAGCCGACCTTGTGATGACGTGATATATGAGATTGCGCAACTTGCCGCACAAGGCGTACGTGAAGTTAATTTACTTGGTCAAAATGTGAATGCTTACCGAGGTCCCACTTTTGATGATGATATTTGTACTTTTGCTCAACTCTTACGTTTAGTTGCATCGATTGACGGAATCGATCGTATTCGTTTTACAACCAGCCACCCGATTGAATTCACAGATGATATTATTGAAGTCTATCAAGATACACCTGAATTAGTCAGTTACTTGCACTTACCCGTGCAAAGTGGTTCAGATCGTGTATTAAATTTAATGAAACGAACACATACTGCGCTTGAATATAAATCGATCATTCGCAAGTTACGTAAAGTTCGACCAGACATTCAAATTAGTTCAGATTTCATTGTCGGTTTCCCTGGTGAAACCCAAGAAGACTTTGAGCAAACCATGAAACTGATTGCTGATGTCAATTTTGACTTAAGTTATAGCTTTGTTTACTCAGCAAGACCAGGTACCCCTGCTGCGGATATGGAAGACAATGTCTCTGAAGAAGAGAAAAAACAACGTCTTTATATTTTGCAAGAACGCATTAATCAACAGGCTATGCAATTCAGTCGAAAAATGCTCGGAACAATTCAGCGTGTCTTAGTTGAAGGACCATCGAAAAAAGATCTGATGGAACTTACTGGTCGTACTGAAAATAACCGAATCGTTAACTTCGAAGGGTTACCTGATATGATTGGTAACTTTGTTGATGTTGAAATTACCGATGTTTATCCAAACTCGCTACGTGGTAAAATTGTCCGAACTGAAGATGAAATGGATCTACGAGTCAATGAGTCGCCAAGTGCGATTATTGCCCGAACACAAAAAGAAGATGCATTAGGTGTAGGGATTTATCGCCCTTAATTTATCAACGCTACTTTAAAGGATGTGATTTGAATATTATTACTCATGAGACAATATTGGAACCCGCAGAGAATGAACGTTTAAATAGTCTGTGTGGTCCTTATAATGATAATATTAAACAGCTCGAAAAACGTTTAGGGATTGAAATCAACTACCGTGGTAATCAGTTTACTTTGGTTGGGGACGAAATCTGCGTCAAAGCAGCTGATGAAATTCTACAATCCCTTTATAAGCTGACTAAACACAAACAGCAGCTTGTTGATATCGAACCAGAGCAAATCCACTTAGCGATAAAAGAAAGTGGCGCGCTTGAAAAAGTGGCACAACATTTACCAGCACATGCGCTTTATGATGGCGGTAAATTAGTCATGATTAAGACGAAACGGGGTGTGATCAAGCCCCGCACCCCAAATCAAGCAAGCTATATTGCCAATGTGATGAATTATGACATCACATTTGGTATTGGTCCTGCTGGAACAGGAAAAACCTATTTGGCTGTTGCGGCGGCTGTTGATGCATTAGAAAAACAACATGTTAGACGTATTTTATTAACCCGCCCAGCAGTAGAAGCTGGTGAAAAGTTAGGTTTTTTACCAGGTGATTTAAGCCAAAAAGTCGACCCTTATTTACGACCGCTTTATGATGCACTATTTGAGATGCTCGGTTTCGAAAAAGTTGAAAAATTGATTGAAAAAAACATTATCGAAGTCGCACCACTGGCTTATATGCGAGGGCGAACGCTAAACGACGCATTTATTATTTTAGATGAGAGCCAAAATACCACTATTGAACAGATGAAAATGTTCTTAACACGAATTGGCTTCAATTCTAAAGCCGTGATTACTGGCGATATTACTCAAATTGACTTACCTCGTCATCAAAAATCGGGCTTACGTCATGCAATTGAAGTATTGAATAACGTTGATGACATTAGTTTTAACTTTTTCTTAAGTGAAGACGTGGTCAGACATCCCGTGGTCGCACGCATTGTCAATGCCTATGAAAAATGGGAACGCAATGAAGAACAGCAAAGAGCTGAAAAAAAGCGCGCCCATGATAATACGAATCAGGAGTAGCGAGCTATACAACAGCTAAATCGGCGTGATCGCGCAAAGATTCGCGATCATAGCGCAGAGACCAATTTATTTTTACGTAGAGCACTGGTTGCTTTTGCGGTAATTTTGCTTATGGTCGTTATCTTATTGGTCACGCTTGCTCACCTGCAAATTCTAAGTTTTGGCTACTACAATACCAAATCGAATAACAATCGTATTGAAATCATCCCCATTCCCCCTAATCGGGGAATTATCTATGATCGTAATGGTGTACCGTTAGCTATTAATAATACCATTTACCAACTCAATATTATCCCAGACAAAATTAGCAACCTAAACCAACAGTTAGATGAGCTTAAGACATTAGTCAATTTGACCGATGAAGAAATTGAAAATTTTCAAAAAGAGCGCCGCGGTTATAAAGCACATCGCCCTGTGCCATTAAAAGACAACTTGACCGAAAAAGAAATTGCAAAATTTGTAGTTAATCAACACCGTTTTCCATTTGTCAATATTACTGGAACCCAGCATCGCTACTACCCTTACGGCAAAACATTAACTCATGTACTTGGTTATGTATCAAAAATTAATAACCAAGATAAAGCTCGGCTTGAGGAAGACGATAAACTCAGTGATTATGTCGGTACACTTAATATTGGTAAAATCGGTATTGAACGGTTTTATGAAGATATGTTACATGGTTCCCCCGGTTATGAAGAGGTTGAGGTAAATAATCGAGGTAAAATTGTTCGTCAATTAAACCATAACCCCCCTGTTGCTGGCGAAGATATTTATTTAACCATCGATCTTAACTTACAGCGTTATATTGAAAATTTACTGGGTGACCGACGAGCCGCTGTGGTGGCGATTGACCCTAATACTGGTGAAGTATTAGCGCTGGTTTCAAGTCCAAGTTATGATCCAAATCTGTTTGTTGGAGGTATTTCCTCTGCAAAATATAATGCACTACTAGAAGACCCGAACAAGCCCCTTTATAACCGCGCAACCCTCGGTACTTACCCGCCCGCATCAACGGTAAAACCGTTTATTGCGGTATCCGCACTAAGTGAAGGTGTCATCACCCCTAAAACCATTGTGTCAGATCCCGGTTATTGGCAATTACCGGGTACCGAAAAACGGTATCGAGACTGGCTACGTTGGGGACACGGTAAAGTCGACGTGGTAAAATCGATTGAAGAATCGGTTGATACATATTATTACCAAGTAGCTTATGATTTAGGCATCGATCGGTTACATTATTGGATGCTCAAATTTGGATATGGTCAACGCACCGGAATTGATATCTCTAAAAGTGAAGAGAGTGTAGCTATTTTGCCAAATCGAGAGTGGAAAATGTCTCGGCACAAACAGCCTTGGTTACCTGGTGATACCATTCCTGTCGGAATCGGGCAAGGCTATTGGACAACGACCCCACTGCAAATGGCTAAAGCCCTTACTATCATGATTAATAATGGTAAAACCTACACACCACATTTGTTAAAACAAAAACGCAGTACAATGTTAGATAATGAGTTACCACAACCGATGTCAAAACCCATGGTAGAAGACACCAGTTTAACACAACTGGTTGATCCTAAATATTGGCAAATCGCTAAAGAAGGCATGTATAAAGTGATGTTTGGTTCACGAGGTACCGCTCGTAAGGTTTACGCTGATGCCACTTATAAGGCCGCAGGTAAATCAGGCACGGCACAAGTTTATGGTTTAAAAGCAGATGATGTTTATAACGCTAATAATATTCCTGAACATTTACGCGATCATGCGTTATTTATCGCTTATGCGCCTTATGACAAGCCGACTATTGCTTTAGCTATCGTTTTAGAAAATGGTGGTGGTGGTAGTACCAATGGTGGGGCGATTGCTAAACGAATTCTAGACTACTATTTACTCGGTGATGAATCGACTAAAATATCTGAGGCAATATTAAATATGAGGCAGGGAGATTAATGATCCATAGCAAAAAAATCCCTATCTGGACACGATTACATATCGATCCATTATTTTTATTTTTTATTTTATTATTACTCGCTTACAGCGTATATATTATGTGGAGTGCAAGTGGGCAAGATCTTGCCATGACCGAACGTAAAGTTACCCAAATAATACTCGGTATTATCGTCATGCTAGTCTTTGCACAATTTTCACCACGTTTTTACGAAAAATGGGCACCTTATCTCTATATTGCCTGTATAATTGTGTTGGTTATCGTTGATGTATTTGGTTATACCAGTAAAGGCGCTCAGCGTTGGTTAAATCTTGGGTTTATTCGATTCCAACCCTCTGAAATTGCCAAGATAGCCGTACCACTTATGGTCGCGAAATTCATCAACCGAGAAGGTTGCCCTCCACCACTAAAAACGACAGTACAGACATTAGCTATTATTGCTGTGCCAACATTATTAGTCGCAATGCAACCCGATCTGGGCACAGCAATATTGATTGCCATGTCGGGGATCTTTATTATTTTTCTGGCGGGCATTAGTTGGAAATTTATTGCAGCATCAATTGCGGCAATCGGTGCCTTTATCCCAATCATGTGGTACTTTTTGATGCATGACTATCAACGCGAGCGGGTTTTAACATTATTCAACCCTGAGCGAGATCCGTTGGGTAAAGGTTACCATATTTTACAATCAAAAACGGCGATTGGTTCAGGTGGACTGTGGGGAAAAGGTTGGCTAGAAGGAACCCAATCACAACTGGAATTCATTCCAGAGCGCCATACCGATTTTATTTTTTCAGTCATCGCTGAAGAATTTGGGTTTATTGGTGCAATTGTCCTACTGGTTTTATTTTTATGCCTGATCAGTCGTGGATTGATTATTGCTTCACAAGCACAGACCACATTTGGCCGAATTTTAGCTGGTGGATTGATTCTGGTGTTATTTATCTATGTCTTTATCAATATTGGCATGGTCAGTGGAATCTTACCTGTGGTTGGAGTACCATTACCATTAATTAGTTATGGCGGTTCATCATTAGTTGTTTTAATGGCAGGTTTTGGCATTATTATGTCAATTCATACTCATCGTAATATGTTATCGAAGAACATATGATTTTTTATCTCTAAATAGTCGGGTTTGTATAATGAAAAAACAGTTATCACTCAAATTAAAATATTCGCTAGCGTTGCTCGCTTTATCAATAAGTACTGCCCATGCAGATATTAATTTCCCTATACCAGATGCACCAAAGATTGATGCTGAAGCTTATGTACTCATTGATGCAAATTCAGGTGAAATCTTAGCGCAATATAATGCAGAGACAAAACGTGACCCGGCGAGTTTAACAAAAATGATGACCAGCTATGTAGTTGGTGAAGCGATTAAATCAAAACGGATTGCTGAAAATGATATTGTCACCATTAGTAAAGATGCATGGGCGACTGGTAACCCCGTATTAAAAGGCTCATCAGTGATGTTCTTAAAACCGGGTGATAAAGTTTCTGTTGCCGATTTAAATCGAGGTATCATTATTCAATCGGGCAACGATGCTTGTATTGCAATGGCTGAACATGTTGCAGGTAGCCAAGATTCATTTGTTAACCTGATGAACAACTATAGTGCACAATTAGGTTTAACCAATACTCACTTTCAAACCGTACATGGTCTTGATGCACCAGGTCAATATACCACGGCAAAAGACATGGCTTTTCTAGGTCGCGCATTAATCAAAAATTTGCCGGAAGAATACGCTATTTATAAACAAAAAGAGTTTACATTTAATAATATTAAACAAACCAATCGTAATGGTCTTTTGTGGGATACATCATTAGCTGTCGATGGGATTAAAACGGGTCATACCAATGCAGCGGGTTACAACTTAGTGGCATCTGCCGTTGAAGGTAACACTCGTTTAATTTCATCAGTACTAGGTGGGCGTACCTTTAAAGGCCGTGAAGAAGAGAGTAAAAAATTGCTAACGTGGGGCTTTAGATTCTTTGAAACAGCGACCCCATTAAAAGCCAATAATCCGCTGATTACTGAAACCATTTGGTATGGTGAAAATAATTCAGTCAAACTTGGTTCACTCGAAGATATCCATATTACGGTGCCACGAGGACAAGCGGCGAATCTCACCGTTACACAGCAACTTAACGGCCAGTACCTCAGTGCCCCAATTGCACAAGGGGTAGAAGTTGGTAAAATCCAATTTATGCTTGATGGTAATGTGATTGCTGAAAGACCGCTAGTAACACTCGAGGCTGTTGATGAAACAGGATTCTTTGGTAGCATTTGGGATTATATTAAACTTAAATTTCATCAATGGTTTAACTAAATCTATGTTATAGTGAACTCAATAAGGTGGATAAATTCCACCTTATTTGCCTCTCTCTTGATAAAATAAAATTTGTCACCATATAAAGAGATAAGTTAAATATAACGTGTCAAAATTAAAGAGAATATTATGCAACCAACTAAATTAAACGAATTACTCGATTTTCCTTGTTCGTTCACTTACAAAGTGATGGGGGAAGCTAAGCCGGAATTAGTTGATAAAGTCATTACGGTTATTCAGCGTCACGCCCCTGGTGACTATACACCGTCGATCAAACCAAGTAGCAAGGGTAACTATCATTCAGTATCGGTGACAATTAACGCAACACATATTGAACAAGTCGAGAGTCTTTATAAAGAATTAGGCGATATTGACATTGTCAGAATGGTGCTATAGCAATTCACCCTATAAAAAAGAGAACGTTATGTTCTCTTTTTTTTCGTTAAAATATTATCATACGCGATGATTATCGTGTAAAAAAAGCGGCATTACGCCGCTTTACACTATATGAGTTTGAGCCTATTTTTTATAAGCATCATTGTGCACGCCAACCGCTGCACGGCCTGATGGATCATTTAGGTTTTTAAATGACTCATCCCATTCAATCGCTTTTGCTGTTGAACATGCCACAGAAGGACCACCTGGTACCGTTTCTGCCGCACTGGCTAATGGGAATAACTCATCAAAGATTTCACGATACATGTAAGCTTCTTTTGAAGCAGGCGTATTATATGGGAAACGGAACTTCGCGTTTTCTAATTGCTGATCCGTAACTTTCTTCTCTGCAACCTCTTTTAATGTATCAATCCAACTGTAGCCAACACCATCAGAGAATTGCTCTTTTTGTCGCCACACAACCGAAGCAGGTAAATACGATTCAAAAGCTTCACGTACAATTTGTTTTTCAATTTTGCCGTTACTACCACACATTTTATCTTTTGGATTAATGCGCATTGCGTAATCCAGGAATTTTTTGTCAAGGAAAGGCACCCTTGCTTCCACACCCCAAGCCGCCATCGCTTTATTGGCTCGCGCACAATCATACATATGTAATGCAGCTAATTTACGCACGGTCTCTTCATGAAACTCTTTCGCATTTGGCGCCTTATGGAAGTACAAGTAACCACCAAACACTTCGTCAGCACCTTCACCAGAAAGCACCATTTTAATGCCCATTGCTTTAATCTTACGCGCCATCAAATACATTGGTGTTGATGCGCGAATTGTCGTGACATCATATGTTTCAATCGCATAAATGACGTTACGAATGGCATCAATCCCTTCTTGAATCGTAAAGTTGATTTCATGATGCACCGTTCCTAAATGGTTTGCCACTTCTTGCGCGGCTTTAAGATCGGGAGCACCTTGTAAACCTACTGCAAATGAGTGTAACTGTGGCCACCAAGCTTCTGTTTTTTCATGATCTTCAACACGACGTGATGCATATTTTTTAGTAATTGCTGAAATAACCGATGAATCTAAACCACCAGAAAGTAAAACTCCATAAGGCACATCAGACATTAAATGGCTTTTCACTGACTCTTCAAGTGCAGTACGCAATTCATTAATATCAGTTTTATTGTCTTTTACATTATCGTATTCCATCCAATCACGTTGATAGTAAGTTTTAATCTCACCATCAGTGCTTGATAGATAGCTGCCCGGTGGAAACGGCGCTAATGTCTTACAAACAGGTGCTAATGATTTCATTTCTGAAGCAACGTAGAAGTTACCATTTTCATCATGACCAGTGTAAAGAGGAATAATACCAATATGATCACGACCAATAAAATAGCTATTTTTTTCAATATCATATAGGACAAAGGCAAACATACCTTGTAATTCGTCAAGACAATCAACACCTTTTTCTTGATAAAGTGCTAAAATAACTTCACAGTCAGAACCTGTTTGAAACTCATAACGGTCTTTGTATTTATCACGGATAGCTTGATGATTGTATATTTCGCCATTTACAGCTAAAACCAAGGTTTTATTTTTATTATATAATGGTTGTGCACCTGTATTGACATCAACAATCGACAAACGTTCATGAGCAAGGATGGCTTTGTCAGAGGCAAAAATACCAGACCAGTCAGGGCCACGATGACGCATTAAACAAGATAGTTCTAATGCTTTGGCTCGTAGCGCTTCTGGATCTGATTTAATATCAAGAATACCTAGAATCGAACACATTGAGTTTCTCCAATAAATATCGCTTCAGCGATAGATGTATATCTAAAAATAAACAATAAGTATGCAAACAATATACCAGAAATCGTGTATCTAACTAAAAAAAAGCGATTTCACAATACTCACCCATTTCTTAATTAAAAATGCTTTAACTGGTACTATTTTCTATAACATATGTGATATTGATCACAAAAACAAGTGCTAATCATCAATTGAAATGATTTATTAACGGATTAATGACTAATACCGCATATCCATCGGTTAACGCACTACATTGATGCGCAATGCACATAAATAAGCCGTTATTGCGCTATAACTGATCTGCTCTTGCTGTGATGTAAGCGAGTGCTTTATCTATACGTGCCAATGCTCGCTGTTTACCGACAGCATGAATCGTAGCATCAACCGAAGGTGATTGCCCACTCCCAGTCACCGCAACACGTAACGGCATCCCAACTTTACCCATTCCTACGGATAAATCATCAGCGGTTGCTTGAATTGCATGATGGATTGTTTCAATTTGCCAATCAAGTTCATCAATCGCCGCTATTTTTTGTTTTGCTAATTCTAATGGCTCTTTAGCAACAGGGCGTAAATGTTTTTTAGCAGCATCGGCATCGAACTCATCAAAATCGATATAACAATAAGCACACGATTCAGCCATCTCTTTTAATGTTTTACTACGTTCAGCATATAATTTAACAATCGTTATTAAGTCTGGACCTTGTTCAAGATTATAACCTTGCTTTTGCATGTGCCACATTAAATGTTGTGCAACATAGTCAGCATCTAAATGATTAATATAATGATGATTTAGCCATAATAATTTTTCAGTATTAAATGCACTTGCAGAACGACTTACTGCATCAAGCGTAAAATACTCAATCATTTCAGGAATAGTAAAAATTTCTTGATCGCCATGTGACCAGCCTAAACGCACTAGGTAATTGAGTAATGCTTCGGGTAAATAGCCATCATCACGATATTGCATGACACTGACCGCACCATGTCGTTTTGATAATTTTTGACCATCATCCCCCAATATCATTGATACATGACCATACTGAGGTAACGGTGCACCTAATGCTTTTAATATATTAATTTGACGAGGTGTATTATTAATATGGTCTTCACCACGAATCACATGGGTAATTTCCATATCCCAATCATCAACAACGACACAGAAGTTATAAGTTGGTGAGCCATCTGTTCGACGAATAATCAAATCATCTAATTCTTTGTTAGCAATCTCAATTGGTCCACGGATTAAATCATTAAAAATAACGCTACCATCGGTTGGATTGGCAAATCGCACCACATGCGGTTCACGACTATCATGGGCTTTTTGAACATCGGCACAACGACAATGACCATCGTAACGGGCTTTTTCACCGTTAGCCATTTGTGTTTCACGTAATTTTTCGAGGCGCTCTTTTGAGCAATAACAGCGATAAGCTGTACCAGCAGCTAACATTTCATCGATGACTTGGTTATAACGATCAAATCGTTTCGTTTGAAAGTAAGGCCCTTCTTCCCAGGAAAGATCTAACCAATTCATCCCCTCCATAATCGCATCAATCGCTTCTGGTGTTGAACGTTCCAAATCGGTATCTTCAATACGTAAAACGAATGTTCCTTTGGCATGACGAGCATAAAGCCAAGAATAGAGTGCAGTACGGGCGCCACCGACATGTAAATAACCGGTTGGACTTGGGGCAAAACGCGTTTTAACTTTCATGGAATAATTCCTAAATACATTATCGTATAATGGCTGGCTATTTTAGCATGATCAAGATATTGAGCAACAAAGTCAATAAAGAAAATAGGGAAATGCAAACGCAATTTCCCTATTTTTTAAATACCGAGTTAAGATTATTATTCAGCTTTAAGTGCTTGTAACTCAGCGCGACGCTCAAACTTAGCAACTGCGTACGAACAAACGGGAATAATTTTACGCTTTTCTTGCTGCATCTTCTCGATAACCAGCTCAAATAAACGATCGGCAATTCCTTGCCCACGATAGTTGATATTGACATAAGTATGATCAATCGATGCTTTATCATTACCAATTCGAGTGTAAGTCATTTCTGCAATATCCTCACCACCATCAGGATTGGGGACATAAAAACGGCTTTCGCCTTCTAAAAATTGCATAATACCCTCTCTATATTATTTATAATCTTAACGGTCAGTGTGTTAGAATAAACGCTTAGCTGTATTATAAAGATCCATATCAAATGGGCGTTTCATGTTGTTAAGTGCATCCATAATATCATGGTGAACCAACTTACCATTTTGCACACCAACACTGCGTCCACCTTGACCTTGAATTAACAATTCTACCGCGTAAGCACCCATTCTTGAACCTAAAATACGGTCATAAGGAACTGGTGAGCCACCACGTTGTACATGCCCAAGTACCGTAGCACGAGTTTCATGATGAACCGCAATTTCGATCTCTTTTGCTAATTGATTTACATCAAGCATATGCTCAGCAACAGCAACAATCGCGTGTCGTTTTCCTTTAGAAAAACCAAGTTTGATTTCTTCAATAAGATCTTCTTTTGTATAAGCAACTTCTGGCAGGATCATAAATTCACAACCACCAGCAACCGCTGCATTTAAGGTCAGATCACCACATCCACGACCCATGATTTCAATGATCGAAATACGATGATGTGAAGAACACGTATCACGTAAACGGTCGATCGCTTCTACTGCCGTTTGTAATGCTGTGAAATACCCAATAGTGTAATCAGTGCCGCGAATATCATTATCAATGGTACCAGGTAGACCAATACATGGGAAACCTTCTTCGGTTAAACGTACTGCCCCCATATAAGAACCGTCACCGCCAATTACCACTAGTGCATCAATATTGTTTTTTCTAAGATTTTCAATCGCGACTTCACGCGTTGCTTTCTCTTTAAAGGCAGGGAAACGAGCAGAACCTAAGAATGTGCCACCACGTGTAATAATGTCAGATACACTATAACGATGAAGCTGTGTAATACGATTTTCGTATAACCCTAAATAACCATCATTAATACCATAAACTTCCAATCCTTCTGTCAATGCCGTTCGCACAACACCACGGATTGCTGCATTCATACCAGGCGCATCTCCACCACTTGTTAGTACACCTATTTTTTTCACCATATAAAATAACCTCAATTATTAGATTTTATAACTATTATAGAGACTTAATTTACCACGCTCAATAGGCTAGCTGTGCTGATCAATTAAATTTCTCTCGCAATCTTGATTTTTCTTTTGGTACAACAGAAAGTGGGTCCTGATGAACGATAACTTCTGCTGGCGTAAATTGTTGTGAAATAAGTTTTTCGATTTTATCTGCCACCGCATGCGCTTTAACTAGCGGCATATCATCATCCAATTCGATATGTAACTGCACAAAAGTCATGGGACCTGAACGGCGTGTTTTTAAATCGTGAATACCATGCACTTCTGGCAATGATGAGGCAATATCTAAAATACGCTCGTTTTCACTTTCTGGTAGGGCTTTATCCAGTAAGTCTTGAATCGCAATAAAAGCAATCTTAAGTGCATTATATAAAATGTAGCAGCCAATTAATAACGCAAAAATGGCATCCGCATAGATAATCCCAAACCAGCTTAATAGCAAAGCAATCACCACGGCACTATTCATTAACAAATCTGATGAATAGTGCAACATATCAGCTTTGATCGCTTGGCTATCAGTAAGCCGGATCACATAACGTTGATATAACACCAACCCTAACGTTAAAAGGACAGAAATCGCCGAAATCACAATCCCTAATAATGGGTAACTCACCTCAACAGGCTCAGTCAATAGTTTGACACTATTTAACAGTAAAAAAACAACCGAGCCAATAATAAAGGCACTTTGCGCCAACGCAGCTAATGACTCCGCTTTCCCATGCCCAAAACGGTGATCATCATCAGCCGGTTTTAAAGAGTAGCGAATAAGAATAAAATTCATCCCCGAAGCCAATAAATCCATCGAAGAGTCGAAAAGTGAGGCTAATAAGCTGACTGATCCCGTAATCCACCAGGTAAACAATTTAATTGTTATTAAAATTAATGCAAAAATAACCGCTAAATAAGTAGCTTTTTTGACTAGTTTTTCATAGAGACGGCTCATGTATGCTCACATTTAAGCGTAAAAAAAACACCGACTTATACTAGCACAATTTAGTTATTTTATTGAGAAATATATAATTCTATTTTCTAATAGTGTGCTTTATATATATAATACCGCTTGTAAAGTTACGAAAATAAAACAACTTACATATAAATATAAAAAAAGATTCACCAAGTAAATGAGATAAGAAATAAAAAATGTCATTTTTATGACCACTGTCGCAGGGGATAGTAATGAACAAAAAGTTACTGCTAGTTGATGATGATGTCGAGATAATTTCACTATTAAAAGAATTATTAGAGTTAGAAAACTTTAGTGTAGAAGTAGCGCACAATGGTGCTGAGGCACTAACCAAATTTGATAATTCAGTTGATTTAATCTTACTTGATATCATGATGCCGGATATCAACGGCTTAAGTGTACTAACTCAATTGAGAACAAAATATACCGTTCCAATTATTTTGCTTACCGCAAAAGATAATGAATTGGATAAAGTAATCGGTTTAGAACTTGGTGCCGATGATTATATTATTAAGCCATTTAATGATCGGGAATTAATTGCCAGAATTAGAGCGATTTTACGTCGCAAATACTGGGATATATCACCAAGTCAACAAGATGAATCAGCGCCGGTAGAGTATAATGTTGATGGACTAAAAGTTAATGTTCGCCAACAAGCGGTGTATTTTGATAGTAAATATATTGACTTAACAGGCACCGAATTCCAAATTCTACTAAGATTACTTGAAGAACCCGGTAATATTATTTCACGAGATACGCTCAGTGAATCCGTATTAGGTAAAGAATTTCTTCCTTTTGCGCGTTCAATCGATGTTCATGTGTCTAATCTACGTAAAAAATTACCATCACGAAAAGATGGCTTACCATGGATTAAAACCTTGAGATCAAAAGGCTATTTATTTGTCATTGATAAAGAGTTAATGTAACCAGGTGCTGGCAAAATAGGCGATAAAAAATGTGGATTTTTGATAGGTTAACCATAAGGATATTCACTATTTTTTTATTTACCGTCGCCTTATTTCTCGCCCTTATTGTCACCATACCCAACCTTGATTCCAGAAACCTCACCTATCTCTCGGCCAAAGAAAAGGAGATAGGAATGTCGCTGGCCACATCAATCGAAAAAGAGCTCACGAACGTACCCAAAAATAGCTTTCGTTGGTGGATGCGTTTTATCGTCGTCATGGATAACTTGAGGCGTCCCGGGCAATCACTCTATATTTTAACTCCAAGTGAACAAATCATAACGTCAGATACCAATAACGTTGATCTGGTGCGTAATTTCACTGAACTCACGAATAAATCAGATGATCCTGCCAAAAAAATCTACAATAATTATGAGATTATCGGTCCTTTTACGCTCCACTATAGCAATGAACCTTATCATCTTTATATTATGCAAGCGGCTTCAGATACTCAGTCGCAATTTGCTAATCTTGTGTTTGATCACCCCTTTTTATTGTTAGCGTTGACGATGTTAGCAAGTACCCCCTTTTTACTGTGGTTATCATGGAGCCTTGCAAAACCAGCAAGGCGATTAAAAAAAGCGGCTGACCAAGTGGCGAGGGGAAATCTTCAACAATGGCCTGAACTTGAAAAATTTGGTTCATCAGAATTTAAAGCCACAGGCGCGAGTTTTAACCATATGTTGCGCGAACTCAAGCGTATGCAAGATCTACAGCAACGTTTATTATCGGATATCTCTCATGAACTGCGAACTCCCCTCACACGGTTACAACTTGCAACGTCATTATCACGGCGAAAATATGGTGAAACAAAAGAAACAGAGCGCATTGAAATCGAAGGTAAAAAACTTGATCTAATGATTGGTGATTTACTGTCCTTGGCTAGACAGCAGTATGCCAATAATGAAGTTAAAGCCCCACACCAAATTGATAAGTTATGGAAGCATGTGCTTGAAAATGCAAAATTTGAAGCAGAGCAAATTGGTAAACAGTTTTATATTATCAGCAAACCTGATGATAGTGCGATCCTCTGTTATCCACAGGCACTATGCAGCGCATTAGAAAACGTTATACGTAATGCATTTCGCTATTCTCATCATCAAATTGAAGTGAACTTTCAAGTTATCAATCAGTATTTATATATTACGGTTGATGATGATGGACCAGGCGTTATCGAAAACGAATATGAACAAATTTTTAGACCGTTTTACCGCACAAGTGAAGCTCGAGATCGCGAATCAGGAGGTACGGGTTTAGGATTGGCAATTGTCGCGAATGCCATCACGCAAGACAATGGTGAAGTTCACGCACAAAAAAGCCATCTTGGTGGATTAAGAATTGTGATAAAATTACCACTTTATAAAAAGTCATAAGAGAATTACAGTGTTAAATATTGTCCTTTTTGAACCCGAGATCCCAGCCAACACGGGTAATATTATTCGGTTATGCGCAAATACAGGATTTAAATTGCATATCATTGAACCAATGGGCTTTTTTTGGGATGATAAAAAGCTGAGACGAGCGGGACTTGATTATCATGAGTTCGTCGAAACGAAACGCTATAAAAACGTCAATGATTTCCTAACACTCAATCAATTAAACTTGAATGATACCAATCGTTTATTTGCAATGACAACCAAAGGTTCAAGACCACACAGTGACGTCAGTTACAAGGCAAATGATTATTTATTATTTGGTCCAGAAACGCGTGGATTACCGACCTCGATTTTAGACAACTTATCAGCAACACAAAAAATTCGGATTCCAATGCTAGCCAATAGCCGTAGCATGAACTTATCTAATTCGGTTGCTGTCGCGATTTATGAATCATGGCGCCAATTGGACTACCAAACAATTTAATCAGTATCATTACTCAATAAAAAAGCGGATGGTTTTTCGATAGGTTAAATCTAATACAAAATTAGCTTTTAACTAAATCGTTTCAAAAAATTAACGTTAATTTTACAATATTAAAACTACCCCTAAAATTAGCGGCAAATTCAATGAAAGAAGGAAATACTTTGATACTCATGCTATGAGTAAATGAAAGCTGCCTTAAGGAATAAAGCAGCTCAATAGCGCGTTATTTAACGCGAGAAACGTATTCGCCAGAACGCGTATCAACTTTTAATACTTCACCAATCTGAACAAATAGTGGCACACGGACTACCGCACCGGTGGATAATGTTGCAGGTTTACCACCAGTACCGGCAGTATCCCCTTTTAATCCAGGATCAGTTTCAATCACTTCTAACTCAACAAAGTTAGGTGGTGTTACCGCAATCGGCTGACCATTCCACAATGTTAAAATACACTCGGCTTGTTCAATTAACCATTTTGCATTATCACCAACAGCTTTACTGTCCGCCGATAATTGTTCAAATGTTTCATTGTTCATGAAATGCCAAAATTCACCATCAGTATAAAGATAAGTTAAATTCATATCCATTACATCGGCAGATTCAACGGTTTCACCTGACTTAAATGTTTTATCAACGGTCTTACCCGAAAGTAATTTTCTGATTTTAACGCGGTTAATTGCTTGACCTTTACCGGGCTTATAAAATTCATTTTCAATAATTGCACATGGCTCACCATCTTGCATTATTTTAAGACCCGCTTTAAACTCACTAGTACTATAAGATGCCATACAAGCTCCAAAAATTCTGAATACCCAAAAAATGAGCCACATTATACAGCAAATTTATCAGCAGCAAAATAAAGAAACATGGATTTGTGATCTAGCCAATGTTGTCACCGACTTGGAAAGCTTGCTATCTCAATTGTCACTCGATACAAACGTCATATCTGCCAAGATGCTCGCCGCCAAAAAACAATTTGCCTTACGTGTGCCACTAAGCTTTATTGCTAGAATGGAAAAAGGCAATCCTGATGATCCGCTGTTACGGCAAGTATTATGTGATGCACAGGAAATGAATATCGTTGAAGGATATAGTGCAGATCCATTATTAGAGCAACGTAATGAAGTGCCTGGACTTTTACATAAATACCATAATCGGGCGCTACTTATTACCAAAACAAACTGTGCAATTAATTGTCGTTATTGCTTTAGGCGTCATTTCCCGTATCAAGAAAATAGCGGTAATAAAACCAATCTAAGTCGCGCACTCGATTATATTCGCCAACACACACAGCTAAATGAGATCATTTTATCAGGTGGTGATCCCTTAATGGCGAAAGATCATGAATTACAGTGGTTAATCGAACAACTCGAAGCGATTCCCCATGTCAGTCGACTACGTATTCACACTCGCCTAGCGGTTGTGATTCCAAATCGTATTACAGATGTATTTTGTCAGCTATTACAGCAAAGCCGTTTAGATACGATTTTAGTCACCCATATCAATCACCCTAATGAAATTGATCAAACCGTCATCAACGCGATGCAAAAACTCAAACAACATCAGGTGACATTACTCAACCAAAGTGTGCTACTTAGAACCATTAACGATGACGCTAAGGTATTGGCTGATTTAAGCAATAAACTGTTCAGTGCCGGTATTTTGCCTTACTACCTACACGTCCTAGATAAAGTACAAGGTGCCGCACACTTTTTGGTGGATGATAAAACCGCACAAACGCTCATGCGACAGCTAGCAACACAAGTTTCAGGTTACTTGGTACCCAAACTTGCTCGAGAAGTTGGTGGTGAGAAAAATAAACGCGTATTGCCTTACTAATATTGTGACCTAAAAACGTCACATAACGATCACTCAAAATCGCACCTTACATGGGTAATCCCGCGGTAATCATACTGTGGGATATGGGTGAGACTTAATCAATCGTTAAATCACGCGTATTAAGATCGAACGGTGTTAATTGGTATACATAATAGTTGAGCCAGTTACTAAACAGTAAATAAGCATGACTACGCCACGTTGAACGTGCTTGGTGATCCGGATTATTATCAGGGAAATAATTTTCAGGAATATCGGGATTTAATCCCGCATTGAGATCACGGAAATATTCATTCGCTAAAGTAAACGAATCATATTCTGGATGTCCTGTTACAAATGCCATACGCTTATCTTTGGTCGCCATCAAGTAAGCGCCCGTCGTTGCTGATTCAGCTAAAATCACTAAATCGGTTTTTTGTCGAATAATATCACTCGGGAAATCCGCATAACGTGAATGTGGTGCTAAAAACGTGTCATCAAAACCACGGGTCAAAATCGCATTGGGATCAGTGATATTATGCCAATACACACCCGATAACTTATGTTCTCGGGTCAATTTTGGCAAACCATATAAAATATTAAGCGCCGCTTGCACTGCCCAACAAACAAATAGTGTTGAGGTGACATGTTCTTTTGCCCAATCAATGATTTTTGCTAATTCTGACCAGTACACAACATCATCAAATTGTACTTTACCCAGTGGAGCACCGGTAATGATTAAGCCATCAAAGTTCTGATGTTTAATGTCTTCAAAATCACAATAAAAGCTATCTAAATGTTCTATCGGGGTATTTTTTGATTCACGCTGATCAATCCGCAATAATTGAATATCCACTTGAAGTGCCGAGTTTGACAATAAACGCAAAAATTGGTTTTCAGTTTCGATTTTTTTAGGCATGAGATTAAGGAACAGCACTTTTAATGGTCGAATTTCCTGAGTTTTAGCACGGCTTGAGGCCATAACAAACACGTTTTCATTACGTAACACATCTACCGCAGGTAACGTATCAGGAATACAAATAGGCATAAATGAGCTCCTTAATCTAATTTTATGTTATCAATTTATCCATTTAAACGTTTAGACGTCTAGATACCTGAATATAGCCATTTTAGCTTGTGTTGTCGAGTGGTTAATTTAATCGATAATCGAATAAATGTGATAAAACACCTTATCCTTTTGATAATCAATAATATATTTTTTCATGATCTTATCTAAAATCCGACTTTAGTAACATAATGCCATCTTCATAATCGATCATTCATCAAAAAGCACCCCGCAAATGTCTTAAGAGTGACAGATTATTCACCTAATTATCACCATAATAGATAGCGATAAGTGTGATATTGGACATCTTGCATGACACATCAGATCGCGTCATATCACCGATATTTAACACCAAGATACCAAGCAATCCTTTGTACAATATTGGGGAAGTGAAGATGAAAAAGATTATCCATATTAATGATAACGATAATGTGATTATCGCTCTTGAACCCATTAATCAAGGTGATGTTTTGGTTGTTAAGCAAAATCATATTACGGCTAAACATGCCATTGCGCAGGGTCACAAAATGGCCATTGAGCCGATAGCTGTAAATCACAATATCATCAAATATGGTTTTGCTATTGGTCATGCAACCGCCCCAATACAGATCGGAGAACATGTTCATACACATAATCTTACAACTAATTTAGGGCAATTAGATGAATATCAATATCAACCCAATCGTCCTACAATAAAAACCCAATATGATGACCGAGAAATACAAATTTATCGCCGAGAGAACGGCTCCGTTGGTATTCGTAATGAATTATGGATTATTCCAACCGTCGGTTGCGTTAACGGTATTGCCCAACAAATTGCTAAAAAATTTATCACACAGCTAGCACAACATACTGAAAATTTTAGTGATGTATACGTGCTCACCCATCCCTATGGCTGTTCACAATTAGGGCAAGACCATCAAAATACACGAACCATTTTACAAGATATGGTTAATCATCCTAATGCCGGTGGCGTTCTTGTGATTGGACTCGGTTGTGAAAATAATCAACTTAATGTATTTCGCGACACCTTGGGCGAATATTCTCCTGAGCGTGTTAAATTTATGATATTACAAGAAGAAAACGATGAAATTACTACAGGAGTCAAACATCTCAATCAACTTTACCAACACCTCAAAAATGACAAACGGGTCACTGGTAAATTAAGTGAACTAAAATTTGGTCTAGAATGTGGTGGTTCTGATGGTTTATCGGGTATTACAGCTAACCCCTTACTGGGTCAGTTTTCAGATTACGTCATCAGCTATGGTGGCACTACAGTATTAACCGAAGTGCCTGAAATGTTCGGTGCAGAAACCATTTTAATGTCACATTGTATTGATGAAATCACGTTTAATAAAACCGTCGAAATGATCAATGATTTTAAGCGTTATTTTATGGCCTACGATCAACCAATTTACGAGAACCCATCTCCCGGCAATAAAGCCGGAGGCATTACGACATTAGAAGACAAATCATTAGGTTGCACGCAAAAAGCAGGTCACAGCCAAGTGGTCGATGTTTTAGCGTATGGTGAACGTTTAAGCAAAAACGGGCTTAATTTATTATCTGCACCCGGTAATGATGCTGTTGCCACGAGCGCACTGATTGCAGCTGGTTGTCACATGATATTATTTTCAACGGGTCGAGGGACGCCTTATGGTGGATTCGTCCCAACCGTTAAGGTGGCAACCAATAGCACCTTAGCCAATAAAAAACCAACATGGATCGATTTTAATGCAGGGCAATTAGTTGATGGCCTACCTATGCATGAGCTATTAGCTCAATTTATTAACTTAATTGTTGAAATTGCCAATGGTAGACCAAGTTGTAATGAACGCAATGAATTTAAAGAACTGGCCATTTTTAAAAATGGCGTTACGGAATAATGACCTATATTTTTATAACCATAAAATATAAAGTTCAAACGTTATTATAATAGGCCAGTAAAGCATTTTATTTTAAGCGTATATCGTCGCTACTTAATAAAAAATATCGTTTTTTGATTTTACACATTTAGCTGTTATATTGAGGGTATCTACCAAACCATTATCGATTACTATGAGTAAAAATAATCTTAAACTCGAGCTTAATACAGCAAAACAAAACGGATTTTATGAAATTAGTGAAGCCGCTAAACTCAGTGGCGTTAATGCAAAAATGATTCGTTATTATGAATCCAAAGACTTATTACCACAAGCCAAGCGGACTATCTCTAATTATCGTATTTACTCTGCTCAAGATATCCAAATGCTGATATTAATTAAACGAGCACGCTCGTTGGGATTTCCATTAGAACAAATTAAACAATTATTAAAATTATGG
Source organism: Orbus sasakiae (assembly GCF_039542345.1). Classification (NCBI taxonomy): domain Bacteria; kingdom Pseudomonadati; phylum Pseudomonadota; class Gammaproteobacteria; order Orbales; family Orbaceae; genus Orbus; species Orbus sasakiae. The sequence continues at coordinate 47,283 of NZ_BAABHY010000005.1, forward strand.
GATAACCAATATCGTGCCAGTAAAGATGTCAAACAATTAGTCTTAGGGCATATTGCAGAGCTTGAAGATAAAATTAAACAGATGCAAGCAATGTGTCAAACGCTACATCATTTAGCTGACTGTTGCTATGGTAATAAAGATCCGCAGTGTTTTATTCTTGATTCTTTAGCTGAGCTAACACCAACTCAATCTTGATAAAATGGTTATCCCGTTGATGTGCAATCAATGGGATACTATTTGTTATCAATTATCATCGTTCATTATGCTGACTTTCCTTAAAATATCTTTCAGTCGATACTGAAATCAATCTAAAGAGGGAAAGTAATGCGAAAACCTAAAAAATTACTCAATGATCCAAATAATGTCAGACGTGAAGTCATGGATGGGCTTGTGTATGCATATAACGGCAAACTTAACGCAATTGATGAGTATTGCGCAGTATATCGCCAACCTATCGATCGTGAACAAGTGATTATTGTCAGTGGTGGCGGTAGCGGCCATGAACCGACATTTGCCGGTTTTATTGGAGAAGGTGGCATTGATGCGTGTGCACTAGGTGAAGTCTTTACCTCTCCATCACCGGATCAAATTATTGAAGTGACAAAAGCCGCTCATAACCATCAAGGCGTGCTTTTCCTATACGGTAATTACTCCGGTGATGGCATGAACTTTGATATTGCAGCGGAAATTCTTGCCGAAGAAGGAATTCAAACCTTAACGGTTAGAGGAACAGATGATATTGCCTCCGCCCCGTTAGAAAGAATCACCGATCGCCGTGGCGTTGCTGGGATTATGTTCCTTTACAAAATAGCCGGCAGTGCAGCGCAATTTAAAAAATATGATTTAAACCGTCTTTATGAAGTAACGAAAAAAGCCAATCACAACACCCGTACCATTGGTGTTGCACTTGATGGCTGTGCCCTGCCCCAATCCGCCAAGTTTAACTTTGAACTGGCTGATGATGAAATTGAAATGGGTATTGGCATTCATGGTGAAGCAGGCTTACGCCGTCAAAAGATCACGTCCATGGATGAGACGGTTGCAGAAATGGTTGATCGACTTTGTACCGATTTGCCCTATCACGCTGGCGATAAGATTTGCGTCTCGATCAATAATTTAGGTGCTTTAAGCAATACCGAACTGTTAATTGCCACCAAAAAGGTCGGTGAAGAGCTAAAACAGCGAGGCATCATTACTCACGATATCGTGACCGGTCATTTTTGTACATCACTTGAAATGTCAGGGTTCTCAATCAGTTTTCTAAAACTCGATAATGAATTACAAGCACTTTATGACTTGCCATGTCATACGTTAGGTTGGAGGAAATAATATGAATGTAGCACAAACCAAAGCAATGATGCTTTATACCGCAGAAAAAATGGTGGAAAGTGAACCAACGTTGACCGCATTGGATCAAGTGATTGGGGATGGCGATCATGGTATCGGAATGCAACGCGGTTTTGCCGCCGTAATGGTACAACTGCAAGATCCCGCCTTTCATGCAAACGATATTGGTGATTTTTTTACACAAGTCGGAACAAAGCTCATGACGTCAATGGGCGGGGCATCTGGAGCCATTTTTGGTACCTTATTTCGAGCTGGTGGTAAAAGTATTACCGGTGAAATGACCTTAAACAGCAATGTACTTTGTAAATTGCTTAATGATGGTTGGCAAGCAGTATATCTACGTGGTAATGCCAAACCCGGCGATAAAACGATGGTTGATGCATTAGCCGCCGCAGCCGAAACCGCACAAAAAACCCAAGATGAGCCGTTAAAGCAAGCCCTTCCACAAATTGCAAAAGCAGCAATGGATGGTGCTGAACAAACAAAACAGATGATTGCGGTATTTGGACGAGCAAAAAACCTCGGTGAACGCGCAATTGGTCATGTTGATCCCGGTTCGGTGTCTATGGCATATATTTTACAGTATATGAGTGATTATCTTAATCAGTAGCTTGATGTTGTAATAAAAAATGGTCATGTGAATGACCATTTTTTATTTGTAGCAAGATACGCTGGCAATGTTCGTTATTTTTTTATCATAATAGGCAATTATAGTGTAAAAACTAGGCTGTCATGTGCCCAGCCGCGAATTCCGAATACCCTTGCAATAATAGCTGAGCAACATACGCGCCGGGATCAAGAAGTGCCCGCGAGTTTTCTCCACGGGTTGCAGCTCGCCCATGCACCGCAAGCATCGTTTGCGTTGCCTTAGCCCCTTGCTCTGCACTGATATAAGCCTTGTTTGCAAGTGCCTGCCAAGATGATTCACCTGCATTTTTTAATGTTTGAACGGCAGGATACAAGCCATCTAAAAATGTCTTATCTCCAACATTTGCTTTACCGCGTGCTTGTACACCATCGAAATAGGCAACAAAAATATCGGCAAATTCATGACTCTCTATGGTTGTTTTACCTTTAAACACTTTGCCCACCTGCATTAACCCTGAAGCCATTAATGTGCCCATTGTTGACGGCACCGCCGTTGACATCGTTTTGCCTGCCAAGTAAAAAAACTTCCCTATATCAGCTTCATCGCTGTCTTTGATGGCTTGATAGGCAGCACAAAAACCATCACTCATTGTTAGCCCTAAATCACCGTCGCCCACAACACTATCGAGATCGATCAGCGTCTCTCGCTGAGTTTGCATAATCTGTGCCCAGTTTGCAAATAACGGTTTTAAATCAGCGGTCGTAAATTGCATCATGCACTCCTTTTACTTACAATTGGAACTGTTTAAAAAATGGCGTATCCGCTTGTGCTTTCAGTAAGCGTTTTAATTCATCATCCACCTTTAACACACTAATTGATAAACCGGACATCTCCATCGCGGTTGCGTATTCGCCGACATAGGTATGACAGACTTTAATGTTTTCAGCTTGCAAGATTTGCTGTACACGGCGATAAACCACATATTGTTCTTCCAATGGTGTGCCACCAAGTCCATTAATCAATACGGCAACTTCATCCCCACTTTGATACGGAATATCGTCTAGTATTTGCGGGAGGATTTCATTCACAATTTCATCTGCACTCAGTAATTTACCGCGACGAATCCCTGTTTCACCATGAATCCCCATGCCGATTTCCATTTCATCTTCAGCGATTGAAAAACCCGGTTTCCCCACGCGAGGGACGATACATGGCGATAATCCTACGCCCATCGTACGAACGTTCTGGCATGCCTTTAAAGCAATGCGTTTCACATTGTCTAAGTCCATCATTTCTGCCGCCGCTGCCCCTGCGCACTTATACACAAAAAAGATGCCGGCCACGCCACGTCGCGTGTTTTTTTGCCCGGCATTAACCGCCGCCGCAGAAGCCACATCATCGCCAGCTACGACAGATTCAACACGAATATCGGCTTCAAAATCCGCCATTTCAGCCGCCATGTCAAAATTAAAAATATCACCGTTATAATTACCATAGATATATAAAACACCGGCACCTGCATCAATCGCTTTGGTAATTTCAAACATCTGTTCGGCGCTTGGTGATTGGAAGACATCACCGATCGCACAACCATCAAGCATACCTTTACCAACATAACCTAAAAATAGGGGTAAATGTCCGGAACCGCCACCCGTTGAAATCCCGACTTTACCCGCCACTTTGTGCTGAGTAACTAAACAATGCAAATCATCATTCACATAGGTCACATCATGAGGATGTGCGGCATAGATCCCTTCTAACATCTCAGGTATAAAATTTTCTGGCTTATTAATTATTTTTTTCATCGTTGTTGCTCCAATACGATATAACCATCGCTTGCAAGATTTTAAAACGCTTAAACTCAATATCAAATCAGCGTGCTTGATGATGACTATCCCTACTGATGGCATAACACCCGCCATGCCATCAGTGAGTTCATGCTATTTTTTAAATTTAATTTGGGTAGGGTAAGCCCAGCTTTTTAACTCTTCCGCAGGGAAGCCACCAGGATCGCGTCCACCATTGATCAATAATGCGTGGTAATAAATCTCAGCCATCTCTTCGATATAGGCGGCTTTCAATACGGCTTCATACGGGTCCTTATCAACGGCGATTGCGCCATGTTTTTCCATTAAGATAGCATCAGCACGTTTGATCGGCTCAATCACACTGTTCGACAGATCGGGGGTACCGGGTCTGCCGTATGGTGCAACAGGTATCACACCATCTTTTAAATTCAAAATCGCACACTCATACACGACCGCTGGAATCGGTCTTGCTAGTACAGCAAACGACGTGGCATAAATAGAGTGGGTATGTGATACCGCAAACACATCCGGTCGGGCTTTGTAAATTTCAAGGTGCATTAAACATTCGCTAGTTGGGCGTAAACCGGATTCAGCTTCAATCACATTTGCATCCAAATCCATGACCACTATGTCACGAGTTGTGAGCAGTTCTTTATCAATGGTGGTTGGCGTGACAAGCACATAACCGGTTTCTTTATCACGTACACTTGAGTTACCCGCTTTGTGCTTACAAAGTCCCCAAGCGGCTGCCTTTTTTGCCATATCAACAACATTTTGTTTTTGTATATCTAACATAGTCATGCTCCTGTTTAATGATTCGGTTACTGGTAATGTGCAAATAAAGAATAAATGTCATCACAGCTACTCGCTGCACGAATACGGCTAGCGCCATGCTGACACTCTAAAAATTCATTTAACTGTGCTAATGCTTTTAAATGTTTCTGTGGGTTATTGGTCGCTAATACAACGATTAAATCGGCTTGCATATAGCCACAAATATCAATACGTTCAGGTAATTTTAGTAAGGACATACAAACTTGATTAACTCCATCATCAATACCTGCATGGGCAATAATCAAACCATCAACCAACATGATATAAGGTTGATCGATCTGAATTTTGTTAATCATCCGTTCAGTATAATAAGGTTCAATCAGTTGTTCATCTAACAGTGGCTGCGCGGCAATTTCGATTGCCGTTTCCCATGAAATCGACGCAGTATGAGAAAGATTAATGTGCGTTTTAGGCATTAAATCAGCCAGCGATGGCGTGGTTAATTGCGACAATCGTAATGCATGATCGCTATCACTGTCGTTATACAAGTATTCTGTTAACTCTTTTTGTAATGCCTTACGATCACTAATTTGACAATGCTTTTCAATAATAAACAGCAACTCTTCCACTTGAATAATGCTTGGATCGACCCCTTGTAAGGCACCGATAACTTGATTACGAAACGCATTTTTGTGAAAGTTATTGAGCGAAGGATTAATCACAAATAACATCTTGTTGGTAGCTAAGTGTGATGTTGAAAAAACAATATCGTAATAACGATTGTATTTTTCAAACTCGCGTTTTGACATCGCTGAAGCAAAATGTAACTCGGGCAATAACACCTGTAAGGTCAAATAAAGGTATGTCGACACGGTGGCGCTGTTTTCACACACGACAATGGCGATTTTTTTGGTTTTAATTTGGTTAATCATCCCTTCTCGCGTTAACCAGCCGCCAAATAAAACAGTAATGAACGCCACTTCTTCATCAGGCATTTTACAATGCAATAAGCGCTCAAAGGGATCAACGGCGCGACGGACGATCTCATGTAAGTGCCCAAATTCTTGCAAAACAATATCATAGACACTGTTAATGTTAGAGATATGATAACGAATACGATAATAGGCGGGTTTCCAATGTTGATATATCCGTTCAATCAATTCATTTTTATCTTTAAACGTCACACAGCTGATTTGCTCAAAGTTATCAATGACTTTGACAGCACTTTCAAGCAATATGGCATCTAAATGGAAATATTTATCGGCAATAGTTTGAATATTAGAACTTTGTACTAAAACGGTTAAAAAAATCTGTTCATTACGATCTTTAATACCAAACTTTTCAATCAATTTTTGCATCAACAAAAAATCACGACTATTCGCTGCTTCCGCATAATTGTCTGGCAGATCTTTAATCATTTTATTGGTTTCAATACGATGCAAAATAAAACAGATAAAGTACGTTAACTCTTGCAACTGCTCATCGGTAAATAAAATTTTCAGTTTCTTCTCAATTTCGCTAAAAACATGCCCAACGTGTTCAAGTCGCCCTAGCGTAATGTTGTTATTTTCAAAAAAGACTTTTTGCGCAATCGGCATCACAATGATTTTGCGAATAATTTTTAACAGTAAATAGCGTTTATTGATTTCACTGCCCATCACACGATAACCATTTTCACGATCATAATTGACCTGTAAATCAAAGGGTTCAATGACTTTTTGGACTTTTTTAATGTCATTGATGATCGTATTTTGACTCACCATCAAAGCGGAAGATAAATGGATTAAAGACAACCGCTCAATACGCGTGAGTAAATAGAAAATGATCAGATTTGTACGTTCTTCTTCTGAATAAATATAACGCCCAACCGCAAGGGGATCTTCGGCTTGGCGAAAGGTTTCGATAACAAGCTTGGGAACACCAAGTTTACCCGTTTTAAAACGTTTAATCGGCTCAAGATGATTTGATTCAAGAAAATCATTCACTTTTTGCAGCGTATAACTTAATTGTTTGCGTGTTAGACTAAATTTGGCCTCCAGTTCAATCCCCGTGATACTCGGATTTTGAACAACCGCATCTAACACTTGATGAATTCGCTTATCTACAACCATGAATAAACCTCTTTTATCAGCTGGTAACATCGTGTTACCAGCTTTTAGACTAATTACGTTTAATTCGTATTATCTTGAGTTTGTGCTTGAGCTGTTTCTTTTCTAAGTTCTTTGGCATAAAAGAAGTAGCCGACACACCAATATGCAGCAAGTGCTAACGGAATAAAGTAACCTTGCATAAACTGCGTGATAAATGAGAAGGCATAAGTAAATACAGGCGCATCAATTGAGCTATTTGAGATCAGTTGACCAGCTGGGATATCTATCGCTTTTGTTGCTAGACCTAAATCGGTGATCATCGGTGCAAACTGCGTGCCGACAAACAGGAAGAACGGTACACCAATGATAGCTAATATAACCATTCTTAACGTATTACCATTGGTTAAGATATAAGCAGGCACCACCAGTGCAATATTAATAATACCGGCAAATGGCAGGATTTTATTTCCTGGTAAAATCACAGCCCAAATCAACGTAAAAGGAATGGCGACGATGACGGTAAACCAAATTTCACTTGAGCCCCCCATAAACGGCCAGTCTAAACCGACAAACAGTTTACGGCCTGCAAAACGTTTATTCATGTAATCACTGATCGCCTCAGAAATCGGTGATAGTGCTTGCATAAATAATTTCGAAATCATTGGGAACAGCATCAGCGCTGTTGCCGCTTGTACCCCTAGCATTAAAATCGTTGCCACATCATAGCCGGCAATAATACCGAAGGTCACACCAAGGATAAAGCCAATCACATGGTTTTCTGCAAACACCCCAATTTTTGATCGCAGGGCTGCCGCATCCATCGGTTTATTTAACGCTGGTATTTTACGTAACAGTAAATCAAACGGGTAATAGATGGCAGCAAAAAATAACATTCTATGGGTACAGGTAATACCTGGAATACCAGTAAGTTTTTCAATACGATGCTGATTGATATCACCAGAGTTAAGTTCCATAATAATTTGGAATGAGGCAATGACGAAGGCTAGTACTAATGCGGTGACTGAACCAAAAATCGGTGATGCAACAGCAAGCACAATAAACGCTGTGAAAATTTTACCCCATACGTTCCATAAATCGGCATTAAAGGTATCCGTCTTTTTAATGACTAACATGAAAATATTGATCCCGACTTGCAAAGGGAACATTAAGAAAGCATATGGCCAAGCCCATGATACGTTGGCCATGGTTGTCCAACCGCCGTCAATAATACTCAGTTCTAAACCCGTGCGCTCCATCATGGTTTGAGCAGCGGCACCAATGGCCCCCACCATAAAACCAATCAACATACTCATCCCGACAAATGCGACCCCTAATGTGATAGCGGCAGAGGCTGCATCTTTAAATTTCATACGTACAATGAGACCCGCAAGTAACATGATAAATGGCACAAAAACCGGCGCCCCTAAATTTAAAATATAACTAACTACAGAACTAAGAAAATCCATTATCGTTCTCCTACATTGAGTTATTATTTACAGGCATCAATAATTTTTTGTAATTCAGCATCCATGCCTATGCCTGTTAAAAATGCAATCCCATTGATCACCGGAATAGGATATTCCTTATCAATTTTGGTGATTGCGATATAAGCTGCACTATCTTTCATATGTGTATCAACTGACTTTAAATCGACCACTTCGACTTTAATATCGTTATAACCTTTTTCTTTTAATAGTCTCATAGCTTTACTGGCAACGGTTTGTGACGTGGCGACACCACTGCCACAAGCGACAATAATTTTTTTCATACTTCAGTCTCCTTTTTAAAACTTAACTTTTGAGTTGAGTAGTTGCATAAACTGATCACATGTTTTGGCTTCATGAAGTTGCTCTAAAAACGTTTTTTCACTAAAACATGCCATTAATGTTTGTAATAAATTGATGTGGCCATCTTTCTCGACAAAACCGAGAAGAAAGATAAAGTGAGCATTGAGGATTTGGTCATTGTTGGCCATTTCATGCCAATCAACGGTGCCCTTAACACGAGTGACTGAGATAAACGGCTTGATAATATGTTCTATATCAGTATGCGGCAGAGCAACAACATATGGTTCGGTAGGCAAAGCGGTAGGGTAAGCCGCTTCTCGTGTTTTAATTGCTGGTAAAAATGATGCTTTTACATATCCTTTGTCATGTAAAATCGGATAAATAAAATCAAAAAATTCATTAGCATTGTGGAATGTTTTGTCTAAGAAGATAAGCTCCTCAAAAAACATATCGCTAGTTGAATTTTTGCCCATAGCTGTCTCCTAAATCAAATTTTTAATATCCTCACCACTGACTCGGTGTTGTTATCCGTTCTGATGAGTTTGATTTTAGGCAATTAGCCACAAATAAACTAATGATATTGGTACCAAATAATATCCGTTATTTTGCGCATCATATTGACGATAAAGAGAGGGACTAATGGGGTTTGTTAAATCATAAAAAAACATTAAGAGAGAAAGTGATAAAGCTATCACTGATAACCACTTGTCGGTGAAGTGGTTATCAGTCTTTTGGGAAATCGGTCTAACCGAAATTAGAAACGCACTTGCATCCCGAGAGTTAAACCAATATTACGATAATCATGTTCACCAAACTGGTAACCAAGATTAATCCAGATGTTGCTATTTTTGTGAAGGGTACTTTCAATGCCCCCTTTGATTTCAGCAAGATTACGCACACCTGACTGATAAACGCGATCACCATTCATTTTGATAGAAAAAGGTTGGGTATTATAAAGCCAGTTGGTTTCAATAAAGATTTGTCCACTAAAATCTTGTACTGGGCTATTCGAATCAAGAATTGTTCTTAAACCTAATCGTGTTTGAAGATTATTACTTTTACCCGATATTTTTGAACCTTCTCGCTCAGTATGATTATCCGCATCAACGCCCATCCAAGTTAGTTGACCTTGCGGTTGTAACCATAAATGATAATACTCTGACTCAGCGGCTAAAAACGTATACCCACCCTCAAGTGAAGCAGTAAAACCTTTTAGTTTATACTCTTCCGATTGTAGCCCTTCACCATTAACCTTACCATTCAGATGGTTCCACATGAGCCAACTATCAACATACAGACCGGTTCTGTTAAGATCATTTTCATACCACGTGCCATATAAGCCAACACTGTAACCATCAACTTTACCGGATGAACTGTTCCCAAGCTTATTAGGTCCAACATCGTTAGTGCTACGCCCATATCCAGCCATGATACCGACATGTAGACGATCTACACCTTGGTGTGACCAATTTGCAATATCGCCCCCTAATTGTGTGACATACCAATTATTGGTGACATCAAGTTGACTGCTTGCACCAAATTCATTTTGCCCATATTGATAACGTAGCCACATGCTCGTCGTTTTATGTTCACCAGTTATAAAATCGATATAAGATGTTTCACCTTGGCGATCGTGCAACCGCAAGTTAAACATGGTATTTGCTGCAACGAGATTGCCTAAATAGGATCCAGCTTCAGGCCGTAATATACTTTCATCACTATCACCTGTTAATTTTGAGGTTAAATACCAATTGTTTGAGTTTGAATCAGTCGTTCCTCTCGCTAAGGTATAATCGTAAGCGCCAGCGACAATACGACCTTGTTGTTCAAAACTCCCTGACGAATCACCTTTCACTTGAATGACCTCAATACCTTCAATTGTTTGGTCACCAAGGCCACCCGCATTATTGATTTGAACATAGGTACGACCTGACGTATCACCATTCACAATCAACTTATCGGTCAGTGAATCATCACCATTTAACGCCGTATTCATGATAATCAAACCATCATTTCCGCTGTAATTACCTTCCACGGTTAATGTGGTAAAGCGGTTAGCACGTTGAGATCCCGAATTTGATAAAAATGTAATGGTTGAGTTATCGTTAATCAGATCAGTTAAATTAGAGTCGCTATCGAATTGCCATAATGATCCATTTTTTAATGTAATATTGGCGATAGCGGTATCTGCTTTTTCAGTATGACCCGATATAGTTGAATTACCATCGACAACGATATCGACAGTCGTAATACCCTGATCCCATGAAGGTGACCCAGATCCTGTATAATCCTCAACTTTGAGTAAACCCGACTCACCAGACAACAAGCTACCATCAAGCACATTTACCTGCAAAGTACCACCTTGTGCAGCGATGCCATATCCCGCTTCAGACACAATACTTGAACGCTGTAAATCAACTTTAGAACCGTTTCGACTCCCCCCATTCTCAGCAACCCCCACTAACATATAAATACCATGAGCATCAGTGCCTTTTGTCAGGATTGAGCTATCTTCTAAAGAGATATACCCGGCATATTGGACCATTGCACCATGAGCCCCCTGACCAGAGGTTTCAATCGATGAGCCATTTTTTAGGTAATTATTACCATAATGATAACTATACACGCCAACTGAACCAGTGCCTTGCGTTGTTACACGGCTATTATCTAGCGAAATTTTTGCACCACCGCGAGACCATAAACCGTATGCATTATCCCCTGACGTTGCCACCGTTGAACCATTTAATAATTCAATCGTATTCCAACTATAATTCGCAATAGCACCTGAACTACCGGTACCTTCGGTGATGATATAAGAATTATTCCAACTGGAAACGGCACCGCGAGCTGGTTGCCCATTCGTTCCCCCCATCTGTACACTGTATATACCATAGGCATTATCGCCTTTTGTATGCAGGGTGACATTATTTGCATTGACACTCGTTTGAACCGGGCTTGTACCAGTATTATTGGCACCACCAAGATAAGCGCCAATCCCATTATCCGATGTTGTGGTTATCGTACCATTGGATAAATAGACTTCAGCACTAAAAAAAGCATACACACCGTGAGCACCCGCAGTAATATCAAAATCATCAATTTTAGTAATGTTTGCAATATCGTTTTTAGTTACACTGCCATTAAGATCTAATCCATTACCTGTCGCATTAATCGTGACATCCGTTAAATCAATATTCGCCGATCCACTGCTAGCTAAACCCGTGCCATTTGAATCAATATTTAAACCACGACCAATAAAGTCTGTTGTCGTTCCTGCGCTGCCAACAATATGCCCCACCCCCTGAATGTGGACCCCGACACAATTCGATGTTGTGCAAGTTAGGGTTAAATTATCAATTTCAGCATTGGCGCCATTAATAATCGAAACACGACCATTAACCGTGGTGTCTTTAATTTGAATACCCGTGCCATCTTGGGAAACCGAAATGCCATCAAGTTGTTGCCCATCAACAACATGTCCTGGTTGGCCATCATAAATATTAATTTGTTCAGCATGGACTTTTGATATACCAACTGAAGTCAATGCGGAAAGCAGTAAACAATGAATTAAAGATTTTGGGGGATAAGATCGCCTAAGCATATTAATTTCCATCATGAGTTGTCATTTATTATTTGGTTATGTTTATTTTTTTAGAACGAGCAGAGCCTGCTCAATTTGTCGGATACTAACGGCCAATAAATAGCTAGTCAAGTAATAAAAATCGTACAAATTGACACTATCCAATATAAAAAATCGCGGTAAATTGATTTTATTTAACATATTGTCTTCACATTAATAAATATTTCTAAAAAAGCGCAATAATTAATGACAGAGAAGACAATTAGCGCTTTAATAATAGAGGAATCATAAGGTATATCAGTCCATGCTCATTAGCAGTTTGGTTGAAACAGTTCTCCACCACATTTCATCAAAACAGGAGTTCTTATATGCAGTCCTCTTCGCAACAAAATATTCCTACATCTTATTGGATAAGAATCGTCGTTATTTTCTTTTTAGGTTGGGTCGTGATTTATGCGGGTCGTTCCGTTTTAAGCCCAATTGTAGGGGAGTTACAAACTGCTTTTGGCTTATCGAAAGCTGAGACAGGCGGTATCATGAGCTTGTTCTTCTTGGCTTATACGCTATTACAAATCCCATCTGGGATTCTGGGCGATAAAATTGGCCGTAAGCGCGTATTAGTAACCGGCTTTACTTTATACGCTATCTTTATTGCATCAGTCTATTTTGTCCCCTCATTTGCTGTATTCTTATTTTTATGGATTCTAGCAGGTGCCGCGCAAGGGTGTTATTACGGTCCACAATATGCCTTATCATCAGAAGCGATTCCTAAAAAATGGATTACCGTCGGTAGTGCCATCATTGGAAGTGGTATGTCATTTGGTATTGCAATGGGTTATTACCTATCAAGTGTGATGGTCTCGGTTTATCATACCTCATGGAAAATGCCTTTCGTGCTGGTCGCCATCCCGATTGTGATTGTCACCTTATTAATGCTGTTTTTTGTCCGCGAAAGAATTACCCCCGTCAACGCCGCGAATAGTCAAATGGCACCGAAAGGAAATTTTGCAGATCTGTTTAAAAACCGTAACCTTGTCCTTGCCTATATCACGATTTTCTGCTCAATTTATGGCTTTTTCGTTATCATCACATGGTTACCAAACTATTTAGAAGCAGAAAGGGGAATGGATAAGATTGAAGCGTCACAAATTGCCTCTATCGTGCCGTGGATTTCAATCATTGGTACCATTTTGTGTAGTTATGTCTCGGACAAATTAGGTCGCCGTAAACCGGTTGTCCTCTTTATGATGCCATTATCACTGGTTGCCATTTTTGGTATTGTGTATTCCGACTCATATGCGGTTTTAATTGCCGTGTTAATTCTATATGGCTTTATTGGTAAAATTAGCCTTAACCCAGTGCTAATAGCCTTAGTTGCAGACAATGCACCGAGAGCCTCGCTAAGTACTGCATTTGGTTTGTATAACTTTTTTGGTATGGCTGCATCGATTTGTGCCCCTTATGTCACAGGACTTATTGCCGATAAAACAGGTAGCTTAAATAGCGGTTTCTATTTTGCCGCATTTATCACATTAATTGGAATTACCGCAATCTCGTTTGTTAAAGAAGGCCCTAAAAAGACGGATTAAATCACCAATACATTCTCTTTCACATACCGGCATCATTTGTCGGTATTTTTTGAGTGTTACTCAGTCAATAAAAAAGCCACTTATCACTAAGTGGCTTTTTTGTTATTTAACGAAATTGACGGTGATTATTCAGCAAATTTATTTTTGTGATCGTAACGATTATAATGAATATCATCACTCACTAAGTAATTATAGATATCATCAACAATTTCAATGCCATCTTTAAGGTAAGCGGCTTCACGCGCTTTACCGCGTTCACCTGGGTAATAAACTTCTGCGTTACCTTTTGCTGGTTTCACTTCTTTTAGCTCATTAAGCATTGCTGACATAGCGTGTTTAAATGGCTCTAAGCCGATAAAGAACGCTGGGTTAATCACAATGTGTAAATGACCCAATTCACGTCCTTTAGACAAATCAGCATACATTGATGATACGTGTTTACCAAATGGTAAGCCAAGTAAAATACCTGAGAAAATATCGACCATCATCATCAAACCATAACCTTTCGGCCCTGAGATTGGTAACAATGCATTAACTTTATGGGGATCGGTTGTTGGTTCACCATTTTCATCTACCGCCCAAGTTGATGGAATTGGTTCGCCTTTAGAACGCGCATACAGGACTTTACCCCATGCTTGTACCGTTGTTGCCATATCAAAAGAAACAATACGATCATCAGCCGTTGGCGCAGCAAACGCGATTGGGTTAGTACCAAAAAACTCTTCAGCACCGCCATAAGGCACGACCATTGGATCGGATTGACATACTGAAAATGCAATTAAGTCATTCTCAGCAGCCATTTCAGTAAAATAACCTAACGAACCACTGTGTGACATGCGACGAACACCCACAACTGCAACGCCATTCTTTTTCGCCATTTCAATGGCTTTATCCATACCAATTTTTGCCGCAACAAGTCCACAACCATTGTCGAAATCTAAAATCGCACTTGATGGACCGGTTTCGTTAAACGTCACATTTGGATTATGTGTGATACCACCTTTTGCAATACGCTCAGAATAATACTCAACACGCACAGCGCCATGAGAGTGAATACCTCGTAAGTCAGCAAAGGTTAATACATCTGCTGCAACATCCGCGTGTTCTTTGGTTAAACCCGCTTTGTGCATTTTATTTGCAATCAATTCATGTAACGTTTTTTTATCAACTCTCATATCAATAACTCCTAGTAAGAATTCCGCATGTATAATCCCTCTAAGATATGCGGAATTAGTTATTCATTCTGTGATCAAGTTAAATATTTTTTATTAATTCAATCAATTTTAATTAATCATCATGAATTATTAAAACTCACTTATTAATTTTTACTGACAATCGTACCTTTGCTGCCAGCCATTAATGCTTCGATATCCGTTAGGGTCCCGATATACGCTTTATTGCCGGTTTCTTCAACAAATTCAATGACTGATTTCACTTTTGGTCCAATTGCACCATCATCAACAGCTAATGGTTTTAAACGTTCAGTATTCACTTTATGTAACGCGGTTTGTTGTGGTGTGCCCCAATTTTCATAAACCGCGTCAGCATCGGTTAGAATCATTAAATGATCTGCTTTTAACTGAATTGCCAATTGCGCAGCAGAGTGATCTTTATCAATAACCGCTTCAACGCCTTTATAACCGTGATTATCCTTAATCACCGGAACACCCCCGCCACCATTACAAATCACAATGGCATCATCGGTTAACAATTTTTTGATGGTATCAATTTCAAGGATATTTTTTGGTTTAGGTGATGGCACCACACGGCGTAAATACTGACCGTCTTTTTTAAACTGCCAGCCATACTGTTGCTTAAGCGCTTGTTCTTCTTCTGGTTGATAAACCGGTCCAACATATTTAGTTGGATCTTTAAAAGAAGGATCATTTTTATCAACTTCAACTTGTGTTAATAATGTCACGACATTTTTAACATTTTCATGTTGTTGTAAGCTGCGACCAATCATATAACCAAGCATACCTTGGGTTTCTGCCACTAAAATATCTAATGGATAAGCAGGTACTTTCGGGTAAGCGGCATTTTGGAGAGCCAGTAAACCGACTTGAGGCCCATTACCATGCACAATCACTAAACGATACTTACCCGCTAATTTAGCGATTAATTGTGTTGTTGCATCAATATTGCGATATTGATTTTCAACCGATAGTTGCTCATTGCGCTTACAAATCGCATTTCCACCTAACGCGATAACAATCAGTTCCATAATATTTTCCTATAACATGTGTCTAAAAAAGGTAAAACTCGCCTATAGAGCAGCATAATGCTGCTCTATCATATTGATTAATTAAGCGAATAAATTAATAGCTATGTTTACTTAAAGTTCCACGTCGCGGTGGCAATCTTTTGAATAAATATAACTTAAAGGCTCGTGACCCACTGCATAACATGCCTGTAATGCATAAGCCCCCATAAAGATATAATCGTCTTTTTTGACCGTCACCCAATCATTATCCAAGTTATACATAGCTTGGCCACTCAATAAGTAAGCACCATGTTCTTGGACATGTGTTTCGATATAACCATGGCTTGCACCAGGTTTAAAGGTCAAAATGTGAAAATTCATATCAAAGGCGAGTTCTTTGGGTAGTAAATCCTGAATGATAACATCGTCCATATCTTCATAGTTGATTTTAGCCAGATCATTAACATTACCGGCAACCACATATGGCGTATAGCCCGCTAAAGGTTGATATCGTCTTTTGTATAAAAACAAACGTGATGTTTGGCTGTTGTTTTTCAGATACAGTTTAACACCCGCAGGGCAGTATAAATAGCCGCCAGTTTTTAGCTGATGAGAAGCTTTATCTGCACTTGCCGTAACATCACCTTCAATGACATAAACAAACACTTCAATGCCATCAGCACCAAAACCTTGCTCATTTTTGCCATTTGCATGCATGGTAACCATATAGTCAACAAAAGAAGCACCAAGCTTCGGTGTCGAAAGAATTGTGATATCGCAATTTTCAAACCCTGGAATGATGTTTTTAACTAATCCATCAGGCGGAATAACTGCATAATTATTCCGTTTGATTATCGCTCTTGATGCTAATAAGTCTTTTGGATAACCAGTATTATTATTTATATAACCCATTATTCTCTCCTACGGGAATTCATTGCTTAATTAGGACTAATTACTCTTTTTACGCATATTGGTAATAAAGAATATTGCTGTAGCAACAAGCAAAATAGCGATAGCCACATAGAAGCCCGTAATTTTAGTACCTGTTACATCAGCTAAATAACCAGTCAATGGTGGAGCAATAACTGAAGAGCTCATACCAAAGAAGTTAAACACACCAAATGTTGTTCCATAGTTAGTTTTGGGTGCAGTATCAGATACGTGAGAGATCAAAATTGGCTCAACCGTTAACTTACCAAATAAACCATAGAAAATAAGACCAGCTAGTAATAATGAAACTGTTGCAGCTTGTACTGCTGTTAATAATGTAAAGGCAGCAATGATTTCAAGTACGATGATAAACAGTAGACGTTTACTTCTAAATTTATCAGCAAATTTTGCGATAATTAACGCACCCGGAATCGCAGCAAAGGCAACTAATGACGAAGCAGAACCAATGCTACCACCGGTAAAACCACGTTCAGTTTCAAGGAAGTTAGGTAACCAGCTCACGATCATGTAATAACCATAACACGTTGCAAAATACATGATATATGACGCGATCATTTGACCACTAAAGAAGCTGTGTTTTTTAGCTGAAACATCAGCAACTGCTGCTGTCTCTTCTGCTTTTTTCGCTTCTTGTACCGGTTTTGCTTTCGGACCATCTTTAATGATTATCGCAAAACCAGCAACTAAACAAAGTAGTAATGCTGCGATAATGTAAAGCATGTATTCCCAAGGCATACCCCAAGATTTAACGAAGAAGCTTGTTGCAAGTAAGCTAATCCCCATACCAAGTGCAGAACCGGTATTGATAATCGCCGAAGCAAAGCTACGGTGTTCTGAAGGAATGTTTTCAGCAGACAAAGACCAAGCGCTGCCATAATAAGAACCACAACCAAGACCTGCAAGTAAACTACCTGCATAAATCATCGTGATGTCAGTTGCATTACCAATTAACAGTGCGGCAATTGCAAAAAGTGTAAAGCCTGGAATCACAACCGCTTTTTTACCAAAACGGTCAACGAGCATCCCTGCTGGAATTTGCATTGCGGTATAAGCAAAGAAATAACAGCTCGCAATTAAACCTAAAGCAGTATTAGACTGAGGTCCAATCGTTGCTTGTACTTCTGGAAAAATTGCAGTTAATACAGGACGGTAAATCCACATTACCATCCAACCCAGACACAATAATACGACGATTTTATGCCAATACTGAATACCACTTGTTTTTGACGTTGTCATTATGGCAACTCTCCTTTGTTTTTCTATTCTTGATAAGCTAACTGGTAAAGCGCATACGTTAACGCTTTAATGCCTTCGACTAAATCTTCAGTTTTAGTTTCTTCGGCTGGATTATGACTAATCCCTTTAATACTTGGCACAAAAAGCATTGCTGTTGGCACGCGTGGTGCAAAAATTTGCGAATCGTGTCCTGCACCGCTGTGCATAATACGGAAATTTAAGTTCGCTTTTTGGCATTGCTCTTCTAGCATTTTGGTTAATTTTGCATCCATTGGAATTGGCGGCTCATCCATCCAACGGTTGATTTCAATCTCAAGACCGAGTTCATCAGCAATACGTTTCATATCAGCTTCGATTTCTTCGGTAAATGAGGTGATCACGTTTTGGTCTGTATGACGACAATCCATTGTAAAGAGCACTTCACCTGGGACGACATTCACCACGTTTGGTTTTGGTTCAACGCGACCAAATGTAAGCACTAATGGATCACCAACAGCAACGGCTTTATTAATTGATTCATAACAGATTCGGCTAAATGCATAGACTGCATCACGGCGGTATCCCATTGGCGTTGTTCCCGCATGGTTAGCTTCACCAATTAAACGAATATTGTAACGGCGTTGACCAACAATACTGGTCACAACACCAATACTTTTTTGTTCGCGTTCTAATACGCCACCTTGTTCAATGTGTAACTCAACAAATGCTTTAATATCTTTACGTGGTTGCTGTGTGTTGAATTTAAAACCACATGATTTCATTGCTTCAACAAAGTTGATGCCTTCAGCATCTTTGATATTTTCAACATCTTTCGTATTAGCAAGACCAAATACGTTTTTACTCCCCCAAAATACAAACGGGAAACGACTGCCTTCTTCTTCGGCCATTGAAATCAATTCAAGCGTTCTCAGTGGTTGACCATACTTTTCTTTTAGGTAAGCCATCGCCAAGAATGCGCCGACAATACCAAGTTGACCGTCTAATTTACCACCGTTCACCACCGTATCGACATGTGAACCAGACATCACCACTTCGTCTTTATGCTTGCTACCTTCAAAGCGACCATATAAGTTACCAATATCATCAAAATAGGTCGTCATACCGATATTGGTCATTCGCTCTTTTAATGCATTTTGTGCATCGAGCCACTCTTTAGAGTAAAGTAAGCGTGTTGTACCGCCATTATCTAAACCACCAAAACTTGATATCCACTTTACTATGTCAGCGACATCATCATATAAGATATTCATAATTATTTACCTATCTTGTGTTGAATCTTAAATAACACCATTAATTTGTATTAAATCAAAAGCATAATCATTCATCTAATACAAATTAAAGCGAACCCTACTAAAAACAGTCAATCATACACATTAGTTTCGCTTAATAACATACTTATTATTAGCAGAGAATACTGTGATCCAATTAACTATTTCTTTTTTATAAAATTAAATTCAACTAATTACAACCGTTTGTGAAAGAATTTTTAATAAAAAGATAAATAATTAATTTTTAATAATTTTTGCTAAAATAGGAATTAGGCAATTTGTGACATCATTCAAAACTAATTATATTTTTTTCGGTAATATAGAATAAACAGTCCAATTACATTAGCGTTAGTAATACTTTTACATAAATTTATTAACATTGAGAGGCCATTTCTCATGATTCAAGCTTTTATAAAAAAAGGGAGTTTCCAAGATTCAGTTAGTCTTATGCTGATATCTAAGAAACTAAGTAATTTAGATGAGGTCGATGAAGTCTCAGTCATGATGGGCACACCGGCCAACAAGTCATTATTGACTAATACGGGTTTTTGGAGCGATATTTTTAACGACGCGACCCCTAACGACATTTGTGTTGCCATTAAGACAAATGATTCGGGTGATGTCGTTAAATTAATCAGCGATTCTTTGGAAGAAGCGTTGAAAAATATTGCTCAACAGCAACAAGGGGGCGCACGGTTACTCAAAGCGCGTCGTTTTGATAGTGCTAAACAAAAACTGCCAGATGCCAATTTAGTCTTGATATCTATTGCGGGTGAATATGCGCCGGGTCTTGCTGAACAGGCATTAGACAATGACAAAAACGTGATGATTTTCTCAGATAACGTATCTGTGCAAGATGAAATTCGATTAAAACAGAAAGCGGCAGAAAAGGATCTTATCGTCATGGGTCCAGACTGTGGTACCGCAATTATTGCGGGTGCCCCACTAGCCTTTTCCAACGTCATCCCACAAGGTAACATTAGTGTGATTGGCGCATCGGGTACGGGTATCCAAGAAGTAATTTCTCAAATCGCTCTACTTGGACAAGGTATCACACAAGCCATTGGCTTAGGTGGACGTGATTTATCAGCCGATGTTGGTGGCATCAGTGCACTAACAGCCTTAAAAATGCTTGATGCCGATGCACAAAGCCAAGTTATTACGTTTGTGTCAAAACCGCCAGCGGAAAGTGTCCGAATCAAAGTCATCGAAGCAATGAAGAAAATTCATAAGCCGATCGTTGCGCTCTTTTTAGGGGCTAAAGCGGATAAACCACACGATGATAATATCTATTTTGCCAATACACTTGATGAAGCAGCGCGTATTTCTGCCCAACTGGCTAAAGTTGAAAAAGAAGCGAGCCTAGCGCCATCAGTTGCAAATAAACATATTTCAGGTCTGTACACAGGGGGAACCCTTGCTTCTGAAGCGGCAATGCTACTTGCTGAAAAATTGGATGTTGCAGTCAGCAAAGATCACGATAAAGGTATTATGTTAGATGCCAAAGGTCATAAAATTATTGACCTTGGTGATGACTTCTACACCGTAGGCCGTCCTCACCCAATGATTGATCCATCAATTCGTGAACAAGAAATTGCTAATCTTGGCACCAAAAATGACATCGGTGTTTTATTGTTGGATCTGGTGATTGGTTATGGTGCCAATGCCAATCCAGCTGAATCCGTAACCGTCGGCGTTGAAAAAGCACGACAAAAACGTTCAGCGGACAATCCACTGGTTGTGATTGCAACCGTTACCGGTTCAGAACAAGACCCACAAGTTCGATCAACACAAGTTGAAGCACTTAAAAATGCCGGGATTATTGTTATGGACAATCTACCGGAAGCGATTTTACTCGCAAGCAAACTCATTACACCAAGACAAGTCTTATCTAGTGGTAAAACTTACCCGCTATTAGACAAAGTGGGTGTTATTAATGTAGGTTTACGTAGTTTTGCCGAGGATCTGCAATCTGCAGGTACTCCAGTGGTTCATTACCAATGGGCACCTATTGCAGGTGGCAACCAGAAACTCGCTAACATTTTGAAAAAATTACAGTAAGAGGTTTAGATATGTACGCATCAATTAATGAAGCAAACCAAGCCGTTCTTGATAGAATCAAAGAAGCCAGACCACATTGGCTTGGCGTTATTCCAGCTAAAGAAGCCATTCCTACACTACAAACAGGACAAAAATTACTGCATGCTGGTCCACCTATTGTCTGGGATGATATGACAGGTCCAATGCAAGGTGCTTGTATTGGTGCATGTTTATTTGAAGGTTGGGCAAAAAATGAAGATGAAGCCGTTACATTACTAAAAAATGGTAAAGTGGAATTTATCCCATGTCACTCAGTGAGTGCTGTTGGCCCAATGGGTGGGATTACCTCTGCCAATATGCCAGTTGTGGTTGTTGAAAATATCACGCAAGGTAACCGTGCATACTGTAACTTGAACGAAGGTATCGGTAAAGTGATGCGTTTTGGTGCTTATGGTGAAGATGTTCAAGCGCGTCACCGTTGGATGCGTGATTCATTAGGCCCTGCATTAAATGAAGCATTACAACTGTTTGATAAAGGTATTGATCTTACCGCATTAATGGCCCAAGCCATTACAATGGGTGATGAATTCCACCAACGTAACATTGCTGCATCAGCGCTATTATTAAGAACCTTATCACCTAAATTAGCATTATTAAACCGTGATAAAGCTGAAATGGCGAAAATTTTTGAATTCTTAAGCGTGACTGACCAGTTCTTCTTAAACGTGGCAATGGCATTTTGTAAATCCGCAATGGACAGTGCCGCACAAATTGAAGCAGGCACAATCGTAACGGTGATGACACGTAACGGTAAAGACTTTGGTATCAAAGTGAGTGGTCTGGGTGATCAATGGTTTACTGCACCGGTTAATACACCACAAGGTCTATTCTTTACGGGTTATTCACAAGATGAAGCTAACTCAGATATCGGTGACAGTGCGATTACCGAAGCATTCGGTATTGGTGGCGCCGCTATGGTTGCCGCACCTGGCGTAACCCGCTTCGTCGGCGCAGGTGGTGTTGAAGCTGCGATTGAAACATCTGATGAAATGAGCGAAATCTACTTAGAACATAACCCATTATTCCAAATTCCATCATGGAATTTCCAAGGGTGCTGTTTAGGTTTAGATATTCGTCGCGTGGTTGAAACGGGAATTACCCCATTAATCAACACCGGGATTGCTCATAAAAAAGCAGGTATTGGTCAAATCGGTGCCGGTACAGTACGTGCACCATTAGCTTGCTTTGAAAAAGCACTTGAAGCATTAGCTAAAAAGATGAATATCACTGACTAGTGAATGAGTAATATTGTAAAACCTCTTGCCGTTAGTGCACACATTACGTGTGCACCGGGGGAGGTTTTTTGTTTTAGTCTGCATAACAAAGTCATTAATTTAACCGATAATAATAATCAAATCATTACATTACATTCGTTTAATAATGGTCTAAGCCCCATGGGGTGGTCATTAAGACAAGACGACTTTTGGTATATCTATGATCTCATTGAACGCGATCATGTGGCAATATCACAAACAAACTGTGGGGATTTAGTTTTTGGTGATACGACGTTGTGTCGTCAAGCCCGTCAATTAAATCTTACTATCCAGCAGCCGTTTACACTGCAAAAAAACGTTGTTTATACTTTACTTTCACCACTGAAACATTCAACAGGATTATTTGGTGATCTGGCAAGCCTACTCAATCAGCCACTGAATGCAGAACTACAGCAATTTTATGAGCAAATTAGTCGATTCCTTACTAATCAACCCTTTAATTTAGAACCCTTTATTGGATTAGGGCCAGGGCTAACACCAACCTTCGACGATATATTAGTGGGGATTTTTGCTGCACTCTATACCGACCGCTCGCGGCACCCACAATTAGTCAACATGCACACCTATTTACCAGAATCTAAACTTGAAACCTTAACCACAAAAGTTAGTGCCGCATTTTTAACATGTGCATTTAAAGGGACTTTTACGCTAAATCTACTTGCAGTCATCTCATCAATTAGGCAATATAATCAAAACACTTTAGCAATGAAAAAATTACTCAGCTATGGACATAGTTCAGGAGCTGATTTGTTGCTTGGTATTTGGATAGGTACGCTGCTTTTAGAGCAAGACTATCATCACAATGAGGTGGAGTAACATGTTAGATCTTGAAACAATGCGCACGTTTACGAAGGTGGTCGAGTGTAATAGCTTTTCAAAAGCCGCTAAACTGCTTTATAAAACGCCTGCCGCCATTAGCTACCGAATAAAATCGCTTGAGGACTCACTTGGTACCCAGCTTTTTGAACGCACC
Source organism: Orbus sasakiae (assembly GCF_039542345.1). Classification (NCBI taxonomy): domain Bacteria; kingdom Pseudomonadati; phylum Pseudomonadota; class Gammaproteobacteria; order Orbales; family Orbaceae; genus Orbus; species Orbus sasakiae. The sequence goes on from NZ_BAABHY010000005.1 coordinate 70,852, forward strand.
ACACGGACGGTATCCCTAACCCTTGCAGGACAACATCTGTACGAGCGATGCTGTCAATGGCTTGCTTGGCTAACGACCATGCCTGAAGAACTACAACAAATCAGTGATGGCGTTGAAAGGCGTATTAATATCGCGATTAACAATCTGCTCTTTGATCCCGATGCAGTTGCTGATTTACTGGTGCACTTCAAAGAGCGTTTCCCTTTTACGCAATTTAATCTTACTAGGCAAGTGTACATGGGGGTTTGGGATTCCCTGTTGCATGGTGAGTTTCATATGGCAATTGGCGCCACTGGCTGGGAATCACTCGATAATATGATCAACATATATCCATTTGGCGAGGTTAGCTGGGAATTTGTCGTTGCAAAAAATCATCCATTAACGCGTATCAATGGTAAACTATCCAACGATGTACTACGTAATTATCCTGCAATCAATGTCGAAGATACATCAACCCATATGACAAAGCGAATTGCATGGTTGCTGCCAGGACAAAGTGAAATTATTGTACCCAGTTTAAAAACCAAAGTAGCATGTCACTTGAAAGGCTTAGGTATTGGCTTTATACCCAAAACAATTTGCCAGCCGTATGTTGATAAAGGTGAACTGATAAAATGTGATGTAGTTAATGAAAGGAAACCATCCCAATTGTCATTAGCGTGGAAAAAAGCTAATATGGGTAAAGTCATGAATGAAATTGTGGGACTATTTAGGAACCACCACCCCATAACGCATCCATTTTTAAAAAATATAGATAAAAAAATTAGTTAACAGATATTAAGGAAAATCGAATGTTAGACATAACACAATACGATCAGATTAATCCACCATACCGTTTATTAATGGGGCCAGGACCAATTAATGCGGATCCAAGAGTCACCCGTGCAATGGCTGCACCATTAATTGGTCAATTTGATCCTGTTATGACCGATTATATGAACCAAACCATGGCATTATATCGTGAAATTTTCAAGACCCAAAACCAACAGACTTTTGTGATCGATGGTACAGCACGTGCCGGTATTGAAGCGGTTTTAATGTCAACGATTCGCCCTGGTGATAAAGTCTTAGTACCAAACTTTGGTCGTTTTGGTTTACTCCTGTGTGAAATTGCAAGACGTTGTCGCGCTGAAGTGCATACAATTGAAGTGCCATGGGGTCAAGTGTTTGATCCAAACGTTATCGAAGATGCCATCAAAAAAATCAAACCACGTTTACTTTTATGTGTACAAGGTGATACATCAACAACCATGTTACAACCCTTAGATAAAATTGGTGAAATTTGTAACAAATATGGCGTATTAAGCTACATTGATGCAACTGCGTCAATCGTTGGTAATGACTTACAAGTTGATAAATGGCAACTTGATGGTGTATCCGTCAGTCTACAAAAATGTTTGAGTGGTCCTCCAGGTGTCGCACCACTTACGCTTAATGACAAAATGGTAGACGTGATTCAAAAACGTAAATGCGTTGAATCCGGTATTCGTAATGAAAACGATGTCGATGGTACAGATGAAATCATCTATTCAAACTACTTTGATCTCGACATGATTATTCGTTATTGGGGCGCTGAGCGTATTAACCACCATACAGAAGCAACAAGCATGCTATTTGCAGCAAGAGAATGTGCTCGTATTGTTCTTCAAGAAGGTCTTGATGATGTTATTAAACGTCATGAAACCAATGGTGCAGCAATGCTAGCCGGTTTACAAGCAATGGGCCTTGAAATCTTTGGTGATGTTAAACACAAAATGAATAACGTTGTTGGGGTAATGCGTCCAGAACATATCAATGATATGGAAGTTCGCAGCTTAATGCTCAATGACTTTGCTATCGAAATCGGTGCGTCATTTGGTCCATTAAAAGGCAATGTATGGCGTATTGGTACAATGGGCTATAACGCGCGTAAAGATTGTGTGATGCAAACCCTAAGTGCCTTTGAAGCGGTTCTTAATAAAGTTGGTTTCAAAACAGTACAAGGCGCAGGCTTACAAGCGGCTTGGGATATTTATAGTAAAGCACAAAAGTAAGGTTTTAACTTTTCTAAAGGCTTATTTCGTATAAGCCTTTAGCACAACACCCCTCTGACCTTTCATCAATTTTTATGCAAGGGATCTGTATGAATAATTCAACAACACAACCTATTCCGGCGCCAGCTCCTAAGAAATGGAAAGGTCGTTACACCATTTTATTACTGCTTTGGTCTGGCTGGTTATTATCATTCCTTGACCGCATGGTAATGAATGTTTCACTGCCTTTTATTGGTCATGATCTTGGGCTAGATAAAATGGCACAAGGTACCATCATCAGTGCTTTCTTTATCGGTTATGCACTATTTCAAATTCCGGGCGGATATTTATCTGATCGATTTGGACCAAGGAAGGTGATGGCATTTGCGATTATTTGGTGGTCAATTTTCACCTTAATCACCGGTTTAATTTATCTGTTACCCTTATTATTGATTGTGCGTTTTTTATTTGGCGCCGGCGAAGGCTGTTTCCCTGCTTCATCATGGAAAACCATTTCTACCTATTTCCCTTCAAACGAACGAGGTCGAGCAACCGCCATTCAATCGTCAGTAAATACTTTAGGGCCTGCCATCTCGGTACTGGTTGCCGCAACCATCATTGAAATGTTTGGTTGGCGTGAAGTGTTTGTCTTTTTAAGTATCCCAGGTCTTATTTTAGGGATGCTAATTTACCGATTCGTTTTAAATAAGCCGGAACATAACCGTTTAATCAGCCCACAAGAATTGGCTGAATTAGAGCGAGATGCCCAACGTGAAGCCGCAAAAAGCTCAGCCAATAAAACGTTAAGCTTTGTTGAAGTATTGAAAATGCCAATCTTATGGAAACTCTCACTGATTTGGTTCTTATTTGATATTACCTTCTGGGGATTTACAACCTGGTTACCAAGCTACCTTTTAGAAGTGCGGCAATTGTCATTAGCGAAAACGGGGATTTGGGCCGCAGTCCCCTTTTTATTTGGGGCATTAGGCACACTAACTGGGGGCTACTTAGCCGACAAGTTTGAAAAACAGTTAAAACTGATTTATTGTTTAACTTCAATTGTATCGGGTATCTTCTTATTTTTTATGTTCCACGTAAACAGTATTGAAACAGCCATCACATTCCAATGTATTTCTGCCTTCTTTATGTTTATTGCCTTCGCCATATTCTGGGGCATGTTAATGCACCTGATCCCACCCGTGATTATGGGACGGGCATCAAGTATTGTTAACTTTGGCGGACAAGTTGCTGGCGTGGTTTCTCCAATTATTATTGGGTTTTTAATCGACCGAGCAGCGGGCGGTTACAACAATGCCTTTATGTTTATGGTGATTGCGCTTATCGCATCAGCCGTACTGACGTTTTTTGTCAAAACCGTCTCGTTGAAGTGATTCACATTGTGATACTACATTTGAAATTAATGCACATTGCCCGATACCTATCGGGCTTTTTTTAATGAAAATAGGCGCGATTTTCGTTAAATTATTGTCATAAGGTATAATTATAGTGTAAAAATGAGCAAAATTGCCACATGGATACACGATTACTATGACAAACCGTCAAGCTAAACTCTCCGAAAATAGTCTTTGCTATCGAGTGGTTAGCGACAAAGTAGGTTCCTGACAGGCGCAAAACTCTTACGATAAATATCATTCACACCATGCGCGATAATCGCCTCTAAATGCGCTTTGGTCGGATAACCTTTATGCTTTGCTAATCCATATTGTGGGTATAATTTATCAAGATCAGCCATCTCACGATCACGCGTGACTTTGGCTAAAATCGATGCAGCGCCAATCTCTTGTACTAAGCTATCACCTTTTACAACAGGCTGCGCTTTAATACCAAAATCAGGCGTACGGTTACCATCAACTAAAACCAAATCAGGCTTTATCGATAAGCCTGCAACCGCACGCTGCATCGCAAGCATGGTTGCATGCAAAATATTTAACTGATCAATTTCAGTCACACTCGCTCTGGCAATACACCAACTTAACGCCTGTTCTTTGATCAGTTCAAATAAGTATTCACGTTTCTTTTCAGTCAATTTTTTCGAATCTGCAAGTCCCGTAATCGGTTTATTGGGATCTAAAATGACGGCTGCCGTTACCACATCGCCGCATAACGGGCCACGACCAACTTCATCAACACCAGCAATCAATCCAGCGTTTTCAGGATAGATAAATATCATTGCACGACTCCAATCACATCAAGCACGGCTTTGGCAGCTTGCTCATCAGCCTGACAACGAATTTGTTGATGTAGCGCTAAAAACGTCTCTTTTAATGATGAATTATCACTCGTCAATAAGGTGGTAATATGATTAGCAATATTGACAGGGGTACAGTCATCTTGAAGCAATTCTGGTACAATTTGCTTACCCGCTAAAATATTGGGTAATGACACATACGGCGTTTTAACCAATTTTTTGGCTAGCCAAAATGTGAATGGCTTCATTTTATAACCCACAACCATTGGGCATTTAGCTAACATGCATTCTAAAGCGACGGTGCCCGACGCCAAAATAGCGGCATCACTGGCCATCATGGCTTCACGCGCATGGCCATCTAACAATTGCACATTGAGCTCAGGTGCAATTTGTGCTTTGATTTGTTCAAACTCTTGTCGACGTTTGCTATTAGCAAGTGGCACCACAATGTGCAAATTGGTTATCGATTGACTGACTAATTGCGCGGCTTGTAAAAATGGTGCCGATAGTAACGTCACTTCGGCATGCCGACTACCAGGTAGTAAAGATAACACGCGTTGACCAGGCGGAATACCCAGCTTTTCACGCATATTATTTTGATCTGGGAATAGTGCCACATCATCAGCCATTTTATGACCAATAAACCGGCACGGAACGTCGTACTTGTCATAAAACGCTTTCTCAAACGGCAAAAAGGTTAAAATCAAATCGGTATTGCGTTTAATTTTAAAGACGCGTTTTTGTTTCCATGCCCAAACCGATGGGCTCACATAATGAATGGTTTTAATCCCTGCTTGTTTTAATTTGCCTTCTAGCGATAGATTAAAATCAGGTGCATCAATACCAATAAAGAGATCCGGTTTTAATGCTTTAATTCGTTGGGTAATATCTTTGCGGATTGCTAAGATTCGTCTTAACTTGCCAAGCACTTCAACAATGCCCATGACTGCAAGCTCATCCATTTGGTACCAAGCTTCACAGCCTTCAGCTTGCATTTTAGGACCGGCAATACCGACAAATCGAATATTCGGATAACGATCACGTAATGCACGGATAAGGCCTGCACCAAGAATATCACCGGACGTTTCACCGGCGACGATTGCGATAGTTAAAATAGGTTGCTGTTGATCATTCATGATGGGTTTAATTGTAAGTATTTATGGGCGATAAAATAAATAATGCATCGCTAAGCGATGCATTATGATTAACGAATAATACCGCGTGTTGAACGGGTAAAGAAATCGATAAATAATTTGACTTCAGGATGCGATTGGGCGATATCACTAATATTGACTTTCGCATCATCAAAAGAGAGCCCATTACGATATAAAATTTTGTAACTGTTATTAATGGCTTGTAATGCCTCTTTACTAAATCCGCGGCGTTTTAAACCAACCAAGTTCACACCGTAAGGGGTCGCATGATTACCTTGTGCAATGACATAAGGTGGGACATCTTGTGCCACGCCAGAACACCCGCCAACCATGGCATGAGCACCGATAACACAAAATTGATGAACTGCAGTCATACCGCCGATAATCACATAATCATCAAGTTCCACATGTCCACCCAATGTTGCATTATTAGCTAAAATACAGTGATCACCAATTTGACAGTCATGTGCAATATGCGCATTAATCATGAATAAATTATCGCTACCAATTCGAGTCACGTCGCACCCTTGAACTGTAGCGCGATGGATTGTCACACTTTCACGAATGCGATTTCGATCGCCAATTTCAGTTCGTGTCGGCTCACCTTGATATTTTAAATCTTGGTTTACTTCACCAATCGACGCGAATTGATAAATTTGGTTGTCTCGACCTATTTTCGTATGACCATTGATAACCACATGTGATTTTAGCTCAGTGCCTTCACCTATTTCGACATGCTGACCAACATAACAAAATGGGCCAATTTTAACGTTAGCACCAATGATTGCCCCATCTTCAATAATTGAACTTGGGTGGATGACAGCAGATTTATCAATTGCCATAACTATTCCTTAATATCGAGATTTCACTAATGACCTATTTACGCGCACACATCATTTCAGCTTCGCAAACCAGTTTACCATCAACCGTTGCAATACCGTGAAACAACGCGATACCGCGGCGCTCTTTAATATAGGTTACATCAAGGATCATTTGATCACCTGGCACAACAGGGCGTTTAAAACGGGCTTTATCCACTGACGCAAAATAATAAAGTTGGCCAGGTGTCAGCTCTTCAATGCTTTTAAATGCTAAAATACCGGTTGCTTGTGCCATTGCTTCAAGGATTAATACACCAGGAAACACCGGTTTATTTGGGAAGTGACCTTGGAAGAAAGGCTCATTCACCGACACATTTTTAATCGCGCGAAGTGTTTTACCCTTTTCATAACTGACAACACGATCAACCATCAAAAATGGGAAACGGTGTGGCAATAAATGAATTATCTCTTCAATATCAAGGGAATTTAATTCAGTACTCAAAATATTCATCCTTATCTATATGATATAATTATATCTGGTTGCATTATAACTGATGTTAAGCCTTGGGGGAATCGTTTCAACTCATTATTTCCCCTATCCCTTTAATAATAACTTATAAAAACCATCAGGATTTTGTAAATTACATACTATCGGTGTTATATTTGTATATAATGTAAAAGTTTTGCTTTTCTAATAAGAAAATAAAATATATTCATAATATTTGGAGAATTAAGAATGAAATCATTACTAAAAATGACGCTAATTGGCGGTGCAATTGTTTTTGCATTAGCAGGATGCGATGATAAAAAAGACAATACAGTTGCGGCGCAACCAACACCAACTGAAGCCGTTGCTACTGATGGAAAAATTGAAGTCGATGCATCAAAAGAAGCTTATGCAGTGGGCGCATCATTTGGTAACTACCTAAAAAGTAACCTTGAAAGAGGTAAAGTCACGTTAGACTCAGCACAAGTCATTCAAGGCTTCGATGATGCATTTAGCGACAAATCCAAATATACTCAAGAAGAAATCCAATTCATCTTAGCTGAGCTGGATAAACGTTTACAAACGGAAGCAAAAGATCGTTTTGAAACAGAAAAAGCAGCTAGTGTAGCTTCTGGTGATAAATACCGTGAAGAGTTTGCTAAACAAGAAGGTGTAAAACAAACTGAATCGGGCTTACTATACCAAATTATCGATGAAGGTACAGGTAAACACCCTACGGCTGACGATGTGGTTATCGTACATTACACCGGTACCCTTGTTGATGGTCAAAAATTTGATAGCTCTTATGATCGCGGCGAACCAACCCGTTTTCCATTATCTGGCGTGATCAAAGGTTGGACAGAAGGTATTCAATTAATCGGGGTTGGTGGTAAAATTAAATTAGTTGTTCCACCAGAACTGGCTTATGGTGATGAAGAAAAACCATCTTATGGTGGTAATGTTGGTATTCCACCGGCATCAACATTAGTATTCGAAGTGGAACTATTCGGTATTAATGACGACCAACCTGCCGCTCAACAATAAGTAGATTTGATTGAGTGAACGTGAAACGACTCAATTATACGGTTGTTGTAATGGGTCCCGCTTATGGGACCCAAGCTGCGTATTGTGCTTATCAATTTTGTCAATCATTGCTTAATTCAGAGCACACCCTGAATTCGATCTTCTTTTATGCCGATGGTGTTTATAATGCCAATGGTTTTACCAACCCTTCCAATGATGAATTTGATCTCGTTAATGCTTGGCAAACACTGGCAAAAACCCATCAAGTTAAACTTGCATTATGTATTGCAGCAGCGCAAAGACGCGGCGTGATTCAAGAATCGACCAGCGATAATATCGCCGCCCAATTTGAATTAGTTGGCCTTGGTGAGCTGAGTGAATCGATTGCAAAAAGCGATAGAGTGATTCAATTTTAAGAGGGATAACTTTGAAAAACGTGGCGATCGTGTTCAACCAAGTACCGCATGGAAATGCAAAAGGTCGTGAAGCGTTAGACCTATCATTAGCCATTTCTGACATTAATCACGTTAGCGTTTTTTTTATCCATGATGGTGTGTTTCATCTATTGCGTGACCAACAGCCTGAGAAAATCTTAATGCGCGATTATATTGCCACACTGGGCATGTTGGACTTGTACGATATTACTGATATTTATGCCTGTGAAACATCGCTTAAGCAGCGTGGTTTACACCATCAAAATTTGGTTATTAATACGCAGATGATTAGCCAACAAGCCATTAACGACTTGCTGGCAACGCAAGATGTGATCTTACAGTTCTAGTTCTTGTTGGTGATACCATTCATTGAGCTTTTGCTTTAATTGCTCAAGTCCAGTACGTTTTAATGATGAAAAGGTCGCTACCGTAATATCACCTTGAAACGGTAAAATGGCCTCTTTGACCATATTCAGTTGTTTCTTTTGTGCACCTGATGCTAATTTATCGGCTTTGGTTAAAAGTAGCATCACGGATAACTGTGACTGCACTGCCCAATCAATCATTTGCTGATCAAGGTCTTTTAAAGGATGGCGGATATCCATTAAAATCACAATCCCTTTTAAACTCTCCCGTTTTTGTAAGTATTCAGCAAGTGATTTTTGCCATTTACGTTTTACTTCTTCAGGAACTTGTGCATAACCATAACCCGGTAAATCGACTAAACGACAATTTGGTTCAACTTCAAACAAGTTAATAAGCTGAGTTCGTCCCGGCGTTTTACTGGTTCTGGCTAAACTTTTTTGATTAGTTAATGTATTTAATGCACTCGATTTTCCGGCATTAGAACGTCCGGCAAAAGCAATTTCCACACCGCTATCTTCCGGTAGATGATGAATATCCGGTGCGCTGGTGACAAAATAAGTTTTCGCATAATTTAAAGGTGTAGCGGTCATAATGTCGCACCTTTAAGTTGAGTATTTTGATTCATGATGAGCCTTTCAACGATCTCTAATTGTCGTTAACTATCGCGATTATCCTGACAAACGAGAGATAATTTGAGCAAGAACGCAGACGTTAAACGATTAAAACGATTGTTACCCATTATTGTACAGAGTAAACGTAACACATTATGGGAACAAATGATGACATGATTTTAGCAAAAGTGCCACTACTTATGTGAGTTGCAAAAAAAGCGTGCACGATAACTCGGCACATAACGGCACTCTAAATGGGTTAAAACCTACTTAAGCCTGAATAATTGACCAATAAAGCAAAGGTGACCTGCGCCACCTTTACACAAGACTTAGCCAGCCGCGACTACTTTCGCGACCGCCTTAGCAAAGCGCTGCATACCTTCTTGAATTTCTTCATCCGAGATCACTAATGAAGGCGTGAACCTTAATACACTGGTTCCAGCATTAAGAATCATCACTTTAAACTCAGTAGCCACATTTAAGAAATCACGTGCTTTACCGTGATATGGCTGAGTTAATTCAGCACCAAATAACAACCCTTTGCCTTTATACTGACTGAAAATATTAAACTGCTGATTTATCTTTTCTAACTCATCAATAAATAGCGCTCGTTTGGTATTAATGCCTTGCAAGACTTCCGGTGAATTAATGGTATCAAACGCCGCACAGCCTACGGCACACGCTAATGGATTACCGCCATACGTTGTACCATGAACGCCAGGATGCATTACCGACGCAATCGCCTCAGTTGTTAACATTGCACTGATCGGAAAACCGCCACCTAACGCTTTGGCTGAAGTTAAAATATCAGGTGTAATACCGTATTGTTGGTAGGTAAATAGTGTACCAGTCCGTCCCATACCACATTGCACTTCATCAAAAATCAATAATGCATTAAACTGATTACACAGCTCTCTCACACCTTTTAGAAATTCAGGTGTTGCCGACGTTAAGCCGCCTTCGCCTTGTACTGGTTCTAAAATGACAGCACAAGTATGATCATCGATGATCGCTTTAACTGCATCAAGGTCATTAAAGGGAATATGCACAATATCAGCAGGTTTTGGACCAAATCCATCAGAATATTTAGCTTGCCCACCCACTGAAACAGTAAAAAATGTTCGACCATGGAAAGAGTGATGAAAAGAAATGATTTTCGTTTTATATGGACTGTATGTTTCAATCGCATAATGACGCGCAAGTTTTAATGCCGCTTCATTGGCTTCGGCACCAGAATTCGCAAAAAACACACGATCAGCAAAAGTATGATCAATTAACCGCTGTGCTAATTGTAATGCTGGTTCATTAGTAAACACATTACTGACATGCCACAGTTTTTCACTTTGCTCATGTAACGCTTTGATTAAATTAGGATGACAATGGCCTAACGCATTAACCGCAATACCGCCTGCAAAATCAATATATTCATCGCCATTTTGATCCCAGACGCGGCTACCTTTGCCTTTCACGGGAATAAATTGTGCTGGTGCATAAACCGGCAGAATAAGCTGATCAAACATGGCTCGCGTAATAGGGGATTGTTCTTTTTGGGTCATAACATTGTCCTGATAACACATTTTAATAATAATTTGTATTGTAAACCAAATTGTTTAGATGTAAATATTTATTCACTATTTATGAATATAAATTCAAATTATGGTGTAACGTGAGGCACTTTAATCTCTTGATCATAGATGCGCAATATATCGGGTTTACCTTCAACACCATCAAATTGCCATGATGACTTAATCGCGGCTTTAGCCGGCACCGTAATATCAAGATAATTGTTTGCTAAATTAGATGAAAAACCGTCCCCATCAAGTAAGATAACATTAAGTGAATCAAAGAGATTAATAAAGCGAACCGGTTCTGCCTCATTATTACGAATGACCATCACAACTTCATAGCGCTCAGCCGAAATATGATTAACTTTGCTAATAGATAACACAATATTGTATTTTGCGAGGGTATGTTGGCTACTAATGATTCTGGCACCATCAATACTCTCACCATCTTGTCGCCCTTCTTCCACACCATCATTAACACCACTTAACGCATCCTTACTAAAAGAGACAATACCGGATACCACATTTGATACAGCATCTTTTACCGTATTGGTTTTATCTTCTGCCATTGCTGAAAATGAAAAGACTAATAGAGCGAATAGAGGCAATAGTTTCATTCATCATTCCTTATATCGGTTATTTTATATAATTGTACTTGTTGTGCCATGTATTATAATACCGTGATGCTTGATTATTATATTGATTAAATGAATACATCACAATCGCCTATATTATCGCTATGGTTGACAGTCTTAATGGCAATGGCTGTCGCGATTTCTGTTGCCAGTAACTATTATGCTCAGCCATTATTACACTCCATCACGCAAGATTTACAGCTTTCAATGGAAGGCTCGGGTGTGATTGTCACAACCGCACAATTTAGCTACGCCTTAGGCCTGTTATTTATTGCACCATTAGGTGATAAAATTGAGCGTAAAAAACTGATTATGATTTTAATGCTATTAACGACATTAGGTCTTATTATCAGTGGCTTATCCTATTCAAAAAACATGTTATTGCTGGGTACCGCGATTGCGGGTCTATTTTCCGCGGTAGCTCAAGTACTCATTCCCTTTGCTGCAACGCTAGCCTTACCAAATCAACGCGGCAAAGTGGTCGGCATTTTAATGAGTGGCATGCTACTGGGAATATTATTGGCTCGAACATTTGCCGGTAGCGTATCGAGCATGGCAGATTGGCGTATGGTGTACTTAGTTGCTGCCGCCATGATGTGCATTGTCAGTATACTCTTGTGTATTTCACTCCCCCGTTATTCGAATCAAAATACCATTCATTACTGGACATTGATTGGCTCAATTTTTAGTTTATATCATCAAGAACGCGTGCTGCGTATTCGCTCCCTGATTGGGGGTATCGCTTTTGCATTATTTTCATTACTTTGGACGCCACTGGCATTTTTGTTAAGCACCGATCCGTACCATTATTCTGATGTTATCATCGGGCTATTTGGCCTAGCTGGAGCAGCTGGTGCAATGGGCTCACCGATTGTCGGCAAGCTATCAGATAAAGGCAAAGGCAGGTTAGTCACCTCGATTGGACTGGCATTATTACTCGTATCGTGGTTACCGTTATCGCTTGCGCAACTATCCATTATTGCATTGGTGGTGGGCGTCATTTTGATTGATTTGGCCGTGCAAGTGACCCATGTTTCGTGTATGAATGCCATTTACCAAGGTAAGCCTGAAATCCGAACTCGCATGAATGCCGGTTATATGCTGAGTTATTTTACGGGTGGTATGCTCGGGTCATTAAGTTCAACCTATTTATTTGCGCACTATGGTTGGTTGGCTGTGGTCAGTGCAGGTTGTGTACTGGCTTGTCTTGGCATATTCATTTGGCTTTATTATTTAAAAACCGATAAATAATTTATAATAAAATATTACTAGATTCAAATGGCGAAATGGCTACAATATACGCCATCAATTGTCATGTTAACGACAGGAAAACACAATGGCACAATATGTTTTTACAATGAATCGAGTGGGCAAAATTGTTCCACCTAAGCGCTATATCCTTAAAAATATCTCGTTAAGTTTTTTCCATGGCGCAAAAATCGGCGTTTTGGGTCTTAATGGTTCAGGTAAATCAACCTTGCTTAAAATCATGGCAGGGTTAGATACGGAGATCGAAGGTGAAGCAGTACCACAAGCGGGATTACGTATTGGTTATTTACCACAAGAACCTAAACTCAATCCAGAGCAAACCGTACGTGAAGCTGTAGAAGAAGCGGTGGGTGAAGCGAAAAATGCACTAACTCGTCTTGATGAAGTTTATGCGGCTTACGCAGAACCGGATGCGGATTTTGATAAACTCGCGAAAGAGCAAGCCGAACTTGAAGCCATCATTCAAACCCATGATGCGCATAACCTCAATAGCCAATTAGAACGCGCTGCTGATGCCTTGCGTTTACCAGACTGGGATGCCAAAATTGAGCATTTATCTGGGGGGGAACGTCGCCGCGTCGCACTATGCCGTTTGTTACTTGAAAAACCAGACATGCTACTCCTTGATGAGCCAACCAACCACTTGGATGCCGAGTCGGTTGCATGGCTTGAACGCTTCTTACACGACTATGAAGGTACCGTTGTAGCGGTTACCCATGACCGTTACTTCTTAGATAACGTAGCAGGCTGGATTTTAGAGCTTGACCGTGGTGAAGGTATTCCTTGGGAAGGTAACTACTCATCTTGGCTTGAACAAAAAGATCAGCGCTTGGCACAAGAAGCGTCAACGGAATCAGCACGCCGTAAATCGATTGAAAAAGAGCTTGAGTGGGTTCGCCAAAATCCAAAAGGTCGTCAAGCAAAAAGCAAAGCACGTCTTGCACGATTTGATGAACTTAATAGTAGTGAATATCAAAAACGTAATGAAACCAATGAACTGTTTATTCCAACAGGGCAAAGATTGGGTGATAAAGTGATTGAGGTTGAGCACTTGACCAAATCTTATGGTGATCGTGTCTTAATTGATGATCTTTCATTTCGCATTCCCAAAGGGGCAATAGTTGGAATCATCGGGCCAAATGGTGCTGGTAAATCAACCCTATTTAGAATGTTATCGGGTAAAGAACAAGCCGATTCAGGTAATATTAGTCTAGGTGAAACAGTACAACTGGCCTCCGTCGATCAATTCCGTGATAGCATGGATGACAAAAAAACCGTTTGGGATGAAATCTCACACGGTCAAGATATTATGCGTATTGGTAACTTCGAGATCCCAAGCCGTGCCTACGTTGGTCGCTTTAACTTTAAAGGGGTTGATCAACAAAAACGCGTGGGTGAATTGTCGGGTGGTGAACGTGGACGTGTTCATTTAGCAAAATTACTGCAAGTGGGGGGTAACGTACTATTACTTGACGAACCGACCAATGACCTCGATGTTGAAACGCTACGTGCACTTGAAAATGCATTATTAGAGTTCCCTGGCTGTGCGTTGGTGATTTCCCATGACCGTTGGTTCTTAGACCGTATTGCAACGCATATTCTCGACTATCAAGATGAAGGTCACGTTGAATTCTTTGAAGGTAACTTCACCGAATATGAAGAATGGAAAAAACGGACACTGGGTGCTGAAGCATTAGAACCCAAACGCGCTAAATATAAACGTGTTATCAAATAATCATCTTAACATCAATAAAAAAGGCCGAATCATTCGGCCTTTCTATGTTAAGCAAGTTTAATCATTGCCATACCAATAATTAATCCAATCATACCAAGCCAACCACGCCAATTAAGCTGTTGACCAAATAAAATCAGACCGGCAGTCGCCGTTGCAATAACACCTAAACCGCCCCATAGTGCATAAGCAACGGATAAATCAATGCCCTTGACGGCTTCTGCTAAGCAGCTAAACGCAGCTAGCACAAACACAATCGATAAAATACCAAAGCCCATGCGTTTAAAACCGTTAGAGTATTTTAAGAAAATATTTGCCACAATATCTAACACTGCCGCAAGCAATAAAAATGAAAAGTGATACCAATCAAAATTTAACATACTGTACCTCCTGCTTTAGATGGCACAACCGTCTTTTTTGGTTTTTTTGATCCTGACTCGACCAGACCAATACTAATTAATAAAATGACTAAGCCAATCGCTTTTAATACACTCATTGGTTCATCAAATAAAACCAGACTAAAGAAAGTGATAAACAATGCACCAACACCTTCCCAGAGTGCATAAGCCACCCCTAATGCGATACGTTTAACCGCAATGGCTAAACAAATATAGGAACAGGTAATTGCAATATACATGATGGCATGACCAAAATATCCGCCATGATCACTACCATATTTCATGGAAACGGTACCTGTAATTTCAAAAATAATAGCTAATAATAAAAATAATCGATAAATCATGATAGTTCCTTAATTCATTCAATGAGAAAAGGATTTCAATAGCGAATTATTGTAATGATCAAATAAGATTATGATCGCTAATCGAAATCGGTCATTAAAAATGAGGTAATAAATGAGCTAAAGCTTAGACCGCCAGTGGAATTCACCAGCTAAGATAGACGAGATGTAAAATACAAATGTTGACGCTCTGAGTAAAAACATAATATTTTTTATAAAAAAGTTTATTTAATCATAAAGTTATAAAAATCACTGCCATTTTACCACAGCTAGCGATATAAATCACTGCTATTTCGGATAAATGATGGCAGTTGGTGCTTCGTTATACAAATCCATAAAAAAATTATGTGTATTGTGTCATGACATCGCTCAAGTGCTCAATGATATCACTGGCGAGCATCGCATATTGACCGTGCTTTTTAGCAGCATGATCACCGGCTAAACCATGTAAGTAAACACTCACTGGGGCGGCAATATCAAGGTCAATTCCTTGTGCAATTAGACCTGCTAAAATACCGGTTAGGACATCCCCACTCCCGCCTGTCGCCATGCCATTATTCCCGCTTTGATTAATATAGACAGCACAATTATCTGCAGACGTAATGACGGTGCGTGTATCTTTTAAAATACAGGTCACTTGATGATGTTGACTAAACTGCATGGCTGAAGCGACTAAATGGCTTGCGATCCCCTTGATGTTAGTATTGAGTAAACGCGCCATTTCACCTAAATGTGGGGTAACAAAGATGGGGCCGCGGTGTTTATCCAACAATGTTAAATCTTGAGCTAACACATTTAAGCCATCTGCATCAATGATGATAGGTTGGTCTGCCATGGCTAAAAGCTGCGTTAAGATCTGCTGAGTTGCCGCACTCACCCCCATACCTGGACCTACGACAATAACGTTTGCCCACTGAATAAGTTCACTCAGTTTTGACGTATCAATATGGTCTGGTTGATAAGTGCTGATTAATGCTTCAGGTAATTGTGTTGATAAAATATCACGATTGGCGTGTGGCGTGTAAATGTGCACCAAGCCGCTCCCTGTTCGATAAGCCGCTTTAGCTGAAAAATACGCTGCCCCACTCATATGGTTCGACCCTGCTATAACCAGCACTTTGCCAAATGTCCCTTTATTGGCATAGTCAGCGCGTTTAGGCAATTTTTCAGCGAGGTCACACGGTAAATAGCTGTAATAACTTGCCTGAGACGGATTTGCATAAATCCCGATATCCGCCAACATCACTTTGCCAGCATACTGCGCCCCTGGGTAAAGCACTAAGCCTAGCTTTTTATAAGCAAGCGCCACTGTCATGTCAGCTTTAACGGCAACGCCTAATATTTGGCCAGTATCAGCCGAAATCCCAGATGGCATATCTACCGACATCACAAAAGCACCGCTTTGGTTTATCGTATGAATCATTGCTGCAAAATCACCATCAATATCACGCGATAAGCCGACCCCAAATAAGGCATCAATCAGCACATCATACTGACTCAAATCGTTAGGTAATGTCGTCATAATGGGAACGTGATAAGCTTTGGCAATGTTGAGCTGCTTGACCACTTCGGCAGTGCTTCGCGTTGGATCGCCAATCAAATAGAGGGTTACATCAATATTTCTGAGTTTGAGTAGACGGGCAATGGCAATGCCATCGCCACCATTATTACCGTAACCACAACATACGGCGACATGTCTTAAATTGATGGATTGCTGTTCAAGCTGGGTAAGACAGGCTAACGCAGCTCGTTCCATCAATACCAAGGACAGTAAACCGACCTTGTTAATAGTATAAGCATCAAACTGCTGCATTTCATGTGCGGTAACAAGTCGTTCCATATCTAGCTCCTAACCATGTGGTTTGCCGTCTAATGAGAACGGTTTAAGCCCGTTATAATTTCTCTTGTGCTTTCGCTTTTTCTTTAAGCAGTTTATCAATAATTTTTTTATGGATACCGCCAAAACCGCCATTACTCATCACTAAGATGACATCATTTGGTTTGACCGTTTTAGTAATCATATCAACCAATAAATCAATGTCACCCGACCAGTGGGCAGGCTGAATACACTCATCGACAACATCCGAAACTAACCAAGGTAAATGTTCGGGTTGATAGATAAAGACTTCATCTGCACGTCCTAATGAAGGCGCGATTTCATCTTTACACACCCCCAGTTTCATGGTGTTAGAGCGGGGTTCAAGGACGGCTAAAATTCGCTTGTTCGAGCCCACTTTACTGCGTAAGGCTTCAAGTGTCGCTAAAATAGCGGTTGGATGGTGAGCAAAGTCGTCATATAACTGCACGCTATCGACTTGCCCATATAACTCTAAACGTCGCTTAGCATTATTAAATGAAGATAAAGCCTTACACGCATCTTCAATTGGAATCCCCACGTTACGCGCGGCGGCAATTGCCATTAGCGCATTATGCATATTATGTTCACCAACCAGTTGGTAATTCACCTCACCCACTAATTGATTATTCAGATACACATTAAATTGACTTGCGTCATTACTGATTTTTTGAGCTTTCCAACCGGTTGTTGACTCGGTTTGAATTTGTTCACTCCAACAGCCTTTAGCTAAGACTTGTTTCAAGTTAACGTCATCTTGCGGCGAAATGATTAATCCTTTACTTGGCACTAATCGAACTAAATGATGAAATTGTTTTTGAATTGCGCTTAAATCATCAAAAATATCAGCATGATCATATTCAAGATTATTTAAAATCAATGTCTTAGGGCAATAATGCATAAATTTCGAACGTTTATCAAAAAACGCCGAATCGTATTCGTCCGCTTCAATCACAAAGAAGTTACCTTCACCAAGGCGCGCAGAGACCTCAAAATTACCTGGTACACCACCAATTAAAAAGCCTTGTTGATAATTAGACTGCTCTAAAATCCAGTTGACCATGCCCGCTGTCGTCGTTTTACCATGTGTACCAGCGGCAGCAATGACCCAACGGTCTTTAAGAACATTATCGTGTAACCATTGCGGTGCTGAAATATAATTCATATTGTTATCAAGAATATATTCAACGCAAGGATTACCGCGTGATAACGAATTACCGATAATCACCAAATCAGGCACTGGCGACAATTGGCTTGGGTCATAGCCCTCAATAATTTGGATTTGCTCTTTTTCAAGTAGCGTGCTCATTGGCGGGTAAACGTTCTTATCTGATCCCGTGACTTTATGCCCTAATGAACGAGCAATCAGTGCAATTCCTGCCATAAACGTACCACAAATACCCAGAATATGAATGTGCATTGTTATTTCCTTTTTTCTTGTTATATCATTATTAAGCTTATTATACTCATTCAAATTTATCTTGAGTACTACTTCTTAATCGATTGCCCAAAGATGTCTTGCTAACAACGAGAGACTCTGATTTCCTCTAAATTCGTCCATTTCAAGATTATAAACAATTTTGACTTTTTTGACTGACTGATCGGGCCATACGCCGCGATCAATATTAAACACGATACTGTTAACTAATGGGCCGCCATCAAGTGGCTCTAATACTAACTTGAGGTGTTTTTCAGCAATCAATTTTTGTTGATGTACTCTAAACTCGCCTTCAAAGACTGGCTCAGGAAAACTTGCTCCCCAGGGTCCGCTGTCTTTTAAGAGTTTTGCCGTTGTAAGATTTAAAAATGCTTTTTCAACGACACCATCGGTTTCAACCACATTTTCTAACGCAATATTATTGAGTACATTTGCCACTTCTTCGGTAAAGTACTGAGTAAAGGTGGCCAAGTCTTGCTCTGCGATGGTTAAACCTGCGGCCATCGCATGCCCACCAAAGCATACAATCAGTTTGTTATCACGCAAATTAACCCGTTCTAAAATATCGCGTAAATGAATTCCATTCACAGAGCGCCCTGACCCTTTTAAGTAACCATCGTCGGTTCGCGCAAATGAAATCACGGGGCGGTAAAATCGCTCTTTAATTCGAGAAGACAGTACGCCAATCACCCCTTGATGAAATTCTGGGTGATAAATCACAAAACTATTGGGTACGACATCGGTTTGCTGTTCAAGCTGTTGAATAAATGCCAAGGCTTCTTGATGCATATTCTGCTCAACATTTTTACGGGCAATATTAAGGTTTTCAAGAATTTCGGCAGACTCATAGGCATTTTGGTCGTCTTTTGCTAACAGTAATTCAACCCCTAATGACATGTGTTCCATTCTGCCTGCAGCATTAATGCGTGGAGATAAGTAATACGATAAATCCAGCGACGTGATGCGTTGTAAATTCTTTTTGGTAATCGCAACGAGCGCTTTAATGCCTGCACAGCAGCAACCAGCTCGAATTCGCGCCAATCCTTGCTGCACTAATATGCGATTATTTTGGTCGAGATCAACCACATCTGCGATGGTTCCTAATGCCACTAAATCAAGTAGATTGGCTAGGTTATACTCTTTCAATCGGCGTTGATTAAACCAATCATGCGCCCTTAAATGCGCTCGGAAAGCAAGCATAAAATAGAATGTAACCCCCACACCCGCTAAATATTTTGATGGGAACGGGCAATGTGGTAAATTGGGATTAATAATCGCCTCGGCATCAGGTAACACATCTGGCGCTAAATGGTGATCGGTAATAATTACTTGAATATTATGCTGTTTTGCAAATGTAACAGCCTCAACCGCAGACACACCGTTATCAACCGTAATAATTAAATCAGCTTGCTTTTCAAGTGCCCTTTTTACGACGGATACACTCAGCCCATAGCCATCTTCAAACCGATCCGGAATAATATAACTGACATGTTTAATCCCAAACTGATTTAAGGCGGTCACAATTAATGCCGTACTGGTTGCCCCATCAGTATCAAAATCACCAACGATTAAAACGCGTTTTTCATTTACTGCTGCTTGATACAGAATCTCAACCGCTTTATCCACGCCGGATAACTGCCCATAATTGAGTAACGCTTGAGTTGAATGGTTTAACTGTTCAGCCGAGGTAATGCCCCGCGCAATATAGATACGTTCTAACAAAGGATGATTGATCGATGTTAATTGAATGTCTTTTGTGGGAACGGCTCGCTGCTTTATTACAATATCGCTCATAATCTACTTAATCTTTAATCATTATGAAAATAGAGCTATCAATTTGTTATCAAGCTCTATTATTTAATTTATCACAAATCAAAATGATTATTTGCTATTTCTGTTGAGAATGTTAATTAATTCATTTGCTGGTACATAACCGGATAATAGCTGACCATTAGGTAAAATAATGGCTGGCGTACCTGAAATACCTAATTTACGTCCCACATTGAATTGCATTTGAACATAAGGCACCATGCTTGATGCGGGTGAAATTTTACCGCCTTTATAAGCATTATCGAAAGCTTCTTTACGATCTTTAGTGCTCCAGATCGACTGCATATCTTTAGCCACTTGTGAATCCAGACCTTGTCGTGGGAACGCAAAATAGTGAACCGAAATACCTAAATCAAGATAGCTGTCGATTTCTTGATGCAATTTTTTACAATAGCTACAGGTATAATCCGTAAAGACATAAATCGCGTATTTTTCATCTTTCGCTTGATAAACAATCGCGTCTTTTTCAATCGTTGAGATTAATTTTAAATTGTCCGCATTAGCGATATTTTGTGGTGTAGCACCACGCATATCATAAATTGGGCCTTGTGTTAAAAATTTACCATCTTCAGTCACATAAAACACACCGTCTGGCGTGGTCACGCTTTTCATGCTATCAACTGGCGTATTGGTGATTTGGATATTCTCTTTGCTGTAACCGAGTTTTTCGAGAGTCGACATAATATCCGCATCTGATGCGTGAGCTTGGCCGATTAATAAACTTGATAATATGCTTAAAGTGATCGTTAGTTTTTTCATTAAATGAGTCCTATTGTGTGTCTTCATTTGCGCTAATCACGCCCGTGGATGGTGTTTTCTATGTAGCTGTTTTAAACGCTCGGTTGCTACATGAGTATAAATTTGTGTTGTTGATAAACTGCTGTGCCCAAGTAACATTTGCACAACACGTAAATCAGCGCCATGATTAAGTAAATGCGTTGCAAATGCATGGCGTAAAACATGGGGCGATAATGCTTGCGTATCAATGCCCGTTAGTATTGCATAATATTTTATTCGATGCCAGAACGTCTGCCGCGTCATCTTATTGCCTAACCGACTCGGGAATAGCGTATCAGTGGGGCCCGCTTTTAGCAGATCATTACGGCTATATTTTAAATAATATTCTAACCAATAAACGGCCTCCTCCCCTAACGGGACTAAGCGTTCTTTGTTCCCTTTACCAATAATGCGCACAACCCCTTGCATTAAACTGACATCATTCAGTTCAAGGCCAACCAGTTCTGATACACGTAACCCAGTTGCATACAGTAATTCGAGCATCGCTTTATCACGGATTTCAAGTGGGTCTTCTGTATTTGGCGATTGTAACAGGGCTTCTACCTGTGATTCCGTTAAGTCTTTCGGCAAGTTCTTGGGTAATTTAGGTGACGATAACGAGGCTGATGGATCATCTTCACGGTATTTTTCACGATAAAGGTATTGAAATAAGCGCTTAATGGCACTTAATAAGCGCGCTGAACTGGTTGCTTTGTAACCTTCTTCAACGCGCTGCAATAAAAAATCCTGTAAGTGCATCGTTTGTGCCGTTAAAAATGTCACACCAAGATCAGAAAATGCTTTCGTTAACGCTTGTAAATCTAAACGATAAGACGCAATGGTATTGTCGGCCAGATTGCGCTCAAGCCACAACGAATCTAAAAATTGTTCTAACAATACCGTATCTTGCGACATCTTATACTCACGACCTTAGTAAATGGTACGACTATTTCTAAAAAACAGTTTTTCAACGCCGCTCACCACATTTTTCGCAAATCGGTCAGCTAATTTCTTGCGTCTTTGATATTTGACGGCAATAATTTTATGTTGCTCAATCATCGACAAAATCACATCATCACTGGTGCCGATCTCATCGACTAACCCTTTATCTTTGGCTTGCAGTGCAAACCAATGTTCACCGGTTGCAACCTCATCAATATTTAAATTAGGTCGATTCTCGGCCACAAAATCTTTAAATAATAGGTGAGTTTCTTCCAATTCTTGTTGGAATTTTTTACGACCTTCTTCTGTGTTTTCACCAAACATGGTTAAGGTGCGCTTATATTGTCCAGCAGTTTGTAGCTCAACATCAATTTCGTTCTTTTTCAGTAAGCGATGGAAATTTGGAATTTGGGCAACCACGCCAATCGATCCCACAATCGCAAATGGCGCGGCAATAATTTTATTAGCGGTACATGCCATCATATACCCCCCACTTGCGGCAACTTTATCGACAATCGCAGTTAAATGAATATCCCGTTGTCTAAAGCGCATCAGTTGTGACGCGGCAAGACCATACCCATGTACGACTCCGCCAGGACTTTCAAGTTTTAACACAACCTTGTCTTGCGGTTTAATTACAGATAACACCGCACTGACTTCTTGCCTTAAATCTTCAACTTCGTGGGCATCGACACTGCCATTAAATGATAAGACATAACAGGTTGATTTTTCTGGCGGGTTATCTGCATCCGTATCTTGCGCTTGAGTCGGGATTTTTTGTGCTTGCTTAGCCTGTTTCTTTTCCCGTTTTTTGGTTTTCTTTTGGGTTTTATGAAACTGTTTGGCTTCAGCTTCGCTCATGATGCTAAGCTGCATATTCTCTTTCACATCTTGATACTCAAGTGTTAAATCTTTGATCTCAAGGCTACCTTGCGGTGCTGATTTTTTTCGTTGAACCAAAATAAACAGAAATACCACTAAAATTGCAATAACAACGGTCACTGTTTGTGCTAAAAAAACAATGTATTGTAAAAACCATTCCATAATTCATGTCATCCTAAACAATAAATAATCTCATATCATAGCAGATTTAGCTTTAATGTAATGAATTTAGCGATTTTTTTACTTTATACTAGGTAAAAATTGAGAAAAAAAAGGCAAAATAAATCGGGTTATTTTGCCATTAATGTCTCTAAAAAGACCGAAAATTAATATAAATTATTTTTCAAACGGTTAAAGAATTCATCCGTTGGACGATCAATATACACATCTTGTGCCAACGGTTTACTGCGCAGTGGTTTTAATACAAAATTCTTTTTCTCTTTTTTCAACAATGCAGGCTTGATATTTAAAATACTCTGTTGCAAACAATCTGGACATAGATTGTATTCATAGGTCAGCACATTAACACTTTTGGTGTCAGCATCAAGTGTCGCGGCCAGTACTTTGTGATTTTTGTAAAATTGCACATCTTGTAAAGCATCCGCATAGTGACCAACTTGACGGTTAGATAGTTGCTGCGTCAACGCTTCATCATCTCGTGTAATAAATGAAAACGTTTTGTACCATTGCTGGCAACTTTCACAAAAATAGTTCACTTTTGTGGCAAGGACGGTTGGTGCTAAAAACCCAATCAATTCAACAAAATACACCAATGCGAGTAATCCTTCTGAAATCACTAAGCCACTGCTGCGTCGCCCACTACTTGAACTGGTGATCGTGATTTCACGGTAAGGAATAATGTCTTCTAACATAATGTGGTATATTGCCATCGGATCAATGTAGAGTTCTAACCAGTAGAATATAAAGTCAGAGCCCGGTTCAAATTGCAGTGTAATAAACATGACAAGATTGGCATAATAGGCCGATAAGCCAACCAATATGGCCATGACCATATTCACTATGCGGTTACGGCTTTTTGCCCGTTCAATCAATTGACGAATGATATAACCGAGCACAAAAACCAGCCCCACGATTAAAACAAGATCTAAAATAATAATGGGTGAGTAATTAGATATCACCGCATATATTGCACCAACCGGGATAGCGAGAATGACACCGAATAGTGTAAATAAAATTGCAGATGATAATTGGTATTGATGACTTGGCACATAGTGTGTATTTTTTAGTATATCCATGATTATTCTCTTTTTTATTATTAATTGCATCATCGAATGGTGAGTTTTAAAAAGACCTTTCTCCCGTCGCTAGTCTATAAACGATAATATTGAAAGTCAATTTGATCTCAAATTATCAATATTGCATTTGTTATTAGAATCTTGCGCCAATTTTTATTATACTATGCGACCTATGTGCTTTATTTTATTCCTTTAATATGAGAAAACCATTATGACAAAGTCTGATCAATTGCTGGCTATTGAACAAATAGCGCAAAAATGTGGTATCGATAATGAATATTTAATTCCTCATGGCAAATACGTTGCAAAAGTTGATTTATCGATTATTGAAGCGAATAAACATAAGCCAGCAGGTAAACTGGTCCTGGTGACTGCCATCACACCAACCCCCTTAGGTGAAGGTAAAACCGTCAATACAATTGGCCTTAGCGAAGGCTTAAACTATATTGGTAAAAAAGCCATTGCCTGCATTCGTCAACCAAGCCTAGGGCCCGTATTTGGCGTCAAAGGTGGTGCTGCGGGTGGTGGGCTAGCTGAAGTGTTACCCATGGAAACCCTAAATTTACATTTAACGGGTGATATCCATGCAATCACAGCGGCCCATGATTTAGCCTCGGCCGCGCTGGATTCAAGACTTTATCATGAAGAACGTCTTGGTGAAGACTTTACCGCGCAAACGGGTTTAAAACGCTTAAATATCGATAAAAATCGAATTATTTGGAAACGCGTAATGGACCACAACGACCGCGCTTTACGTCATATCACAGTAGGTGTCGGTGGTGGACTCAATGGCGTTGAACGTAGCGACGGCTTTGAAATCACAGCTGCCTCTGAATTAATGGCCATTTTGGCTTTAGCTAACGACTTACATGATATGCGTAAACGTATTGGTCGCGTTATTCTTGCGTATAATACTGACGGTAATATCATTACCGCAGAAGATCTTGAAGTCGCCGGAGCCATGACCGTTCTACTTAAAAATGCCATCAATCCAAACCTGATGCAAACGGTTGAAAACACGCCTGTATTAATCCATGCTGGGCCATTTGCTAATATTGCTCACGGCAATTCATCGGTCATTGCTGATCGTGTTGCACTCCCTTTAGCGGATTATGTTGTGACCGAAGCAGGCTTTGGATCTGATATGGGAATGGAAAAATTCTTTAATATCAAATATCGCCAATCAGGGATCACCCCATCATGTGTGGTGCTCGTGGCGACGGTACGTAGCTTGAAATCCAATAGTGGTAAATACAACATTAAACCGGGGCAACCGATTCCAAAAGAGATTTCTGAATCAAATGTTGAATTACTCAAAATCGGGGCGGCCAATTTAGGCTGGCACATTCAAAATGCAAAAAGCTATGGCATGCCAGTGATTGTTGCCATTAACCGTTTCCCTCATGATAGTGATGAAGAACTCGCCTTCTTACAGCAATATGCGTTACAACAAGGTGCATTTGCTTGTGAAGTCAGTGAAGTCTTTATGAAAGGGGGACTCGGTGCACAAGCATTATCACAACATGTCGTTAAAGCCTGTGAACAAGCAAGCCAAGTCAAATTACCGTATCAAGATCAGGATAAATTAGCCGATAAAATCCAGCTCATGGCAAAAAAATACGGTGCAAATAAAGCCAACTTATCTGCGCAAGCACAAAAAGATATTGCCGATATTGAGCAGTTAAAATTGGATCATTTACCGCTATGTATGGCGAAAACGCCGATGTCAATCAGTGCCGATCCTAACCTTAAAAATGTCCCAACCAATTTTGATATCGATATTAGCCACCTTGCTGTTTCTGCAGGCGCAGGATTTATTCGTGTCTATGCAGGTAATATCATGACCATGCCGGGACTGGGAACCAATCCCTCTTATCGTCATATTGATATTGATGATAATGGTAATATTGTTGGATTAAGTTAATGACTCAGATATTTACCGCGTTTGTTGATGAAAGTAACTGTATTGGCTGTGGCAAATGTATTCGCGTTTGCCCCACCGATGCTATCGTGGGTGCAAAGCATGTTTTACATACGATTATCCCACAACTGTGTACATCTTGCGAAGAGTGCGTTAATGCATGCCCGACAGATTGCATCAGTTTGAAAACCCCTCATCAACCGATGACGGCCGAGCGTGAGCAGCAGTTAAAAATGCAAAAACAGCATCGCTTATCAGCCACTAAACCCATCGCCATTAAAATCGAAAATCCGGTGATGGTCCATACGCCATCACCCAATACTCAAGATCTGCGTAAACAGCAGATTGCCGACGCGATAGCACGTGTACAAGCACGCAAAAACTTAGCCAATAAGCCGCGCTAGTTTTCGTTAAATAATTATCATAATAGGCAATTATAGTGTAAAAAATACGCGCATCATCAGTCAGATAATGCGCGGTAGGTTATCGATTAGGTATGGGCGACGTGCGATTAATTTCAACGGTAATATGCACTAACTCCTCATGAATAGCTAATAATTGCCTAACGTAATCCGCTGACACCTTGTCATCACTATCAAGCACAATAATACATGCATATTGACCCCGCCCCACTTGCCACACATGCAAATCCGATAATGTGGCCTGCACCGCACTGTGTTCGATCACATCTTTGATTTCTTGTACTACTGGGGCATCCATTTGAGCATCTAACAAAATTTTACCGGAATCGCGGATTAAACCATATGCCCACACCGAAACAAGCACGGCACCCGCAATCCCCATCACCGGGTCAAGCCATAATGCTCCCCATAGTTTGCCTGCAAATAACGCGATAATCGCCAAAATTGACGTTGCAGCATCAGCCAACACATGGACATAAGCCGCGCGCAGGTTAAGATCTTGGTGGTCGTGATGATGATGTTCATCATGGTGATGGTGGTGGTGATCATTGCCTTTTAATAACCAGGCACACATCAAGTTCACCCCCAAACCTAAAATCGCGATACTGATTGCTTGGTTATAATGGATGTCACTCGGATTAATTAATCGTTCAACCGATTGAAACAACATTAATACAGCAACGAGCACCAATAATACTGCGCTGGTATAGCCGCCTAAAATTTCAATTTTCCATGTGCCAAAGGTAAAACGAACATCACGCGAATAGCGCCTTGCAAACACATATGCTAATACTGACATACCTAATGCTAATGCATGTGAACTCATATGCCAGCCATCCGCTAATAATGCCATCGAATTAAAAAGATAACCGCCACTAATTTCGGCGATCATCATAATGACCGTTAATAATACGGCGAGTTTGGTTTTCTTCTCAGCAAGTGGATTACCTTCATTAAAGATATGCGAATGTTGATTTGGGCTGATATTGTGTTCCATTGACATTGACGGTGACTCCTGATATTTTTATATACTATACCCCAGTATATTATCGATGTAAATTGGAGCTCATGATGTCACACACGATTCGATACCAAAAAAAGCTATTAACTCGCGTTAGGCGCATCAAAGGCCAAACCGAAGCATTAGAAAAGGCATTAGAAAAAGGCAGCGAATGCGCGTCGATTTTGCAACAGATTGCCGCGATTCGCGGGGCAACAAACGGTTTAATGATGGAAGTGTTAGAGGGCCATATTCAAGAGCATCTTAATCTTGATGATATTTCTCGTGAACAGCGCCAATCTGAAACGGATCTGTTGATTGGTATTTTGCGCTCGTATTTAAAGTAATCGTGTCAAGGTGATTAACGTACATTTACCTTCTTTGAAAAGTGATGACTAAAATAAAAGGCGTGCATTTAAATCATTTAAATGCACGCCAAGCATTTTACAAATCACGTTTTAAACAATAAACGTCATTTACCCAACACAGTAAGCACTAAAACCATACTTCAGTTTGCACACCAACACTGATCTGATGATCTTTACCATTTAATTGTGAATGACTAATTTCATTATCCAAAATGCGTAAGTAAGTCGCATAGAAACGAATATCTGGACGTGAATTTAAGATACTTTCACCCACTTTAAATGAATGGAATAATGTTGTTTTATAACCTTGCTCTTTATATTTACGGCTATTGACTTCATTGCGTTGTTGGAAGTAACCTAACTCAATCCCTGTTTGATTATACTGATTCCAAATATAAGCGGGTCGAATCGCAGATTTAAAGCTATAAAAATCGGTGTGTGCCGTTTTCATATCATACGAATAAACATCATGACCGGTTGTTAACGCCATCGCATGTGCCATAATCACATTATCGGCAAGATACGCTTCACCTTGAGACACAATACGGTACGCGGTACCGCCAGTATGCTCACCAAAATAGTCATTACCATTCGACGAGAATGTCGGATTGTTGGTATTAATGTTGGCTAATTGGCTCGCTACCGAGTTATTTGCAACTTGTAATGTCAACTCTTCAAAGCCATTGAAGAAATTATTTTGACGGAAAATCAACCCCGCTAACCACGCATTTTTGACGATTAGGTTATCTTGGTTAGACGATTTATTTGCCATTGAATAACGCCCGGTAATGCCCAATGTGGCATCTTGCCATAGTGGAATATCACGGTAGCGCAATTCAAGTTCATTCACATTCACGTCATCGTTTTGAGTATCAACATCGGCTCTGGTCAGCGCCATATCCAACTCACCGATCCCAAGTTTCATTTTCTCGATACCAACACCACCGCCGACTGGGGTTTTTTGTGTTTTCCAATCCAGCATCTGGATTTCGTAATTAGGTAAATTATGCTTACCAACCCATAAGTTGGCTTCTGGGAAGTTCGGCACAAAACCTTGTGTGGATAAATACACATCAGAGAATTGCATATAGTTATCATCTTGGGTATTAAATAAACCCGATGATTTCGCTGTAGACACATTACCATCAATCATCACAATAGCATCAACACGTCGGCCATCTTGGTCGTAAACCTTTTGTGCAAAACGCAAATCATACCAACCACTGTATTCATTACCAAAACGCCCTAATGCACCTTCAGCGTAATTAACCGGTTTACCATTAGTTGAGGTTGCCCAGCCCGCGCGGAAATATCCTGTGTATGAAAAGCCCAGTTCTTCTTTTAAGTAGTTTTTAAAATCCGTTAACGTTATTGCTCTTGATGGTGTTGGTGAGTGGCCGCTATAGGTTGCACCATCATTAGCTTGTGTTGTTATCCCATTGGCTGAATCGTCAATTAACGTCACAACGTGTGACTGATCCACAGCATGATTGTTAACATCACGTGTTGATTGCAAAGAAGGGCTGATATTTTGCTGACTTTTTACCAGCGCTTTTGGTGCTGGTGTGACATTATCGTGTTTTTGTTGCTGACTAAGTAACGTGATCTGTTTGTTTGATTCAATCAGTTGTTTTTTTAACTCAACTGACTCGCTAGCTAAGCTTAATAATTTTTGTTCCAATAACGCAATGCGTTCTTCTAAATCCTGATTGGTTGCTGACCAAGCAAATGTTGGGTAAGCCAACCCCAATAGCATTAATACAATAATTCGTCTGGGCTTGCTCCGTTTAGTCATGATTGATGGGGTTGTTATGTTTTTTATATTATCCATATTTATTCCTTATTAATAATTAAAATGACTGAGATCTCAGGTTGTTATAATGATTGGGTGAATCGGGGAAAGTAACTGATCAACGCCAACAGGCGGCTGATTCATAGTCATGCGTTGCTCAACGGGATGAGACGTATTGCAATCCACATCAAACGGATGATTCAAACGCACCGCTTGCTGGGCTTTCATTGTCACGACCTGCCATGTTGTGCAAAATCGCGTTGCCAAACCGCTAGTGCTGACATCATATATAAAATGAAAAATCAGGCTTTTACTCGCCGTTAGCGTCATCTGTAATTTGGCAAATTGTCCTTTTTTCATTGCGCATCCTATTTTTAAGGCAAAAAAAAACCTAAATCCCTTACTACAGTGAGGAATTTAGGTTTTGCCTGTATATCCTTGATAAACAGTAACAATCCAATAATTGGTCATTACACTAACATTGTTATAAATAATTTAAAAAGTAAAATTTTAATAAAGATTTAATTTTGTGATCTTACTCACGAAACGTTTGATTCTAATTGTTTTTTATAATGAATTTGATATATGAACTGAAAATTAAATCACGGCTATTCGCTCTATTTTAAAATGGGTAACGGCCATGTAGGTGGACAGAATCAACGATTATCACTGATCAGCCATTAGGGGAGTGTTTGATTAAAAACGTAGACCAAGCAAACCACTCGTTCTCGATTAGATAACGCAAATAGATATTCAAAGAGCTTTAAGGCACTATGAAGAAAAAGGCTTTATTTTCCATAGATTTGGATCATGGTGATCGTCTTGAACGATATGTGGAAAACATTTATAAATTATGTTGATTCGTATATTATTCATATAATTATAGTCAGAATTGTATTCTTAACATTATATTAATGAACCAATTTAATAAGAATATGAACAAATGGAAATTTTAATATGAAAATAGACAAAAAATTTGTTGAAAAAATACAGTATTGTTCAGACCTTATCGATAGAGGGGAATTTAATAATGCTTTTAATTTATTAAAAGAGTCACTTAATACACTAAATAATATTGAAACTAAAGAATCTATTTACTATACATTATTATCAAATATAGCAGGTTTTTTCGTAGACCTTGGCTCGATGGGGAAAAATATAGAAGCCTCAAGAATAGGTTTCAATTTGATGAAAGATAATAAAGAGAATTTCATTGAAATTATTGGTGAAAGTGATTTTTATTACAATTTTGCAAATGCAAAAGCAAGCCTTATTAGCGTTAGCTTCCCTTTTGATAACGATTTCGCATCCATAGAAGAACTTGTTGAATTAAAAAATTACTATTGGAAGTCTGTTACTAGTTCTAATTCAGAAAAGGCAGAGCATCTCGTTAATTTAGCTAATGCATTAAAAAAACAATTTCGTCTTGTTGAATCTATAAAATATTATGATGAAGTTATCTCTTTAAATTTAGACATACCTCAAGCTTGGGTTAACCGCTCTGATGCTTTAATAATGTTGAATATGATATCAAATACCTACTCTATCAAAATGTTAAAAGAAATTAAAAAAGGATTTTCAAATGCTTTAAATTCAAATTCGGTTCCGCCTCAGTGGAAAATCTCATGGGCATCACAAGAAGAGCAATGGATAAAAAAAATAACTGAATCTCAACAATCACTTACAGAAGATGAAAGTGATTTATTAGATGATGAGATGACAACCAAAGAATATAATGAACTAAGTGAGTATAGAAAATTTTCTTTAATAAAAAAACTAACACTTTCTAAACATAGTTTATATTGTCCTTGTATTGGTAGTTCTAAAGATAACTTAACAATTCCAATGACAACAGAAGGCATTGTTGGGGACTTTGTTGCTCCAATGGAAACTGTTTTAAATCGTTTGAAATCAGAATTTATTTTTGCCCGACAACTGTATCGTGAGTATTATCATGATCATGAAGAAGATTATGTAATATCTAATGAATCTTACTTTGCTGAATTATACAACGATGAATTGCTTGGTATTAAAGTAGAGAAATTACGGTCTGCATTTCGTTTATGTTTTGGTATTTTGGATAAAATTGGTGTGGCTATTTGTGAATTATATGACCTATATCCATCCAAAGATAAAAAAATATATTTTCAAAATTTCTGGCAACTAGATAGAAACAATAGAAGAGCATTATTTGAGAAAATAAAATCTCCAGGTTTACTCGCTTTATACAGCATAGCTACTGACTTAAATGAAAAAAAAGAAGGAGAATTAAGCTTTTTCAAAAAATGGAGAAACAAATTAGAACATGAGTTTCTAGTAGTGTATAGAACAGAGAAACCAAATGATATTTATAAATCATATAATTACATGAAAGATATTATATTTATCAAAGAGAGTGAATTTATTAAGCACTTAGAGCAGTTATTACAAATTACCCGCTCTGCAATATTCTCTTTTGTTTATACTGTCAGACATCAAGGGATGATAAATAAAGATGATAATAGTATTTATCTAACAAATACTATCCATCCTAAACATTATGACTAGATTAATATTGAAAATCATAAGGCGCAACAAACCCCAATTTGTTTGCGTCTAAATAAAATGTGGACGTAAAAAAACCGACTTACGTCGGTTTCTTTTAAATTGGTCGGCGAGAGAGGATTCACTCGTATCATCCATGATACTCGCCCTATGAGCATCACTTCGTGTTGTGCAAATCGTTCCTACGATTTGTCAACCTCCTTCGGAGGTTCTCATCCTGATGAATTTTAGGTACAAAAAAACCGACTTACGTCGGTTTCTTCTAAATTGGTCGGCGAGAGAGGATTCGAACCTCCGACCCACTGGTCCCAAACCAGTTGCGCTACCAAGCTGCGCTACTCGCCGTTAGGCTTAATGGGGTGGCTAATGGGATTCGAACCCACGACAACTGGAATCACAATCCAGGGCTCTACCAACTGAGCTATAGCCACCATATAAGCAGGACGCAATATTACGCATTTCTCTATATTTTGTCCAGCATATTTTTTAAAAAATCGGTTCGATTGCTTATATATAAAACACTATTGGGCTATTTTGCGATAAATCAACCCGAATCACCGTTCAAATTAACCCCTGTATTTTGTGATAAAATACACCCTCATTCCCGATCAATTAAACCGGTTGTTGCTTTGATTTATGCTTTTCGTACATCGTTTGGATAATTAATTGATCAGTGTGTTGCATACCTTGACTTGCGATATAACATAAATTGTTAATGGTGCTTTCAATATCTTGTGACACAATCCCATCGCTTTCGGTAGCAACACTATTATTCATCGCAAGGAGTACCGCTTTATAAGCCGTTGCTGACGCAGTGGAAACTTTTAATGCACAGCTACTTGATGCGCCATCACAAAAAACCCCTGAAATATCACCTATCATATTGGTAATTGCTTTTTCTGCTACATCATATTTACCGGTAATGAGCCATGCAATCGCGGTAGCCGCACCCATTGATGCCGTACTCACTGCACAAAAAGCCGAAAGCGCAGGTAATTTTAAGTGAATATAAATAGCTGAAAGATGCGATAAGATTAAAGCACGAGCCAGTTTCTCATCGTCATTTGCCGCAAACTTTTCAGCAACGACCACAACAGGCATGGTCGCGGCAATACCTTGATTACCTGATCCAGAATTACTCATTGCAGGGAAAACGGCGCCGCCCATACGCGCATCAGAAGCTGCCGATGAGCGAATAATAATATTACTTAATAAACCTGAATCTAATAACCCTGTTTGCTGCTGGGCTTGTAAGTTTTTACCAATTTGCATGGCATACACGTTTTGCAAGCCTTCTTCTGATAAGCGATTATTGAGCGTTTTTGCTTGTAAAATAAAGGCAATATCGTCAAATGGCACATGAAGCGAGAACTCAAAAATATCTTTAAAGCTGATGCCCTGGCTTTTAATTAAATCACACGACTCAATGGCGGCTTTTTCAGCAAGTGCAAAAATCGTTTTATCATTGCGTTTAATGGTAGTGACATTAATGTGGCCATCTTCAATGATAACAAGCGCCGTTTGACCATTAGCGGTCAGGGTGACTTCAACATATAAAGCTTTATGGCAATCGTTGGCAATCGAAACACTCACTTTGTCGGCGGCAACTAGCGCCTTAGCGTGCTCAACCGTTTGCGGTAAAAGATCTTTTAATACTTCAAGCCCCCCCTCATGATTGCCGCCTAGCGCCCCCACAGCCGCCGCAATATTCGCGCCCGCAACGCCTGTACCTGGCACAATAACGCCCATACAGTTTTTGTAAAGATTGGGAGATAGTTTCACGTCAATATGATCGGGTGTCATTGATAAATGATGACGCGCAATCGCACTGGCTAACGCGACTGAAACAGGTTCAGTACAGCCTAAAGCAGGTTTTACGTGTTGTTTTACTAATTCAATTAATTGGGGCCATAGTGCTTGTTTCATATTGATTGCTCATCTAACTTTTAATCTATTCAACAGATCCATCTTTTACTATCTAAAATAACGTGATGACATGTTAATGGGTTCGAGACATCTTTAGTATCAGTTTATCACTAATTTTAGCGACTTTCATGACGGTTGTCGTTAACACATTTGTTTTATATTGATGCATGTAAAATGAAACGGTTTATTGACGTTAATCAACAACAATACGGCAAAGTTTGGTCATACCAAAGTAGATAAAATGATACATCAAAAAGTGAATTTAATCCCAATACCTTAACGCTAAAAAGTTAAAAATCGACGATATTAAATAGAATTAATTGATATAATACAATCAATTAATAATTATACTTGTCTCAATTTAAATTCCTCGCCATAATAGCGGACTAATTGAAAATAACCAATTACCAGATTAGAGCAAAAAACTAACTGGTTTTTTTGTCCAAATTTATTTATATTGGGCACAATTTATAATAATTTTTAGGGGTAAATTAATATGTATAAGCAAGATGTTACAATCACAGCGCCAAACGGTCTACATACTCGTCCTGCCGCTCAGTTTGTAAAAGAAGCAAAAGCATTTAATTCAGAAATCACTGTTACATCTAATGGCAAAAGTGCCAGTGCTAAAAGTTTATTTAAATTACAAACACTTGGTTTAACACAAGGCACCGTAATCACCATCATTGCAGATGGCGAAGATGAAAAAGAAGCCATAGACCATCTAGTGAAGCTCATTCCAGAGCTAGAATAACCCCCCACCGAATTAAAAATGTTAAATCTCTGTAATATCATCAGATAAGGATCAATATTATGGTTTCAGGTATACTCGTTTCCCCAGGTATTGCATTTGCAAAAGCCTTACTATTAAAAGAAGATGAAATTGTTCTTAATACTAGACCAATTCCAGATAATAAAATTGATGCAGAAATTGCTCGTTTTAAAGACGCTCGTGAAAAATCTAGCCAACAATTACACGCCATTATGGAACGTGCTAAAACAACGTTAGGTGAAGATAAAGCCGCAATCTTTGAAGGTCATATCATGCTACTTGAAGATGAAGATCTTGAGAGTGAAGTGATCACACGCATCAAAACCAAACATACTGCGGCGGATTCTGCGGTGCATTCAGTATTTGAAGCACAGGCAAAAGAGTTAGAAGGTCTTGATGATGAATACTTAAAAGAACGTGCCGCTGATATTCGTGATATCGGTAAGCGTTTACTTAAAAACGTGCTTGGCATGGAAATCGTTGATTTAAGTGCGATCAAAGAACCGTGTGTGTTAGTTGCTAAAGACTTAACGCCATCAGAAACCGCACAGTTAAATTTAGAAATGGTGTTAGGTTTCATCACTGATATCGGTGGTCGTACCTCACACACATCAATCATGGCTCGTTCACTTGAGATTCCAGCTATCGTTGGTACAACCAATGCAACGAAAGCGATCAAACAAGGTGATTTTATTGTTTTAGATGCGATTAATAACAAAATTTATATTAATCCAAACGACAAAACTGTCGAAAAATTAAAACAAGTTCAAAAACAATATCTTGAAGATAAAGAAGAGCTTGCTAAATTAAAAGACTTACCCGCTATTTCATTAGATGGCCACCAAGTTGAAGTGTGTGCAAACATCGGTACCGTGCGTGATATTGCTGGTGCTGAGCGTAATGGTTACGAAGGTGTTGGTCTTTACCGTACTGAGTTCTTATTCATGGATCGTGATGCGTATCCAAATGAAGATGAACAATTCAAAGCTTATAAAGAAGTGGCTGAAGCAACCAATGGTTTACCGGTTATTGTTCGTACTATGGACATCGGTGGCGATAAAGATGTGCCTTACATGCATTTACCAAAAGAAGAAAACCCTTTCTTAGGTTGGCGTGCAATCCGTATTGGTATGGATAAAAAAGACATTTTACATGCTCAATTACGTGCGATTTTACGTGCATCCGCGTTCGGTAAATTACGTATCATGTTCCCAATGATCATTTCGGTTGAAGAAGTCAGAATCTTAAAATCGGAATTAAATATTCTTAAAGAGCAACTAAAAACGGAAGGTAAAGCGTTTGACGAAAACATCGAGATTGGTGTTATGGTTGAAACACCATCAGCAGCAGTTATTGCGCGTCATTTAGCCAAAGAAGTTGACTTCTTAAGTATCGGTACTAATGACTTAACACAGTACACATTAGCGGTTGACCGTGGTAATGAATTGATTTCACATCTTTACAATCCAATGTCACCATCTGTGTTAAACTTAATCAAAAATGTGATTGATGCATCGCATCAAGAAGGTAAATGGACAGGTATGTGTGGTGAGCTTGGTGGTGATGAGCGCGCAACCGTATTGTTACTCGGTATGGGCTTAGATGAGTTTAGTATGGGCTCAATCTCAATTCCAAAAATTAAGAAAATCATTCGTAATACTAACTTTAGCGAAGCGAAAAAGCTGGCTGATGAAGCGCTGCAAAAAGCAACGGCTAAAGAAATTACTGATTTACTTGAAAAGTTTACGGCTGAAAAGCAAGTTTGCTAGGAGAAAACCATGGGTTTATTCGATAAATTAAAACAATTTGTTTCTGATGATGATCAAAATTACATTGAAGTTTTAGCCCCAATTACAGGTGAAATTGTTAAAATTGAAGATGTTCCAGATGTCGTATTTGCAGAAAAAATCGTTGGTGATGGCGTAGCAATTAAGCCAAAAGGAAGCAAAATTGTTGCTCCGTTATCCGGTAAGATTGGTAAAATTTTCGAAACAAACCATGCTTTTGCTATCGAATCCGATGAAGGTATTGAACTTTTTGTCCACTTCGGTATCGACACAGTAGAACTTAAAGGTGAAGGTTTTACGCGTGTTGCAGAAGAAGGTCAACAAGTCAAAGCTGGTGATACCATTATTGAATTTGATTTAGCCCTACTTGAAGGTAAAGCCAAATCAGTATTAACGCCGGTTGTCATATCGAATATGGATAGCATTCACGAACTGATTAAACTATCCGGTTCTGTTGAAGAAGGCAAAACACCGATTATGAAGGTCAAAAAATAAAACCGATTAATCCCATAAAAAAACCGCCTGTTGGCGGTTTTTTTTATCTCTCGACGACAATTAACGCCAAGTTTTATACTGATTGATTAAACGGTTGGTTGAAACATCATGAGAATGAATTGATTCGTCATTTTCAAGCTCAGGTAGAATACGACCTGCAAGCTGTTTACCTAACTCAACACCCCATTGGTCAAAGCTAAAGATATTCCAAATCACACCTTGGGTGAAAATTTTATGCTCATAAATCGCAATCAATGCCCCTAAGGTATAAGGCGTCATCTCTTTCACTAAAAATGAGTTCGTTGGTCGATTGCCTTCAAACACTTTAAATGGCACCACATCTTTAACGTCTTCCCATTTTTTGCCAGCGGCTAAAAACTCTTGTTCGACGTCTTGTTTGGTTTTACCAAACGCTAACGCTTCAGTTTGAGCAAAGAAGTTAGATAATAGTTTTTCGTGATGATCACCGAGTGGATTATGGCTAATCGCTGGTGCAATAAAGTCACACGGAATTAATTTTGTCCCTTGGTGAATCAACTGATAAAACGCATGTTGACCATTGGTCCCCGGCTCACCCCAAATCACAGGACCCGTTGAATAATCAACTTTATGGCCATTGCGATCCACATATTTACCATTTGACTCCATATTTCCTTGTTGGAAGTAAGCCGCAAAACGGTGTAAATATTGGTCATACGGCAAAATTGCTTCGGTTTGCGCATCAAAAAAGTTGTTATACCATAAGTTAATTAATGCCAAAATTACGGGAATATTTTTTTCAGGTGCAGTATGAGCAAAATGCTGATCCACCGAATGAGCTCCAGCGAGTAACTGTTTAAAATTATCAAAACCGATGGATAGAACAATCGATAGGCCAATCGCTGACCATAATGAATAACGACCCCCAACCCAATCCCAGAACTCAAACATGTTAGCCGTATCAATACCAAATTTTTCGACTTCTTTGGTATTGGTCGATAACGCCACGAAATGTTTAGCAACGGCTTTGTCATCTTTAGCAGATTTGAGTAACCAATCCCGAGCACTTTGTGCATTCGTCATTGTTTCTTGAGTGGTAAAGGTTTTCGATGCGACTAAAAACAGCGTCGTTTCTGGATTCACTTTTTTCAAAGTTTCAACCATTTGTGTACCATCAATGTTCGATACAAAATGCATGGTTAAATGATTTTTATAAGGGCGTAGCGCCTCTGTCACCATAAATGGCCCAAGATCTGAACCACCGATACCGATATTGACTACGTCAGTAATTGCTTTTCCGCTATAGCCTTTCCACTCACCGCTGATGATTCGCTGGCTAAATGACTCCATTTTAGCCAAAACGGCATTGACATCATCCATCACGTTTTTACCATCAACGTAAATCGGGGTATTCGATAGGTTACGTAATGCAATATGTAAAACAGCGCGATCTTCCGTACGGTTAATTTTTTCACCATGGAACATTGATTTAATCGCATCGGCTAAACCACACTCTTTAGCAAGGGCTTGAAGTGTATCTAATGTCTGCTGAGTAAGACGGTTTTTTGAATAATCAAGTAAGATTTGATCTTCAAAAGTCAGTGAGAATTTTTCAGCACGTTTGGGGTCATCAGCAAACAGCGATTTGATCGTGGTGTCTTTGACTTGTTCAAAATGTGATTGTAATGACTTCCATGCAGCTGTCTGAGTAGGATTGATCGTTTTTAACATATTATGAAACTCCGTTATTGTGATATGAATAATAATATAACGATCATTCAAAGAATCAACAAAAGGTTGATAATTTATTATTGAGATTGATTAAACCAATTTTTAAACTTGATTTTTACACTAGAATTATACCTTATGATAATTTTTTAACGAAACTTCACCTAATATTCGGTAGCAAACAAACTTAATGCCGGCTTCGCTAATTTTTGATATTGGCTATAACTGGCCGCAACATTGTAGCGAATTTGTGATTTAGATAATCCATTTACCCAACCATCGATCATCGCATGTACACTGTATGCTTCAGGCGCCATATTTTGTGTGGTCAAAATCAATGGACTGATTCCGGTGCCTGATAGCGCTGGGGAAAAGTATTGACGACTTTGACAGGCAAACACTGCCGCATAACGGGATTGTTGTTGCTGTTGTTGCACTTTTGCGAGGGTTTGAAAACGCCAATCATCCGGCAAATCGTTTTGCCAAGCCCATTCCATTAACGCATCATGACCAATATAAACGACTAAATCGGCGCGTCCACCAGCATTAATCGTCGTATGATTAACCTCAAAAGTGAGTGGCTGCTGACATGCAGAGTACGCCATAAAGTCGCGGATCGTATCATCGATATATTTGCCGTTATAAGCTTGAGCAATGATATAAACATCTTGCGTACGATGCTTGTAGATAATCTCATCTAAAATGTATGGATTAGGTGATGAATGAGTCTGTACAACCTGCCACTCTTTTTGCTTGGCAAAAAATGTTTTAAAACCATACGCCGCCCCCCAATACAAGTTATGCTTAGGATCTTGACCATTCCCCAATGCTGTAGGTACAGGGGCAATGTTTTGGTATTGATTATCGCACAGTGCAACCACCACACGGATAACTTTAGGCTTTGCATAACTCATAAACGCCGTGCAAAACAGCGCCAAAATAAGACAAAATAAGTGAATACTAACTTTTTTCATGGGTTTGAATCACGCCTTCTGCAACGGGATATTTTACCACAACATGATTTTGATACAGCTTGGTTGAACTTAAACATTTAGGTCTATCACCAACATTGTATTTGGTTAATACATCACGCCATATTTCATTATGACGGTAGGTGTTACCATTTTCACGGGTAAAGGCATGAGCCTGCTCATACACATGGTAACTGTATTGCCTTGGTTCACTGCATAATAGCTCCCCCTCCAGTTGGTGCTCACTCACATTTAACGTGATTTGGAAGGTTTTTGGGGTTGGATTATACAACACTAAATCAATATAATTATAGAAAATCGCCGCGCCAGAACCAAACGGCAAAATACGCCCTTCATCAGGAAAGGGATCAAAACTGTGATTTGCCCGCTCAACCACTTGCAGTTCAGAATGCAGAGCCAGCCAGTGAATTAAATTACTGATTTGGCAAATGCCCCCGCCGATTCCACTGCGTGCTTCACCAAACGAGAGCTGCATCCCAGCGACATAACCTTTACGTGTTGTGGGTCGGCCAACGAGTCGGCAAAATGAAAAATAGTGTCCAGGTTCAATCATGATGCCAGTGAGCTGTTTAACCGCTAATTTTAGATTAATCACCTTATTGTACTGCAACTGGATATCACTCTCACCCAATCGGCGAATCAGCTTTGAGGTGTGCTTTTTATAGCGATAAGCAAGTGGCTGTGTAATTTGACGCTGTGTGGCAAATTTACGGGAGCCAAAGTACCAGACCATGTAACGACCAATACGTCGTTGCCAAACGCGTAGCCAGTAAAGAATAGGATGATATTGGGATAAAGGTTTTCGCATCGTGATGTTTATTTTTCAGTACAAAAAATCATGAGAAACAGCCTAACACCGCTTTGTGAAATATCGATGAAGTGATCTTGTTAACAAAAATATGTAAAAAAAATACATGAATAAATTTCTTAAAAACATAACC
The DNA here is from genome assembly GCF_039542345.1 of Orbus sasakiae. Classification (NCBI taxonomy): domain Bacteria; kingdom Pseudomonadati; phylum Pseudomonadota; class Gammaproteobacteria; order Orbales; family Orbaceae; genus Orbus; species Orbus sasakiae. The sequence continues at coordinate 111,556 of NZ_BAABHY010000005.1, forward strand.
TATTGTTTTGGTATAAATTTATAGGAAATACCTCCAAAGTAGTAACCCCTAAGAGTAATTATATTCTATGCAGGGTTTCATACAATGTCGGTAATTAAAATTAGAATTAAAAAATAGATATAAATTTAAAATTACAATTGGAGTATTCCTATGAGCAAAACGAATCTCGTTATCATTGGTAATGGGATGGTTGGGCACCGTTTTGTCGAAGAGTTAATCGACAAAATGCAGTCTGATCGATTCAATATTACTATTTTCTGTGAGGAACCACGTGTTGCTTACGACCGCGTACATCTTTCGTCCTATTTTTCAGGGCATACCGCAGAAGCATTATCATTAGTTCGTGAAGGATTATATCAAGAAAATCACGTTAATATTCTCATGGGCGAACGTGCTATTTTAATCAATCGCCAACGTAAAGAAGTTCATTCTCAAACGGGTCGCATTGTCAGTTATGATAAGTTAGTGATTGCAACAGGATCTTACCCTTGGGTGCCGCCTATTAAAGGTTCGGATGGCCCAGAATGTTTTGTTTATCGAACGATTGAAGATCTTGATGCCATCAAAGAGTGTGCAAGCCGAAGTAAAAGTGGTGCCGTTGTCGGTGGCGGTCTGCTTGGGCTTGAAGCTGCTGGAGCAGTTAAAAATCTGGGTATGGAAACCCACGTTGTTGAATTCGCCCCAGTGCTAATGGCTGAACAGCTTGATGTTATGGGTGGCGAACAATTACGCCGTAAAATCGAAGAGATGGGTGTGGGTGTTCATACCAGTAAAAACACCCAAGAAATTATCCATACACCGCATGGTAAAGTGATGCAGTTTGCGGATGGTAGCGCACTTGAAGTTGACTTTATTGTGTTCTCAACCGGGATCCGTCCACATGATGAACTGGCAAAAGCCTGTGAGTTAGACATTGGACCACGCGGTGGTATTGTGGTTAACGATTACTGCCAAACGTCAGATCCGGATGTTTATGCGATCGGTGAGTGTGCTGCATGGCAAGGTCGTGTATTTGGTTTAGTTGCGCCAGGTTATAAAATGGCACAGGTTGCTTTAGCGCACTTAAACGGCGAAGACGCGAAATTTGAAGGCGCAGACATGAGCGCTAAACTCAAACTAATGGGCGTTGATGTAGGAAGTATTGGTGATGCAAAAGGTCGTGCATCAGGTTGCCGCAGTTACGTCTATTTAGATGAAAGTGTTCCGGTTTATAAACGATTAGTCGTTTCATGTGATAACAAAAAATTATTAGGTGCCGTGCTAGTTGGAGATACCTCTGATTACAGCAATTTATTGCAACTTATGCTTAATAATATGGATCTGCCTGATCATCCAGATACCTTAATTTTACCTGCTCATGCTGGTGCTAAACCAACCATGGGAGTTGATGCACTGCCTGATTCCGCACAAATTTGCTCATGCTTTGACGTCACAAAAGAAAAAATTGTTAATGCCATTAGTGCCGGTTGCCACACTGTTGCTGCAATCAAAGCAGAAACAAAAGCGGGGACAGGCTGTGGTGGTTGTATTCCACTAGTCACACAAATTCTGAATTTAGAATTAGCGAAACAAGGGATTGAAGTCAGTCACGCGTTATGTGAACACTTTCAATATTCTCGCCAAGAGCTTTATCATTTAATTCGTGTCGAAGGGCTTAAATCTTTTGATGAAGTCATTAAAAAACATGGTCAAGGTTATGGTTGTGAAGTCTGTAAACCAACCGTTGGTTCCTTACTTGCATCATGTTGGAATGACTACATCCTTAAACCAGATTTAGTACCACTACAAGACAGTAATGATATTTTCTTAGGCAATATTCAAAAAAATGGGACTTACTCAATTATTCCGCGTAGTGCTGGCGGGGAAATTACCCCTGAAGGCTTAATTGCAGTGGGTAAAGTCGCGCAAAAATATAATCTTTATTCAAAAATTACCGGTTCACAACGTATTGGTCTATTTGGTGCACAAAAAGATGACTTACCCGCCATTTGGAAAGCGCTTATCGAAGCCGGTTTTGAAACGGGTCATGCTTATGCTAAAGCATTACGTATGGCAAAAACCTGTGTAGGTAGCACATGGTGCCGTTATGGTGTGGGTGACAGTGTTGGCTTTGGGGTTGAATTAGAAAACCGTTACAAAGGTATTCGTACTCCACATAAAATGAAATTTGGGGTGTCAGGCTGTACTCGTGAGTGTGCGGAAGCACAAGGTAAAGATGTGGGTATCATTGCTACCGAGAAAGGCTGGAACTTATATGTGTGTGGTAATGGTGGGATGAAACCGCGTCATGCTGATTTATTAGCCGCTGACTTGGATAAAGAGACGCTGATTCAATATCTCGATCGCTTTATGATGTTCTATATTCGTACCGCAGACAAATTACAACGTACGTCAGTATGGCTCGAAAACTTAGAAGGTGGTGTTGATTATTTACGTAGTGTGATTATCGATAACAAATTAGGCATTAATGCTGAACTTGAAAGCGAAGTTGCTCGTATTCGTAAATTAGTGGTGTGTGAATGGAAAGAAACCGTCGATCACCCAGAAAATCAACGCCGATTTGCACATTTTATCAACAGTCCACAACGTGATGAAAATGTCCAAATCGTTCCTGAACGCGATCAGCATCGCCCTGCGACTGCTGCAGAACGTAAAGTCATGTAAGGAGCTAACCAATGAGTCAATGGATAACAATTTGTAAACTTGATGAAATCTTACCTGAAACAGGTATCTGTGCTTTAGTGGGTGATAAGCATGTTGCTATCTTTCGTCCTTATGATAGCGACGAATTATATGCCATCAGCAATATCGACCCATTTGCTGAAGCGAGTGTTTTATCCCGTGGAATTGTCGCCGAGCATGAAAATGAGCTTTGGGTTGCTAGTCCACTTAAAAAACAACGTTTTCGCTTAAAAGACGGCTATTGCCTTGAAGATGAACACTACTCTATACCTCATTATGCCGTGAAAGTGAACGACGATGGTGTAGTCCAAGTGCAATCAAACTAGCGTTATTTTTAATAGGATAACTACTATGTACACAGAAACGATTAACAAGTGTGCAGCAAATGCTGCACGAATAGTCCGTTTTGCCAAAACCAATCCATTTGGATTTTGGATTAGTTCTGCCATGGCGGGGGCTTATGTTGGGCTCGGGATCATCTTAATTTTTACATTAGGTAATTTACTTGATCCCAGCATCCGTCCACTCGTAATGGGGGCCACATTTGGTATCGCATTAACGTTAGTGGTCATTGCCGGTTCAGAATTATTTACTGGTCATACCATGTTTTTAACGTTTGGCGTTAAAGCGAAAACGATAACGCAAGGTCAAATGTGGATGGTACTACCGCAAACTTGGCTTGGTAACCTGCTAGGATCAATACTTGTAGCGGCACTGTTCTTTTGGGGAGCAAGTCCACTATTATCAACCGATACCAGTTTAGTCCACACCGCCGCATTGGCAAAAACATCAGCACCAGCTACCGCATTATTCTTTAGAGGCATTTTGTGTAACTGGCTAGTGTGCTTAGCCATTTGGATGGCAAACCGTGTTGAAGGCTCAGCAAAATTCATCGCAATCTGGTGGTGTTTACTGGCCTTTATTGCGTGTGGTTATGAGCACTCCGTTGCCAATATGACGCTTTTTGCGCTGTCATGGTTCGGTAATCATAGCGAAGCTTATACATTAGGTGGTATTGGACATAATCTACTGTGGGTATCATTAGGTAATTTAGTTTCTGGGGTGTTATTTATGGGCTTGGGCTATTGGTATTCAACGCCCAAAGCTGAGCGACCAAAACAAAATGAGTCTCATTAAATATTGATTGTTACCTATCACAATCAAGGCCAATGTGAAAGCATGCCGTTATTCTGCATGCTGCCATCATTGGTGCTGATACACCGTGACAGGTACCAACCCACAAGATGTTCCTTCTGAGGTATTATGGATTATTTACCCATATTTTGTAAGCTACAAGATAAAGCGTGTTTATTAGTTGGTGGCGGCGAAATTGCTGAACGTAAAGCCCGTTTATTACTTGAAGCGGGTGCTCGCCTCACCGTGAATGCAAAAACATTTAATGGCCAATTTGAATGCTGGCAACAGCACCAGCAAGTCACCTTAGTACAAGGTGAGTTTGAGCCTACATTATTAGATGATAAATGGCTCGTTATTGCCGCCACAGATGATGAAGCGATTAACCAAAAAATCAGCCAACAAGCGGATGCTAAACGTATTTTTTGTAATGTTGTCGACTCACCAAAATCAGCGAGTTTCATTATGCCATCGATTATCGATCGTTCGCCGATTATTGTGGCAGTATCATCAGCGGGTAAAGCGCCGGTCTTAGCGCGTCTATTACGTGAAAAACTAGAGGCGATTTTACCGCAGCATTTAGGTCAATTGGCACACTATGCGGGTTACTTGCGACAAAAAGTGAAAAATGCTTATCAAACGATGACCGAACGTCGCCGTTTTTGGGAAAAACTGTTTGTGCATGACCGCTTAGCACAATCATTAGCAAATAACGATTCAGAACAAGTTGAAACGTTAACGGCAGAACTATTTAATCAACCGATTGAAGATCGGGGTGAAGTCGTATTAGTTGGCGCAGGCCCTGGCGATGCTGGTTTGCTAACCCTAAAAGGCTTACAGCAAATTCAGCAAGCCGATATCATCGTTTATGACCGATTGGTGTCTGATGAAATTATGAATCTTACCCGTCGTGATGCAGAACGTATTTTTGTCGGCAAACGCGCTGGATTCCATTGCGTTCCACAAGAACAAATCAACCAAATTCTATTAGAGCAAGCTAAAAAAGGGAAACGCGTTGTTCGCCTAAAAGGCGGTGATCCCTTTATCTTTGGCCGCGGTGGTGAAGAGCTCGAAACGCTATATGATGCCAATATACCGTTCTCCGTTGTGCCCGGTATTACCGCGGCTTCAGGTTGCTCTGCTTATAGTGGCATTCCATTAACCCATCGCGACTATGCCAACAGTGTGCGCTTAATTACGGGTCATGTTAAAGATGGCACAAATCTCGACTGGCAATGCTTAGCCACTGAAAAACAGACGCTGGTGTTTTATATGGGATTATCACAAGCAGCAAATATCCAAAAACAGTTACTGACACATGGCATGGACATTCAAACGCCGGTTGCGATTGTTGAAGAAGGTACGACGACCAAACAGAAAGTGTTTAGTGGTGTACTGGAAAACTTACCTGATTTAGCACTGCAAGCCTGTAGTCCAAGTCTCATTATCGTTGGGCCGGTTGTGGCCTTGCGCAAAAAACTGAATTGGTTTTCAGGTCATTAATATCACAACGGGTAAATCAAAGATTGACCCGTTTTTGTAAACAAACAATACGGCTTATCACACTAAGCCTTATTACCTGACTGCAAATACCAAACTGTCATTTCCATTCGTGATTTAAAATTCAATTTTTTGAATATACTTTTTACGTGCACTTTAACGGTACTTTCCACAATATCGAGCTCTTTAGCGATCAACTTATTTGATAAACCTTGCACTAACAAATTAAAAATTTCATATTCACGAGGGGTTAAGAGTTGAACATCATGGGTTTGGTTAGTGGTTTGTTCTTCACCACGCATGTAATTAAGAATAATGTGTGATACCGGGCCATCCATCATCAATTTACCGTTCATAACCTCTTGCAGTGATTTTAAAAAATCCTCAGGTTCCATATCTTTTAATAAGTAACCATCAGCACCGGTTTTCAAGGCTGTAATGATATCTTCACGATCATCTGAAACCGTGAACATGATAATGCGACTTGAGATATTTTTAGCACGCAAATGGCGCAAAATATCCAGTCCATTAACATCATTCATATTAATATCGAGTAATATAATATCGGGTTCAAGTTGTTCTGCCAGTGTGATCCCTTCATTACCATGCCCTGTTTCCCCAACGACCTGAAAGTCTGGCATAGTATTAATCAGTTGCTTAACCCCATTACGTAACATAGGATGATCATCAATCAGCAATATTGTTGTTTTATAGTGTTCCATATCGTTAACTCTCAATCGCAATAAACGGAATATCACGGTTATTTTTAAAGGTGATAATAATTTTAGTCCCTTGAGATGGTATGCTTTCAACCACCAAATTACTATTTAATAACTCAGCACGATCTTGCATAATAATCAAACCATAATGGTTCTCTTTTTGATGATGATTTTGAATACCAATACCATTATCTTCAATACTCACTGTAATCACCTGATGCTCAGCCAACGTTAAATCAATCTTAACCTGCGTTGCTTTAGCATGTTTGTAGATATTATTTAACGCTTCACGGATGATCTGCAATAAATGAATGGCATATTTACTGTTAATCATATTGAGCGGTAATTGGTAGTTAAATGTAATAGGGAAATTTAACTTACGTTCAAACTCTTTTACCAACTCTTGTAAACTGGCATAAAATCCTGTTTGGTTAAGCTGTAGGCGAAAAGAGGTAATCAATTCACGGAGTTGTGAATAAGCGATGTTAATTTCTTTACGCATGGTATTCAGTAACGCTTCACTTTCTTGGGAAGAAAGGTCCGCTTGCATTTGTAAACAGCTCGTATGAATTTTAAGGCAGGATAACGATTGTGCGATCGAATCATGTAACTCTCTTGCCATGGCTGACCGCTCTTTCATTAATAAGTACTGTTTTTGCCGTTCAATCTGTCGATCTAGCGCAATCGCCATGGTCATTTGCTCAACCAATCCTGCAATTAAGTTCTCTTGTTCATCCGTCAATGCGGCATCCGACGGCAAAATCGCAAACAGTAAACCATATTTTTCATTCTCATCTTGCAAGTACCAGTAACGCGAACGGCCGCCTTTATGATACGGTTTAGATGGAATCAAGCACGCAGAACACGTTGGATTTTGACAATCGGGTAACTTTTGCTGTTTATCATAACCAATTTCTTGATAACGCTCGAGATCATCGGTTTCATAAAATCGCATCTGAAATTGGTTTAACGGTGTGAGTGCTTCAAGCTGATGTAAAATCACTAAAAACCGCTCGCACAGGGGTTTGGTGGTATGTAATTGTTTGGTTGCCTGATACAAAAATGAAACAATACTATTTTTATGTTGTAGCTCAGCGGTTTTTTCATTAACTCGCTCTTCAAGCAATAGATATTGTGATTCAAGTTGTTCGGACATTTTATTAAATGCCAACCCTAAAATATCAAACTCATCTTGCTTACGTCGAATATTAAAACGCTCTGTGAAGTTATGCTGTGACACCCCCTCCGCCATACGAATCAGTTTTTTCCATGGTGCTAGTAGGTGCTTACGCAAATAGTACATTTGAGTCACTAAAAACAACACAATCACAACCATAAACAGAATTTGTAAACGTGAAATTGAGACTAACTGGCGTTCTGTTTTCTGATCAATGCCATGCACTAAATTATCGATCAGTAATACGTAGTCATTAATCTTGTCGCGAATCCGCTCAATGGACTGAGCCTGTTTAATGTGGGGGACTAATTCATCATTCCAATGTGCTTGTAGCTGATTAAATTCATCCAGTAATTCATAGCGATTGAGTAACTGAGTATATTCAGACGACAACGGAATATTCGCAAATAAATCTAAGCGGAAATATTGGCTTTGTTCGAGTGGTACCATCGACAATAACTGGTAATTCTTCATACGAAGCAGGCCTAATTGGTTAATCATATAGGCGCTACCTTTCGTATCATTGGCGATACGTACCGAGATTGATAAGGCAATTAATGCAATTGCCCCTAAAAACAGCATCAACACAGTCAGTCGGTTTACAATTGATACACTGTATTTGACTTTTCGTTTTAACATTTTTATCTAAACGTAAATATATAGTGTGCCTATTGTACCGCTAAACCGTCAATCTTGGCGGTTTTTTTTCATAATTATCATCATAATAAAGCCGCTAAACCATAATTTAGCGGCTTTTTTAACAACACATCATGAAACGCTGTGAATCCTTGGACTAAATAGTACCATCCCATGAGTCAACTTTGGTCTTTTTGATCTCATGTTCGTCAAACCAACGGGTTGTCACACATTTGCTTTCGGTATAAAAACGCATGCCATCTTTGCCTAAGCAGTGTAAATCACCAAAGAATGAACGTTTATGCCCAGAGAATGGGAACACGCCAACGGGTACGGGTATGCCAACGTTAATCCCCACCATACCACCATCGGTACGTTTTTGGAATTCACGAGCATAATAGCCATTTTGTGTGAAGATAACTGAACCATTAGCAAATTCATTATTATTCATAATGGCCAAACCTTCATCAAAATCTTTAACACGTTTAATGCACAATACAGGCCCAAAGATCTCTTGTGCACCGACCGTCATATCTTCTGTGATATGGTCTAAAATGGTAGGTCCAACGTAGAAACCGCCTTCATAACCTTTAACCGAAATGTTTCGGCCATCAAGTACGACTTTAGCCCCCTCTTCAATCCCTTTATTAATCCAATCAATAACAAACTTCTTGTGAGCAGCGGTAACAACAGGCCCCATATCAACGCCTTTTTCATATCCAGGCCCAACTTTAAGCTGTTTGGCTTGTTTCACTATCGCATCAACTAAAGCATCGGCAATACTCTCTTGCACAACAATAACAGGTAATGCCATGCAACGTTCACCCGCACACCCGAATGATGCATTAATAATCCCTGCGGCAGTACGTTCAATCGGCGCATCTTCCAAAACCAACGCATGATTTTTTGCTTCACATAATGCTTGCACGCGTTTGCCATGTGCTGCAGCTTTTGAATAAACGTGTAACCCTACCGAGGTTGAGCCAACAAATGACACACCACGGATATCCGGATGAGTTAAGAACAGATCGGCTTCATTACGCGAACAAGTGACAATATTGAGGACGCCATCAGGTACGCCCGCCTGTTGGTATAATTTAGCAATCTCCATGCAGGTCATTGGGGTAAAGCTGGCTGCTTTGATAACCATCGTGTTCCCCGCTGCGATACATGTTGGCGCCATCCACCCCATTGGAATCATCGCCGGAAAGTTAAAAGGTACAATGCCAGCAAACACACCAATCGGTTCACGGTATAACACCGTATCGACACCGGTTGAAATGTCCATGACGCTTTCCCCCATCATTAGCGATGGCATACCGCTTGCAACTTCAGTGCCTTCTTTCGCTTTTAACACATCACCTAACGCATCCCCGAGTGCTTTACCATTTTCCATGGCACACAAATGGGTTAAGCGTTCTAAGTTAGCTTCAATTAACTCACGAACTTTAAACATAATCTGCGCTCGCCTTGTAACCGGCGTATTTGCCCATGCAGGGAACGCTTTTTTAGCAGCAGCAATGGCAGCTTCAACTTCATCTTTGGTACAGCATGGCGCTTTGGCCAGCACTTCACCCGTGCTTGGATTATAAACATCCATAAATTTATTTGTTGTCGAATCTAGCCATTTACCATCAGAAAAATACTGTAATGTTTTCATGAGTCACTCCCTATCATATGATGAATGGTTCACCAACTTTGCGATAAACCACAACGTTAATATTTGTCATACTCGTGTGCCGCATTGCCTAAACTGATTGTCGTTCCAGACCGGCCTTAAGACGTTTAACTTTGCTGTCTTGCTGAGTATTATGGTGTTTTTTTATTATCATGAGTATAGACAGACGCGTTTTTTCATGGGAATCTGTTAGGTAAATACACCAATACAGATTTAAATTTAATTAATTGATTTTTAATAATAAATTTTTTAACTTAAAATAACAAATTTGAACTGTATTGTCTGGTACGACGAAAATCACAAGGTGTCATAATATGAAAAATATTTTTGTGTTAGACCTCAACCACAGTCATACCACATTAGTGGAACGACTGGTTACGGCTTTTAGTCAAGCGATTACCGACAAAAAATGGCCTGCTGAAACCAAATTACCATCAGTTCGACAGTGTGCCCAACTATACCAAGTAAGCACATTTACCATTACCGAAGCCTATAATCGACTGGCTGCCGCTGGATTAATTTATGCAAAAGACCGCTCCGGTTATTTTGTTGCCGCGTCTCACTCAAAGCCGATTGAACCATTACCCGAGCCGTCATTGGTTGATCTACCGATCGATGATTACTGGCTATTAACCAATATTTTCGATCAAGCCAATAAATACACGCATTTTAGTTGTGGTTGGCTACCGCCCGATTGGTATCCACAAGATGAAATTGCCAAAGTGCTACGAGATATTGCAAAACAAGATATCAGTCAAAGCGGTTATGGTGAGCCGTATGGTTATTTACCGTTACGACAACAATTATGCAGCCATTTAGCAAACTATATGATCCATGCAGCGCCCAATAATATCTTAATCACCCAAGGCGCAAGTTCAGCGCTGGATATCATTTCAAGCACGCTATTAAGACCTGGCGAGGCTGTGTTAGTTGATGATCCAGGCTACTGTAATTTTTTATCGTCATTGCGCTACAAACGAATGAAATTGGTTGGCATTCCTTGGCACAGTAATGGCCCTGATATTGAACAAATGGAACGTTTAATTAAGCAAGAAAAGCCACGTTTCTATTTTACCAATCCTTGGTTACAAAATCCCACTGGGGCAAGCTTAAGCCTTGATAATGCTTATAAAGTACTTCGTTTGACAGAAAAGTATAATATTAAAATCATTGAGGATAACGTCTCTGGTGATTTGATGCCTGCCAATAGTGTCACATTAGTCTCCATGGCGGGCTTGGATCAGGTGATTCATATCCGCAGTTTTTGTAAAACCCTACAGCCCAATTTGCGCGTGGGTTATATTGTTGCCAATCAACAGTTATTAGAAAAGTTGGTGCATTATAAAATGATGACCAGTTTAACCTCAACCGAGTTATCTGAACGCGTGATATTATCGATTTTACGGGCAGGTCACTACGCCAAACACATTGAAAAACTGGGTAAAAAACTGGCCCAAGCACACAGTATCACCGCTCAACTTTTAACGTCACTGGGTTGGGAGTTATTTGCACGCCCAGAGACGGGGTATTATGTCTATGCTCGACCTAAAAATCGCCAAGTCGATTCAGAAAAATTAACAGAATTAGCCAAAAATAAAGGCATCGTTTTTGCACATGGACGGCTCTTTAGCCCAACGCATCAAACCAATTCGTGGATTCGTTTTAACGTGGTTTATACGATGCTTGGCCAACATATCTTAAAACAGTTTTTATCATCATTAAACAAACAAGGTATAACTTAATTCGTTAAAATCAGTCAATACACATAAAAAAACCACCGGTATTCGCCGGTGGTGTATAACCACGATATGATGATTATTGACTGATGGTGGCTAATAGCGCATCAATCGACGTTTTTAAACCTGCTTCAACACTCATGGTTAAATCTTCCATCTCTAACGACACATAGCCGTCATAACCCGTCATACTTAGCACAGAAAAAAACTCCTTCCACCACTGTAAATCTTTACCACAGCCAACGGCCACGTAATTCCATGTGCGGTTTTTGGTATCTGTCACGGGTTTATATTCAAGCAAACCATCAATATCGGCAAGACCTCGCTCAATACGGGCATCTTTACCATGTACGTGATAAATGGCGCCTTCAAGTTTGCGTATTCCGGCGATTGGATCAGCGCCCATAATCATCAAATGTGAAGGATCGAGATTCATCCCGATAATCTCACCAACGGCCTCACGTAAACGTAATAACGTTGAAGGATTATAAACAAGCTGGCAGGGGAACTCTTCTAATGCAATTTGCTGCACGTCGTGTTGCTCAGCATGCTTGGCAAATGCTTTCCACCATGGAATCGCGACTTGGTTCCATTGGTAATCAATCACACCCGGCATATAATCAGGCCATGAAACGGTTGATGTAATCCAATTTGGCACTTTATCATCAGGCCCACCACCGGGTAAGCCACTCATCATGACAATTTTTTTAACGCCCAATTTGCCCGCCAGTTCAACGGTTTGATAAGCGGTTTTAGTGTGTAATGCTCCCATTGCCCCCGGAGCTAAGGGATTCCCCGAACAGTTTAAAGCCGCAATCGTCATGCCGCGTTGCTCAAGTTCAGCTTTAAATGCCACTAATTTTTTAGAATCAGATAACAGCTCAGCGGTTTTCACATGGGGGCAACTTGCCCAGCCACCCGCCGTCATCTCGACCGCATCAATACCGTATGCTTTGACTTTATCAAGCATCTGCGGATAAGGTAATGCGGCTAATACATCTGTACATAATGCAAGTTTCATAATGATTGTCCTTATATTCAAATGATTAAGCTTTACGATAAAAAGCGGGGCAATCCGGAATATCAACAGGTGTTATTTGACCACTGGTTAATGCCACCATGCCCGCCGCCGCGGTTGTTGAAGCGACAAAACCATCCCAAGCTGATGGCCCCTCGACGCGTTGCTGTTTGGCATTATCAACAAATGATTGCAATTCAATATCGTAAGCCACAATAAAACGTTCTCGCCAATCGGCATTAACATGCTCACTCAATTGACCACGAGTACGTACTGGTACTTGTAATGGTGATGGCATATAAGCAATACCGTCTTCACACACCACATCACAACGGATGTCATAGCCATATTGACAATTCACAAACAGATCAATGGTGATAAGAACACCTTTTTTGGTTTTGAGGAGTACCATTTGTGGATCTTGCACACCATGATGCGCATGTTTAGTTCGACGTGGTGAGACAACTTGAATCGAGTGATAATCATCATTAAGTAGCCAGCGTATAATATCGAACTCATGCACCATACTGTCGGTTACCCCCATGTCGGTGGTATAACTATCACCCACTTCAGCATTATGATGAACACATTTGACGACTAATGGCTCACCAAGTTGACCGCTGGATAATGTGGTTTTTAATTTTCGATAGCAGGCATCAAATGAACGCATAAACCCCACTTGAACCAATCGTTTACCGGCTGCCATTTCAGCTTTAACAATCCGTTCACAGCCTTGCGCAGTGACCGCTAACGGTTTTTCGCAAAATACCGGTTTGCCAGCTTTGATCGCCGCTAAGACATACTCTTCATGTGTAGGACCAGATGAGGTAACTAAAATGGCATCCACCTCAGGCGATGCGATCACATCATGTCCATTATCATACGCTTTACCCGTTATCTGATATTGATCAAAGACCTTTTGCACTGATTGCACATTGATGTCTGACGCTGCAACAATCTGACAGCCATTTAACACTTGGGTACAACGCCGAATATGATCTTGGCCGATCATCCCTACACCAATAACACCGATTCTTACTGTCATGTTACCCCCTTATTTAATTGTATTTTAATAATTTTTTTAACTTGATAATTTATTTAGCCACAATTTTTTATATTTACCTGGCGACATACCAATGACTTTCTCAAAAATATCATGGAAATTATTCACATTACTGTAACCAACTTTGCTAGCGATTTTAGCGACACTATCGTCAGTATTCAGTAGGAGTGATTGTGCTTCGCCTAATCGGCGCCGAATGATGTATTGTTTAGGCGAATAGCCCGAGAAAGCTTTAAAAGAGTGAGAAAGATAATAACGATTAACGTTTAACGCATGGCTAATCGAGGCAATATCAATTTGTTCGAGATAGTATTTGTCTAAAAACTCTTTAATACGTTGCCCTAACGTGATTTTTTTATCACTCAGGTGTTGCTGACGTTCCTCAAAAAGGTGGCAAACGGTCAGTAATAAATTTAAGGTGATATAATGGATGATTTCGGCGTGGATCGCTTGTGTTTGCGTCGCATGTAAGATCAACGAGTCAAATATTTGTTTGATTTGTTCTGTATAAATACCCGCATTGGCAACAGGTTGTTGAGTTTTTGCAATGAGGTGATTTAAGGGTAACTCATTGAGTTTAAGGTGAGTGATACCACAACTGTAAATCATGACTTGGTAGCGGCTGCTCATCGTGAATATTACTGGCATTAAAAATCAGAATATCGCCTTTTTTAACACTGTAAAATTCACCGCCAATAATATAATTACCTGTCCCTTCATAAATAAACATGATTTCTAATCGGTCACTGTGGCTATGCATAACACGTGGAATAGCATCGGCTTCACCTTGTGCCTGACAAACAAACAGTAGCTGTGGTTTGCTTTTAAAGCTTGTTGTCGGTTGGCTAGGATATTTGATATCGATTAGCATTCTGTTCTCCTTAGGTAGGTAAAACTTATCATTAATTTAAGGTACATTAACGTAAAAAGTAATCCTTTTTTGTGTTTTCATTTTAAATTTATCGTTTTGATTTTTTAAAGATTTATATTCAACTCATGGACAAATATACGATTTTGTGCGATTGATAAATAGGGATTTACGACTTAAATTTAATTTTTTCGAAAGCGGTCACAAAATAGCACAAGCCACCAAAGCCAGATTGAGTCAATGTTGCCCGAACCCCATACATGAATGTCTCACCACCGACACGTTTATTGGCCTAAAAAAACCGTTATGACTGTCTTTTTAAAACAATAAAAACCACGCTAGCTATGTAATACGATGTGTTCACATAAAACATAACTAAATGAAATTTATAAATAATTATTTTATCTGAGGTTGTTATTGAAAAACAGAATCAATCTTATATTGAGGGTTTTGTGAACTAAATCATATATTATTTGCTTTTAAATATAATTCGGTGAAGCCCTTCGCGAAATTCATATTTTGTATTTAATTTTTCTGCTTCTTTCATCCAAAATGATAGCGCTTATGACAGATTTAACAGGAATAGATTTTAATGCAACATTAATAATTACTACGAACACGAAAGGGCTAAACATGGAAAATTATATCTCGACCAATACGGCATCCGGTCCAAATAGTAAAACTAAAATAGAACCTTTTACCAAGCTAGTCGTTTTATTTGCAACACTCGGCGGTTTATTATTCGGCTACGACACCGGTGTGATCGCTGGCGCACTACTGTTTATGAAAACCGAACTACAGCTCAATTCTGTCACAACGGGCATGATCACCAGCTCCCTGCTATTTGGCGCTGCATTTGGCGCACTCGCATCGGGTCGTATCGCAGATAAAATCGGCCGGCGTAAAATTATTTTATTACTGGCAAGCGCATTTATTATTGGTGAAGTCGGTTCATCATTAGCCACGAGTGTTCCACAGATGGTGTTTTTCCGTATCATCCTTGGCTTAGGGGTTGGCGGTGTCGCCGCCGTTGTACCGGTTTATATTGCCGAAATGGCGCCTGCAAACCGACGTGGTCAGCTTGTTACATTGCAAGAGTTGATGATCGTCAGTGGTCAATTGATCGCGTATATCTCGAACTTTACATTGCACGAAATCTTTGGCGGCGAAAACAGTTGGCGATGGATGCTCATTATAGCGACATTACCCGCTATTATTTTATGGTTTGGCATGCTTTTTATGCCTGATTCACCACGTTGGTATGCGTTAAACGGTAAATTAGCCAAAGCGCGTGAAGTGTTACTTAAAATCCGTTCCGAAGAGGATGCTCAGTGGGAACTGCTTGAAATCGAAGAGACCGTTGCCGATGAAAAAAAATGCCGAGGGGGCATTAAAGATCTTGCGACGCCCTGGATCTTAAAAGTGTTTCTTATTGGTGTTATTTTTGTGATGTTCCAACAACTCACTGGCGTGAATGCCATCATGTATTATGCCCCCACTATTTTACAATCAGCGGGCATGAGCTCTGATGCAGCCTTATTTGCCACTATTGCTAATGGTGTTATATCGGTGATTATGACACTAGTTGGTATTTGGTTATTGGGTTTTGTCGGCCGGCGCACGATGGCACTGATTGGCCAGATTGGCTGCACCATAGCCCTATTTTTTATTGCAATAGTAGGGTTTTTTATTCCCGAATTAACAGCGTCCGGTGATGTGAATATTATGAGAAGTTATCTTGTTCTTGCGGGAATGTTACTGTTTTTATGTGCTCAGCAAGGGGCTTTAGCTCCGGTCATGTGGTTGCTGGTATCAGAAATGTTCCCAATGAAAGTGCGTGGTTTATGTGCGGGTATTGCTGTCTTTACTTTATGGTGTACCAATTTTAGTGTGGCGTTAATTTTCCCTTCATTGTTAGATATTGCAGGCATTGCAGGGACGTATTTCATTTTTGCGTGTATTGCCACCATTGGTTCATTGTTTATGGTACGTTTTGTCCCCGAAACAAAAGGGCGCAGTTTAGAACAGATTGAACACTACTTAAAAGAAAAATATCAATAATGTCATCCTATCATTAAGATCAATCTTCAGTGCGGCCTTGGCCGCATTTTTTACTTAATGAGCATGGGATATCCAAACCGTGTAATAGGTATACGTTAAGCCAAAGCTACCGGATTGAATGATGAACGGATAAGTATGGGGAAAACTAAACATGTCATGGCCATTAAAAATAGCGAATAAAAAAGGCAGCAGATAGGACTGCTGCCGGCAAAATGATCACTTGCCTAAGAGTTCACGCTCAATTCGTTCACGTGCAGCAGGTGCTTGCACATCCATTTTTTCGGGGAAACCAAAATAAGAGACACACGCAATCGATTCGCCGCCAATTTTAAAGGTACGATTTGCAAAATCCATTTTACGCAGTGTTTCAAAAATACCGTCAAAATCAACGTCCCCTTCCCCCATGGCTAAATGCTGATGCACGGTAGTATTACAACATCCCATACGATTTAACGTCGGCGGGTTGATAATATAACGGCAATCTTTAGTTTGATTATACGTATCCGCAAAGAGCACATGCGATAACGAATCGCCTGCATATTCAAGCATATGCCGCACATCGCCTTTACCTTGATCATAAAAGAACCCATGTGGGCTTGAGTACACATAGGTTAAGTGATCACTACGAAATGATTTCACCATATCGACGGTTTCATCATTGAGCTCACAAAAATCGAATGGATGGCTTTGCACTTCACAACGAATACCCGCTTTTTCAAATAGCGGGAGTAATTCTTCCATCGACCGAAACCACATGCCATTACACATTTCAGGTAAATTTGGATCACCCGATAGTTCGGTATTAATCACCTGTACGCCCAGATCGGCGGCAATTTCAATGATACGTTTCCAATTAGCGACGGCATGCTGCCGCTGTTCCTCGGTTGGGCCACTCCAACGATATACAACGATGAGGGAAGATAACTCAACGCCGGTTTTATTTAATGCTCGTTGATACTCGGTTTGGCACTCTTTTGAAAATAGTGGGTGTTTATAAAATGGGTTAATCCGTGGGTGAGGCGATTGCTCAATGTATTTATAACCCCAGTCAGCAACCCGATGCACCATATCGGTAATTGACATCTGTTTTGCCAGTACATCAACATCAAACGCGATTTTCATACTTTCCCCTCTTTTATATTCTGGTTATTGGTATGGCGCATAACTAGGGTGATATGATTCAGCGAAAATCGGTTATCAACCCCAGTACGCTTTTAAACACAATCTCTCGATAATCAGATTGTGGCTTATTCATCTTAACGCTCAGTACTCACGCGCCTTTTCAATATTGCGATTTAACCATTGTGCAACATCATCAATACGTTGACTGGTTGAAACTTGTGCCACCCCCACACGCCACCAACTTAAGTATTTATGAATCATGGTTTTTGGTAATACTTTAATATCAATGAGTGTTGAAACCGTTTGACGTCTTGCATCGATTATTGCTGCTTCAAGCTCTTCAGCCGTTCTTACTGTATAAGTCTTACATCCATAAGAGGCAGCATTCATTGCAAAATCAACAGGCACAAATCCACCATCAAGTTTACCGGTCTTGTCATTTCTAAAACGGAATTCAGTGCCGAAGCTATCCATCCCGTGTTCTAATTCAAGATTGTTAATACAACCATTAGTCATATTGTCCATCAGCAGAATATTAATCTTTTTACCTTCTTGAATTGACGTCACTAATTCGGAGTGGAGCATCATGTAAGAGCCGTCCCCCACCATCGAGTAAACTTCTCGTGTTGGTTCTGCAATTTTAACGCCTAAGGCGGCATTAACTTCATATCCCATACAAGAATAACCATATTCAAGATGATACGTATTAACACCTTTACACTGCCAAACGCGTTGTAAATCACCCGGTAAGCTGCCCGATGCGCCGACAATGATATCCGTCTCTTTTAAGCTTCGATTAATCACGCCTAGCGCGCGACTTTGCGTTAAGCAAGAATCGGTGAGCGCGATAAATTCTGCAAATACTTTTTTACGATCAATATGATCTGCAATTTCGGGAACAAAATCCGTTTCATTGTATTCAACATGATAAACGCGATCAACTTCTTGATGATAGGCTTCCCTAGCATCGGCAATACTGTCACCCCATTGAGCTTGGAATGAATGCTTGGCAAGGGCCGCTAATAATGCCTCTAAAGCCACTTTAGCATCAGCAACAACATCTACCCCATCGAGTTTTAAAGCATCAAAACGGCAAATATTAAGGTTCAAATAATCCACATCTGGATGTTGGAAAATCCATTTTGATGATGTCGTAAAATCCGTATAACGTGTACCAATCCCAATCACTAAATCAGCCTGTTTAGCGAGTGTATTAGCCGCTAAACACCCCGTTTCACCAATGCCACCGACATTTAAATAATGTGAAGAAACAATGGCGCCTTTACCTGCTTGAGTTTCAGCAAATGGAATCGCATATTTTTCGGCAAACTGACGCAGCGCATCTGCGGCTGCCGAATATTTAACGCCCCCACCGCATACAATCAGTGGTTTACGCTTGCTGATTAATAACTTAATGGCATCGTCAACCATCGGCTGGGTTGGCGGAGTGCGTTCAATACGATAAACGCGTTTTTGAAAAAAATAATCAGGATAATCATAAGCTTCACCTTGTACATCTTGTGGTAAAGCCAGCGTTACGGCTCCCGTTTCCGCGGGGTCGGTTAATACGCGCATCGCATTCACACAGGCGCTCATTAATTGTTCTGGTCTGGCAATACGATCCCAATATTTGCTTACAACTTTAAAGGCATCATTGGTACTAAGGCTTAAATCATAAGATTGTTCAATTTGCTGTAAAACCGGATCAGGTTGGCGGGTAGCATACACATCACCGGGCAATAGCAGTAATGGAATTCGGTTTGCTGAAGCAGTAGCGGCGGCAGTAATCATGTTGGCAGCGCCTGGCCCAACGGATGATGTACAAGCATAAATTTGACGGCGAAGTTTTTGTTTAGCAAAGCCAATTGCCGCGTGGGCCATACCTTGTTCATTACGGCCTTGCCTAACGATTAACCCACCACTATCTTGCTCTAAAGCCTGGCCTAAACCAATCACATTACCATGACCAAAGATACCAAAAATACCTTCAATAAATTTTATCTCTTGCCCATCAACGTCAACATACTGATTATCTAAAAACTTTACTAATGCCTGGGCTACTGTCAGTCTGATTTTTGCCATAATACCCGCCTCACTATATTAATTTTTATCGTCAAAGCATTGTACAACATTGGTAAGCGCTAAATTGTTATTGTTGTCTTACATGCTTCCAACCCGTTTATAAATTTTTAATTAACGCCACTAAATGGTTTACTGCCTCTTTTTCATCTACGCCTTGTGCTGATATGGTCAGCGTACAGCCGTGAGAGAGGTTTAACGTTTGTAGGCTAAAAAGTTTTTTTGCATTGGCATTTTTACCGCTTGATGTCACGGTAATATCAGCCTGAAAAGTCATTGCTTCTTGAACTAATCGCCCAGCAGGTCGCGTATGGATGCCATTGGGTGAGGTAATTATCACGTCTTGCTGATACATAGTTTTATCTCCCTAAATACAAATTAATTATTGGGTCATGACCGAGATTTATTTCTCTTGTTTAACCGGATAAGCATCACTATTGATCCAAGCATGATCAGCTTCCCACGTAAAACGCCATTGACGAACAGGCCCTGCCATCACATTTAAATAATAGCTATCATACCCCGCGATTGTTGCCACTGGGTGGTAACCTTTTGGTACTTTCACAACATCTTTGTCATACGCAGCAACGCACTCATCCAAACTTCGGTCATCGGTATAAACACGCTGCAGACAAAAACCCTGTGCTGGATTAAAACGGTGGTAATACGTCTCTTCTAATAGCGTTTCATTAGGGAAGTTATCCTGATCATGTTTATGGCTTGGGTAAGAGCTGGTATTCCCTTCATCGGTATACACTTCAACCACTAATAAACTATCTGCTAATTTGTCATCCGGTAAAATATTTTGTACGTAACGCTGGTTTTTACCTTTACCTCGATGCTCTGTACCAACATCAGCTGGCGCAATTAAACGCGCAGGCAATGTACCAAAGCCAGGCGCACTGCACACAGCTAGCTCTAAGTCAGTTTCTGCATTAACGGTCACGTGATCATGATGTGGAACATAGACGGAATAAGGTGGAATCCGCTCAAATGGACTCATTCGTTTACCGATATGTGCAAACGTTTCATGGGTCGTTTGTACAGAAGCAAGTCCGCTAACAAGTACCAAGCAATATTCACGACTATCCGTTGCAAAAGCGAGGCTTTGGCCTGATTTTAATTGATACACATCAAAACCTATATAACGCCAATGTGCATTTTCAGGCGTAATGTGTTGAATTCGGCCTAATGCATCTGGCGCCATTTTTTTAGATAAAATAGATGATGACATAGTAATATTTCCCTTATTTTATCGATCTTAGCAATCATTCTGTTTATAAATCGGTTACAGCCACCTAAGCATATTAGGCCCGATGGGCTGACCCTGTGACATCAATAATATGAGTAATCTTATCCATCAAAGCCTGTTTGGCCGGTAACATGATCAATCTCGGCTCGCAAAACTCAGGATGCGTTTGCATAGTATGGCGTACAGACTGCGCCCATGTGGTAACTAATTCCGTATTAAAATTAATTTTAGCGTGCCCTAATTGAATACAGTTTTGTAACTGATCGTTAGGAATACCCGATGCGCCATGCAGTACTAATGGGATTGTTAATGCATTATTTAAACGTGCCATTTCTGTAAAACCAAGCTGTGGACCATTTCCGCTATATTTACCATGCACCGATCCTAATGCTGGCGCTAAGGCATCAACATCAGTTTGTTCAACCAATGTGATACACTCATTAAAATCAGCATAGCGCACACCGCCAATCAAACCATCTTCATTGCCCCCCACAGTGCCGACTTCTGCTTCAACAGAAACACCGTGTTTTTTGGCATAATCACACACAATCTTGGTATGTTTAATATTCTCTTCAATAGGGCTATGCGAACCATCAAACATGACCGAGCTAAAACCAGCATCAATAGCTTGTAAACAATGGTCAACACTCGCACCATGGTCGAGATGTAACGCCACTGGCACACGAATATCGAGTTTTTTATGGGTGGTTAGCACCATTTGATAAATGCATTCAAACCCGCCTAAAAATTCGACCATACGATCAGACACCGAGACAATAATCGGGGCTTGCTGGCGCTGTGCGCTGGCTAAAATAGCTTGTATCCACAATAAACCATTAATATTGATTTGTGCGACAGCATAATGATCACGCTTTGCCTGAGTCAGCATATTTTTCATTGATACAAACGTCATAATGACTCCTTTAGTACAAAAAGAACATTAACAAACCCAGCAATCAAATAAAGCATATTGTAAAAGGTGATATAACATTTACCGAGGTATCATCATCCGAAGTAAAAACAGATGCGTTATCACCTTATTTATGGTTATTTATCTTGTTCTTTGATTAAAGCTTCAATTGCCGCAACCGTTGGCATTGCTTCCGATGAACTGTGTTTGCTGACAACAATTGCCGCCGCCGCTGCACCAAATTTTAGCGCGACCTCAATGCTTTTACCGTGACTCAGCGCATATAAGAATGCTGAAGCGTAAGAATCACCTGCACCAAATGTTTTAAGTACATTACTTTTATAGACTTTACCATCAATAATTTGTCCATCTTTGGTGTACGCATACGATCCTTTTACGCCGTGTTTAATCACGATCAATTTTGGGCGATATTGGAAAAGATACGCAACCGTTTCGTTATTTTCACCTTGCTTATTTTCAAGCTTATCGAACTCATCGCGTGTACCAATAACCACATCAGCCATCTCAGCCATTAATGAATAATAAATCGAGGTTTCAGCATCGGATTTCCAGGTTGGATAGCGGTAATCAAGCTCAAAGAGAATTTCGACATTATGTTTACGTGCATATTTGACCACTTGGAAGACCGCTTCACGTGAGGGGCTCCCTGCTAAGGCGGTACCCGAAATCAGGATTTTTTTGGTTTTTTTGATGTAATCTTCTTGGATTTCTTCAGGACGAAGATAGAGGTCTGCCACATTTTCACGATACATTAAAATACTGCACTCTTGTGGGCTTTTTATTTCAGTAAACACCATACCTGAGGTATGCCCCTCTTGGTCAAAGATAGTATGGTCAGTATTGATACCGACATCAGCCATATATTTTTTGATAAAACGACCATGTTGATCATTAGAAACTTTACCGATAAAGCCAACTTTCATGCCTAGCTTAGATGTACCAATGGCAATATTAACCGGAGAACCACCCACATACTTTGCAAACGTCATGGTGTCTTCCATTGGTCTATTGTATTCAACGGCATTAAGATCTATACATGCTCGCCCAACTGTAATCAAATCAAATTGCTTTTCCATAAAATCTCCTAACTGAGTTTTAATGATACATTTAACCTCGACATATTGATGAATAAAAAATACCATAAAATAATTAAAATGACAATATTTTGATTAACTTTTGAAAACAATTATTCGATATAAAAATAAGGATTAAAATAAAGAAAAATGAAAATAATTAATTTAAATACATAATGTTGTATTTAATTTTTTATTTTAATGATTCATTTCAATCCTTTTTTAAATTACTTCCTATCATCTTAGTGACTTATTTTTTAATAAAAAAACCAAAACATTATCATTTTATCTTTTTACATTGTACGATTAACTAAAAAATTTACGTTCATCAGAGGGCGAAATACCGAAATTTTTTCGATAGCATTTAGCAAAATAGTCGCTGTTTGAAAAACCACATGATAATGATATTTCAGTAATTAAATCATCAGATTGCCTCAAACGATCTCGCCCCGCTAATACGCGTAATCGATTTAGATAGTTAACCGGGGATAATCCGGTGAGATCCTTTATTTGTCGATTGATCGTTTTACCTGACATAAAAAACCGATCAGACACATTCTGCCAATCAATTTGTTCAAAATAGTTTTGCTGTAAATAGCGCAGTAAATTTCTGATTTTATATTGGGTACTGTTTTTCTGTGACATCTTTTGGCTCGTTAAAATGGTACTGATAATTTGCATAAATAGCATTTCTATTTGCAATAACTCACTCATCTCATTGGACATATTTTGAGAATATACCTGACCTATCTCTTTTGCTAATTTAATACACACTTCTTTATCTTTATTCATTAACCAAATAAATGGTAAATCTTGCTTAACTAACAGTTGCTGCCAAATAAAATCAAGGTCTCTTAAATAGCGGAATGACACATTCGGATTGATCAGAATGTTCATTAACTTCAGCGTACCGAGTTCGTTATAGAAATGACGATCCGTTTTGCGAACCAGAAACACATCACCTTCTTGAATAAAATAGAGCGAACCATTGAGAACATGTACGCCATATCCTTCATCAACAATCACTAATTCATCAAATTCATGGGTGTGTTCACGATCATTAATCTCTGGATCCGTATAATCAAACGCAAACAGATCACACTCATGATTAAAAAATTGTTTTATGGTTAGTCGTTCCATAGGATCAAAAGGCTCCCGTGCTATAAAATAAATAAAACATAATTTATAAGCGTCATTATGCTTTATTATCATGACAATAATAGCAATAAATTAACGCACCAATAAATCAATAATTATTCAAAATATAGTCAACTAATAATCTTTTAACGGTTTATCGACAAACTGTAAAATAACAAAAGAATTTTTTGTGAACAGGATCAAATAAGAGTTGGCTTATATCATGCGATTGTGATCATCATCACATTTTTATACCCAATGGAACACAATATACCCAGCGAGATAACATTCAGCGCCCCGATACCATCGCGAGGCGCAAGCTATGACAAAATTAGATACCAGCATACTGTTTAATATAATGACGACCTTTTAGTGCATACTCAAAAGGATTGGCGATGGCAGGATCTTGTTCTGCTTCAACAACCATCCAACCGTGGTAATGAGCTTGATTCAAAATATCAAAAACAGGTTTGAAATCAATAACTCCATCACCAGGTACCGTAAACGTGCCTTTTTTAACGCCATCTAAAAAACTGAGTTTCTTCTGTTTCACTTCTGCGACGCGTTCATCACGAACATCTTTTAGATGGACATGTACTGTGCGATCAACGTATTTACGTAAAATATCGAGCATCGCTTGCTGTGATCCCTCTGAATAATAGGCATGACCAGTATCAAACAACAAATAAACATCGTCATTTACTTCGGCCATGTAACGATCAATTTCAGCAGCGGTTTGAATTGCTGTCCCCATATGATGGTGTAAACACACTTTCATCCCTTTTTCAGCCGCTAATCCAGCGATTTCGTTATAGCCTTGTGCCAATAAATTCCACTCTTTGTCACTGAAAATACGTTTTTCATGACCAAAAATCGGTTTATTTAAGCCTTGGATACTGCCACTTTGTTCAGAACAACCAATCACTTTGGCACCCATTTGGTGTAAAAAGTCCATTTGTTCAATAAACGCTTTTAGTGTTTGGTCTTTTTTACCATCGCCAAAAAACGTACTGGTCCATGCATTACAAATTTGAATGCCTCTCACCGCAAGTTTATGTTTTAAAACCGCAATATCACGTGGATATTTACCACCAACTTCGCTCCCCGTAAATCCGGCTAATGCCATTTCACTCACACATTGTTCAAAGGTATTTTCTTTACCTAACTCAGGCATATCATCGTTGGTCCAACCAATCGGTGCGATCCCTAATTTAATTTTCGTCTTATCCATCGTCAGCTCCTCACTATTATTGCCCGATCATCTCGCAATCGGGCATCGGATTATCTACCAGGTTTATGTGCTCTTATTTTTTATAAAAACTCGGCGTTGCCGGCATTACAATTGCTTCAACATTGCCGGTTTGCTGAGCTTTAACACATGCATCAGCCGCGACGGCGGCGGCATAACCATCCCACGCAGAAGCCCCTTCAGTAAAGTTGCCCGTAACAATATTATTAATAAATGCTTGTAGCTCCACATCATAAGCATCAATAAAGCGTTTTTTCCAATCGACCAAGATTGCGCGTTGCAAGTTACCTCCTTTCCTAAATGGAACTTGCGTTGGCTCGGGTAATGAAGCAATACCGGTTTCGCCCACAACTTCACATTGAATATCATAACCGTATTGGCAATTCACAAAAATTTCGGTATTAATCACTATGCCTTTTTTGGTTTCTAAAATGACGATCTGTGGATCCATTAAATGGCTAGATGCTTTTGATGTTTTGCGTGGATAGATAACCCGCGCTGACGTATAGTCATCATCCAATAACCAACGTAGCACATCAAGCTCATGGATAAGCGTATCAACAATGGCCATGTCAGTGGTATAGCTATCGCCGACTTCTGGGTTAAAGTGTTTACAATTTAATAACAGCGGTTGGCCTATTTCATCATTGTCTAACGCTGATTTTAGTTGACGGTAGGTGCTATCAAAAGGACGCATAAAGCCGACTTGAACTAAGCGTTTACCGTGTTTGATTTCAGCATCAACAATTTTTTTGCATCCCGCTGCCGTGACCGCAAGTGGTTTTTCACAAAATACCGGTTTACCTGCCGCAATTGATGCAAGGACAAATTCTTCATGCGTTGGTCCCCAAGATGTCACGACAATCGCATCAACATCACTGGCTTTGATTAAATCATGTGCATTTGCATAAAACTGAGCATCAATACCAATACGATTTACCGCTGTTTTGGCGGCAGTTTCATTGATATCATTAATCGCGACAACTTGACTCCCAACCAACTTTTTACTAAGACGTTGAATGTGTTCTTGACCAATTGCACCCGTTCCAATTACTCCGATTCTTACTGTCATAGTGTTTCCCCTACAATGCGTTAAAATTGATTGATTAATTTAAAATGTAATCAATACTGTCATTAATGGCTTTTTCAACATCGGCCGCACGCCATGCGTTTAATGTTGAAGAGAACGGTTCAAAAGCATATACCCCTTTGTAGCCAAGCTTTTCTAACTCAACAACTTGTTCTTTTGATTTGAGCACATCCGCTTTTGTCAGCATAATGCGCTCATCATCGGTCAAGAACTCCGTCGCACGTTGATCTTCAACGCCCGACAAATGCACTAAGCCAATTAAGCTAACATCAACTGTTTCTGCATAGTTTTTAATAGGTAAACCAGCTAAATGATGGTGGAAGGTATCAAGTACTAATTTAAACGGTGATTTAACCGATTTAATTAAATGACCAGCGACGGTAAAAGATCGCAATGAACTCACTGGGAAACCCAGCGGTTCTACCAGGCCATTAATATGGTATTTAGCAAACAGCGTAGTAAAATATTTGATCGAGTCCGCAGTATCATCCTCACGTTGTGCATAGGTACGGGTATCAGCTTCGTTATAAGGGCACATAATAATAGCTTGCGCATTGATCTGTTTTGCGATGTTTAGCATCTCTTCGGCTTTTTTAGTTAAAGCCGATCGCGCCGACGGTAAATTAAACGGATAAAGTGCATTGATGGTAACAATTTCAATATCATATTTTTTGACTAAAACATTGAACTGCTCAACCGTTAAATCGTCCAGAATTTTGCCGCTTGGCATGTCATTACGCATCTCAACTTTATTTAAACCACATTTTTTAACCACTTTAAAAAACTCTTCAATACTGAGTCCTGGAGCAATTTTTCGATTGATACAAAAACGCGCTCTATCTATTTTCATGATATTCTCCTTAATCAATACTCGTTAAGACTGACATTTATAAATTGGGTCACATAATCTACCAATTGCACTGGTAATCTTTATTTGGCACTGTATTTTTCTTTAAAATACTGCTCGACTTGCTCTAAACTACGTCCTTTGGTTTCGGGAATGACTTTAATAACAAAAATGGCGCCTAAAATACCGAGTAAAGCAAAGCATAAAAACGCCCCCGCTAAGCCTAATGAATTGAGTAAAGTTGGGAAAACTAACGCAATAGTAAAGTTGGTACACCACAAGCCAAATACTGATGCGCCCATACATAAACCGCGAATGCGCATCGGGAATATTTCTGAAAGTAGTAGCCAAGTAACCGGTGATAATGCGCCTTGCTGAAAACATAAAAACATCAACATTCCAACTAATACCAAATAACTGCGTACTAAGTTTGGTTCACCGGTTACGGTTAATTCGGGCAAGAAGAAACACACGCCGGCAATAAAAAATAAGCAACAGGTACACCCCATTTGACCGATTAAGACAAGCGGCCTGCGACCAATAAAACCCAGCAAGATAATACCGACGATTGTCATCACCACCGAAATTACCCCATTTGCCATCGTGGCAAACAATGCTGAATTGGCGCTCATCCCCGTTGCGGTTAACGTGGTCGGAGCATAATACATGATGGCGTTAATGCCAGTGAGTTGCTGAATCATGGCAATACCAATGCCAAGTAAAAATACTTTAAAAATCCACGGTGTTGCTAAATCCTTGATCGAACCTCTTTGATTTTTTTCACTTTCGATGGTTTCTTCAATTTCTAGCATCTCCCAGACCACATCGTCTTTTGAACGCGTTTTCTCAAGCACACGTCGAGCATCAGCTAAACGGCCCCACATCGCATACCAGCGTGGTGTATCGGGCATACACAACATCCCAAAAAATAGAATCACAGCCGGAATAGAGGCAATTGCTAACATATAACGCCATGTTGTTTCTCCTCCCCACACGGAGTCAAAACAGTAATTAGAAACGTAAGCTAAAAATTGCCCAGTAACAATCATGAGCTCTTGCATTGTCACTAATTGTCCACGGCGGTTGGCGGGCGCAATTTCAGCGATATAGACAGGAACAATGGTCGCCGCGCCACCAACGCCTAAACCTAAAATAATACGGAAGACAATCATCACTTCGACATTCGGTGCGGTTGCTGAACCGATCTCACCAACGACAAATAATAGTGCCAGAAAAATGATAACGGTACGGCGGCCTTTTTTATCGGCCATTTTGCCTGACGTCATAGCTCCAATAGCAGCACCAAAAAGCAGAGAGCTGGTAACAAGACCGGTTGTGAAGGGGGTTAAACCTAATTCCACATTAACAAATAGTAAAGCCCCAGCAATCACACCTGTATCATAACCAAATAATAATCCGCCCAATGTTGCTATTGCAGCAATGACTTTAACAAATGGCTCCATTTTTGTTTTACTATTGGGGCCTGAAGCGGTATTTGTTGAAACATAATTTTCCATACAATTTCCTCTTTTCACTAGATAGCTTAGATGACATAGGTCACTGCCCTGCACTTTTTGACGCATGACGCCAGACTAACGGTAAAACAGGTACCTATAATGACTCTTCTACAACTCTAATGTTTTGTTAATCGCTATGTTAAAAAGAAAATGACGAAACGGCGTGGCATATTTGGACATATTTTTGACTAAGATGACTAAATTGATGGCATCAATGAGTCAAATTTCACACTTTTAATATAAAATGACTGATCAGTAAAAATGGATTAACGCACAATTTCGGATAAGGGTATTCAAACAATACGTTGAGGATGGTGAGGTGTTATTTTAAATAATAAAAATCAATGTATTATAGATTTCACTCTTTCGCTGAATCGAACAAAACCGGATATTTAGGCAAGGCATAATAGAATAAGTTATAACTTGATGTTGAACAGTTGTTGACAAACACTCAAGATTTTAAGCAGTGTGATTTAATAAATCAGTTGAATATGATGGGTTTTACAATAATCAACATAGTGTTTAGATGGACATGCTGAGGTAATAATGCCATCCATTTCAGACAACTGAGCATACGTCATCAAAGTTGAGCTATCAAATTTAGAAATATCAGCCAATAAAAACACACTGTTGGCTTTTAAAACGATTTTGCGTTTAATTTCAAATTCCTGTACATCGGAATTCGTTAAACCATTTTCAATCGACACGGCGGTTGCAGCCATAAATGCTTTATTAATATTATATTTATCAATAATGTGTACAGTATCATCACCAACAAACGATCGCGTCGATGTTTTATAAAAATTGCCTAAGGTGATTAAACCAATATCGGCTCGATGATCTGCGATATAATTAATAATATCCAAATTGTTGGTTAATACGGTTAACTTCGCCACATGCTTAGGGAGAAAATGCAAAATTTCACGCACGGTGGTGCCCGAATCAATAAAAATGAGCTCATTAGAATTAATTAATTTTGCAGCCTGTTCCGCAATCGAGGATTTAGCGACCTTATTAATAATGCCTCGATTCTCAAACGGAATCACATTTTGCACAAAACTGGCTACACCACCATAAACTTTTTGTACCCGCTTTTGTGTCAGAAGAGTATTAATATCTCTGCGTAGTGTACTAATTGAAATATTGAAATGTTGACACAATTCGTCCATAGAACAAAAGCCGGCCAACTGAATATGATGATCAATTAAACTAATTCTTTTCTCTTTCATATTAAATCACCCTCATGTTGATTGGCGTTATGTTATATGATGGCCAACACGACTTATGCGCCTAGCATGACGCACTGTCTGCCTCAACAATATAGTCTATCTATTCAAAAAAATAAATCAATAGTTAATCAAAAGTTAATCATTATATTCTCTGTTTTTGTGCTCATTGTTTAGCTATAGCACATAATAATGAAGATTATTTCTCGTCTATTTAGTCAAAATAGTAGGTAATGAGCGTCATCTTAATATTTTTAAAACAATGAGCTTACTCTCAAGAACCACGTTTATATATGATAAACCAAGATTGCCGATAAGCCTGACGGTTATCCTTTATAAAGATACATAAAATCAATAACAATTCGATGGTGGCAAAATGAGAACGATTTACATTTAATGGCATGAGTGATTAAAATATAGACAAACCAAGCACTAAAATAATGTTTTGCCGATCTTTTTTATCACTTTTTACGATCTTTTATTAAACAGCGCTTGCAACACAAATATTTTTTGCGTAAAATTCACGCCCTATATGATCAATCTATGCAGACTGTAAAGAATTTAAATGATGTTGTCTGCTTTTTATTGCGGAGTTAGATATGTACGCAGTTTTCCAAAGTGGTGGTAAACAACACCGAGTCAGCGAAGGACAAGTCGTTCGCTTGGAAAAATTAGAAGTCGAAACCGGTTCACAAATCGTATTCGATAAAGTTTTAATGGTAGCAAATGGTGAAGACATCCAAGTTGGTGCTCCGTTTGTTGAAGGTGCAACAGTTAAAGCAGAAATCGTTGAACACGGTCGTGGTGACAAAATTAAGATTGTTAAATTCCGTCGCCGTAAACATTACCGTAAACAACAAGGTCATCGTCAGTGGTTTACTGATGTTAAGATCACTGCAATTGCTTAATAGGAGTAACTAACAATGGCTCATAAGAAGGCTGGTGGTTCATCACGTAATGGACGTGATTCCCAAAGTAAACGTTTAGGTGTTAAACGTTACGGTAGTCAAGAAGTTTTAGCGGGTAACATTTTAGTTCGTCAACGTGGAACACAATTCCACCCAGGAACAAATGTTGGCTGTGGTCGTGACCATACTTTATTTGCCCTAATTGACGGACAAGTAAAATTTGAAGTTAAAGGCCCTAAAAATCGTCGTTTTGTTAGCGTTATTGCTAATAGCTAATTAAGACGAACTTGATTTAAAAAGCCTCACAGTTTTGTGGGGCTTTTTTCATTTATACTAAAACACTATCCAGACCGATCAACAAGGTTGATTAATAATCAATACTGAGTTAGTTTAGTCTATATCAAACCATTATTTTTTAGTGATTTTTCATCATGATTCAGCAGCAGAATATTAAAGTAGGTTTTCTACTGGCTATACTAACCGCAATTATGTGGGGTGTAATCCCTATTGCGATGAAATATGCCTTAGTTGCTTTTGATCCCTATACAATCGTTTGGTACCGCTTTGCTATTTCGGCCTTGGGTTTAACATTTTGGCTTGCATATAAAAAACAGTTCCCTAATTTTTCACTGTTCAAAAAACGTCGGCGTTTGATCATGTTGCTGATTGCCGGTTTTGGACTATTAGGTAATTTTGTGATGTTTGCCTCCGGTGTTAAACATTTATCGGCGACAACATCTCAGGTGGTTGCTCAGCTTGGTATTGTTATCTTTATGATTTCAAGTGCAATCATCTTTAAAGAAAAGCTTCGACCAACACAAATCATCGGAATGTTGATTCTTGTGGTAGGTTTAATTTTGTTCTTTAATAAAAATATTCTAGACCTTTTTACTAACATGTCTGAATATGGTTTAGGAGTTTGGTTAGTTGTTTTTGCAGCGATATCTTGGGCGCTTTATGCACTTGCTCAAAAAGTCCTGTTAAAAAAATTACGTGCAGAACAATTGTTATGGTTAATTTACCTTATTTGTTCGATTGTTTTATTACCGGTCGCATCACCCTTTGAGATATTTAAAGCGAATGCGGGTCAAATATTTGCGCTAGTGTTTTGTGGGCTCAATACCATCATTGCTTATGGTGCGTTGGTCGCCGCCATGGAGCGATGGCAAGCCGCACAAGTTAGTGCGATTACAACACTAACGCCGTTATTTGCCTTAATCTTCTCAGATATGCTAGCGCTTATCTGGCCAAATAGTTTTGCTATGCAATACTTAAATATACTCGGGTATATTGGCGCGTTCGCGGTAGTATGTGGTGCAATGTTTGCAACAATCGGCCATCGTGTATGGCATCATAGAAAAGGGTTTTTAATTAACCGGAAAAAAGGAGAACAAGAATGAAGTTTGTTGATGAAGCTTCCATCCGAGTTGAAGCCGGTGATGGTGGTAATGGTTGCGTCGGTTTCCGCCGCGAAAAATATATTCCAAGAGGTGGCCCTGACGGCGGTGATGGTGGTGACGGTGGTGATGTCTACTTTATTGCTGATGAAAACCTCAATACCCTGATCGATTTTCGTTTTGAAAAAGCGTATCGCGCAGGCCGTGGGCAAAATGGCCAAGGTTCAGACTGTACCGGTAAACGTGGTGACGATATTACGGTTAAAGTGCCAGTGGGTACGCGTATTATGGACAAATATACGAATGAAGTGATTGGTGATTTAACCAAACACCAGCAAAAAATCATGGTCGCAAAAGGCGGTTTCCATGGTTTAGGTAATGCACGTTTTAAATCGTCAGTAAACCGCGCACCAAGACAAAAAACTGATGGTACACCTGGTGAAAAACGTGATATTTTGCTTGAATTACTGTTATTAGCCGACGTGGGAATGCTGGGTTTACCCAATGCAGGGAAATCAACCTTTATCCGCGCTGTCTCTGCGGCAAAACCCAAAGTTGCTGATTATCCGTTTACAACATTAGTGCCAAGTCTTGGGGTTGTCAGAATGGACAATGAACAAAGTTTCGTTGTTGCTGATATTCCTGGTCTAATCGAAGGCGCTTCTGAAGGTGCGGGTTTGGGTATTCGCTTTTTAAAACATCTTGAGCGTTGCCGTGTTTTAGTTCACCTTATTGATATTGCCCCAATTGATGAGTCAGATCCTGCTGAAAATGCCCGCGTTATCATTCAAGAGTTAGCGCAATACAGTGAAGAATTAGCCAAAAAACCACGTTGGTTGGTCTTTAATAAAGTGGATGTATTAGGTAAAGAAGCGTCTGAACAAAAAGCCGCTGAAATTGTTAAACAATTAGGTTGGCAAGATAAGTATTACCTTATCTCAGCTGTCAATCAAGAAGGTGTTAAACCGCTTTGTTGGGACTTGATGGGTTACATTAATGAACATCCAAGAGAACTAGAACAAGCGGATCAACCAAAAGAAAAAGTTGAATTTATGTGGGATGACTATCACCAACAAGCCATGGATGAAGCATTAGATGATGATGATGACTTCGACGATTGGGATGAAAGTGATGAAGAAGGCGTTGAAACAGTTTATGTAAAATAATATTAATCAATTAGTTATAAATAAATTGTAAAGATCGATAAATAATGCTTGATTCCGTAAATGATAATTATTATCATTATCAAGTGCTCTGATAGATATGATGTACCGTCTAAAAGGGTATGACATTGCTCACATTGCTTCCAATGTTTTGCCAGCTTAATGATTAAGCTGGCTTTTTTTTGTCCATTTATTGCCCTTTTAACGATAAAATCCGCCAAATCATGTGCAACCAAAGTCGAGTTCCGTTTGCTTCCGTTTGGTGTTATAAGTTATGATTTTTATCACTCTTTTATTTTTTTATTTTCGCTATACTTCATTTCATCATTGAGAGGGTGACTTTATGTTTTTAGAAGAAAGGCAAAAAGCTATCTTGGATTACTTGGATAAACATGAAAAAGGCAGTGTGCAATATTTTGCTGATACGTTTCATGTTTCGAAAGAAACCGTTAGAAAAGATTTAACTTCACTTGCTAAGCAAAATCTGGTTATCCGTTGTTATGGTGGCGCCATGATTTTGAGACAAAAATTTGTTAGCAACGTTACCAGTAAAGAAAACATTACCTCATTACTGACAAGATATAAAAAACAGAAAGAAAAAAATCGAGGAGAAAAAATGAACGGTAATATCTGTATTTTGGGTTCATTTAATATTGATATTGTGGCCCAAGTAGCACGGTTTCCAAAAGGCGGAGAATCAATACTGGCTCAAAAAAGTATGATTGGCCCTGGCGGTAAAGGTGCAAACCAAGCGCTTGCTGCAAGTTATGCAGAAGCAAAAGTTCATTTTGTGGCGAAAGTTGGTAAAGATCAATTTAGTCAATTTGCACATGATCACCTATCTTCATCCAAAATTAATTCATTTACCTTATATCAATCGGATAAAGAACCCACCGGCAATGCGGTGATTTATGTGTCAGAAGAAGATGGCGAAAATATGATCGCGGTCTATTCTGGGGCAAACTTAACCATTACCGATGAAGAGATTGTGGCGCTTGAAAGCCATCTTAAACAATCTGATATCTTATTAGTTCAGCTTGAAAATAACCTCGATGCAACACGCAACGCGATGCGACTTGCCAAAGCACTGGGTGTGAAAGTGATTTTAAATCCTGCGCCGTACTCGGCTGAGATGATGCAACTGGTCAAATACACCGATATCATTACACCAAATGAAACCGAAGCCAGTTTAATGTCTGGAATTGAAATCGTCGATTTAGATACTGCAAAACTTGCCGCTGAAAAAATCCATGCATTAGGTATTCAGACGGTAATTATTACTCTTGGTAGCAAAGGTTCACTGATTTTTGATGGCAAAGATCACCAACATGTTAAACCATTCCCAGCAGTTCCTGTTGATACAACAGGTGCGGGTGATGCCTTTAACGGTGCGTTTTGTGCATCCTTAGCCAAAGGACAAACCATTTACCAATCAGCAGTTTATGCTTCCGCTTTTGCATCGTTAGCCGTAGAACGCGAAGGTGCATCTAATATGCCATCTCATCAACTTGTAATCCAAAGAATGGCTAATAAATAAATTACTATAGAAGGAACGAATAATGACTCAACAACCTAAAAAAATTATTCTTGACTGTGACCCAGGACATGATGATGCGATTGCAATTTTATTAGCACATGGCAATCCCGATATTGAATTATTAGCCGTAACAACTGTTGTTGGCAACCAAACATTAGAAAAAGTAACCCGTAATGCCTTAGCGGTTGCTCGTATTGCCAATATTACTAATGTGCCATTTGCTGCCGGTAGCGTAAGACCATTAGTCAGACAAATTGAAGTCGCACCAGATATTCATGGTGACTCAGGTATGGACGGACCGGTTCTACCAGAACCAACCATTAAATTAGATCCAAGACATGCCGTTGATTTAATTATCGATACGATTATGTCTCATCCACCAAAAACCATTACATTGGTACCAACAGGTGGTTTAACCAATATCGCCTTGGCTGTTCGTAAAGAACCTAAAATTGCTGAGCGCGTAAAAGAAGTCGTGCTTATGGGTGGTGGATACCACGTCGGTAACTGGAGTGCTGTTGCCGAATTTAATATTAAGATTGACCCAGAAGCCGCGCACATTGTATTTAACGAAAAATGGCCGG
Source organism: Orbus sasakiae (assembly GCF_039542345.1). Taxonomy (NCBI): domain Bacteria; kingdom Pseudomonadati; phylum Pseudomonadota; class Gammaproteobacteria; order Orbales; family Orbaceae; genus Orbus; species Orbus sasakiae. The sequence continues at coordinate 146,940 of NZ_BAABHY010000005.1, forward strand.
TCGTCATGGTTGGACTTGATCTCACTCACCAAGCCCTTGCTACGCCAGAAGTCGTTGAAAAAATTGCCGCAGTTAAAACACAACCCGCTCAATTTGTATTAGAGCTTCTTGAGTTCTTTGGCAAAATGTACAAACAAGCACAAGGCTTTACTTATCCACCTGTGCACGATCCTTGTGCCGTTGCTTACGTGATTAATCCTGATTTAGTTCAAACGCAGCGCGTACCTGTTGATATTGAACTGACGGGGACACTCACTCTGGGAATGACTGTTGCTGACTTCCGATTCCCAGCAGATGAATCATGTCACACTAAAGTCGCAACAAAACTTGACCACACAGGCTTTTGGGATTTAGTTGTTGATGCCCTAAAACGCATTGGTGAGGTAAAAGTATGACAACAAAAACGACTGATCAAAAAAGCGTTTTCACATTAATGGTCGCATTACTTGCGGCCTGTGTAGCATTCCAGCTCAATGCCAGTATGCTAAGTCCGGTGCTAGTCACCATTGCCAATGAATTAAAGACCAATGATGCCGCGGTCGGCTTATCGCAAACGGCCTTTTTCACCGCTGCAGCCCTATTTTCACTCTTTTTACCACGATTAAGCGATATTAAAGGCCGTAAAAAAGTCTTAACGGGTATGTTGCTCATCATGACGTTAGGTACGATTTTAGCTGCCATTGCGCCAAATATTGAAGTGCTTTACGCTGCTCGTATTATTCAAGGTGTATCGGGTCCGGTTGTACCATTATGTTTACTGATGCTCAGCCATGAAGTCAAAGATGCAAAACAATACGGCATGTTAATGGGCATTGTCACCGCAGTTAATGGTGGTATTGCGGGTATCGATGCAATTGCCGGCGGCGTATTAGCCACCAACTTTGGCTTCCGCTCTGTATTTTGGGTCATCACGATTGTTGCAGCGATCTCAACCTATTTAGTCTATCGCTTTGCACCAGAATCAAAACCGTCATCAGGCACCAAAATGGACTGGGTGGGTGTGTTATTACTTGTGTTAACCATTGCAGGACTATTATTAGCACTCAATGAAGCAGGACAACTTAAAAATGCTAACTGGTTATGTGTTGCTGGCTTAACGGTATTTTCTGTTATCTGTTTTATCCTATTTTGGATCGCCGAAAAACGTAATCGCCAGCCCCTTGTTACGACAACCCATTTAAAACGCCGTAGCACATGGGCACTCTTACTAACAACAACATTAACCATGACCGGTATTTTTGCGGTGGTTAATGGCTTAGTGATGTCGGTAGCACAAAATCGCGACATTGGTTTTGGTTTTGACGCAGACTGGGCTTCACTAATATTTTTAACGCCTTACGCATTGATTGGCTGGCTTGTTGGTCCATTCTCAGGACGCCTTGCACCAACATTAGGCTATAACAGAGTACTTAAACTAGGGTTAATAGGGTGTATTGTCGGTATCCTAATTATCATGTTCTATGGCTTACATTCATTACCGATTTTAGCCATTGGCGTGATTGTATTGGGTATCTTCTATGCTGGAATGGCAAATATTATCCTTAACGGATTAGGGGTTGTTTTATCGCCAACTGATAACCCTGGTTTTTTACCGGGCATGAATGCGGGTGCATTTAACTTAGGAGCCGGGTTAAGTTTTGCGTTACTACCAGCTATGCAAATCATGAGTGGTAATTCACTTGATGGATATTTTAATGGAATGCTGTTAGGACTTGTCATTACGGTCTTAGCGCTACTTTGTTCGTTCTTAATTCCAAGACCTACCAACGCTGAAGTATAATTGATTTTTCGTGCTTCACACCCTAAAACGAGATAAGTTTCTTATCTCGTTTTATTTTTTTGCCAATCCAACGTTCTCAGATCGCAAAGCCGTTTTCAGTATCCTTGCGCATGACTAATTGATCATCCACCACCATTTTCCAGATACCATCTTCCAGATATGGCTTAGTTGAGACTTCAAACACGGTATCAATACCAAAAGCACCGACTTTAAAATCATCACCAATAAACTCAAGAATCGGGGCAGAAATTGATTTTGAAGTATTGCCCTTTTTGTATTTATAATCGACTTTAGCATCAGCAGAAATACTTAACACGATATATTGGCCATACCATGTCCCAATATAATCCTGTTTATCAGTCGGTATTGTGCCAAGGCCACCACAGCCTGTCAGCATCAATGCCATCCACATCAAGCCCACCCATTTTATTTTTATCATCATTATTTTATTTCCTTTTTTTACTTAAAAAACTCATCCACATTTTTTTCTAAATCAAATAATACTAACAGCGCAGCACTGCCACCAAACTCTTTCGGAGCTTGATGGAAGCAAAGAATATCTGGATGCTGCGCAAGCCACATTGGTGTCTGTTTTTTTAAAATATTTTTACCGTGGCCATACATAATGCAAGCGCAAGGAGCACGCTCACGTAAACAAGCAGCAATAATTGCTGCGATCTCTTTTTTAGCTTCAAGCTGGGTTAAACCATGCAGATCCAAAAAAAATTCGGGTTGATAATAACCGCGCCTTAATTTTTTTAATTCATTGGCATCGCCGTCTTCACGCAGGTAACGGATCGGGTCTTCTTGCAATAACGGCTGAAAATCATCAGAAAAGTAAAATTCACTGTGGGTATTATCTTGCTGAACCTTTTTGGCGTTAATGATCGTTTTGTTCAACACCTTTGGTTTATGCACAACGGTGTCTTGCTTAATCTTTTTAGCCTTACCAATGGATTGTTTAAATAGCGCGATTTCTTCTTCGCTGAGGTTAAATTTCTCTGACATATCGTTACTCTGGATAGACTTTATCTTTAAATTCACACAGATCTTCAATCACACAAGCACCACAACGTGGTTTTCTGGCAATGCAGGTATAGCGGCCATGTAAAATAAACCAATGATGACAGTCAATTTTATATTCATCCGGCACCACTTTAAGCAATTTATCTTCCACCACTTCGACATTTTTACCTGGCGCAAATCCGGTTCGATTACAGACCCTAAAAATATGGGTATCAACCGCAATCGTTGGCCAACCAAAAGCTGTATTTAACACCACATTAGCCGTTTTACGACCGACTCCCGGCAAAGCAACCAAATGATTAAAATCTTCAGGTACTTCACTCGCGTGCTCAGTGATTAATATTTGACAGGTCTTCATAATATTTGCAGCTTTACTATTATAAAGCCCAATTGTTTTTATGTAGCCTTTTAGTGTATCAAGGCCAAGTGCTAAGATCGTCTCTGGCGTATTGGCAATAGCAAACAGCGGTTTGGTTGCTTTATTCACACTCACATCAGTCGCTTGCGCGGACAGCAAGACCGCAATTAACAACTCAAATGGCGAATGATAAACCAGCTCTGTCGTCGGATCTTTAATATGTGCTTGTAGCCGTTGTAATATTTCTATACGTGTTTTTTGCTTCACAATGATTCTTTAAAACGAATTAATTATCGACGCTATTATAGCAACTATTGTGATCTTTAACCAATTGCTAACACCCTACTTAATATTCGCACATAGAATCATCATTAAATTATGAAGTTAGCAATTTATTTTGTCTTGTTCATCAATACATTAAACCATGTTATAGTAAATAAATAATTAAATAAATAAAAGGGATAGGAATGATGCAGGATAATGAAATCGATCAAAAAATTGAGACATTGTTACAAATTTCATATGCAGATGATAAAGAAAAATATGCTGAAGCTCAATTCAAATTAGGCCTGCTCTATCAAAATGAGAAAAAAGAGCTTGATAATGCTATAAAACACTATGCTAACGTCTTAAAAGATGATTCATTCAAAGCTTATGCTCATGCACAAACCAATTTAGGCCTGCTCTATCAATATGGGAAAAAAGAGCTTGATAATGCTATAAAACATTATGCTAACGTCTTAAAAGATGATTCACCCAAAGCTTATGTTCATGCACAAACCAATTTAGGCCTGCTCTATCAATATGGGAAAAAAGAGTTTGATAATGCTATAAAACACTATGTCAACGTCTTAAAAAATGATTCATCTAAAGATTATGCAATGGCTCAATGTAATTTAGGTGAAATTTATTATAAAAAAAAGGATTTTAATAATGCTATAAAACACTTTGCTAACGTCTTAAAAGATGATTCATCCAAAGAATATGCAGCAGCTCAATGCCATTTAGGTGAAATTTATTATAAAAAAAAGGATTTTAATAATGCAAAACAATATTACGATAACGTTGAATACAATCCTAGTAATATAGATTTTACCTTATATATTTGGTCACGGGTGATGTCAGATATAATCAAGAATAATAATCATTCAATTTTTAAGGATAAAGAAGATAGAAATAACAGTATTTTTAATAAAATCAGAACATTTTTTAAGGATAAAGAAGATAGGAATAACAGTATTTTTAATAAAACATATAATATAAGTAAAATCAGAATATTAGCCGATGATATTCAACAGCAATTGCTAATCACGTTTAACTTAAATAGCGGCAAAACAAAAAAACAGCCCGAAAGGCGAGTAGCTCATTATACAAAACCGAGAGTGTTATTTGATTTGTTAAAAGGACAAGAGAGTTCTAAACCAAGTCATTTTCGTTTAAACGTGGTCGATTTTATGAATGATCCATCGGAGAACCAAATCCTAACAAATTGGTTAAACATTCCATACAATTCAATGAATGACATTAAAACTTTTTTAGCCAGTTTTACATTTAACCATAACTCGTTAAATCAGTTCCGGTTATACGGCAATGAGGGCGATATTTTGGGTTCTGGTATAAGTATCGCATTTAATCAACGCTTTTTTTGCCAAGAAGCTAAACGCAGTATTAATCCAGATGGCATTAATCGATTAAATGATGCATACATACCAATGCCAACTAAAGCAAATTTAGCAGATGATAATAATGACAAAGCAGAAGGCTCACACTCATTACCGCTTTTTCGGTGCCTGTATTTTGATCCGAAAAGTGAATATATTGCTTTGGCTAAACGCAATAAATACTCGTTTTACCTTGAATTTGAAGGAGATGATAAAAAATCAGAAGAAATTGAACAAGAGTGGAATGATTATATTAATGCCTTAGACGAAAACGAAAAAATTGATATCATTCGAACGAAATTGAATAAGATAAAGGAAACGGTTGGTCAATTACTGGAAGATGTTAGATTGAAAAAATTAACTAATCTACAACAATTGATAACACTAGCATTAATGCCAATTTCTTGCTTAATTAAGCATGCTGCTTTTGAAGATGAAGATGAGTGCCGTATAATTTATACAACGCACATTGCTGATGATAAGATCCAAGCCCCTCAACATTATCAGTCAGCCAATAGCTTGTTTATTGAATATGCAACGATTGAACCATATATTGACAATATCTATTTAGGCCCACAATGCCCAGCTCATCACCACTTGTGGTTAACAAATCACATAACAAAAACAACGAATAAAACCGATATTAAAGTGATAAAGTCAACAATGCCATTACGCTAAAAATGATTTGAGAGAACGCATTATCGCGTTCTCCTATATGGATATTAAGTGCTTGAAAATGAATTAATCATCTTCAGGCATGAGGGTAAATGTGAGTGTGGTAAAGAATTTTTCTTGTGTGGCAAGAGGGCTATTTTCAAGAGGGAAACCGATTTCAACACCTAGGACATTCAGACCCTGATTAGGAATAATAATGGTTGCTCGCCCTTGCTCGTCCGTCATAATGGTTAAATCCAAATTGCCAACAACATCAGTAATCACTGGTACGTGAGATAATGGTTCACCACCTTTATACACGACGATAGGTAAGGCGTCACCGCGTTTTAATTGTGTTGGGTCAAGCTGAGGCACAATTTGTAGCGGCACATTATCAATCAATTTTGTACTGTTAACCGCCGATAAATAGTTAACACTGTATTTGATAGCGTGCGTACCTTTAGTTGATTTTTCAACTTGATTCATCGGTAAATTCACATACTTGCCTTGAGTGTTTTTCGACCAATACCCGTAGTCGAAGATTACCGTTACCACCGCGGCATTATCTGCGGGTTCAACGGTCACATAATTACTATGCAGTTTTTGAGTGATTGGCACCGCTGCCCAATTTTTATTGTAAGCATTCACTTGCTGGACATGATAAGCTTGGTAACCATTATCCAACGGACCTTCACCCAGTACGATCTGCTTTTGATCCAACCGATTGGCAATCCAAACACCATGTGCTGATACTGTCTGTAACACTAGGCTCGCTAAACATCCTGATAAAACAAAAGCCAATATTTTTCGCATACTTCCTCCTGTTAAATAATGAAAATGAGAATCATTATTATTATGCTATTACTCAATGTCAAGTTTACACTATTTCGTATCAAATTTGACACAAATTAAATCTCTTTAAATACACCGATGCCGCATCGCTTAGCCTTTAAGCCATGATGGTTTAAATGTTAACGTAAAGTGGCATTGATAGTATGACAAAATAGGCAGCGATTATTGTGATGATAAGAAAACGATGATGATAATGTTTTAAATACGTTATCACCCAATTACCTAGATACACCCTAGCTTAGGGTCGTGAAGGTATTAGCTAAAAACGCAATGTTGAAAAGCCCTGCAAAATATGAGCAAGAAGGTGAGATCAGTCGCATACAAATCGTCATGATTTTTTAATAAAGGTTATCGATTATGCATTAAATCAGTGCACAATCCGCCTAAGTGATGCAAATTAGGTTGTTGAATAACCAACTAGACGCAATTTTTGTGGTTATTTTGGGCTTTAACAAATTATATGATAAGCTTGCTGGCTAATTATTATAACAACAGAATAGATTATGTCTTTACCGATGATGATTACTTTTGCTGTCTATATTATTGGCATGATAGCAATTGGTTTTTTTGCCTTTCGAGCAACCAAGAATTTTGGCGATTATATCCTAGGCGGCCGTAAAATTGGGAGTTTTGTCACCGCCTTATCTGCCGGTGCATCCGACATGAGCGGCTGGCTTTTAATGGGCCTACCTGGTGCTGTATTTTTATTTGGTATTTCACAAAGTTGGATAGCAATTGGGTTAACGATAGGTGCTTACTTAAACTGGTTATTGATTGCCGGTCGTTTACGTGTCTTTACCGAAGTGAATCACAATGCATTAACCTTACCGGATTACTTTTCACGTCGTTTTAATGATAAAAGTTCATTATTAAGACTCATTTCAGCCGTTATTATCCTAGTCTTTTTCACCATTTATTGTGCATCGGGTGTCGTTGCTGGCGCAAAACTGTTCCAAAGTACATTTGGGTTAAGTTACGGCCTTGCAATGCTTGCTGGTGCAGGAGCAACCATTATTTATACCTTTGTTGGTGGTTTTTTAGCCGTAAGCTGGACCGATACGGTACAAGCCAGTTTGATGATGTTTGCTTTAATACTCACGCCAATTATGGTGATCATTTCTTGTGGGAGTTTTAGTGATTCACTGGCGTCAATTGAAGCACTAAATCCCGCTAACCTTGACCTCTTTGCTGGTATGGATATGATTGCAATCATTTCGTTATTAGGCTGGGGACTGGGTTACTTTGGTCAACCGCATATTTTGGCACGTTTTATGGCGGCAGGTTCTCACGACGTGATGAAAAATGCGCGCCGTATCAGTATGACGTGGATGGTGCTGTGTTTAGCCGGCGCAATCACCGTGGGCTTTTTTGGTATTGCTTACTTTGCCAGTCACCCTGAATATGCTTATTTGGTCAATGACGGCAAACATGAACGCATTTTTATTGAGTTATCAAAATTACTTTTTAACCCTTGGGTTGCTGGCATATTACTCGCGGCTATTTTAGCCGCAGTCATGAGTACTTTAAGCTGCCAGTTATTAGTTTGCTCAAGCGCAATAACCGAAGATTTCTATCGAGCCTTTTTTAGACCAAAAGCAAAACAAAAAGAGTTAGTATGGGTTGGCCGAGCGATGGTACTTTTAGTCGCGATTATCGCTATTTTACTGGCCTTAAATCCCGACAATAGCGTACTGGATTTAGTGAGCCACGCGTGGGCTGGTTTTGGTGCCGCCTTTGGACCAATTATTATTTTTTCAGTCTTCTGGCAAAGGATGACCCGCAATGGTGCACTTGCCGGTATGCTAGTCGGTGCGATTACGGTATTAGTGTGGATTCAGTTTGCGTGGTTTAACCTGTATTCACTGATACCTGGCTTTGTGTTTTCATCGATTGCGATAGTACTTGTCAGTCTTTTGGGTAAAAAACCCACGGCAGAAATTATTGAACACTACGATACAGCTTATAAGCTCTATCACAATAAAACATAAAATTACAAGTAATTAACATAACAAACACAGACATAGCAAGTGGAATAAGGTATACTCAACACATTTTTTAGGGATATGTGCTGAGATCATCTTGCGCAACCCGATTAGGTATTGATGAATGAATGGCAAGGTATTGTTGATAATTCGTCAATACAGCCCTGATAAATCAAGGGATTTGGCTATTAATACCGCAAAATATGGCCATAAAAAACCAAAATAACAGTGTTTTAAACTTGCGCTTCAAGCCAATTTAAAACATAACCAGTTTAGAATAAAAAGTAAGGTAAGATTTTATGTCAACAAATGTGATCAAACAGCTTCAGGAAAGAGGCCTTATTGCGCAAATTACTGATGAAAATGCGTTAAGCGAGCATTTAGCACAAGGTCAAATCACGCTTTATTGTGGTTTTGATCCCACTGCCGACAGTTTACATTTAGGTCATCTTGTCCCACTACTTTGTTTAAAACGTTTTCAACTCGAAGGTCATCGCCCCGTTGCTTTAGTCGGTGGTGCAACCGGATTGATTGGCGATCCAAGCTTCAAAGCCGTTGAGCGTAAACTTAATACCCAAGATACCGTGCAAGATTGGGTAAATAAAATCAAAAAACAAGTTTCACCTTTTTTAAACTTCGATTGTGGTGATAACTCAGCTATCGTCGTCAACAACTATGATTGGTTTGGCGGTATGAGTGTCCTGACCTTTTTACGTGATATTGGTAAATATTTCTCAGTCAATGCCATGATTAGCAAAGAAGCGGTTAAACAACGAATTGATCGCGATGATGTCGGTATTTCGTTTACTGAGTTCTCCTATAACTTATTACAATCTTATGATTTTGCAAGCTTAAATAAAGCACATCAAGTGACACTACAAATTGGTGGATCAGACCAATGGGGTAATATCACATCTGGGATTGATTTAACCCGTCGTTTACATCAAAAACAAGTATTTGGCTTAACGGTTCCACTCATTACTAAATCAGATGGGACTAAATTTGGTAAAACAGAAAGTGGGGCAATTTGGCTTGATCCGAAGAAAACCAGCCCTTACAAATTCTACCAATTCTGGATCAATACCGCTGATGCCGATGTATACCGTTTCCTTAAATTCTTCACCTTTATGTCACTTGATGAAATCAATGCCATTGAACAAGAAGATAAAAATAGCGGCGTAGCGCCTCGTGCACAGTATGTGCTTGCGGAACAAGTCACTAAATTGGTACATGGTGAAGAAGGCCTAACGGCAGCCAAACGTATTACTGAAAGCCTATTTTCAGGTTCATTAAAATCATTATCACAAGAAGACTTTGAGCAGCTTGAACAAGATGGTATGCCAACAGTTGCATTAGAGGCTGATGCTGATTTACAACAAGCCTTAGTCAATGCCGGACTTGCACCATCACGTGGTCAAGCTCGAACCATGATCGAATCAAATGCGATTTCAATTAATGGTGAGAAGCAATCTGCTGCTGATTATAAATTCAGTGATGCCGATCGATTATACCAACGTTACTCATTATTACGTCGTGGTAAAAAGTACTACTGTTTATTAATTTGGAAGTAATATTGATTATTTGATATTGCGACAGGAAACAAAATGAAAAATATACTCTCAATCCAATCACACGTTGTTTTTGGTCATGCAGGTAATAGTGCTGCTGAGTTTCCAATGCGCCGTTTAGGGGTTAATGTCTGGCCGCTTAATACGGTACAATTCTCTAATCACACCCAGTACCGCCAATGGACGGGAACCGTCATGCCTGCATCACATTTAGTCGAAATTGCCGACGGAATTAGTGCCATTGATGAGTTAAAAAATTGCGATGCGGTACTGAGTGGTTATATGGGGTCACCGGAACAAGGTAATGCCATTATCGATATCGTCAAAAAGGTGAAAGCGGTTAACCCTAACGCCATCTATATTTGTGATCCGGTGATGGGTCACCCAGAAAAAGGCTGTTTTGTTGCACCTGGTGTTGCAGAGTTTTTATGTAATACTGCTTTACCAATCAGTGACATGCTATCCCCCAATATTTTAGAACTTGAAGAACTCAATGGCAAACAACGCATTAATAATGTTGATGAAGCGATTCTTGCTTGCCGTGAAATTTGTAAACGTGGGCCTAAAGTAGTGTTAGTAAAACACTTAAGCCGGGCCGGTTATCAAAATGATCGTTTTGAAATGTTATTAGTCACCAAAGATGAAGCTTGGCATATTCACCGCCCATTAGTGGATTTTGGGGTTCGCCAACCCGTTGGTGTTGGTGATATGACCAGTGGCTTATTGATTGCCAATATTTTAAAAGGCAAATCACTGGTTGAAGCATTTGAACACACGACATCGGCAGTTTATGCGGTGATGCTTGAAACCCTCAAACGAGATAAATATGAATTACAACTCGTGGCAGCTCAAGATGAAATTGCAAATCCGAGCCAGTGGTTTAAAGCAAAAAAAATTGACTAATTACGCTGATAAGTAAAAATTTGATTTACCTATCTCTACTCAATATTACTATCATTAGGAGGCGCTAATGACGGACGAAACAATCAAACAAAAAGAAAACATTGTTTCATTAGGTAAAAAGTTAGCTACCTTACGGCAGGGACTTGGTTTAACGGAAAGAGAAGTGGCTAGCCGGATTCATGTTCGTACCAGTATTATAGAAGACATTGAAAATGACAAAGTGATTAATGTACCGCCCGTGTTTTTAAAAGGCTATATTAAAAACTATGCCACTATTGTGGGTTTACCTGTTAGTGAATATCAGCCTTTTTTAGATTCACAAATGAAAAAACCTTCAACTCAAATAATGAAAAATTATTCAAACAAAGAACAAACTAAACGGCACAGTAAGCGCCTGTTAACAGTGAGTTTATTAATTATTTTGATGATTATTGGGGTAACGGCTTTTCTGGTTTGGAGAGACAATAAAAGTGAATTAGTTGAAGTCACTCACTATATTTCCCCACCAACTGCCAATAATGGTTAAACTCAGTCAATCATGCTGATGAAAATCAGCATGGTTTACAGATATGTCTATGGTTATACCAGATAATTCAATTTGCTTAACCTCTTAAAATGTTAAGCATTTTATGGTTTTTTCGTTAAATTATTGTTGTAACCTATAATTATAGTGTAAAAATGCCAATAATTTCAGCCATCTTCCCTTTTCGCGCGATTGTTTGACGACTTATTTTTCCGATTCCTTACAGACATTTTTAACAAATCTTGCTAAGATTAGCAGCAAACTATTTTTTATTACTTAGGTTCCTATATGAGTCATGCGGATTCGCCAATTAAACGACGAGAATCCACCCGAATTTATGTTGGTAATGTGCCAATAGGTGCTGGTGCGCCTATTGCCGTGCAATCAATGACCAACACACGTACCACTGATGTCGAAAAGACGGTGGCTCAAATCCAAAGTCTTGAACGAGTGGGTGTTGATATTGTACGTGTTTCTGTGCCAACGATGGAGGCCGCAGAAGCCTTCAAATTAATCAAGCAACAGGCAAAAGTGCCGTTAATTGCGGACATTCACTTTGACTACCGTATTGCGTTAAAAGTGGCTGAATATGGCGTTGATTGTTTACGTATCAATCCAGGTAATATTGGTAATGAAAGCCGCATTCGTAGTGTTGTTGACTGTGCCCGTGATAAAAATATTCCAATTCGTATTGGGGTAAACTCGGGTTCATTGGAAAAAGACATTCAAGAAAAATACGGTGAACCGACGCCACAAGCGATTGTGGAATCCGCCCTACGTCATGTTGATATTCTTGATAAACTTAACTTTGACCAATTCAAAGTCAGTGTAAAAGCGTCTGATGTGTTTACCGCCGTTGAAGCCTATCGACACCTTGCTAAACAAATTAAACAACCTTTGCATTTAGGTATTACTGAAGCTGGCGGAGCACGTAGCGGCTCAGTCAAATCAGCTATTGGTTTAGGAATGCTACTGGCGGAAGGTATTGGTGATACACTTCGAGTCTCATTAGCCGCAGATCCAACCGAAGAAGTAAAAGTCGGTTTTGATATTTTAAAATCATTACGTATCCGTGCTCGTGGTATTAACTTTATCGCTTGCCCTACCTGCTCAAGACAAGAATTTGATGTCATTAATACGGTTAATGAGTTGGAACGCAGGCTTGAAGATATTATTACACCAATGGATGTGTCAATTATTGGTTGCGTGGTTAACGGGCCCGGTGAAGCATTGGCCTCAACCATGGGGATAGCTGGCGGCCATAATAAAAGTGGTTTTTATGAAGATGGTATTCGAATCGGTAGAATCGATAACGATCAAATGATCGATGAATTAGAAGCTAAAATTCGTTCTAAAGCCCAAATAATGGCGAACCGAATTGAGATAAAAACAGAATAATTAAATTCAATTAGTGAAAAATAAAATGGCAGAGAAAAAAATACAATCTATTCGCGGCATGAATGACTTACTTCCAACAGAAAGTGCATTATGGCAGCAAGTAGAAAAAACCGTTAAAACGGTACTAAATAGCTATGGTTATAATGAAATTCGCACGCCAATCGTTGAAGATACAGGGTTATTTAAACGCGCAGTTGGTGAAGTGACAGACATCGTTGAAAAAGAGATGTATACCTTTAACGATCGTAACGATGAAAGCATCACATTACGACCTGAACTTACCGCCGGGTGTGTTCGCGCAGGTATCGAACATGGGCTTTTATATAACCAAGAACAACGTCTATGGTATTTTGGACCCGCGTTTCGTTACGAAAAACCACAAAAAGGTCGCTACCGACAATTTCATCAGTTTGGTGTAGAAGTATTTGGTTTAGAAGGTCCTGATATCGATGCAGAACTGATTTTATTAACAGCTCGCCTATGGAAAGCATTGGGCATTGCAGAGCATACATCATTAGAGCTCAATAGTATTGGTTCGCTTGAAGCAAGAGCCGATTATAAACAAGCTTTAGTTGCTTATCTTGAACTGCATAAAGATGCACTTGATGAAGATTGTAAACGTCGTATGTACAGCAATCCACTACGCGTGCTTGATTCTAAAAATCCAGCATTACAAACTATTTTGAATCATGCACCAAAATTAAGTGATTACCTTGATGCCGATTCAAAAGCACATTTTGCCGGTTTATGCCAATTATTAGATAGTGCAGGCATTGAATATACCATTAACCAACGTTTAGTCCGTGGCCTTGATTACTATAATCGCACCGTATTTGAATGGGTCACTAACAGTCTTGGTGCACAAGGCACCGTATGTGGTGGTGGTCGTTATGATGGTTTAGTCAGTCAATTAGGCGGACAATCAACACCTGGCGTCGGTTTTGCCATCGGTGCTGAGCGCCTTGTTCTACTCATTCAAACGGTTAATACCGAATTGAAAAGTGATAATAACATTGATATATATATGATATCATCTGGCGAATTAGTCAATGGTCAACATACCACGGCAATAGCACAGCGACTTGCAGAGCAAATTCGTGATGCCATGCCAAATAGACGTATTATGACTAACTATGGTAATACCAACTTTAAAAAACAATTTAGTAAAGCGGACAAATACGGCGCCAAAATCGCAGTCATTGTCGGTGGAAATGAAGCATTAGAAAATAAAGCCATGATTAAAGAGCTACAAACCGGTAATCAATACGCGGTAGATCAACATCATGTTGCACAACAATGTTTAGAAATACTGGAGAAGGGAGAATAACGTGAGTCATTCTGATAGTGAAGAACAAGTTCAAGAAATTAAAGAGTTTCTTGCTAAAACATGGAAGATTATTGTTGCAGTTATTGTTATCGGTTTACTTGCCGTATGGGGATGGCGCTATTGGCAATCTCATCAAAGCGGTAAAATGGTCGATGCATCGGATCAATATGAATTACTCATATCAAAATTAAACCCAGCCGATCCAGCATCCGTTGATCAGTTAGTGACTTTTGCCAAAGATAACAATAATATTTACAGTGTATTTGCAAACTTAAAAGCTGCACAATTTTATGTTGAGGTGCGTAAAGACTATACAGGCGCTGAAACGCTGCTAGCAGATGCCATCAAAAAGACTGATGCAGAACCTGTGCAAGCGATTATTAACATTCGTATTGCAAGATTACAGTATCAACTTGAAAAATATGACGATAGCTTAGCCTCATTAGCCAAAGTAACCGATCAAAGTTGGGCTGCATCGGTCAATGATATTCGTGGTGATGTTTTAGTGAAAATGAAAAAATATGCTGAAGCTTGTGATGCCTATCAAGTTGCGTTAGCGTCAAGTCCAACACCTGAACTTGATGTCAATCTTAAAATGAAACTTAACCAAGCTGAATACTTAAAAGTTCAACAAGAACAGAATAATAGCTAAAAAAATACTCGCGGCGGTATCGTTTTACGAACCGCCAAAAAGGCTACTCGATAACGCTCAGTAGTGATACATAATCAGCTTAATCTAAGCAATTTGTAGGAACAAAAACATGAATTTGCGTAAATATTTTTTAGCAAGTGCATTGGTTGCTTCAATGGCATCAATGACAACCGGTTGCTCACTATTCGGTGGTGAAGTTGATACCATTGAAGTTGCACCATCTCCGGTTACTCAAACGACATTCCCACTTAACGAATTATGGAATAATAGTTTATCGGGTAATACTAAAATTTACTCGTTACTATCACCAACCGTCTATGACAATGTGGTTTACGCTGCAGGACGTGGTGGGCAAGTTAAAGCTATCGACCTTGCTACAGGTAAAACACTGTGGAATGTTGATGTTTCAAATAGTTCTCTTTTCCGTAGTCAGTCTGCCTTATTATCTGGTGGTGTCAATGCGGATGATAAGTATGTCTATTTAGGTAGTGAACGCGCGACACTTTATACATTAGATAAAAGCAGCGGTGCCATTGTCTGGAAAAAAGATGTAAAAGGCGAAGTACTAGCTAAACCGGTTTCAACAGAAAGTAAAGTCATTGTGCATACGGCGAATGGTTATCTACAAGCGCTTGAGCAAGATACCGGTAATGATATTTGGGATATGAACATGGAAGTCCCACCGTTAACGTTACGTGGTCAATCAACACCAACCGTTGCTTATGGTGCCATTATTTTAGGTGATGACAGTGGCCATGTGAACGCTTATTTTGCTCAAGACGGGCAATTAATTTGGCAACAACGTATTTCACAACCAAGTGGTTCCACAGAAATTGCTAAACTTAACGATGTTGATACTACGCCGGTAATTGAACAAGGCCTAGTCTATGCGATCGGTTATAATGGCAATATTGTGGCATTAGACTTAAGTAATGGTCAAACGGTTTGGAAAAAAACACTCAGCTCAACACACAGTATCGCTATTAATCAAAACCGTATTTTTGCGGTAGATCAAGATGACAATTTATATGGATTATCTAAAAACGGCGGTGCGGTAATTTGGAAACAATCTGATTTACTTCACAGACAACTAACGGATCCTGTTGTTTACCAAGAATATGTTGTTGTTGGCGACTATGAAGGGTTCCTGTATTTAATTGATATCAATACTGGTGATGTTGTGACTAAAACTCAAGTCAGCAGCAGCGGTCTTGCAAGTAAACCGATTGTGGTTGATAACAAAATCATTATTCAAGCTAAAAATGGCAACGTCTATAGCTACGGGCCACGATAATTTTAACTTGTCTTAAAAAAGAGAACTGACATGATACCTGTCATTGCATTAGTTGGTCGCCCAAATGTGGGTAAATCAACATTATTTAATAGATTAACAAAAACCCGTGATGCACTTGTTGCTGATTTTCCGGGATTAACGCGTGACCGTAAATATGGCCGCGCTGAAATAAAAGGCCACGAATATATCGTTATCGATACGGGTGGTATTGATGGTAGTGAAGAAGGCATTGAAGGCTTTATGGCTGGCCAATCTTTGCAAGCCATTGAAGAGGCCGATATCGTTTTATTTATGGTTGATGCAAGAGCAGGGGTTATGCCCGCTGATCATGCGATTGCGAAGCACTTGCGTAGCCGTGAAAAACCAACGTTTATGGTTGTCAATAAAACAGATGGACTTGACGCTGAAGTAGTCATCAATGAGTTTTATGAGCTCGGTTTAGGGGATGTTTATCCTATCGCAGCAAGTCATGGTCGTGGTGTCACCGCGTTAATTGAAACCGTGCTCGACCCGATTTTTGAATTTGAAGACCCGAAAGTATTTAATGATGAAGATGATGATCGTCATGACCTTCCTGAATCTTACGATGACTCCGTTCTTGATGATACCGAAGCGCTAATTAACCAACCGATTAAAGTTGCGATTGTTGGTCGCCCAAATGTAGGTAAATCAACCTTAACTAACCGCATCTTAGGTGAAGAACGTGTCGTTGTCTATGATATGCCAGGCACAACCCGTGATAGTATCTATATTCCAATGACGCGTGATGAAAGGGAGTACATCCTAATCGATACCGCCGGGGTCAGAAAACGCGGTAAAATTAGTGAAGCCGTTGAAAAGTTTTCAGTGATCAAAACGTTGCAAGCCATCGAAGATGCGAATGTTGTTATTTTAGTCATTGATGCTCGTGAAGGTGTATCCGATCAAGATTTATCATTGCTAGGCTTTATTATTAATAGTGGTCGTTCATTGGTCATCGCAGTAAATAAATGGGATGGCTTATCATTAGATGTCAAAGAACAAATCAAAGCAACGCTTGATGAACGTCTCGATTTTATTGATTTTGCCCGTTTACACTTTATATCGGCACTGCATGGTAGTGGTGTGGGTAATCTGTTTGATTCAATTCAAGAAGCCTATGCCTGTGCAACGCGCCGCGTTAACACGGCATTATTAACTAAAATTATGCAAATGGCGCAAGACGATCATCAACCACCATTGGTGCAAGGTCGACGCGTTAAATTAAAATATGCACATGCTGGTGGCTATAATCCACCGATCGTTGTGATCCATGGTAATCAGGTGACAGATTTACCAGACTCTTATAAGCGCTATCTCATGAATTATTTCAGACGATCGCTTAAGATCATGGGGACACCAATTCGGATTCAATTCAAAGAGGGTAATAACCCATTTGAAGGGAAAAAGAATACATTAACGGCGTCACAACAACGTAAACGCCGCCGATTATTAAAGCATGTTCGAGGTCGCCGTTAAAATGGCACGCGAAGCTGACGTTACGCAGGGTGAAGGCATTTGTCCTAAATGCCATCACACCATGCAAAAACAACGCCTAGGGCATTATTATTGCCCAACGTGTCAGCAAGGTTATGATGAAAGCTATCGATGTCCAACTTGTGGTGCACCCTTGTCCGAAATAAAAGGCTGCGGTGCAATAAACTATTTATGTCGAACAGATGGTTTGGTCTCAAGCAGTAAAATTATTTTTCATTATCAGCAAAGTCATTAAAGCGAAACACATTAAAAAACGAAAGAGGTTATCTTCAAATGCGAATTATCTTATTAGGTGCACCTGGAGCAGGTAAAGGCACACAGGCTCAATTTATCATGCAACAATATAGCATTCCGCAGATTTCAACCGGAGATATGCTAAGAGCAGCCGTAAAAGCAAGGACAAAACTGGGTTTACAAGCAAAAGAATTAATGGATGCGGGTAAATTGGTTACCGATGAACTGGTCATTGCGCTTGTGAAAGAACGTATAGCACAAGAAGATTGTAAAAATGGCTTTTTACTTGATGGTTTTCCACGTACTGTGCCACAAGCTGATGCAATGAAAGCCGCAGGCATTAATGTTGATTATGTTCTTGAATTTGATGTACCAGATGACGTCATTATCGATCGTATGAGCGGCCGCCGTGTGCATGCCGGTTCTGGGCGTGTTTATCACCTAAAATATAATCCACCAAAAACGGAAGGACTTGATGATATTACAGGTGAAGAATTAACAATTCGTAAAGATGACTCTGCAGAAATCGTCAGTAAGCGTTTAGTGGAATACCATCAATTAACCAAACCGTTAATTAACTATTACCAAAATGATGCAAAATCAGGTCATACAAAATACTTTAAAATTGACGGTACACAGCCTGTTCCTGCTGTCACAAAAGAATTATTGGCCATTTTAGGTTAACCGCTATTTGTAACTAACATCGATTAAAGGCATCACGTATGCCTTTATTTTTTCAATATTCTCAACGATGCAAGTGCATCATCACCCCATACCATATCACTCTAAACTCATCGAGTGTTGAATTACATGATGAAGACTGAATAAACCTAGCACATCCTTAATTATTCAATATTAAGTAAAATATCCCGCCTTAAGGTTTTCTTAAGCTAAGTTCCATACACTTGTTAGCACACTCACCATGTAAAAGGTCATACGATGTTAACACAAATCAATACTCAGCTATTTTTACTGCTTAATGCGGCACCCGATGCCAGCAAATTTACCATTAATTTTGCCCTATTTTGTGCACAGTACTTAATCTATTTGCCGATCATTATTGGCGTTTACTGCGGGTTTAAAAAACCCACCACCAGACAGCTGTTAGCTAAAATAGCGTTGATTGTAATGGCAACACTCATACTTACAGTATTATTACGCGCTTTTGTAAGTTCACCAAGGCCGTTTGATCTTGCAATCGGAACTAACTATCTCCCTCATACCAGTAGTAATTCATTACCGAGCAAACATGCCGCATTTATTTTTGCCATAACATTCGCATTGCTTAGCAGCGTAAAGCAACAACTCACGAAACAATATCTCGCTATTGGCTGTCTATCGATCGCACTATTAATCAGTTGGGCAAGAATTTACCTCGGCGTACATTGGCCACTCGACATATTGGCAGCAATAGTGATCAGTGCTGTTTGTGCTTATACGATTGATCAATATTGGCCAAATCTTAAGGCAATATTCAAAACTCGATTACCAAATTTAAAATTATTTAATCACCAATAACCAAGCCATCGGCCGATAATTTGAGTCTATTTCATTATGTTTAAAACAATTAAATCGCTAATCCAGCGACCGATTTCAATCACCTTATTCATCACGATTATTGCCATTTATCAGGCAAGCTATTTAAATTCCACCTACTACAAACAAGTCTTATCAGCTTTATCAATTAGGGGGATAAATGATATCGTATTTTTCTGTACGATGCCGCTCGTCGTATTTTGTGTTATTTTCATACTACTTAATCTTTTTATCTGGCCTCGCCTGATTAAATTGGTCGCCAGTATTTTGATTTTAATTAGCACGCCTGTGAACTACTTTATGGCAACCTACCGTATCATGATCGATCGGGATATGTTGCAAAATGCACTCGATACAACCCAAGCAGAGTCATTTACGCTGATCACGCCTGGTTTGATCATTGAAATCATCCTGTTTGGTCTATTGCCAATATTGCTGATCGTGTTGGTAAACATCAAACCAATTAAACACTGGGGCCTGTATTTATTGCGTCGTCTTTGTTCTGTGATTTTAGCCGTTCTGCTAATTGTATTGGTCGCGGCATTATTCTATAAAAATTATGCTGCATTTATGCGTAATAATTCTGGCATCATTAAATATTTGACCCCGTCAAACTACATTGCGGCCATTTATAATCAATATGATTACTTAAAATATAAAAATTTACCCTTTGTTGAATTAGGCGATGATGCCTATCAAGAGCCATCAGCGAATAGCAACGGGCAAAAAAATGTAATGATTCTAATTGTCGGTGAAACTGCTCGTGCTAATAATTTTTCATTAGGTGGCTATAGTAAAGACACAAATGCATTACTCGCCAAGCAAAATGTCACTTATTTCCAAAATACCACGTCTTGTGGTACTGCAACGGCTTACTCTTTGCCGTGCATGTTTTCAAATATGACTCGGGAAGATTACAATCCTAAACTGGCTAATAAGCAATCCAATGCGTTAGATATTTTACAAAAAGCCGGTGTTAATATTTTATGGGTTGATAATGATAGTGGTTGCAAAGGTGTATGTGATCGAGTACCAACGATTGATGTTACTCAGAAATATCAAAATGCGTCAAAACTCTGTCAAGAAGGGGTTTGCTATGACGATATTTTGCTGACTGACTTACCTGAATATCTAGATCATATCCAAAATGATACATTAATCGTGTTACATACGATAGGTAGCCATGGTCCAACTTATTATCAGCGTTACCCTGACGAATACCGTAAATTTACACCAACATGTGACACGAATGAAATAAATCGCTGTTCACAAGACGCCTTAGTCAATACCTATGATAATACGATCGTGTACACGGATGCCGTCATTAACCAAACAATTGATTTGTTAAAACGTTATGATAACCGTTACAATACCACCTTAATGTATCTTTCCGATCATGGCGAATCATTGGGCGAAAACAATATTT
Organism: Orbus sasakiae; assembly: GCF_039542345.1. Lineage (NCBI taxonomy): Bacteria > Pseudomonadati > Pseudomonadota > Gammaproteobacteria > Orbales > Orbaceae > Orbus > Orbus sasakiae. The sequence continues at coordinate 167,629 of NZ_BAABHY010000005.1, forward strand.
ATTTGCATGGTATGCCGTATTCTATCGCGCCAAAGGAACAAACCGAGATTCCGCTTGTCTTATGGTTATCGGATAAATATGAACAACAACAAGCTGTTGATCGCCAGTGTCTCGATGTAGCAGCAAAAACACAGCCGTTTTCACAAGATAACTTGTTTCACTCCTTATTAGGGATGTTTAATGTAAAAACGACACAATACCATGCACAATTGGATATATTAGGTACTTGTCGAACGACTTTAAATCATATTGAGCCAAAATAAAAACGATGAAAATACTGATAACTGAAGATGATAGTTTACTACAAAAAGGCCTCTACAGTGCTTTGAGTGGAGAAGGTTATGCTTGTGAAATCGCTGAAAATGGTAAACAAGCAAATCAATTAATGGCGATATCGCAATTCAGTCTGGTCATTTTAGATCTTGGCTTACCGGACTGTGATGGATTACAGCTCTTATCGCAATGGCGTAAACAAAAAATTGCGATTCCAGTTTTGATCTTGACGGCACGTGATACGATAGAAGATCGCGTTGAAGGACTTGATTTAGGGGCTGATGATTATCTTATTAAGCCCTTTGCGTTAACCGAATTACTTGCCCGCGTCAGGGCATTAATTCGGCGTAATCAAGGCCATAGTGATAACACCATTGAGTGTGGCCCATTTGTGCTCGATCTTAAACAACAGCAAGTCTGTTTTAATCAAACGGTTATTGCTCTTACGCCAAAAGAATATGCCATTCTAGCCAGACTAATGGGTAAAGCACCACAGCAAATTCACCGTGATATTCTGCAAAATGATCTGTATAGCTGGAGTAGTGATCCAAGCTCAAATGTATTAGAAGTCCATATCCATAGCTTGCGCCAAAAAATTGGTAAGCAGTATATCCGTACCATTCGCGGCTATGGCTATCAATTTATACTCGACCCATTACCAACAAAGTGAGAAACATGATGCCAATCCAACAAAAAATTGATCAGATTCGATACAGCATTCGTTGGAATTTATTTATCACGCTGGGTTTAATTATGTTGGTCTGCCAATTAGTCACGGTCTTTTGGCTATGGCATGAAAGCAAAGAGCAAATTGATGTGTTAGTTGATCTCACGTTGAGTAAAGAGATCAGCGCCGCTGCAATTCATCGTGAAGAAGTTGAAGCCATTTTTGCATTATTGCTGTCAACGTTAGTGATTATGTCTGTGACATTATTTTTAGCTTATAAAGCAATTAAACGCATAACTAAACCACTTGAGTCGCTGCAATATGACTTATCCATCCGCACGGCTGACAATTTACGCCCCATTCAATCACTGAGTGAAATGCGCGAGATAAAGTCAATTTCTACGGCGTTAAATAGTCTTTTCTTTCGCTTAGATGAAACTCTGCAACAAGAACGCCTATTTACTGCCGATGTGGCACATGAGCTGCGTACGCCCCTAGCAGGAATTCGACTGCATTTAGAACTGCTCGAACTCAAACAAAACATTCCTTGCCAAGAGCTGATTGAGCGTATAGATCGCTTAGTTAATACCGTTGAACAACTATTAACCCTTGCCAGAGCAAGTCAAAAATTCATTACTGGTGATGAGCAGTCCATTGATTTTCAAGCAAATGTGGTCAATGTCATTGCAGGCGAATTAAATGAGATGGTCGAAAACAAAGCTCAAACGCTCACTTGGCAACTCAGTAAACCATCTATTGCATTTATGGGGGATAGTACGCTGATTTGCCTACTAATTCGTAATTTGGTCGAAAATGCTTCACGCTATAGCCCGCCACAGACTGAAATTACGGTGAGTTGCTATCAACATGATGAGCAGCATATTTTACTTGAAGTGAAAGATCAGGGACCCGGTATCGATGAAGATAAAATATCACAACTGACACAAGCTTTTTTTAGAATGGATCGTCGGCACAAAGGGATCGGACTTGGACTCAGTATTGTACACCGCATTATTAAACTGCACCAAGGGCAATTAATTTTGAAAAATCGTTCTGACGGTCAAGCAGGTACGATGGTGCAATGCCTTTTTAATATCCAAACTAATCGATAATCTCACACACCAGCGTGTGAGATTATCGCTTGTAAACTATTTTGCAACCACAACCATGGCGGGACGAATAAGACGGCCATTTAAGGTATAACCCTTTTGAATCGTATTAACGATTTGACCCGCTTTATGTTCAGGTGATTCAATCATGGTAATCGCTTGATGAACATCTGGATTTAAAACACCACTTTCAGTTGAAACCACATCAACACCAAATTTTTTCACGGTGTCTAAAAACGATTTCAAGGTTAACTCTAAACCTTCAATCGTAGCTTGATGTTCTGGGTTCGCTTTGTCGGTTGCTTCAAGTGCACGTTCTAGATTATCAATGACCGGCAATAATTCTGCTGAGAATTTTTCTAAAGCAAATTTATGGGCTTTTTCAACATCTTGTTCAACTCGTTTACGGACATTGTCGATTTCAGCACGAGCACGAACCATCGCTTCACTTTCATTCTTTTTGGCAATTTGTAGCTCTTTTTCAAGTGTTTCAATACGCTGATCTTTCTCTTTAATCACCGCATCAAGTTGCGCTTGAGGCTGACTATCTGGTTGCGTTGCATTGTTAATATTGTCTGCTGATTCCGCTTTTGTGTTAATATCTTCATTTTGTTGTGACATATTATTTTCTTGCTCTGTCATAAGGTACTCCAAAATTATCAAAAATACTTTTTATTTAAGGTGCTATTTATTTAAGGTATTATGGGGATAAAATTTGGGATTACAAGCGCATATCATAAAACCAATGCAAGAAAACGATTTTATTATTTAAAATCAAAAAATTAAAAGGACTATTTTATGAACACACTATTTAATTGTATCGGATTAATTGGTGTACCTAGGCAACCTGAAGCGCTCGCAACTCACGAGATGCTGTATCATTGGCTAACTAAAAATAACTATCGCGTATTAGTTGAAGACAAATTAATGAATCAACTTTCACTCGACGTTAAACATTATGCAAGTCTTGATGAAATTGGTGAACAAGCTCAACTTGCGATCGTGGTTGGCGGTGATGGTAATATGTTAAGAGCAGCGCGCTATTTATCACACTATAATATTAAAATTATTGGCATTAATCGCGGTAATTTAGGTTTTCTAACCGATATTACCCCCGACAAAGCCGTTGCCAGCTTATCTGAAGTGTTAGCGGGTGAGTATCTCGATGACTCTCGCTTCTTACTTGAAGTCACGTTGTATAACAAACAAGGCGAGAGCACAATCTCAAGTTTTGCGGTTAATGAAATCGTTGTCCATCCAAGCCAAGTCGCACATATGATAGAGTATGAGGCTTATATTAACGATAAAAAAGCCTTCGCACAGCGTGCTGATGGCGTTATTATTTCCACGCCAACCGGTTCGACCGCTTATTCATTATCAGCTGGTGGCCCCATTATTACACCAGAACTTGATGCTTTTATTATTACGCCAATGTTCCCACACTCACTATCAGCAAGGCCCTTGGTAATTAAAAGTGATAATATCATTAAAATTAAATTCCCTCACGCCACAGAGAATTTACAAATTGCCTGCGATAGCCAGATCATTCTAGCTGTGCAGCCGACAGATGAGATTCAAATTAAGCGTGCACCTTACGAATTTAACTTGATTCATGCCGCAAACTATAATTACTTTAGAACCTTATCAACCAAACTGGGTTGGTCAAAGAAACTTTACTAACAATAAAGTGAATTTTCGGACGTTTTAACCATTAGTAAATGCAAATAAAATGGTTCTAATATCTAAGTTAAAGGCATGCGAACCTGACGAATCTCCACGACACTCTTGTGGATGGTTTAATATTTGAGATTAACTCGCTAATTGCTATTTTTTTCACCTTAAAAGAGCTGTGAAATATATCGTTTTGGGTGCTTGGTCGACCGAGTGTTTCCAACAAAAACCGCCAATTCCCTGTTCCACTCTGCGTGGTGAGGTATGTCTGCACTTTTTAACCTTCACTTGTAGTCGGTTATTTTGATAGTTTATTTCATAAATAATAATAATTTTTTATAATCATTCTAACTTTAAAATTTCCTCTTTTTTCTATTAACTTACTAGTCTTAAGATTGTCGTATCATTGTCATATTTATGTCACTATGGTGTCGTTGACATGAAATTTCAGCGCTGAAATAATAATTCTAAATTTATTTAGAGGAGATTTATTATGGAAAATAAAGTTAAAAAATTGAGATTAGAAAGAGCGTGGTCTCAAGAACAATTAGCTCAGTTATCATCGCTAAGTGTTAGAACTATTCAGCGAGTTGAAAATAATGAAGTTCCAAGTTTAGAGACGCTTAGTGCATTAGCTTCCGTGTTTAATGTTAGTGTATCTGATCTTGTTTCTGAACCAATAATCGAAAGTAATGAACTAGATAATCGAATAGATGAAGCTAGAAAACAAGTAAAAGATGAAATTAAGTTATTAAAAAAAATCATAGTTGCCATTATTGTGTGTTCAATAATGTATATTATTAATTATATATATTCACCTCACCTCAATTGGCCGATTTGGGTCATAACCATTTGGGGTGGAATTCTATTTATAAGATCATTGAAACTATTTCTTTTGGATAAAATTTTCTTCAAATGGCAAAAGAATAGATTAATTTCATTAGCGAAAAAAAATGGAACCATTTTATGAAAATGAACACTTGCAATGCCATCAGCATATAGATGAACCTAAAAACCATAAACCCGTCAAATATACGCCCTACGCACCACGCGTAGTGGAACGAGGGAGCCCGAGGGATTTCGTTCAAAATCCTTCGGGTTGCCTGAGCACCACATCGAATATACTCCACGACTACAATAGAGGCAAAACACCTAGCATGCTATAACATAGAAATGGATAGGCTACACTAATACTCAACACCAATGTTAATTAGGTCAAATCATAGCCCAAACATATATAAAAAACTTAATCTTTCTTATCTTCTGGGAAAATAAAGTTAAGCACAATCGCCGTTAAACCACCGGCGGCAATGCCCGATGAAAAGAGCGATTTAATCCAATCTGGCATAAATTGGAAAATCTGCGGTTGTTGTGAAACCCCCAGACCAATACCGAGTGATAATGCAATAATCATAATTGCACGGCGATTAAGTGTAATGCGTGACACAATTCTTACCCCAGAAGCGGCAATCGTACCAAACATTACTAACGTTGCACCACCCAGAACCGGTTCAGGAATGTGTTGGACAAAACCACTCACTTGTGGGAAAAGGCCGAGTAATACTAACATGGCGGCGACAAAATAACCGACATAGCGACTCGCTACACCCGTTAATTGAATGACGCCATTATTTTGACCAAAACACGAGTTCGGGAAAGTATTAAACACGGCAGAAACAAATGAATTAAAACCATTTGCTAATACACCACCTTTTAAACGTTTCATGTAAACGGGCCCTGAAACCGGTTGTTCTGATACATCAGAGGTTGCCGTAATATCACCAATTGTTTCAAGCGAGGTAATTAAAAAGACTAAAATAAAAGGCAGTAACAAGCCCCAATCAATATTCAACCCATAATAAAGTGGCATTGGGATCATGATAAAGCTCGACGTTGTCGATTCTGTTGTTTGTGGAAGCAGATCAAGCCACCAAGCTAATCCATAGCCAATCGCCATTGCAATTACTAATGAAGACAAACGCAAGTATGCATTTTTTTGGATATTAAGTAAAATAATCACTAATAGCACAACACCGGCTAGCAGTAAGTTAATCGGCGCACCGAACGTGTTATTCGCCATTGCGGCAAAACCACCACCTACCGAGGTTAAACCAACTTGGATAAGCGATAACCCAATAATCATTACCACAATCCCGGAAACTAACGGCGTGATAATTCTTTGCGCTAAATGCAGTACGCGCGATAAGATCATTTCGGTCAATGAGCCCAGCATTAATGTACCAAATAGGGTTGCCATCATCACGTCGACACTAGCACCACCATTTTTTAAGGTAAGCCCACCTGCAATAACTGGCGCAACGAAGTTAAAGCTGGTTCCTTGAATAGAGAGTAAGCCGGAACCAACCGGTCCCCAGGCACGGATTTGGATTAAAGATGCAACACCCGATGCAAATAACGACATACTTATAATATGTTGAGTATCTTCCGCTGGTAACCCTAAACTTTGACAGATGATCAAAGCTGGCGTGATAACGGCAACAAACATAGCAAGTAAGTGCTGTAATGCGGCAAAAAGTGTTTGTGGTAAAGGTGGACGATCTTCTAATCGATAGATTAATTCAGTTTTAGTTGAGGTTGACATAAAATAAAAGAGACGCTGATTTAACAGGCAACGAATTATAAATATTTTCTTGATAATTAGCTACTTTTTTTATCCTAATCGCTGACAAAAAATCAAAAACACTGCAATAATCGACTTAATTTATGATCGCCATACATCAAAACAACATAAAAAAATAGCCGATATATCACTCAGATATACCGACTATTATTAGATAGGGAATTAGCGACTACGACGGGTTAAATCAATAACACGTAATTTTGCTAATGCCTTAGACAGTTCAGCTGAAGCTTGAGCATAAGTCATATCAGCACTTGGATTATTGATATGTTCTTGCGCTTGCCTTACCGCATCTTGCGCTTTAGCTTCATCAAGATCTTCACCTCGAATTGCGGTATCAGCCAAAATAGTTACCATGGTCGGTTGCACTTCTAAAATGCCACCCGATAAATAGATAAACTCTTCTTCCCCATCAGCTTTAACAATACCCACCATACCGGGTTTAATTGTGGTTAGCAGTGGAGTATGACCAGGATAAATCCCCAGTTCACCTTCACCACCTGTTACTCTGATTCGCTGAACATCACCTGAAAACAAGTGAGATTCAGCACTAACAACTTCTAATTGATAGGAAGTTAGTGCCATAATACTATCTCCGCTCTATTCATCTCTTATAGAGACTTCGCTTTCTCAATCACTTCGTCAATTGAACCGACCATGTAGAATGCTTGTTCAGGAAGATGATCGTAATCACCATTCATAATGCCTTTAAATGCACTAATGGTATCTTTCAATGAAACGTATTTACCCGGTGAACCGGTAAAGACTTCCGCAACGAAGAACGGTTGAGATAAGAAACGTTGAATTTTACGTGCACGAGCGACGGTTAATTTATCGTCTTCTGATAACTCATCCATACCAAGAATCGCAATGATGTCTTTTAGTTCTTGATAACGTTGTAAAATAGATTGAACACCACGCGCACAATCATAATGTTCTTGACCAACAACTAATGGATCTAATTGACGACTGGTTGAGTCAAGTGGATCAACCGCTGGATAAATACCTAAAGAGGCAATCTGACGGCTTAATACGATTGTTGCATCTAAGTGAGCAAACGTTGTCGCTGGTGATGGATCCGTTAAGTCATCGGCAGGAACATACACCGCTTGGATTGACGTGATTGAACCCGTTTTGGTTGATGTAATACGCTCTTGCAGTTGTCCCATCTCTTCAGCAAGGGTCGGTTGATAACCTACCGCCGATGGCATACGACCTAAAAGTGCAGATACTTCGGTACCCGCTAAGGTATAACGATAAATATTATCGATAAACAATAACACGTCTTTACCTTCATCACGGAATTTTTCAGCAATGGTTAAACCGGTTAGAGCAACACGTAAACGGTTCCCTGGTGGCTCATTCATCTGACCATAAACCAGTGATACTTTATCAAGTACGTTAGACTCACGCATCTCATGATAGAAGTCATTACCTTCACGTGTTCGTTCACCCACACCCGTAAATACCGAGTAACCTGAGTGCTCAATCGCGATATTACGAATTAGCTCCATCATGTTTACGGTTTTACCAACACCAGCACCACCGAATAAACCGACTTTACCCCCTTTAGCAAATGGACAAATCAAGTCGATGACTTTGATTCCCGTTTCTAAAAGTTCTGTTGAGTTAGCTAAATCTTCATAACTTGGTGCACTACGGTGAATACCCCAACGTTCTTTTTCGTTGATTGGGCCAGCTTTATCAACTGGATCACCCAGTACGTTCATGATACGACCCAGTGTTTCTGTACCAACGGGTACTTCAATACCGTGACCGCTATTCACTACGTTCAAACCACGTCTTAGACCATCAGTCGATCCCATGGCAATACAACAAACGACACCGCCACCCAATTGTTGTTGAACTTCCAGAACAAGTTTTTCACCGCCAGTTTCCACATCTAATGCGTCATAAATATTAGGTACCGCATCTTCCGGGAATTCGACATCAACTACGGCGCCGATAATCTGGACAATCTTTCCAGTAGCCATCTTTAATCCTCTATGTCTTATATCTCAATATAATCTGTTAAATATCACTGTATTCAACATGACTTAACGTTAACCTGAAACTGCTGCAGCACCCGATACAATATCAATCAACTCGTTGGTGATTGCGCCTTGACGAGCTTTGTTATACACAATTTGTAAATCTTTAATCAGATTTGCACCATTGTCGGTTGCCGCTTTCATCGCTACCATTCGTGCAGCCTGTTCGCTCGCTAAGTTTTCAACAACAGCTTGATAAACTTGTGATTCAATATAACGACGTAACATCACATCTAATAATGAACTGGCATCGGGCTCATAAATATAGTCCCATGTTTTCGCTTTAAGTTCTTCATCATCTGCGGGTTCAAGCGGTATAAGCTGCTGTATAGTTGGTTTTTGTGACATCGTGTTAATAAACTTGTTTGTCACAATGTATAAGCGATCAATTTTACCGTCATCATACGCTTTTAACATCGTTTTAACTGGCCCAATCAAATTTGAGAGAGTCGGTTCATCACCCATTCCGGTGACTTGTGTTAAAATATTGGCTTTCATTGAAGTGAAAAATGATACGCCCCTTGAACCAATCAAAGCAAGATCTGACTCAACGCCTTTCTCTTGCCATTTTGTCATATCAGCAAGTACTGTCTTAAATAAGTTAATATTTAAGCCACCGCACAAACCACGATCCGTTGAAATGATCAGGTAGCCAACACGTTTCACATCCCTATCTTCAAGATAGGAATGTTTAACGCCAGAATTAGCTAACGCTAAATGCCCAATTACGTTACGAATTAACTCCGCATAAGGACGACTTGCTGCCATTCTATCTTGCGTTTTACGCATTTTAGAGTTGGCAACCATTTCCATCGCTTTCGTAATCTTTTGTGTACTTTGAATACTTGCGATCTTCGTTCTTATCTCTTTTGCATTAGCCATTTAATTTACCTCTGCCTGATAATTACCAAGTTTGTGTTGATTTAAAGCTTTCAAGCATCTCTTTTAGCTTATTCTCAACGTCATCATTGTAATTACCTGTTTTAGCAAGCTCTGCCATAAAATCAGTATACTGACTATGTGCATAAGAAAGTAATGCCGCTTCAAAAGGGAGGACTTTTGCAAGTTCAACGTCTTCTAAATACCCACGTTCTGCAGCAAATAACACAACAGCTTGTTCAGCGACTGTCATTGGCGCATATTGTTTTTGTTTTAAAAGCTCGGTAACCTTTTCACCATGGCTTAACTGATTACGTGTTGCTTCATCAAGATCTGAGGCAAACTGAGAGAACGCAGCTAATTCACGATACTGTGCAAGCGCAGTACGAATACCACCCGATAATTTTTTCATCACTTTGGTCTGAGCCGCACCACCTACACGCGATACCGAAATACCCGGGTTAACCGCTGGACGAATACCAGAGTTAAATAAGTTTGTCTCTAAGAAAATCTGACCATCAGTGATCGAAATTACGTTAGTAGGTACGAATGCTGATACGTCACCAGCTTGTGTTTCAATAATCGGTAATGCCGTTAATGAACCGGTTTTACCTTTTACTGCACCTTTCGTGAATTCTTCAACATAATCCGCATTAACACGTGCTGCACGTTCAAGTAAACGTGAATGTAAATAGAATACGTCACCAGGATACGCTTCACGCCCAGGTGGACGACGTAATAATAATGAAATTTGACGGTATGCTACGGCTTGTTTTGATAAATCATCATAAACCACTAGCGCATCTTGACCACGGTCACGGAAATATTCACCCATCGCACAACCAGCGTAAGGCGCAAGATATTGTAATGCTGCTGACTCAGAAGCAGATGCAACAACCACGATAGTATTTTTTAATGCGCCATGCTCTTCAAGTTTACGCACGACGTTAGCAATCGTTGATTGCTTTTGACCGATCGCCACATAAATACACTTAACACCAGAATCGCGTTGATTGATGATAGCATCAACCGCTAATGCCGTTTTACCCGTTTGACGGTCACCGATGATTAATTCTCGTTGACCACGCCCAATTGGAATCATTGAGTCAACGGCTTTATAACCTGTTTGTAAAGCCTGATCAACAGATTGACGCTCGATTACACCAGGTGCAACCATTTCAACAGGTGAGAAACCATCATGTTGAAGTGTGCCTTTACCATCAATAGGTTCACCTAGCGTGTTGATAACGCGGCCTAATAAGCCTTCACCAACCGGAACCTGTAAAATACGACCTGTACATTGAACTTTCATACCTTCAGCAAGATCTTCATATGGTCCCATTACCACTGCACCCACTGAGTCACGCTCTAAGTTAAGTGCCATTGCGTAACGGTTACCGGGTAGTGCAATCATTTCGCCTTGCATTACTTCGGTTAATCCATGAATACGAAGAATACCATCACTGACTGATATAATTGTTCCTTCATTGTGAGCTTCGCTCACGACATTGAACTGAGCAATTCGCTCTTTAATTAGTTCACTTATTTCAGTTGAATTTAGATGCATTATCAGTCCCCTTAAGACTGTAGCGCGTCACTTAAACGATTAAGGCGCCCTCTAATACTACTATCAATAACCATATCACCCGAACGAATAATAAAACCAGAAATAATTGATTGATCAATATGACATTTTAGTTTTACTTTTCGAGATAAACGTTGTTCGACTGCTGCTGTAATTTTATCAAGTTGTGAATCGGTTAATGGTGCAGCTGAAATCACATCAACATCAGCCACAGATTCTCTTTCTAAACGATATTGCATAAAAAGACTTAATACGTCAGGCAGTAAAGCTAAACGCTTATTTTCTGCCATCACTTTAATAAAATTAGTACGATATTCATCAAGTACTTCTTTACAGATACTGATGAATAAATTGGCAACTGAAGCTGGCTTCATGTCAGAGGTCAAAACACTTTGAATTTGTTGATCCTCACTAACATGTGATGCTAAAACAAGCATCTTATGCCATGCTTCAATGCTGTCTCGTTCTACAGCAAAATCAAACGCAGCTTTAGCATAAGGGCGAGCAATTGTAATCAAGTCTGCCATTGCTCAATCTCCTCTTATAGTTCAGCTACAAGTTTGTCAATAATGTCGCTATTTGCAGCTTCATTAACAGAACGTTCAATAATTTTTTCTGCACCAGCAATTGCAAGCAACGCAACTTGTTGCTTCAATTCTTCACGAGCACGCTTACGTTCAGCTTCTACCTCAGCAAGACCTTGCGCGACAATACGTTCTTTTTCGCGGTTAGCTTCTTGCCCGGCTTCTTCAATAATCGTCGCTTTACGTTTATTCGCTTGCTCGATAATTGCATTTGCCTCAGCCTTAGCCTGTTGCATAATTTCAGATGTATTTGCTTTGGCTAATTCCAAATCTTTTTTTGCTGCTTCTGCAGAGTTTAAACCGTCAGCTATCTCTTTTTGGCGTTTTTCAATCGCACGAATAACCGGTGGCCATACAAACTTCATACAGAACCAAACAAACAATACAAATGTAATTGCTTGGCCGAGGAGTGTTGCATTCATATTCATGAGACAATTCCTCTTATATTTTTCATATACAATAAATTAATTATTAACCAGCAACAGCGAAAATAACATACAGTGCAATACCAACACTAATCATTGGAATCGCATCAACAAGTCCCATAACAATGAAGAACTGCGTACGTAACATTGGCATTAATTCTGGTTGACGAGCAGCACCTTCTAAAAATTTACCACCCAAAATACCGATGCCAATTGCACCACCGATTGCAGCTAAGCCCATCATTATGCCTGCAGCTATAAATAACATATCCATCATATTACTCCAGTTAATATTAAAAAAAATAAGTGTTTACTAGTGATCTTCCGTTGCCGACGCCATTGATAAATAGACGATCGTCAACACCATAAAAATAAATGCTTGTAATGTGATAATCAAAATATGGAAAATTGCCCACGGTAGTGACAAGATCCATTGTGACCACCAAGGAATTAACGCCGCGATTAAGATAAAAATTAACTCACCCGCATACATATTTCCAAATAGTCGTAGACCTAATGAAATCGGTTTAGCCAGTAAGCTCACCATTTCTAGGACAAAGTTGATCGGTGCAAACGCCCAATGATTAAAAGGATGTAACGTATACTCTTTAATGAAGCCTTTTACACCTTTATATTTGAACGTATAGATGATAATCAGTAAAAACACACCTAATGACATCGACATGGTTATACTAACATCCGCTGTTGGCACCACACGCAAGTAAGGAATACCGGCTTGTTGAGCTGCATAAGGCAGGAAATCAACTGGAATAAGGTCCATTAAGTTCATTAAAAAGACCCACATAAATACAGTTAATGCCAACGGTGCGATCAATTTGTTTTGCCCGCTAAACATATCTTTAACGGTACTATCTACAAATCCAAAGATCAGTTCAACTGCACATTGCAATTTGCCGGGTACACCACTGGTTGCTCTACGGGCAACACGATGGAAAATAAATAAAAATATCACACCTAGCAAAATTGAGAAGAATAATGAGTCGATATTAAGCGTCCAAAATCCTTCACCTATTTGTAGGTTATGCAGATGGTGCCGAATATACTCTTGTGGTGAATCTGGAGAGGAGACTGCCATATTACCTCTTACCTTTTTTATTAAAAATAAAAAAATATTGCTTATACCTTTAATCATTAACAATAATGAAAGGAATAAACAATCGCTTTAATAATTAGAGCCTGTTATTTTAAACCCATTTACCTATATCAAGTCAACCATTGATTAACAAAAATCTCAATTAACACACAAATTATCAAATTGCTCTATCGTTTGACTTAATACAATGCGTAATCTTATTCTGAATACACGAGAAATGCATTAACTAATTCGATGAATTAGTCTAAATATTAAGCAAAAATCATAATTAATTTTGATGCACTAAATTGGCGCAAAAAAGGGGGGCTTAACACAATGAAAACCCGAGATCATGACCTTGACCTTGCTCAGTCACAAACACATTTACGGCAGTGATCAGCTGTTCATTATAAAATACCAATGGAATGCGAGAACGCATCCAAGGTGCTATACCAAATTCTTGCCACAGTTTTTTGATTTGTCGAGAACCTTGCCGTCCAACAATATGATAATTGCCTTTAGCATAAAAACGTATCGATACCACCTCATCATGCAGGGGTAAGCGGCAATTGCTATTTGTCTTAGTCACCGTCAATAACCCTAATCCATCGGGAAGGGGTAAAGGGGGTTCTAAATGCCAGTTGAGCACGACCGGTAATAAATCCTGATATTGTGGCAATAAATAGAGTCGATTTTGATAACGGCGAATTTGTTGATCATGTAAAATAAACTGTGGATTACTATCGTCTTTAGCCATAATCACCGTTTGCCAAATTACCGCTAACTGTTTACGACTTGGCATAATGGCGTTATGTTCTTTAAACCACATCCGCAACACTGCATTACGTTTAGCCGCAGACATCATATAAAGCGGTTCAAGTAATAGGCTTTTTTGGTGATCAATCAGAGCCATAAATGTCGGTTGTAATAATTCATCAAGCAATTGCTGCTGCTCATTACACAGCTCAGCACTGCGTGCAACCATCTGGTTAAAATGTGGCCAACGTTGACTAATAATTGGTAACACATTGAGACGCAAAAAGTTACGATCATAATAATCATCTTGGTTACTTTCATCTTCAACCCAACATAAATGATATGCACTGGCATAATGCTCAATTTGCTGACGACTAACTGTTAATAGAGGGCGTATATGATAGTGGCGATGTGTTAATATCACTTCTGGCATGGCCGATAATCCCATCGGACCGCTACCTCGCTTCAAGGCTAACAAGAAGGTTTCACACTGATCATCAAGATGCTGCGCAGTACATAACACAGAATTAGCATGCAAATGTTTGGATATCGCTTGATAACGCGCCTCTCTGGCTTGCTGTTCGATATTACCCGCGTCTAATGCTAATATGACATGCTCAATGATGCAGGGCACTTGCCACTGAGCACACTGTTGCTGACAATGGGTTGCCCATTGATCTGCATGTTGACTAATCCCATGATGGATATAAATAGCGCGTATTTTTAAATCAGCTAAATGCTGTTGTTGAATACAGACTAACGCATGCAGTAACACGGATGAATCAATGCCACCACTGTAAGCGACCAATATATCACGGTGATCACCGATTTTGGTTAATACCGTGTTATGCAGGTGTTGTGTCAATAATAAAGAGTCGTTCATACGATTAAATTAATGATTGTAGCGCTTTCATCTTATTTTTATTCAGGTTAATGCGCTCAAGACCCGCTTCAAGATCCGCAATTAAATCATCGGCGTCTTCTAACCCAATATGCAACCGAATCAAGGTTCCTTCAAAATTGACGCCACTGACAGGTCGAATTTGTGCAATCTCTTCAGGTTGGTGAGCAAGAATGAGTGATTCAAACCCTCCCCAAGAATATGCCATCGAAAATAAACTAAACTCATCTAAAAAGTCAGCAAGTTGTGCTTCCGACAGACGTTCTTTAAGAATAAAAGAGAACAAACCACTGTAACCAACAAAATCTCGTCTAAAAAATTGATAACCTTTACAACTTGATAGAGCAGGGTGATTAACACGTTCAACGTTTGGATGTTTAGCAAGCCACTTGGCGACTTTTAAACTGCTTTTTTGATGCTGCATTAGACGTACACCTAATGTGCGAAGGCCACGCGCGGTCACGTATGCTGTATCAGCATCGCACATTTGCCCCATCAAATAAGAACGCTCACGTAATTGAGCCCAGCACCGTTCATTTGCCACAGCAGTACCAATCATCGCATCAGAATGACCGACAAGGTATTTGGTTCCCGCTTGAATTGAAATATCAATATCAAATTCTAACGCTTTAAATAATACTCCCGCACTCCAAGTATTATCTATCATAATCACAATGTCTGGATTTATTTCTCGCGCCGCTTTAACGATTGAAGGGATGTCGTGCACCTCCATCGTAATTGAGCTAGGCGCTTCTAAAAAGAGGACTTTGGTATTAGGTCGAATGTATTTTGTAATATAGCGACCGATCAATGCTGGAAAATAACTGCTTTCGACGCCAAGATCGTTTAAAACATGATTGGCAAATTCCTGTGTTGGTTCATATGCCCCTTCAGAAATTAAGACATGATCACCCGTTTTAACAAATGCTAAAATTGCATTCGTTACCGCAGCTGCTCCGCACGGATAAAGATAACAACCAGCACCACCTTCAAGTTCGCACATCGCATCTTGCAATGAAAAATGCGTTAACGTCCCGCGGCGACCATAAAATAATGCGCCTTGCGTGCGATTTTTTGCCGCTTCCTTTTTATCATCAACCGTATCAAATACTAATGAAGATGCGCGCTGAATCACACTATTGACTGAACCTTGTGTATAACGTTTTTTGCGGCCAGCACTAATTAACTTTGTTTGTATCGCTTTAGGAAATTTCATGATTACTTCCCGACAATTGATGGCTAAAAATAATATTGATAAGCATAACATGTTTTAAAACAACTCACCAAAATCCTGTTAGAATAGTCAAAATTTCTTATACGCTATATACAATAAAGTCACGATGAGCAAAAATTTTGTTTTTATTCAGTCTGCTAACTTAGATGATTTACCCCTAGCGTCGATGCTCAGTTCGCCGTTACTGTCAGAACAAGTTAGAACACAAGCGGCGCGTTTAAGTGGCGTAAGGCAAACACAGTTTGTTGCTTGCCGTTATTTGCTCGCGGAAATCTTAAATCATTACTTTGATATTAGCTATTTACCCAATATTGTTATCGGTAATAATCAGCGTCCGCAATTTGATAAAGCAAATTTGCCGGATTTTAATATTAGTCATAGTCATAACTATGTTGCTGTTGGGGTTTCGAGCCAAGGTCGACTTGGGCTGGATATTGAGTTCAAACGTACACGCAAAAACTTTATGGCGATAGCCAAACAGTTTTTTTCAGCGCAAGAAAATCAGTGGCTTAATGAGCAAGCCGATCCGCTTGATGCCTTTTGGCAATTATGGACGTTACGCGAATCGGCACTAAAACTTTATGCCAAAGGTGTATGGCAAATGAAAGAGATGCAAATTGAAATGCCTAAGCAGCGAATTACTGCCGAATTTGCCGAGGCGTTTTATGCCCATCACCAAACCGTTGGGGCAATCTGTTTATCTGTCTGTAGTAATCAACCGATTGATATACTGGAAATTAATCAATGATTTTCGTTATTTTTTTATCATAACCTATCATTATAGTGTAAAAAGGGCAAAAATGCCCCTTTCAATGGGCTTAAAAACTGACAGCCCCTTCTTCAGCAGAGGTTAAATTCTCACGAATCACACTGAATAATTCACGACCAAACCCTTGATGAGATTCTGTCAAATCGAGGGTAGAAGGTATTCTGGTTGCTAGTTGTTGTGACTCGACCAACAACGTCATTTCACCTGTTTGCCCATTGACACGAATCATATCACCGTTTTGGACTTTATTGAGTAATCCACCACAGTATGCCTCTGGTGTAACGTGAATCGCGGCTGGCACTTTACCGGAAGCGCCGGATAAACGCCCATCCGTTAATAAAGCCACGCGATAACCCCGATCTTGTAAAACCCCTAACGGTGTAATTAATTTATGCAATTCCGGCATACCTATCGCTTTTGGGCCTTGAAAGCGAACAACCACCACACAATCTTTATTCAAATTACCCGCTTTAAACTCGGCATCGAGATCATATTGACTGTCAAATACCACTGCTGGCGCTTCAATAATTTGATGATCCAAATCAATTGCCGATGTTTTCATAACTGCACGGCCTAAATTACCACTCATTACTTTTAAACCGCCATGCGAGCTAAAGGGTTTATCAATCGATGCAATCACGTCAAAATCTAATGATTGCGCAGGACCTTCACGATAAATCAATTGGCCATTATCTAAAATAGGCTCTTTCGTGTATCGGCTAAGACCTCGCCCCACAACGGTCTCAACATCTTCATGAAGTAAACCGCCGGCAAGGAGTTCGCGCACAAGTACAGACGTGCCACCGGCTGCTTGAAAGTAATTGATATCTGCGGGGCCATTCGGATAAATTTTACACAACAAAGGTACCACTGTTGATAAATCGGAAATATCATCCCAATTAATAATAATCCCAGCCGCTTTAGCCATCGCCACAATATGCATAGTTAAATTGGTTGAGCCTCCTGTGGCTAACAGTGCGACTAAGCCATTAACAATCACGCGTTCATCCACCATTTTACCAACAGGCATAAAGTTGCCAGATTGCTCGGTTAAACGCGTAATTTGTTTTGCTGCAGCATTGGTTAACTCAAAACGCAGTGTGGTTTCCGGATGGACAAAAGCCGCTCCTGGTAAATGTAATCCCATTAATTCAATTACCATCTGGTTACTGTTTGCTGTGCCATAAAAAGTACAGGTTCCACTGGTATGATAAGACGCCGATTCCGACTCAAGTAAATCTTCACGGCTGGCTTTACCTTCTGAATACAACTGACGAATACGAACCTTTTCTTTATTTGGCAACCCCGATGGCATTGGCCCTGCAGGAATAAAAATAGCAGGTAAATGACCAAATGCCATCGCCCCCACAAATAACCCTGGTACGATTTTATCGCAAATACCTAAATATAAAGCACCATCAAACATATTATGCGAAAGCGCAACCGCCACCGACATAGCAATCACATCACGACTCATTAATGAGATTTCCATGCCCGGTTCACCTTGTGTTACACCATCACACATGGCTGGCACGCCACCAGCCATCTGACCAACAGCACCCCATTCACGCAGCACCTTGGTGATTTGCTGTGGATAAAACGCATAAGGACGATGAGCTGATAGCATATCGTTATATGAATTAATGATCCCGATATTGCTTTTTAAAATATTTTTTAAATCATTTTTATCACTACTACAGCATGCTGCAAAACCGTGTGCTAAATTACTACATGGTAAACTTGCTCGAGTCACCTTATGTGACATTGCTTGCTCAATCTTTAAAAGATAAGCGCGTCGGCTTGTTCGAGATCGTTCAATAATTCGCTGGGTTACAGCCTGTACTATCGGATTCATTTTTTTAGCTCTTTGATGTTATATCATCTGATGTTAAACATGGGACTTAACGCACAATGTGCTAGCATTCACATACTTGGCAAATAATCGCTTTGGTGTCTGCAACAACCTTATCTAATGGCTGCTCAATATTGACAATAAAAATATCTTTTTCATCAGCTGAGGGTTCTTCTAACGTATCAAACTGTGATTGCAACATACCGGTTTTTTGATAATGCCCCTGACGTTTTTTCAGCCTTTCTTCAATCACTTCAAAACGACCTTTTAAATAAATAAAATGCACATTATCGTTATCACCACGAATGATATCGCGGTATTGATGTTTTAAAGATGAACAGATAATAATTGAAATCGAATTGACATTACTCATTGCAAAAGCCGCATCACTGATCAGTTTAAGCCAAGGCATACGATCTTGGTCATTAAGTGGCACGCCGCTGCGCATTTTTAAAATATTGGCTTTGGGATGCAAAAAATCACCATCTAAAGAAACTGCGTCCAAATCATACGATACTTGTTTAGCCACAGCTGATTTACCAGAGCCTGAGACACCCATTAATATAAAGACTTGCTTTTTTTTATCTTTCACAATCACACCCTCTATAAACTGTAATGTTACGGGTAACATTTTCATGCATTATAAGACTGTAATTCAACATCGAAAAGTGAAATTTGTGATCTATATCATATTTTATTTTGAGAGAAAAAAGGCGACAGCACGAAAACCCTGATAAAAACAGGGTTAATTCATTTAAAGGCTTTCACCATCTAAATATTGTACGGGTAATTCGACCATCTTATGCTCAACATCTTCACCCGTTAAGCGTTTTAATAATAACTCAGCCGCTGTTTTACCAATCTCAATACGAGGGGTTAAAATAGACGCCAATTGTGGCGATATTGCTTGGCCGACATCATGACCATGGAAGCCCACAATGGCAAGCTGTTTAGGAACGTTAATGTTTAAACGTTGACACTCAAAAAGAACACCTAATGCCAAGTCATCATTGGTACTAAATACACCATCAATTTGCGGATACTCACTGAGTGCACGTTGCAAAAGCTTAGCCCCCAGTGAATATGATGAGGCTTCTTTTGTTGCAACAGTATGGGGTTTTAATCCAGCCTCAAGCATGGCTTCTTCGTACGCTTTTTGACGGATAATACTACGGTCATCTTGTCTTGCGCTAAAATAAGCAGTATGTTTACGGCCTTTTTTAATCATACGCTTAATCATCGTTTTGGTAACCGCAAAGTTATCAATCCCGACAGCCATATCAATACATGGCGTTACGCTATCCATAATTTCAACCACTGGAATATCCGCGATTTCCAGCATTTTTAGTGTTGCAGCATTATGGGAACGTTCGGTTAAAATGACCCCATCAACATTGTAAGATAATAATGAACGCAAGCGCATCTCTTCTTTATCTGCGCTATAACCGGTATGTGCAATCATGGTTTGATAACCATGCGCATCGGTGATCATCTCAATTCCTTTTAACACATCAGCAAATACTTGGTTAGTCAGTGAAGGTAATACCACACCGATCGCATGACTTTTAGCATTTGATAACATGTCTGGCGCTTTATTCGGGATATACCCGAGTTCATCAATGACAGCTTTAATTTTATGTTGTAAAGGTTCTGAGACTAAACTGGCATCACGTAAAAAACGACTTACCGTCATCTTGCTCACACCTGCAAGATTAGCAATTTCAATCAAACCAGAACGGCGTTTTTTAGTCATGTTAAGCATTCTCTTGCGGTAAACGAGGTTGCCAATCGATTGGTGTTTTACCTTGTTGTTCAATGAATTGATTTGCTTTTGAAAAATGCTGACAGCCAAAAAATCCCCGATGAGCAGATAGCGGTGATGGATGCACTGCTGTCAGTACATGGTGCTTATTACGATCAATAAATTGACCTTTCTTTTGCGCAGGAGAACCCCACAATAAAAAAACCACACCGGTTAAATTATCGTTAATAGCGGCTATTACATGATCAGTAAAGGTTTCCCAACCAATTTTTGCATGAGAATGAGCTTGCCCAGCTTCAACAGTTAATACATTATTGAGCATTAACACACCTTGTTCTGCCCAATACGCTAAATAACCGTGTTTTGGAATTTGAAAACCCGCGATATCGGTAGCCAGTTCTTTATACATGTTTTGTAGCGATGGTGGGGTTTTTATACCGGGTAAAACTGAAAATGATAGGCCATGTGCTTGATGAGGCCCATGATAAGGATCTTGGCCTAAGATCACGACTTTAATATCGGCAAATGGCGTAAAACGAAATGCATTGAATACATCTTGTTGCGGTGGATAGACTGTTTTTCCACTATTACGCGCTGTCGCGACATAGTGCATGATATGTTTAAAATAATCTTTTTCTTTTTCGGCACCAATTACATCATGCCAAGTTAATTGTTCTGCCATAAGCTGCCTACATTTTGTTTTTAATGATATTTATGCGCTGCGCCTTATTGGTAATTATACCGAAAAATGTTAATAAGCCTAATTGTTATAATAAGATTCACCAAATAAGTCTTTTTTAACCTTATTTTGGGGTCCATTTGCTTAAGTTTTCTGCTTTAATTATTGCTATTTTAGGACTTTGGTAACCCATTTTGATCACGCAATCTGATTTAGCTCACATCATATTAAAAATAACCTTTTGATTATTAATAATTTTATAAGAAAGGAAAAAATTATCAAATTAATAGCTTTTTTTGATTTAAATCAATTTTTAGAAGTGCTATATTAACCATAAATTTATTAGGGCAATTCATTAAGCTCAGTAGGAGGGTTTAAAAATGATTACAGGTATCCAAATCACTAAAGCAGACAATAATGCGCTTCTTAATTCTTTCTGGTTATTAGACGATGAAACAAATGAAGCTCGTTGTGTTGCAGCTAAATCTGTGTATAAAGAAGATCAAATTGTTTCAACACAAGACCTTGGTCAATTCGAATATCGTGAAATTCCTTTAGATGTTGCACCAACAGTTAAAGTTGAAGGTGGCCAACATTTGAATGTTAACGTATTACGTCGTGAAACATTAGAAGATGCAGTTAAAAACCCAGAAAACTATCCACAATTAACCATTCGTGTTTCTGGTTATGCGGTTCGTTTTAACTCATTAACACCGGAACAACAACGTGATGTGATTTCTCGTACATTCACAACCAATATGTAATCATTATTGGCATGAAAAGAACCCGGTTTATACCGGGTTTTTTATTGGCTACCTAAGCTTAATTAAAACACAGTTTTAATGTATCAGTATCCATGTCTTCTTTGTTTTATAGATAAATATCAAAATGATAGCTTATTTTTGGAAGCCTTTCACACCATCAAAACACCGATCACTCACTCACCTTTTTCTTTACATCATTTGTTTAAAATTTGATTATAATGAATTTGTCACTGTGTACTGTGTACAAAAATGTGATTAAGTTCTCATTTTAATAAAATTAAGGTTGTCTATAGTTGTACATATACAACTATGGTTGTATATTTAATCTAACTCAAAATTAAGGATCATCAATGAACATTAATAAATTCTCCAGTACCCCTTTATATGTACAAGTAAAAGAGTGGATCAGGGATCAAATTTATCGAAATGATCTAAAATCAGGCGATAGAATCCCGTCTGAAAATGAAATTATGAAAGTTCTGTCCGTCAGCCGCGGTACGGTACGCAAAGCCGTTGATTTACTCATAAAAGAATCGGTACTTGAACAAATTCAAGGCAAAGGAACCTATGTTAAAAAAGAGAATATTTCATATCAATTAGGCTACGGTTTACAGTCATTTGCCGAATCACTTGAAATGCAAAACGTTAATTTCGTGACCGAAGTGATCACCAAACGTATTGAAAAATCCAATGAATATATCAGCAGTAAGCTACAAATCCCGACTAATTCCGATATTTTTTATATGGAACGTGTTCGTAGTGTTAACGGTGAAAAAATTATGTTTATTGAAAACCGAATTAATTTAGCCCTTTTCCCACAAGTTGTGGATATTGATTTCAATAAATACAGTCTTTTTAGTGAATTAGAAAGCATTACGCATCAAAAAATCAAATATTCAGAGTGTCGTTATTCTGCCCGTATTGTCGGCAAAGAACGCGCTCAAATGCTTGATATTAGTGAAACATCCCCCGTACTACATTTAGAACAAACCGTTTATTTAGACAATGATCTAGCAGTTGAATTTGGTAACGTTTGGTTAAAATCAAATGTTAATTACTTAGGTACAACACTCAGGCGAACATAGGAGACATCTATGGCATTAGTAAATGGATACACACTTTTAAATGAAATAAAAAAACGAAAAGTTTTAGCTGGTGCATTTAATACCGCTAATTTAGAAACCTCACTGGGTATACTTGATGCAATTGAAGAAAGCGGTATTCCGAGCATGGTTCAAATCGCACCAACAAATATTGTATTATCAGGATATAAATACATTGTCGATATGGTAAGAAATCGTGCAAGCACAATGCAAACACCATTTTGTTTACATCTTGATCATGGCAAAACTTTTGAAGATGTAAAACAAGCCGTTGAAGCAGGTTTTACCTCTATCATGTTTGATGCATCCCATTTACCTTTTGCTGAGAATATCCGTAAAACTAAAGAAATCGTCGACTTTTGTGGTGGCTATAATATTCCAGTTGAAGCTGAACTTGGCGCTATAACCGGTAAAGAAGACGGTGAAGTTAACGAAGCCGATAGTAAAACTAACCCCGATCAAGTTATCGAATTTGTTGAAAAAACTGGATGTGCAACACTTGCAGTATCGGTTGGTAACGTACATGGTTTTGAAGAACAACCTAAAATTGATTTTGAACTCTTAAAAAAATTATCAGATATCTCCCCTGTTCCTTTAGTCATTCATGGCGGTTCGGGTATTGATGATGAAGTCTTGAAAAAAATCAGCCAATACAATGTTGTAAAACTCAACATTGGTGGCGATCTTAGACGAGCCTATATCACCTCTATCGGGAAACAATACGTCGCAAATAACAACGAATACAATTTAATTAAGGTGCTATTAAAAGCTAAAGCCGATGTTCATAGCGTAGTTTATAAAAAAATTATCGCAATGAATGTATTAAACCTACAAAAATAACGTTAAATAGGTGGCAACCATGCAAATAGCAAACTTAGATGAAAATAATATTTTCTTAGATTGTCCTTATTCAGATCGTGATGAAATGTTTAGCTATGTCAGCAAAACATTACTCAAACAAGATGCTGTAACAAATGACTATCTGGGCAAAGTTATTGCTCGAGAAGATAACCACCCAACCGGATTTAAACTCAGAACAATCAATGTTGCAATGCCACATGTTGATCCTGAGTTTGTGAAAAAAAATGGTTTATTCGTGGTAACCAGTCGACAAGGTATTGTATTTAAAAATGCAGAAACAGACGAGCCGTTGGCGGTAAACATTGTTTTTGGATTACTGCTTAAAGAAGCAGATACCCACTTAACGTTCCTCATGAAGTTAGCGTCATCTTTCCAAGATGAGCCACTTTTAAGCCAAATACTCAACAGCAAAAGTACATTGGAAGTTAAGCAATTGTTAGGGAAAATTTTAATATAAAACAAGGGAGAAGAATAATGAAAAAGAGAATTATTTTTGCTTGTACTAGTGGTATCGCAACCTCAACCATTGCGACAGAAAAAGTTAAAAACTATTGTGCAGAACACGGCATTGAAGTCGAAAATATTCAATCCGATGTTGCGACCGTACAATCTCAAGATGGTATGGCTGACTTAATTATTGTCACTTCCAAAGTCAGTTATCAATTAGAAAAAACCCCTATTATCAACGGTGTTCCTTTAATCACCACTATTGGCGAAGAAGACCTATTGGAAAAAATCGTTAGTATTTTAAAAGGAAACTAAGCTATGGCAGATAAAATACTCGAAGTTGTACAGTATATATTAGGCTTTGGGCCAACGGTGATGCTCCCATTAGTCATCTTTATTATGGCAATTTGTTTAAGAGTTAAAGTCGGCCGGGCAATTCGATCGTCTTTAACGATTGGAATGGGGTTTGTTGGTATCTTTGTTATCTTTGATTTACTTGGTACCAGTTTAGGGAGTGCAACGAAGGATTTGGTTGAACATGCAGGCATTAATTTACCCATCATCGATCTTGGTTGGCCGCCCTTAGCTGCTATCGCTTGGGCATCACCAATTGCACCATTTGTGATTCCAATGACAATTATCATTAATATCGTCATGTTAACAGCTAACTGGACTAAAACGGTCGACATCGATCTATGGAACTTTTGGCACTTTACATTTGTTGGTGCATTGGTGTATAGCAGTACAGGCAATTTTATGTATGGTTTGCTTATTGCTGGCATTACCTCGGTTATCACGTTTATCTTAGCGGACTGGTGTGCGCCAATGGTTCAAAAGTATTTTGAACTACCGGGCATTTCATTACCAACATTATCATCAGCAATATTTTTCCCAATTGGTGTATTGGGTAACTTAATTCTTGATAAAGTTCCTGGATTACAAAAATTACATGCTGACCCTGAAACCATTCAAAAACGCTTTGGTGTATTTGGTGAACCGATGATGATTGGTTTTGTGATTGGTGGCGCAATAGGGGTTGCTGCGGGTTATGATATAAAAAGTATTTTAGGTTTAGCGATAAATCTTGGTGCCGTTATGTTAATCATGCCACGTATGGTGAAATTGTTAATGGAAGGGCTATTACCTTTATCCGATGCAGTTAAACAGTTTTTAAGAAAAAAATACCCTAATCGTAAAGATCTGTATATTGGATTAGATATTGCGGTAGCGGTCGGCCACCCATCTGTCTTATCAACCGCATTACTACTCATTCCAGTAGGCTTACTGTTAGCAATCATTTTACCAGGAAATCGCTTATTACCACTCGGTGACTTAACCAATATTTGGGTACCAATCTCAATGGTTGTGTTAGCGTGTCGAGGAAATATTGTACGATCATTTATTATTGGTATCCCTTGCTTGATTGTTAATCTCTATGTGGCATCAGCCATTGCTCCGGTTATTACCAATATCGCTCGTAGTATTAACTTTCCCGTTAAAACTGATGGCGAGTTTTCAAGTCTACTTGATGGCGGTAACCCATATCGCTTTTGGGCAGTCAAAGTTTTTGAAGGCAACTATATTGCACTGGCATTAATTCCGATTATTTTTGTGCTTTGCTTGGTGTTATATAAGCACACCCAAAAAAGCTGGAACACCGAAGACTAAAAATAAACACATAATCATTTTAATTTAACACAACGCGTCGTTTATGAATGGTACTGATAACAATTAATCAGTATAGAGAAGCTTTGTCCCTTTAACTGCCAAAAGGCAGCTAAAGGGAATTATAAATAATTAATAATCAAATTGTTATGATTTTTATCTAATTCGGTCACATAACTTAAATGCGATCGATTAAGGAGCGAAAAATGTATTCTATCGGGATTGATATAGGAACAACTAATTGCAAAATCTGCATATTTGAATTACCAGCCTTGAATCTCATCACGAGTTATTCCTTTGTTACTCCTAAACACACGTCACAATACGGTGATGATTTTGATGTGATCGCACTTTACACTCAACTAGAACAAGGCTTGATCAACTTAATCACTCAACTTAAGCATGCAGACCGAATCAAAAATATCGTCATTGCAAGTGTGGGGGAATCAGGTGTATTAATCGATCAAGATCAACATGTGGTTGGCCCCGCAATTACTTGGTATGACACTCGAACAAAAGTCAATTTAGCACAAGTGAGCAAACAGTTTTCTCAAGATGAGATCTATGCCATAACCGGCATTCCAATTCACAGTAATTACAGCTTAACTAAAATTCTCTGGTTGAAAGATAATTATCAAATTGATCTGACACGCGTGAAATGGCTATGTATGGCTGAATTCATCGCTTATCGACTCAGTGGTGAACAGCGTGCTGAATTATCATTAGCGTCAAGAACATTAGTTCTAGACTTAAAACGCCATCAATGGTCAGAAAAAATTCAAACCGCTTTTGGCCTAAATCAAGTCTTTGTTAAATTTGCTCAATCAGGTCGAAATTTTGCCACACTCAATCGTGATCTAGCCGCAAAACTCGGGGCAATAGGGCAAATTGAAGTCGCAATAGGCGGGCATGATCACATGTGTGGTTCAATTGCTGCCGGCCTTAAAGAGAGGGAGATACTCAATTCTACCGGCACAACAGAAGGACTTTTACTATTAATGAAAGACGCTAATTTTAGCCAACCTTTTTTACGTGCTAATCTTTCAAATGGTGTCTATGTCTTTGATGATTTAAATACGTTATACACATCATTACCAGCAGCAGGTTACTGTATTGAGTGGTTCAAAAAAACCTTCGCTGTCGATAATCAACTGTTTATATCACTACTTGATGAACTCACAAGCAAGCTGATTGATATTGAGTACATTAAATCTCATCAAAGTGTGTTTATTCCACATTTACGGGGTAGTGGACCACCGCAGCGTAACATTGCAGCACAAGCATTATGGTATGGTTTTAATGAAAATACCCGTAAACAAGATGCTCTTTTAACGTTATTTCAAGGTTTATGTTTCGAGTTACGTAATACGCTCGAATCTGTTGAACAACTCACCGAAAGTTATCATCCAATTATTAAAGTGATTGGTGCAGCGTCTAAAAATCCACTTTGGTTACAGCTAAAAGCCGATATATTAGGACGTGAAATTTTATCATGTAATATTCCAGAAGCGGTGTGCAAAGGTGCTGTGATGCTTGCTGCAAAACAAAATGGCTATATCGAACAACTTGACTGTTATGATGGCGAAATCGATACACAATCTTATAAACCCAATCAGCAATTAAAACAGCATTATGATCAAATTTATCAACATTACTATAAACCGATTTTTGATTTAAAAATGAAAATAGAACTCTGTGATAAAGAAGGAAGATTAAATGAACGATAAAATGAAAGCCGTTGTTTGTTATCAGCAAAATGATCTCCGGTATGAAGATGTTGCCGTTCCAAATATTGGTGATGATGACGTTTTAATACAAATGGATGCATGTGGATTATGTGGCACTGATATTCAAAAAATTCGCGGAAATACGGTCACAAAACCAACTGTGTTAGGTCATGAAGTGGTGGGTCGAATCGTTAAAAAAGGCAAAAATATAGCAAACTATGCGCTTGGTGATCGCGTAATTACCGCTATTCATGTACCGTGTTTTACCTGCCATTATTGTAATAAAGGTCATTACACTATTTGTGAACAATTTAGAACCAATAATATTGATCCCGGTGGTTTTGCTGAATATATTCGAATTCCTGCACTGCATTTAAAACATTTAACTCACAAAATCACCGATGATATTAATGATGATGAAGCCACATTAATTGAACCCATTGCATGTTGTTTGCATGGACTAAAACAAGCGAACATTCACGCTGGTGATAGTGTGCTTGTGATGGGGGCTGGTACGATTGGTATTTTGCATGCACAGCTAGCCAAAATAAAAGGTGCAAGTCAGGTGATGATCAGTGATATTTCACCCTATAAACTTGATATTGCCTTAAAAGTCGGCTGTGATTATGCAATTAATGTGGCACAAGATGATTTGGTAAAAAGTGTCAGTGATATAACGCATCAATTAGGTGTCGATGTGGTGATTATTGCTGCTGGGGTGTCATCGTTATTGGCCGATGCAATCAAAGTGGTACGAAGGGCTGGCAAAGTTATTGTGTTTTCAGGCTTTGATAATTCACCACAAATTACTCTTGATGCAAGTCGCTTTTTTAAAGATGAAATCAGTATCATTGGCACATATTCTGTTACGCCTTATGAGTTACCAGAAGCGCTAGATTTATTAGCCAAAAAGCGTCTAAATATTACACAAATGGTGACGCACCACTTTTCACTTGCACAATTATCACAAGCGGTTGATTTGGCAACCAATCCCTCTGAGCAAGTTTTAAAAGTCATAATTAAAGCCCATCTTTAAGTGAAATTAACGCATTAAATAAGGAGAATGATATGAAAAAGATAGCAATTATCATAATTTTATTGGTTCTAGGTATTAATTTTTCCTCTATCGTTCATACGTTAATTATTGATTTTAGAAGTAATAATTTAAATAGTATTGCAGTCATTATTTATAGCATTATGCTGATAATTATTGCAGTACTCATTTATGTCATCTTATTGAAGAAACCGAAAACACCGCTATATTTATGCTGTTACTTTACATTTTGTTTAATTACAACCGTCATTGAAATCATCTACTTATCATCAATCGAGGCAGGAACAAAGCCGCAAATGATTCACTTTCTTGTTTATTTTTGCCTGTTTGTATATGCCGCTAAATCACATTATTTAAGACATTATTTTCACAATCACTCACTAAAAGAGGGTAAATGTTGATGTTTAAGAATCTTAATTTTTACTTTGTACGTCATGGTGAAACACATTGGAATGAATTGCAGTTATTTCAAGGTAAGTCAGACTCAGATTTAACCTTAAAAGGACTTCATCAAGCAAGATTAACCGCGAAAGCACTGCATTATGTCATATTTGATGCTGCTTATAGTAGCCCACAAAAAAGGGCTGTAGATACGGCAAATGTGATTATAGCCAAACGACAAATTCCACTGTTATATCATGATGGTTTAGTTGAAATCAATTTTGGACAATGGGAACAACAATTTGTACCAAACTATTATCAACATCCTAATTTTATTCATCTTATCAGTAATGCCCAACACTATGATGCCACTGAAAATGGTGGTGAAAATTTTCAAACCGTATTAAATCGTTCACTAGAGGCAATAAAAAGCATCATCAAACAACAGCAAAACGGTAATATTTTGGTTGTTTCACATGGTAGCGTACTTAGACAATTGATCTATGTTTTGACTGGAGGTAACTGGCAAGATCATCTACAGCATACACACAAACTCGAAAATACCAGTATTAGTATTGTTAATTATCAACAAACTAGTGATGAGTCTATGGGTCAGTTCACTATGCGACAATTAAATGGTACCGAACATTTATTCTAATTAAATAGGATGATAAACACATATAAACTGATCAAAAAATAAAGGATGGTCTAATGACCATCCTTTATATTATTCACTTCACTGTATTGAATGAATATTTAACCAAAGAATTTTTTCACTTTATCAAAAAAGCTTTTTTCTTTTGGACTATGCTTTGAGTGTTTATCTCCCGTTAAGCTCTCACCTAATTCTTTTAATAACTCTTTTTGTTTTGCTGTTAAACTCACTGGGGTTTCAACAACCACATGGCAATACAGATCACCCATAGTTGCACCACGTAATGATTTGACACCTTTACCTTTTAATCTAAACACTTTACCGGTTTGTGTTTCAGCAGGGATAGTCAAACTTACTTTGCCATTTAGGGTAGGTACTTGAACTTCTCCCCCCAATGCAGCTAAAACAATATTGATCGGGATTTCACAGTGTAAATTAATACCATCGCGTTCAAATATCGCATGTTGTTTAACTTGTACTTGGACATACAAATCACCCGCTGGTGCGCCATTTTTTCCAGCTTCACCTTCACCAGAAAGCCTAATGCGATTACCGGTATCAACGCCCGCAGGAATGGTAACAGATAATGTTTTGGTTTTTTGAATTCGCCCTTCACCA
Organism: Orbus sasakiae; assembly: GCF_039542345.1. Taxonomy (NCBI): domain Bacteria; kingdom Pseudomonadati; phylum Pseudomonadota; class Gammaproteobacteria; order Orbales; family Orbaceae; genus Orbus; species Orbus sasakiae. The sequence continues at coordinate 197,835 of NZ_BAABHY010000005.1, forward strand.
TGACATTTCTTACATGGGTTTTTAATACTTTTACCACTACCATGACAAGTCGGACACTCTTGCTGTACAGCAAAAAAACCTTGTCGCATTTGTACAACACCACTACCGTGACAGGTTTCACAAGTTTTGATATCAGCTGCGTTTTCAGCCCCTTTACCATGGCATACATCACACGTCGCCCATGTCGGTACTTTAATCTCTTTAGTAATACCTGCCGCGGCTTCTTCAAGTGAAAGGCTTAAATTGTATTGTAAATCTGCACCTCTGGCAGCTTGACTACTGCGACCACCTCTTGCACCACCACCAAAAAATTCACTAAAAATATCACCAAAAGCATCACTAAAATCAGCGCCACCATTAAAACCACCACCAAAGCCGCCGTGACCACCTTGTTCAAAGGCAGCATGACCATATTGATCATAAGCCGCTTTCTTTTGTGGATCAGTTAAAATTTCATAAGCCTCTTTGACTTCTTTAAATTTTGCCTCTGATTCAACTTTATTATCCTGATTTTTGTCAGGGTGATATTTCATGGCAAGGCGTTTATAAGCTTTTTTAATCTCACGCTCATCAGCATTTTTGCTGACGCCTAAAATCTCATAATAATCTTTCTTTGCCATTTTTAACCTTTGTTTGTACTCTTATTTTATTCAATCATTATACATCGACTGCATTGATGATACCGTTAACTTATCAAATTAATCGACCCTAATTAAAACAACTAAACGGGCTTGAGTTACCTCTCGCCCGTTTTATATAATTACTTCATCAAGCTATCGTTGATAACTCTGGGATAATACAATAATACATAATTACTTATTATCATCAACTTCTTTAAAGTCAGCATCAACAACATCGTCATCCGCTTTAGCATTATTTGCACCAGCATCTTGACCTGGTTGGCTACCTGCTTGTTGCTGTGCAATTTCAAGTAGCTTTTTAGATGCTTCAACTAATGCTTGAATTTTAGCTTCGATTTCCGCTTTATCTTCACCACGAGCTGCAACTTCTAATGCGCTAACCGCATCTTCAATCACTTTTTTATCATCAGCTGATAATTGATCACCCGCTTCAGAAACTTGTTTACGTGTAGAGTGAACAAGGTGATCCGCTTGGTTACGAATTTGTGCTAACTCTTCAAATTTACGGTCAGATTCAGCATTCACTTCTGCATCACGAACCATTTTTTGAATTTCTTCTTCACTTAAACCAGATGATGCTTTAATCGTAATATTTTGTTCACGACCAGTATTTTTATCTTTTGCTGATACATGTAAGATACCATCAGCATCGATATCAAATGTGACTTCGATTTGTGGCATACCACGTGGTGCAGACTGAATACCATCAAGGTTAAATTGACCTAATGATTTATTGTCACCAGCACGTTTACGTTCACCTTGTAATACATGAATCGTTACTGCAGATTGGTTATCTTCCGCTGTTGAGAATACTTGACTATGTTTAGTCGGAATCGTTGTATTCTTTTCAATTAACGGTGTCATCACACCACCCATTGTTTCTATACCAAGTGATAATGGTGTAACGTCAAGTAATAACACATCTTTAACATCACCACCTAATACACCACCTTGTACAGCAGCACCAACCGCAACCGCTTCATCAGGGTTAACATCTTTACGTGGTTCTTTACCAAAGAAATCTGCAACCACTTTTTGCACCATTGGCATACGTGTTTGACCACCAACCAAAATAACATCTTGAATGTCAGACACGGATAAACCTGCGTCTTTTAATGCTGTTTTTACTGGTTCCATAGAACGTTTAACTAAATCTTCAACTAATGATTCAAGTTTTGCTCGTGTTACTTTAATATTTAAATGTTTTGGACCTGTTGCATCAGCGGTGATATACGGTAAATTAATATCTGTTTGTTGAGCAGATGATAATTCAATTTTCGCTTTTTCAGCCGCTTCTTTTAAACGTTGCATAGCAAGTGGATCATTTTTAAGATCGAAACCTTGTTCACGTTTAAACTCTTCAACGAGGTAATTAATTAAGCGTGAGTCAAAGTCTTCACCACCTAAGTGTGTATCACCATTTGTAGCTAATACTTCAAACGTTTTTTCACCGTCAACATCGTCGATTTCGATGATTGAAATATCGAATGTACCACCACCTAAGTCGTAAACAGCGATAGTGCGGTTACCCACATCTTTATCTAAACCATAAGCAAGCGCAGCAGCTGTTGGTTCATTAATAATACGTTTTACATCAAGACCTGCAATTCGGCCCGCATCTTTAGTTGCTTGACGCTGTGCATCGTTAAAATAAGCAGGTACGGTAATAACCGCTTCAGTAACTGGCTCACCAAGATAATCTTCAGCTGTTTTTTTCATTTTCTTTAACACTTCAGCAGAGATTTGTGGTGGTGCAATTTTTTGACCTTTAATGTCGACCCATGCATCGCCATTGTCAGCTTTTACAATTTTATATGGCATAATGCTAACATCACGTTGCACTTCTTGATCTTCATAACGACGACCAATTAAACGTTTGATTGCAAATAATGTATTTTGCGGGTTAGTCACCGCCTGACGTTTTGCTGGCTGACCAACTAAAATTTCACCATCTTGTGTGTATGCAATGATCGACGGCGTTGTACGATCACCTTCAGCATTTTCTAATACTTTTGCTTGACCATTATCCATCACAGCAACACATGAATTTGTTGTACCTAAATCAATACCAATAATTTTACCCATAATAATCTTCTCCTAAAAACCTGTATTTTATTTCTTGTATATAAGTCTCAAATTTACTATTTCAAGTCCCTAATTTTCACAAGGAAATATTTTCGTTTCCACATAAATGGGAGCATTCTGCTTAATATCAAGGGTAAAAAGTAAATTTTTTTTTCATCGGCTATTGATTGCTTAGTTTTATGCCCTTATCATTGCTGCGCTCAAAACATTAACCACATTTTTTTAGTAGGAATTTTATGGACAACATTAAACTTGCCAATCCTGGCCCACTTGGCTTAATGGGATTTGGTATGACTACCGTATTATTAAATATTCATAATGCTGGCTTTTTCCCAGTTGCAACAGCAATTGTCTCTATGGGTATTTTTTATGGCGGACTTGCACAAGTTATCGCCGGTATTTTAGAGTTCCGTAAAGGTAATACCTTTGGAACAACCGCTTTTACTTCTTATGGTTTCTTCTGGATCGTTTTAGTCGGTATCTGGTATTTACCAACGTCAGCCGCAACCGCCGCAACGGATAAAGTCTTTTTAGGTATATTTCTCGCATTATGGGGGATTTTTACTGCCTTTATGTTTATCGGTACATTAAAAGGAAATAAAGTTTTACAATTTGTCTTTGGTAGCTTAACGATTCTGTTTGCTTTATTAGCTATTGGTAATATCACTGGTAATCACACCATCATCAATATCGCTGGTTTTGAAGGGATTATTTGTGGTGCAAGTGCCATCTATTTGGCTATGGCTGAAGTATTAAATGAACAATATGGCCGTACCATTTTACCAATTGGTGCACCTAAAAACGCAAAACACTAAAATGAATTCGTGTTTTATGATTATTGTAACCTATTGTGTAAAAAGCCCTCTTATGAGGGCTTTTTTATATTGATTATTTAAAAAGTTTTTTTGCACCATGTGGCGCACTGCGATTGTATTGTGGCGGAGCAATCACTTGACCGCCCAATTCTTTAGCTGCTTGCCATGCCCAATGTGGATTAAATAACATATCTCGACCAATAGCGACCATATCAGCTTGTCCAGTTGAAACAATAGCTTCTGCTTGAATCGCCTCCGTAATTAAACCTACGGCAATAACCGGCATGCCCACTTGCTGTTTAATGGCTTGAGCAAATGAGACTTGGTAATTGGGTCCAACTGGAATTTGCTGACGAATATCAAGTCCACCAGTAGAAACATGAATATAGCTACAACCAAGCTGATCCAATTTTTTGGCTAATAAAATCGATTCTTCTAAATTCCAACCACCATCAACCCAATCAGTTGCAGAAATACGAATACCAACCCCTTTATGTTTAGGAAATACAGCTCGAATCGCCTCAAAAATTTCAATAGCAAATCGTATACGGTTTTCAACACTACCACCATATTGATCGGTACGATGATTAGAAAGCGGTGATAAAAATTGATGAATTAAATAGCCATGAGCAGCATGAATTTCGATAAAATCAATGCCTGCTTTATCTGCCCGGACAGCTGCATCGGCAAATTGCTTAACCAACTCTTTGACTTGTTCGGTGGTTAATGCAATAGGTTTATCATAGTTAGTATCAAAAGCAATAGCAGAAGGTGCAACCGTCTGCCAACCGCCCTGTGCTGCGGGGACATGTTTTTCTTCTTGCCATGGTGCTGGCATTGATGCTTTACGACCAGCATGGACAAGTTGAACCGCTATTGGCATTTGTGAATACTGACGAATTGAGGCAATGAGTGATTGCATTGCTTGCTGTTGCTGCTCACCCCATAGACCTAAATCAAAGGGAGATAAGCGCCCTTCTGGGGTCACAGATGTTGCCTCTAAAACCATCAATGCTGCACCAGAATGTGAAAGGGAACCATAATGCATTAAATGCCAATCGCCGGCTAGACCGTTTTTTGCAGAGTACTGACACATAGGAGGAATCACAATTCGATTATCAAAAGATTGTGAACCAATCTTAATCGGGCTAAATAATTTACTCATTTCGAACTCCTAATTAATAAGGAAAATGTTGAATAATTGACTGTTATTTGATTATAATCCTTTTCTAATTTTTAGAAAGAATGCACTTTTTAGTATGATATGCACCAAAAGGATAGTGATAAATGAAACAAGCGATACCGATTATCGATAAAAAGCCCTTTGAATATACCTTGTCGATTATTGCTGGAAAATGGAAAATGAAAATTATCTATTTATTAATTGGTTGTGAAATAGCACGTTATGGTGAAATAAAGCGAAGTATCGCTGGAATTACACATAAAATGTTAAGTGCTCAGCTTAAAGAATTAGAACACGATGGTATTATTCATCGTAAAGAATATCCACAAATTCCACCCAAAGTAGAATACTCATTAACGGCTAAAGGCAAAAGTTTAAAACAACTTATCACCGATATTTGTCAATGGGGAATCGAGAACGATCATTAATGCTAAAGACCGTTAGCATTAATGATATGAATAAAAGAAAACTATTGTTTAGCCTCAAGGCGATCCATTTTCTTCATTTTTTGTTCAATACGCTTACGTTTTAATGGAGAAAGATAATCAACAAATAACTTACCCATTAAATGATCCATCTCATGTTGAATACAGATAGCAAGGATACCATCAGCATCAATTTCATAAGTTTCGCCTTGGCGATTTAATGCTTTGATCGTGATTGTTTCAGAACGCGGCACAAAACCTCGACTATCTGGCACCGATAAACAGCCTTCTTCAATGCCGGTTTCACCCGCTTTGCAAATCACTTCTGGATTAATAATGACATATACCTGATCACGATTTTCAGATACATCAATCACGATGATTCGTTCATGAACATCAACTTGTGTTGCTGCAAGGCCAATACCTTCTTCTGCATACATAGTTTCAATCATATCATCGATGATTTGTTGAGTTTTCTCAGTAATTTTTTCAACGGGTTTGGCAATTTTGCGCAATCTTTCATCAGGAAAACGCAATACTGGTAAAATAGCCATAAATTTTCGGTCTGCCTCTCAATAACATGTATTTTCTAACCATACATTTTAAACACTAATTATAGTGATTAATAGTTTTTTCATCCCTATCAGTAAAATAGTGAACTTATGAATAGATATGAATTCTTGATTCGATTTTCAATAGTAAGTGGTCAAAAGTCAAAAATGTTCAGACAATGTTTACTACCGTCTGAAGATAATTTTAATGAAAAACCCTTATTAACTCGGTTAGGCTTTAATCAGCAACAGATTCAACAATTTTATGATCAAAAGGTTGTTAATAGCCTTAAATGGCTTGAAAAAGATCATCATTTTTTAATTAATTATCATGATAAAGCCTATCCAACCTTACTGAAACAAATCAGCCATCCTCCATTAATCCTATTTGTGATGGGGAATTTAAATTCACTCAATACACAACAAATCGCAATGGTAGGAAGTCGTCAATATAGTGAATATGGCGCACAATGGGCGCGTTATTTTGCCAGAGAATTAGCGAGTAATTATTTAACCATTACCAGTGGACTAGCACTGGGTATTGATGCCATTTGTCATCGCGGTGCACTTGAGGCATCAGGTCAAACAATTGCAGTATTAGGAAGTGGTCTGGCCAATATTACGCCAAAAACCAACTATTCTTTAGCAAGCGACATTATGGCAAATAATGGTGCGATTATCTCTGAGTTTATTCCAGAGCAAATTGCAAAACCCGCACATTTCCCAAGACGCAATCGTATTATTAGTGGCCTTAGTATGGGGACATTTGTTATTGAAGCATCACAAAAAAGTGGCTCGTTAATCACAGCCTGCTATGCTTTAGAACAAAATCGTGATGTCTTTGCATTACCAGGTAATATTACTCAGCAAAACTGTGATGGCACACATGATTTGATAAAACAAGGTGCCTATTTAGTAAGCCGCCCTTCAGATATTTTAGCGCATTATCGCCATCATTTATCCTGGATTAACCATCAAACTGAGGTTGACGTCGAATGTCTTCATCCTGAAATTTTGTCCTTAATTACTCATCAAACCGTCGGAATTGACCAAATTATTGAAAAGACAGGTCTGTCAGTTTGTGATGTCAGTATCAAACTCACTGAACTAGAACTTGCTGGATTAATTATTAGTGTTAATGGCGGTTATATCCGTACACGTTTAGTTTGAATTAGATAAGATCATAAATGTGTAATAAAATTGAAGTTGATTGAGTATATTCCGTTAAAAGTGCTAAGATAATGTGTGGATAAATTTATTTAAAAATAACTATGACAGCGCTTTCACTTACTCAATCATGCCAGTTATTACAGCAAGGCGATGTAATTGCTTACCCAACCGAAGCGGTGTTTGGGCTAGGTTGTGATCCGGATAACCAAACAGCGGTTCTAAAAATTCTTGCATTAAAAAATCGTCCGATTGAAAAGGGTTTAATTTTAATTGCAAATAATTTTGAACAACTTGTTCCCTATATTGATCTTTCAAAAGTGAGTGAACAACAAAAACAACTTATGCTAGATTCTTGGCCAGGTGCTGTAACATGGGTTGTACCAAAAAATCACCATACACCTTATTTTTTAAGCGGTCAGTTTAATTCAATTGCTATACGCGTCACCGATCATCCATTAGTACGTCAATTATGCCAACTTTTTGGAAAACCGATTGTCTCGACCAGCGCAAATCTTTCTGGGCAATCACCAGCCAGAACCGTCAGTGAAATCGAATCACAATTTGGTGATGACTTTGCCGTGCTACAAGGTGAAACAGGTAAACGGGTCAATCCATCTGAAATTCGTGATATAAAAACAGGGCAAATTATAAGACAGGGGTAATTCGCATGAAACCATCGCTTTATATTGGCGTTATGTCGGGTACTAGCTTAGATGGCGTTGATATTGCGTTAGTCGATATACAATCAACAAACGTATCATTAATTGCAAGTGAATGTTACCCCATACCACAATCACTTAAATCTAATTTATTAACATTATGCACAAATCAGCAATCGAGTTTACAGCAGCTTGGCGAAATTGATCACCAACTTGGTGAACTCTACGCAACAGTAATAAATGAATTTATATTAAAAAATCAAATAGATAAAAATAATATTTGTGCAATTGGTTGCCATGGGCAAACCCTATACCATTCGCCATGCGGTGCATACCCATTTACGATGCAAATCGGTGATGCCAATATTATTTCTGCAAAAACCAATATCACCACTATTGCTGATTTTAGACGTAAAGATATGGCATTGGGTGGACAAGGCGCCCCCCTTGTTCCCGCATTTCACCAAGCTATTTTAGCCAGACCTAATACAACCCGTGTTATTCTTAATATAGGTGGTATCAGTAATATCACTGTATTAGCACCTAATCAATCCGTCATAGGCTATGATACCGGACCTGGTAATGTGCTATTAGATAGTTGGATGATGTATAATCTAAATCAAGCTTATGATAAAGATGCTAATTTTGCTAAAACAGGCGATATTAATACGGCTTTATTACATGATTTATTGAATGAAGTTTACTTTTCAAAACCGTATCCAAAAAGTACAGGTCGTGAATTATTTAACTTTAACTGGTTACAGCAAAAATTAGCTAAACATAATATTACCGCTCAAGATGTACAAGCAACGTTAGTTGAATTGACGGTTATTGCAACTGTTAATCAACTTACTCATTTAGCATTACCAAAAACCTTACCTTGTGAATTATTAGTGTGTGGTGGTGGAGCTAAAAATCCGCTCATGATGGAACGTTTTAGTCAACATTTACCAGATTGGTTAGTGACAACAACTGATGCATTTGGTATTAATAGTGATTATATGGAAGCGATGGCTTTTGCATGGCTTGCATACTGTCGAATACACCATATAAACAGTAATATACCCAGTGTGACGGGTGCAAAAAAAGCAGTTTGTTTAGGTGTAATATACCCAAATAACTAGCTAGGATAAGGGATGCTTAAATATATTTTTATATCGTGGCTTAACGGTTACAAAAACATCTTTAATTACCAAGGACGCGAACGACGAAGTGCTTTTGGCTGGTTTTTATTAACAAATTTATTGATATTTATTTTATTGATAAAAGTTTATATCGATCAAGATGCCGAGCAATACACAACAATAAAATTATGTCTTTTAATAAGTTATCTGTTTATCACATTTTTTGCAATGATTGCTTATAACGTGAGACGATTTCATGATGCTAACCAATCTGGATTATGCTGTCTATTTTACTTACTATCAGTGCCAATTACGGTCATAGTCTCTGTTTTTTTATCACCTCATTACGGCGATAATATTTATGGACCCGATCCTAAAAAACCAATTATAGTCAACAAACAGCTAATTATTAACTAATATTAGCGTAAGATAATATTACGCTAAATTAAGCCTAAACGATTTAAACCATTGGCAATACCATCATGATTATTATCATCGGTAATAAATTCAGCCAATGGTTTTAATGGTGCTAAACAGTTCCCCATTGCAATAGGATGATCAACAAGTTTAAACATTTCTATATCATTGAGACCATCACCAAAAGCATAAGTGGGCACATCTAAAAATTGTTTATTTTCTAATAATTTTTGGATGCCAAATGCCTTTGAGCCCCCTTTATTAAAAATATCGACACAATACGGTGTATTACGGACAAAAGTTAATTCAGGAAACTGTTCAACATATTGGCCTTCACCACTTTCACATAACAAAAGTAACATTTGAATTGGTTGCTGATGAAAAACATTAATATCCGTTGGGGGAAGAGGTTGTTTCAAATATTGATATAACAGTACAGCAGCATGACTAAATTCGGAAATACGAATTAATTTATCATTATAAAATGCCATTGGGATTTGCGTTTGTGTTTTAGAGTAGCTGAGAATACGTTCTATCAAATCGATATCAATATTATTTGAAAAAATATGCTCGCCTTGATAAAAAACTGACTGGCCATTCATACCCACAATAGAATCAATCCCTGATTGTGCCATAATATGTTTAACTTCAAAAATGGTTCTGCCTGTCGCCAATACAGGCTTTATGTTATTTTTTTTAAGTTGGCAAATGGCATCAATAGTGCTTTGTGCAACAGTAACATCACTGGTTAATAGTGTACCATCTAGATCAAAAAAGACGATTGCTTCAGGTTTATTTATCATTAATGACACCATAACATCTATAAGTTAAAAACAGTTTTAATAAATGGGATTGTAAGTTTTCTTTGTTCTGTGATTGTAACTTTATCAAGCTTATCAAGCAGTTCAGATAATGTTTTAATATCACGATCAACACGTTTTAATAAAAATAAGCCAACATCTGTTGGTAGTTCGAAACCACGCAGTTTTGCACGTAATTGTAATGCTTTTAATTTATCGTCATCATTTAATTCTTTCAATTGATATACAGGGCTCCACTCTAATCGTGAAACCAAATCAGGTAATTGAAAATGAATTTGTTTTGGTGAAGCATTGCCTGTTATTAATAATTTAGTTTGGTTATTTTCCATTAATCGATTGAATAGATCAAAAATGGCTTCTTCCCATACTTTATTACCTGCAATTTGATCAATATCATCTATACACACTAAATCATATTGCTCTAAACCCAGTAAAATATCTGGCGTCAATGATTGATGTTGATTCAATGGAATATAACAAATGAGTTTATTTAATAATGAAAGCTCATTACAAGATGAATAGAGTAGATGCGTTTTACCAGATGGAACCGCGGACCAAAAATAGAACGAGCAGAATTCGGTTTTAGCTAATACCGCTTTCAAAGAATTGACAAGTAGAGTGTTATCTCCAGTATAAAAACTGGCAAACGTCTCTGAATCAGGTAATGAAATGGGTAAAGTTAACTGCTGGGAATTAATCGCTAAAACCTCATAATAATGATGATTAAACTAGTATATAACACTAATGTTTAAAAATACAGGTTTCAACTATTGAGTTAATTAAAGGCTCTTTTAACTATTGAAATTTTATCAATTTATTGGATTAATCAGGCATAAAATAAAACCACACTTGATTTGATAAGGTGCAAATAAGTGATTTGCACCTTCATTTTTAGCTTATTTATGTTGCGGTAAAATCAGATTCAGTAAAATAGCTGCAATACCACATAAACTAATGCCTTGCAGAACATATGAGCCAAAATCAAAAACCATACCGCCAATACCAAATACTAAAACTAAGGCGGTAATACACATATTACGAGATATTGATAAGTCAACTTTATGTTTGATTAAAATATTCACACCAACCGATGCAATAGAACCAAATAGCAATACCATAATTCCGCCCATAACAACTGACGGAATGGAAGCAAGGAATGCGCCAACTTTACCAACAAATGACATGACAATTGCCCATATTGCAGCCCATGTCATCACGCGAGTTTTAAAGTTACGCGTTAGTGTTACCGCACCAATCACTTCTGCATAAGTAATGCAAGGTGGTCCACCTAAAAAACCTGCAGCTGATGTAGCCAAGCCATCACCCAGTAATGTTTTTTGTAGACCTGGTTCTTTTGTATAGTCTTTTCCTGTCACACTACCGATAGCCATAATATCGCCAACATGCTCGATGGTTGGTGCAATGACAATTGGGATCATATAAAGAATTGCCTGCCACTTAAATTCAGGGAAGGTAAAATCAGGTAAGGAAAACCATGGTGCATCGTATACTGGTTTAAAATCGACGAGACCTAAAAAACAAGACAACACATAACCCACTAATATTCCTGAAATGATCGGCACTAATTTAAGAAACCCTTTTGCCCATATAGCCACAATTAATGTCGTCACAAGTGATGCCATTGAAACAATAATTAGTTGATATTTGGGTAAATGTGTTTCAAGTCCTGAGCCCATCGCCATATTAACCGCAACAGGGGCGAGCGATAAACCAATGACCATAATAATGGGTCCGGTTACTACCGGCGGTAAGATAGCATTAATCACATTTGCGCCATTAATTTTAACGAGGAATGAAAAAAACATAAAGACAAAACCAGCCGCCACTAACCCTCCTAAGGTTGCCGGAATTCCCCATTGCGCAACCCCATATGAGATAGGAGCAATAAAAGCAAAAGATGATGCTAAAAAAACAGGGACTTTACCGCGAGTAGTAATTTGAAAAAGAAGGGTGCCAAAACCCGCTGTAAATAAAGCAACATTTGGATTTAATCCTGTCAGTAAAGGGACTAAAACTAATGCACCAAATGCAACAAATAGCATTTGAGCACCGGTTAAAACATCAAGCCAAGAGTGCTTATGGCTGGCTACTTGATGTGTTGTTTCATTTGAACTCATAGATAATATTTCTCTCTTTGTTAAGTAAATTGATAGACGTAAAAAAACCGGCTAAGCCGGTCTAAAAAATGAGATTTTATTTGGTACCGAAGATCTTGTCTCCGGCATCGCCAAGCCCAGGTAAAATATACCCTTTTTCATTAAGCCTTTCATCAATAGATGCCGTATATAGCTCAACATCAGGATGTGCTCGTTCTAATACCTTAATACCTTCTGGTGCCGCAACTAATACCAATACTTTGATACTTTTACAACCCGCCTGTTTTAAAAGGTCAATCGTTGCAACCATCGAACCACCAGTTGCAAGCATTGGGTCAACAACAAGTGCCATACGATCTTCGATATCTGAGGTTAGTTTTTGAAAATAAGGAACAGGTTCTAATGTTTCTTCATTACGATAAAAACCGACAACACTAATTCTGGCACTAGGGATATGCTCAAGTACACCATCCATCATGCCAAGCCCAGCACGTAAGATAGGTACTACCGTAATTTTTTTACCTTTAATACGTTCAACTTCAATAGGGCCGCACCAACCTTCAATAGTAACTTTTTCGGTAGGTAAATTGGCGGTTGCTTCGTATGTTAATAAACTGCCAACTTCACTGGCAAGATCTCTAAAATCTTTAGTAGAAATGTCATTTTCACGCATTAAACCGATTTTATGACGTACAAGAGGGTGTTTTACTTCAACAATTTTCATGAAAGGCCTCAGTTGTTATGAATCTATATGAATTATTAGGTTGCAATAACCACTGAAGACAAATTGTAACATGATTTATTCAATATAAGAAAATTAGTTTCGTTATTTTTTTTTGTTAACATTGATTATCGTGTAAAAAATCGGACTAATTAATAAATAGTCATTAAATATTATTCATTTATATGTTTAATAATGATTAAATTACGCTGACCGTCTAAATGAGGTACAACAAGTTCGATAACATCTTTCACCTGATATTCCGCAGGTAACGATTTAAGTTCTTCTTGCGATGCGATACTTTTTAATGCATAAAAAGCGCCATTTTGGTTAGGTAAATGCTCACACCAACTCAGCATATCTTCTAGTGATGCAAAAGCTCGACTTATTACACCATCAAAAGATTTGTTCGTATACTGCTCAATACGACTTTGCACGGGGGTAATATTTTCAATTTTTAATTCAAATTGCACTTGTTTTAGAAAACGAACACGTTTACCCAAGCTATCAACTAAATCAAATTGTTTATGTGGATTAATAATAGCAAGTGGGATACCAGGTAAACCAGGCCCAGTACCAACATCAATAAACGTATCCCCTTTAAGATAAGGGGATACAACTAAACTATCCATAATATGCTTAACTAGCATTTCGTTAGGATCTCTAACCGACGTGAGGTTATAAGCTTTATTCCATTTATTAAGCATTTCAACGTAACATACTAATTGATCAATTTGCTGATCAGTAATGCTAAGATCGGTTTGTTTGATTAAATTAACCAGTTTATTTTTTAACATAATTACGCTTTATTTTTATTGATATAATTTTTTTTCTTTAAATAAACAAGTAACATCGAAATTGCGGCGGGTGTTACGCCTGAAATACGAGATGCTTGACCAATAGAGACTGGCTTATGCTGTTTTAATTTAGCCACCACTTCATTTGATAAGCCTGAAATATCTGCATAGTCTATACCTTCAGGAATTGCGGTATCTTCATTGCGTTTTTGACGCTCAATTTCTTCAATTTGCAGTTTGATGTAACCATCATATTTCACTTGAATTTGTACTTGTTCAGCAGCCTGTACATCATCTAAACCAGGTGCAAATAAAGAGAGTGATTTTAACGTGTTATAATCCATTTCCGGACGTTTTAACAACTCTTCTCCGTTTGCTTCTTTCGTTAAATTAGCACTCAATACGGCATTAACTTCATCGATGGTTTCAATATGGGGGTGGACCCAAATATCACGTAAACGAGCACGTTCTTGTTCAATGGCTTCCACTTTTTGATTAAATTTTTGCCAACGATAATCATCCACTAAGCCTAAATGACGGCCAATTTCTGTTAGACGAATATCGGCATTGTCTTCACGTAGCATTAATCGATATTCCGCACGTGAAGTAAACATACGATAAGGCTCACTGGTACCAAGTGTACATAAATCATCAACCAGCACACCTAAATAGGCTTGATCACGCGTTGGGTGCCATTGTTCTTGATCATAGACAAATCTAGCCGCATTTAAGCCCGCTAATAATCCTTGTGCAGCGGCCTCTTCATAGCCTGTAGTGCCGTTGATTTGCCCAGCTAAAAATAACCCTTTAACGACTTTACTTTCAAGCGTAGGTTTAAGATCTCTAGGATCAAAATAATCATACTCTATGGCATAACCAGGTCTTACGATATTCGCATTTTCAAGACCTTTCATACTACGTACAAATGCCAATTGGGTATCAAATGGCAAGCTGGTAGAGATACCATTTGGGTAAATTTCATTGCTATCAAGACCTTCAGGTTCTAAATAGATCTGATGAGCATTACGATCAGCAAAACGCATAATTTTATCTTCAATTGAAGGGCAATAACGCGGACCTATACCTTCAATAACCCCCGTATACATTGGGCTACGATCTAAACTATTACGAATAATATCGTGGGTGCATTCATTCGTTGCTGTAATATAACAAGGTATCTGTTTAGGGTGCTCACTGGCACTACCTAAAAAGGAAAATACAGGGACAGGATCATCCCCACCTTGAATACCTAATTGTGAAAAGTCAATCGTTCTTGCATCGATTCTAGGTGGTGTACCTGTTTTTAAACGGCCCATTCTAAAAGCATATTGGTGCAATGATTTTGATAAACCGACAGAAGCTGGATCGCCAGTGCGTCCACCGCTGTAGTTATTTAATCCGATATGGATCTTACCATCTAAAAACGTGCCTGCTGTTAATACGACGGCTTTACCTTTAAACTTGACACCCATTTGAGTAACAACACCTATGATATGATCATTTTCGATGATCACATCTTCAACGGATTGTTGAAATAGCATTAAATTAGGCTGATTTTCAAGTGCTGTACGGACAGCATGTCTATACAATGATCGATCAGCTTGTGCTCGTGTTGCTCGAACAGCAGGACCTTTACTGGCATTTAAGATCCTAAATTGGATCCCTGCTTTATCAGTCGCATGTGCCATTAAGCCACCCATGGCATCAATCTCTTTTACTAGGTGTCCTTTACCAATACCGCCAATAGCTGGATTGCAAGACATTTGTCCTAATGTATTGATATTATGTGTTAAAAGTAGTGTTTTTCTACCCATTCTTGCAGATGCCATTGCAGCTTCAGTACCTGCATGACCACCGCCAACAATAATGACATCAAAAAGATCTGGGTAAAACATAATAGCCTCAACTTACTTTTAAATAAAAATGGTAATCAGATGATCGTGTTAAATTAGCGTGACAAATTTTACTCGTCTTTTTGATAACGTCAAATGATCTGTTTTGGATCTTTATTTAATTAAAAAAGATCTTTTATATATTTCTTTTATTATTTTTATTATTATAGCAAGGATCTTTTGTTGATAAGTCTTTTTTTCCATTATTATTTAATAAGTTATTTCTAATTTTTGTCTGTTAATAATCGGGATCTTATTCGCTTAAGTTCTGAGGATAAATGCTATAGTTATCCACAACCCATACGGATCACTAAGTTATTTATACGATAATAACAGCTTTGTGATCGGTTTAGTGACAGAGTTATCCACAAAAAATAATTTTAACCGTTGTTTTTTTGATTATTAATTGGTTATAAAAAAGACGAATCAAAAAAATGAGAGGATCATTATCGAATTGGAGAAAGGATCTTTCGGTAATAATAAGGGGATTTATTCAGAGAAGATCGTTTAAATAAGTTTTTAAGACCTTATTTTGATCCTAAAAACTTATTCATATAGTGCTTTGTACTAGTGAGCTTCATCCCAGTTATCACCAATACCAACATCGACTTTTAACGGTACATCAAGTTTATAACAGTTTTCCATGATCGATTTGATCTGTGTTGTGATCGTGGTGATTTGATCTTCTTTAACTTCAAAGACTAATTCATCGTGTACTTGCATGATCATTTTTATATCATCACCTTGGCTTTTAATCCATTTATCCATCTCAATCATTGCTGTTTTAATGATATCAGCAGCAGTACCCTGCATTGGAGCATTAATCGCAGCTCGCTCTGCAGCGCGTTTTTCGATGCTATTTGAGGACCTAATTTTTGGAAGGTATAATCGTCTACCTGATAATGTTTCAACATAGCCTTTTTCGGCTGCTAGTAATCGCGTATTTTCCATATAACGTTCAACGCTTGGGTAACGTTCAAAATAGCTATCGATATAAAATTTGGCTTCGTTTCTTGGTATATTAATCTGCCGAGATAAGCCAAATGCACTCATACCATAAATTAAACCAAAGTTGACGGCTTTCGCTCGTCGGCGTTCTTCTGATGTGACATCGTGTTCGCTTTTAGCGAGAATTTCACTGGCTGTAAAACGGTGAATATCTTTATCGTTAGCAAATGCATCGAGTAAGTTTTTATCTTGTGATAAGTGCGCCATAATGCGTAACTCAATTTGTGAATAGTCGGCTGATACAATTTTGTAACCTTTAGGTGCAATAAAAGCCTGACGAATTTTACGTCCTTCCTCATTACGTACAGGGATATTTTGTAAGTTAGGATCATTTGAGGATAAACGACCGGTTACAGTACCTATTTGATTATAATTGGTGTGAATCCGGTGATCTTTTTCACTGATCATTAATGGTAATTTATCAGTATAAGTATTTTTAAGTTTAGCCAGTCCACGATATTCAAGAATTAAACGTGGCAGTTCATAATCATTAGCCAGTTCACTTAATACTTCTTCATTCGTTGAAGGGTCACCTTTTGGTGTCTTTTTAATAATTGGTAATTGATTTTTTTCAAATAAGATGACCTGTAACTGCTTTGGTGAGGCAATATTAAAAACTTCACCCGCCAAATCATGAATCTGTTTTTCAAGTTGTTCTAATTTAATTTTTAGCTCTTTAGAATGATGGTTAAGTTGCTTTTCATCAATTAAAACCCCGGTTCTTTCCATGTTAGCAAGAATGATTGCCAATGGCATTTCAATATGACTAAACAGTGTGTTAAGTTTTTCTTCTTTCGCTAAGGTTGGCCATAATTTGCGATGTAATAGCAACGTGATATCAGCATCTTCACAGGCATAAAGTGTAGTGCGTTCTATATCCACCATATCAATGGTGATTCTTTTTCTTTCTACCTTGGTTAATTCATCATAAGTAATGGTTTTATGATTAAGGTATTTTTGGGCCATACTATCCATATCATGTCGGTCGTTGCTGTTTAATACGTAAGACTCCAACATAGTATCAAATTCGATTCCTTTAACTGTAATGCCATAATTGGCTAAAATGCAGTAATCAAATTTCACATTTTGACCAATTTTTTTGATGGACAGATCTTCAAAAATTGGTTTTAATTTTTGAATGATTTCATCAATGGTAAGTTGTTTAGGTACGCCTAAATAATAGTGATGAATAGGAATATAGCAGGCTTCATTTGGATTGATACTCAATGATATTCCAACCAGCTGAGCATGAAAATGATCAACACTAGTGGTTTCTGTATCAAATGCGAATAATTGGCAGGCTTTTAATTTTTTAACCCAATTATCGAGTTGTTCACTTGTTAATATCGCTTCATAATGTTTACTATCACTTGTTGCACTATCAAATTGACTTATTGGTTCTGCATTATCAATTTTCGTTGAATCAACCTGTATGTTATTGGCTTTGAAAAAAGTGTTATTTTGCAGTTCAGTTAACCATCGGTTAAACCCTTGGTATTCAAACATCTCTTTTAATTTATTGAGATCAGCCGTTTCTGGTTTAAGTTGTTCATTTGTAAAATTAAGTTCAACGTCTGTTTTTATGGTCGCAAGTAAATATGATAAGCGCGCTTCTTTTTCATTATCGACCAATTTTTGTTTAACTGATTTTGCACCACGGATTGATAATTTTTCGACTTGATCAATATGTTGATAAATATCATCGATACCATTAAATTCAGTCAATAAGCTGGTTGCCGTTTTTTCACCAACGCCTGGTACACCAGGAATATTATCAGAACTGTCGCCCATTAAGGCTAAAAAATCGATAATTTTGGCGGGAGGTACACCAAATTTATTCACAACACCTTGCGGATCGAGTACCACGTTATTCATGGTATTGATAAGGGTGACATTATTTGATACCAGTTGTGCCATATCTTTATCACCCGTGCTAATTAGTACGGATAAGTTTTCGGCTTCAGCTTGCTTTGCAAGTGTACCTATAACGTCATCAGCCTCAACGCCTTCAACACAAAGTAGTGGTAAACCCATTGCTTTTAAAATGTTATGAATCGGTTCAACTTGTACTCTTAAATCTTCCGGCATGGCTTCTCGCGTTGCCTTATAGTCACTGTAAATTTCTTTTCGAAATGATCCACCTTTGGCATCAAAAACAACCGCAATATGACTAGGATTATATTGATTGATTAGGCTTCTAATCATATTTGTCACACCATAAATTGCACCGGTCGGCTCACCTTTGGGATTGGTTAAAGCGGGGGTCGCAAAAAACGCGCGATAGAGATAGGATGAACCATCAATGAGAATAATGGGGTTTTGATTTGACATAATGAATTCACTTTTTTATAAAGGAGTATTTGGGATCAGTATACTAAAAAGTCGTACAAATAGAAAACGCGCATTAAAGCGCGTTTTAGGTAGCAGAAACGCTGATTTATTTAAGTTCTACTAGGTAATTAGCCACTCGTGAATGATCTTTGATTACTGTATCATTTGAGGTTTGATCAAGACCTCTGGCATTGATTAAATATTTACCGTTAACATAAAAACTTGGAATACTGGTTGGCTGAAGTTCCTTTCTTGCTTCTTCTTGTTGAATAAGAAACGCTTTCACTAAAAAGTTATTTTTCATACTTTCGTATTTAGCATTATCAACCCCAACATTAGCAAATACACCTTTAATATCATCTGCCGTTTTGATTGTTCTATCACGTTGGATACCATTATAAAGATCAGGAGCAATTTCATCAGTAATGCCTAATACACTAGCAATAGCCCAAGCTTCAGATAATTCTGGAGCAAGCGGTCCAAATGTACTTAAGCTGTATTTTTTGAATACAACACCTTCAGGTAAATTATCCTTTATGGTTTCCCCTATTTTGAATTCGTTATCAATACGGTAACAACTTGGGCAGTTAAACGAGAAAAACTCAAGGACTTCTTTTTGGGGCGCTGCAAATTTAGGTAATGTCGTATATTGCTTACCATCTTCAATTTTAGGCCCTTGGGTATCTGCTGCAAAAACAGCAAATGAAAATAATACGGCACTTAATGCGATAACCATTTTTTTAATCATTATAAAAAACTCCTAATCATATCCATTTATTGAGTAACTTGTTATTTTACAATTCCACGTGCTTTTAAAATTGCTGTTTTAAAATCATCTTCATAATCTTTTTTAATACCGGGGATTGCTTCTGTTTTATCAGCATCACGCATTTTTAAATGATAAATTAAAACTTCATCACTTAATGTATTGAGTTCACCCTTAAATCCTGCTTCTTGACCCAATTTTTGCAAAAATTGCAATAAATTTAAATCTGATTCTTTTTCCCATGCAGGCGCTAAAAGTTCGATTAATTCTTCTATTCTATGGCAGGCCATAATTATTTACCTATTTATTTTTTGTAATTTTACTTATAGTAATGCTATTTTAAATTTTATCAATGTAAAAAAAGTCATAAGGTATGTTAAAAAACGCTATAACCGCAATTCTTCTGGCTGGCGGTAAAAGTTCACGGATGGCAGGGAATGATAAAGGCCTTTTATTATTAAAAGGTAAACCGCTTTATTGTCATGTCATTGAACGTATTAAGCCGCAAGTTGGTACGATTATCATTAATAGTAATCAAAATATCGCTGCTTATCAGCAGTCAGGTTATCCGGTGATTACCGATCAATTATCGGGTCATTTAGGCCCATTAGCCGGTATCTATACGGGATTATTACATAGTCAAACGGATTGGAATTTAGTGGTAAGTTGTGATACGCCTTTTTTACCATTAGATTTAGTGCAACAACTACACCGTAATATGGGTGATCATTTTGCTGCTTATGTCACTGATGGAGAAAAAGAACATCCGACGATTTTACTGATTAATCGCTGCTTAGCTGGGAAAATAAAAGACTATTTAGATTGTGGTGAACGTAAATTACGACTTTTTTTACATCAAAATGGCGTGAAAAAAGTTTTATTTTCTGATCATCATCATTATTTTGAAAATATTAATACTCCGCAAGAACTAGACTATTGGAATCAGCATTTATGAGATTAATCGGGATATGTGGATATAGCGGTAGTGGTAAAACCACATTATTAAAAAAACTGATTCCAGCATTGCAGCAACGAGGTATTCGCTTAGCAGTGATTAAGCATAGTCACCATAATATGGAGATAGATACGCCTGGCAAAGATAGCTATGAACTGCGTAAAGCGGGCGCAGCTCAAGTAATGGTTGCTTGTCATCAGCGCTGGGCAATGGTAACCGAAACCATTAATCAACCCCCAAATTTGATGGAACTTGCCGGGCAATTTCGTAATGTTGATTTAGTGCTGGTTGAGGGGTTTAAAGAAGAACCGATAACAAAAATTGTCTGTCATCGATCTGCCAACCAAAAACCATTATTTTATGATTCAATGACAATTGCTATTGCAACCGATTGTGCATTAGATATTGCTATTCAACAGTTTGATAATAATAATGTGCATGAAATAGCAGAGTTTATTCAATTATATTTATCCAATTAATATCATTAAATCATTATATATTAATGTTATAACTGATATATAATTGTGCTGTTTGATTTCACTCTTAATTGCATATCCTATGACAACGCTTTTCACGAAATTCGTTAGACTACTAAAAAAAATTATCCTGATATTTATTATTGTCTCGATATTATTCGTGTTACTTTTTCGTTTTGTTAATCCGCCAGCCAGTATGTTAATGGTGCAACAAAAATTATCTGATTGGCATGGTAGACAATTACATCAATGGCGCGATTTTTCGGATATTTCTGACAATATCAAAATTGCTGTCATTGCAGCAGAAGATCAAAATTTTATTCACCATTTTGGTTTTGATTTTGATGCGATTGAACGTGCTATTGTACATAATGAAAATAGTCAACATGTTCGTGGCGCGAGTACGATTAGTCAGCAAGTGGCTAAAAATTTGTTTTTATGGCCATCAAGAAATTTTATTCGTAAAGGATTTGAGCTTTGGTTTACACTTTGGATTGAAATTTTTTGGTCGAAAGAACGCATTTTAGAAATTTATTTAAACAGTGTTGAATGGGGCAATGGTATTTTTGGTATAGAGGCTGCCGCGCATTACTATTTTAATACAACAGCTAAAAATCTGACACTTGAACAAGCCTGCTTATTGGCATCAATTTTGCCCAACCCACGCTATTTAAGCCCAACTCACCCAAATGAAAATACCCGTAATAAAGCGACTTGGATCCAAACACAAATTAATAATTTGGATAAAAATAGCTACTTAGGTAAATTAAAAAATAACGATTAAATCAATTTGAATTTGCCCATTTGACTTTAATAATAATTAAAATTATTATCTCAAAAATAATAATAAGAATCATTATCATTAAAGAAAGTAGGGATGCTCTGTGAGATTTCTTTTCCATTTATAAAGAGATCAAACCAAGTGAAACAATATAACTCAAATAAGTTTAAATATAATAAAGTATTAACTGCCTTAATCTGTTGTTTTCCATTTTTATCCTATGCAAAAGAACAACACATTGATAAACCAAATGGTGAAAGTACCCAAGACACCATTATGGTGAGTGTCAGCGATCTGCCCTTACTCAATAAAGATGGGGTGCGGGATATTAACATTGATGATGATATACCCAATGATTTTGGTTCAATTATTCGTTATCAAACATTGATTTCTGCACCAAACGCGAGTCAAGGTGCTTCTTCTTCAGGCTTTGATCGGGGTGGGTATAAAGGTTATAACATTAGAGGATTAGAAGGTAATCGCGTCGCTATCGATGTGAATGGTATACCTTTGCCTGATGCAACCAGTCGAAGCTACGGCTCACGTAGCGGTAAAGATACTTTTGGTATTGGTCGCGACTATGTTGATCCCTATATGTATCGACAGTTAGTTATTGACTCAGGGACAAGTTCAGCAACCAAAAGTAATGGGACGATTGGTGGATCGGTTTCCTTTCTAAGTAAAACGGCTAATGATTATTTAACGACAGATAAAACCACTTATGTTGGTTACCAATCCGGCTATAATTCAACCAATAAAGGTTTTCATAATGGACTCACATTTGCGGGTAAAGATGGTGAATTTGATGGTCTATTAGTTCTAAGTCGCCGTGATTACAAAGAATCAAAAATCAATAATGATATTACACCTTATCCCAATGTTTCTCATTCTAATGCTGTGTTATTACGTGGAGGTTGGCAAGCTAATCCTGAACATCTTTTTGTCACAACATTTGATTATTATTCTCGCAGCAGTCGAGATGATTATGCGTATTGGAAAATTAATCGAAATCCTGCATTGAATACGAAAATTGATGCAAAACAAAAAGGAGAGACCAAGCGTTATAGCTATGATTTAGCTTATAATTGGTCGCCATCTTCTCCCTATTTTGATGGTATTGATTCACGTCTTTTTTATCAACGTACAAAGGCCAATGATAAATCAATTATTTTTGATAGTTTACCGCCCTATCAGTTAGTTGATTCTGCTTTTAATACCGATGTATTTGGTTTTGAGAGTAAATCAGGTTTTCAAACTAACTTACAACATATTACGTTTGGTATAAGCGGTTTAATTTCCTCTACAGAACGGCCATTTTGGCAAGAAAATTTGTCTAATCCACGTGATGCAATTATGCAACCTGAAGCCGATAGTAAACGTTATCGTATGGAAGCGTTTGTAAAAGATCAGTTTAATTTCTCATTACATAATAATTTATTAACAGTTGAACCCGGTTTGCGTTTGATTTATCAAAAAACAAAAGCGGTTCATCTTGATAAAATGTCATCATCAGTGGTGACAGAACAAGATCTTGAAACATTATATGGTAAAACACATAGTGATCATTTCTTATCGCCTTCTTTATTGATCAATTATCAATTATCCGATGGTGCAAATATCTATGCTAAATATCAACGCGGGATCCAATTTCCAAATGCTGGGCAACTATATGGTTCTTGGAACTTGAATCAAAATGGTTTACCACCGACACTACAATATGCTTTTATTGGTAATATTGATCTCGAACCTGAAACAAGTCATGCTTTTGAAATTGGCTATACAGGGGATATCACAGCAGGTATTGAAGTCGGTGCATCTCTCTTTTATAACAAGTATAAGAACTTTATTGCGTCAAATCGCTATAATCGCTTAACTCATCCAGATATGTTTGATCGTGTACCAAGTCATATTGGTACTATATTTAAAACAGAAAACCGAGATGCAGCTTATATTTATGGTTTAGAATTTAATACTAAAATTGATTTTTCAGTCTGGTCTGAGACATTATCTGGTTTTGACACGGTTATTGCTATTGGTTATAGCAAAGGTAAATCAAAATCGAGCTATTCTGGTGATGAGTATGTTGATCTCGAAAGTATCGCACCACTTAAAGCTGTGATTGGACTTAATTGGAATTCACCACAAAAAGACTATGGTGCTTCAATTGTTACTACCTTACAAAAAGGTAAACAAGCTAAGGATAGTGGTCGAGAAAATTACAATAACACATCATCAAGTGTACTTGCGCCAGCTGTCACATATTATCGCATCCCCGGCTATGGCATGATTGATTTATCTGCTTATTGGCAAATAACAAAAACTGTTCGCGTTAATGGTGGAATTTACAATTTAACAGATAAACGGTATTGGAACTACAGTAACAGCCATTCATTAACACAAAGTGGTTACCCTAGTGATAAAGAGAACTTTTTACTGTCTACTCAACCGGGAAGAACATTTTACCTTGGGATGAATATTGATTTTTAATCTTGGTAGTGAATATTAACACATATGGCTCAATATGAATGGTAAACATGAAATTAGAAACAATTAGCGTTAAACATCAGCATAAAAACACGGTGGTATTGATGTTGATGATCATATTATGTTTTTCACTATTACTTTCGTTGAATATTGGGCCAATGTCGGTGCCTTTTTCTGTCTTTTGGCAATCAGATAAACACAGTCAGTTTTTATTTGATATGTGGTTACATATTCGTTTACCCCGTGTTTTTTTTGCGATTATTGTTGGCGCAGCGCTTGCCGTATCGGGGTCGATCATGCAGGGTTTATTTAAAAATCCATTAGCCGATCCCGGATTACTCGGTATTAGTAGTGGATCAGCATTATCGGTAGCTATTATGGTCATTTTACCGATTAGCTTACCCAGCGTTTTAGTCTTTTGGGCTTCAGCTAGTGCTGCTTTTATCGGGAGTTTGCTTATTACATTACTGATTTTTTTTGTATCACAGTACAAACGTGCACAATTATCACAGTTACTGTTGTTAGGAATAGCCATTAATGCGCTATGTATGGCAATTGTTGGCGTGTTGTCTTATATCAGTAATGATCAGCAGCTTCGAGAACTGTCGTTATGGGGAATGGGCAGTTTATCTAACATAAAGTGGCCGATTTTAATGATTTCAGCAGTATTTATCTTATTAATTATTTTGGGTGTTGTGCTGTTGGCTAATCGGCTCAATATCTTGCAGTTAGGCGACGAAGATGCACATTATATGGGAATTAACGTAAAACAAACCCAAACCATTTTATTAGTCAGTAGTGCATTATTGGTTGCCATCGCCGTTTCTTTGGCCGGTTTAATAGGCTTTGTCGGCTTAGTGGTACCGCACATTTTACGTTTTTGGGTCGGTTCGGATCATCGTTGGCTATTGCCGTGTTCGGCTTTAGGTGGCGCAATATTACTTCTTTTATCTGATACGCTTGCTCGAACTGTCGCTTCACCGGCGATTATCCCTATTGGTTTATTGACCTGTTTAATTGGTGCTCCTTGGTTTTTAGTGATGGTGCTAACTAAAAAACACAATAATGGTTAATGTCGAATTATGTTTATTTATATAAAAAGGTACGAAGATGAAAAGATTACTTTTTTTAGTGTTAGTTATGCTTTCTACATCAGTTATGTCAAAAGAAAGAATCATTTCGATTGGTCCAGATATCACTGAAATTATTTATCAATTAGGTGCGGGTGATGAATTAGTCGGCCGTGATATGCGTAGCATTTATCCACCTCAAGCGGCAAATTTGGCGGATGTGGGGTATATGAGAACGTTGAATGCTGAAGGATTACTTTCCCTTTACCCCGATAAAATTATTGCCAGTCAATTAGCGGCACCATCAGTGGTATTTGAGCAAATTGAAAGTATGGGTATTCCTGTTATTTTTATTAGTGGAGAGCCCAGTATTAATGGCATGATTAATCGAATACAACAAGTTGCTAAAGCTGTGGAACGTGAGTCACAAGGCGGGGAATTGGTTAAACAAATGCAAGCTACTTTAGCGCAAATTCCTTCAACGAAACTGCCTTTGAACGTCATGTTTATCCGTAGCTTTAATAACAACAATATATTGGCTGCAGGTAAAGAGACATTGATTGATTATGTTTTTCAAATTGCTGGCGTTAATAATGCCTTGGCGGATATGAATCGTTATCAAACTTTATCGGGTGAAGGATTGATTTTAGCTAAACCTGATCTCATTGTTACAACTAAAACGGCAATGCGCTATTTTCAAAATGAAGAGGATTTTTGGTTATTGGATAATGTAATAAATACCCCAGCAGGTAAAAACCGCCAGTTATTGGTGATGGATGATATGGCTTTACTGAGTTTTGGACTACAAACACCGCAAGCGATTTTATTTTTACGCCATTATGCTGAAAAATTAGTTGCTTCACAAGGAAATTCTAATTAATTGAGTTTTTTATAAATTGTTTAACAAAATCAGGTACGATTTTACTAGCGGGACCATATATTTTAGTCTGAAATTGATTCCCTTTTAATGATGGTTCAAGATTTAACTCAATGGTATTGGCATTCACTTGATTTGCGACTTGTACAAATCCGGCTGCGGGATAAACGTTGCCGGATGTTCCAATCGAGATAAAATAATCAGTCTGTTCTAATTGTTGGTAAATAGTATCCATATACAATGGTATTTCACCAAACCAGACAATATGGGGCCGAATATCGGGATTTTTGGTGTAATCAATGTCGCTATCACAATCAATAATTTGCCCTGTTTGTTCATTGCGGGCCTTGAGTAATTCACCATGCATGTGAATAATATTCTTTGATCCTGCTTTTTCATGCAGGTTATCCACATTTTGCGTTACGATGGTGACATTTTCACTCCCTAAAGTCTGTTCCAGTTCAGCTAAAGCATAATGTGCGGCATTAGGTTTAACATTAGGATTTTGTAGCTTTTTACGTAGCATATTATAAAAATCATGTACGCCAATGGGGTCACGCAAATAGCCATCATAAGTCGCGACATCATCCACATTATGCCCTTCCCATAAACCATTTTGAGCACGAAATGTCGCCAATCCTGATTCCGCTGAGATACCTGCGCCAGTTAAAATGACAAGTTTAGGTTGCACCGTTAACACTCCAAAACACGCTAATGTGATTTTTTACAGTTTAACATAGATACCTTGGTGATCACTATTTTGGTTGGTTGTTGTTAATTGAATTGGAAATGGTGATAGAAAAAATGTTCTCAATAGGGGTTAGCTATTGAGAACATTGCCTTATAACTCTTGTTTATCTAGTCGAATCGTGTTTAATGTAATTCTGGCCAGTACGCTTTATTTGCTTCAATTAAATCATCTAAAATGGCTTTAGCTACACTGGCGCTTGGTACTGTTTTTGATAATGTCAGTGCTTGCCACATTTTTAGGTAACTTTTTTCGATATATGCCTCAACGACCAATTTTTCGACGGCAACTTGCTCTTCCATTAATCCTTTTTGGAAATTAGGTATTTTTCCTTGGCACAATGGTTCTGGCCCATCACTACCAACAAGACACGGTACTTCAACCATTGCATCGTCACGAAAGTTGGCGATTGCACCATTATTTTCAACTATCAATAACATTCGTTCACCGGTGTTATAGGCAATTGCGCGTGCTAAATCAACAATAAAAGAAGCATGGCTGTCGATATGGAATGATTGTCCTTTTGCTGTACCGGCTGCCGTGATTGCTTTCGCGGCATTAAATACATTTTTTTCACGACCCTTCATCACTTCATTTGCTCTTGTAAATTCCGGATTCGAATGCTCAACCACATAATCGGGGAATAGATAGTATTTTAAATAGGTATTAGGCAAATAATTTGGATCGACGGCAATAATGTCTTTTGCTTTACGATGGGTATCTTGCCAACTTGGATCGGTATGCTGTGTATCGATTTCAATTTGTGTTAAATAGCCATGTTCCATCACATAATCGCGAATTTGTGGAAGCAGCTCTTTACCATCAGGGTCTTTAACACTTGTCCACCATCCAAAGTGATTTAAACCAAAATAGCGTACCGTTAATTGTTTTGGTTGTAATCCAACAATTTGAGACATCCGGCGAGTCGTACCAATTGGCATATCACAAATATTTAATACTTTTGATTTTGGTCGTAATACACGGCATGCTTCAGCAACAATAGAAGCGGGATTAGAGTAATTGAGCATCCAACAATTGGGTGAGTATTTTTCCATAATATCGATGAGTTCAATCATGTCTCGCATACTGCGAATACCATAAGCAATACCACCTGGTCCACAGGTTTCTTGACCTAAAACCCCATGTTTAAGTGGGATTTTTTCATCAAGTTCACGCATTTTATACTTACCGGTACGGATATGTGCCATGCAAAAATCAACATCAGTGAATGCCTCTTTAGGATCGGTTGTGTAACTGAATTTAATCTCTGGCGCATTTTCTTTTAATACGATAGCTAATGCCTGACCTAATATTGCTTGGCGTTCTGCATCATTATCATAAAGCGTTAGTGAACGGATTGGAAAACGATCCAAATTCTCTAACATCATCATGACAATACCCGGTGTATATGTACTACCACCACCAGCGATGACAACTGAATATTTTTTCATTCGGTACTCCTTTTTATCTCAATTAATGGGTAATGGTGATGTTTGCCAAATGGCTATCAACAGCTTTGCGAACAGCATTAATTTTTAACCCATAGACAACCTGAACATTATTGCCTTTTTTGATGACAGCGCTTGCGCCAGTTTGGGTTTTTAAATTCTCTTCATCAACCAGTGATACATCACGAATAATTAAACGTAAACGGGTATAACAGTTATCAACATTCTCAATGTTGCTATGTCCACCAAGTAATTCGACAATTAGTGGGGCATCGATATCATGGTTAGTGGCTTTGTTATCATTTGTTTTCTGTTTTTCTTTATAATCATTTTTTGAATACAATTTAGTTTCTTGACCCGCTGATTCGCGCCCAAGTGTTTGTAAATTCAGCTTGGTGATAAGCAGTCTAAAAATGAGGTAGTAAAGAATAAAAAAGACCAATCCAACTAACACATAATAAGGCCAGCTGGTTTTTTCCACGCCAAGTGGAACATTGAATAATAAGAAGTCGATAATCCCATTTGGGCCAATCGCTCTGACATCAAGAAAGTTAAGAACAACCATGCTTAGCCCACTTAACATGGCATGTACCACAAATAGAATTGGGGCAACAAATAGAAAGGTAAATTCAATCGGCTCAGTGACGCCAGCCACTAATGATGCCACTGCTGCGGGAACTAAAATGGCTTTTACTTTGGCTTTATTTTCTGGGCGAGCAGTTTGATACATTGCTAAGCATGCACCCAGTAAGCCAAACATTTTAGAAATACCTCTAGCATCCCAAATAACGGTCGGTGAAAGACGTAAAATACTCGGGTCGGCCATTTCGGCATAATAGATATTACGAGCCCCTTCAAGCACAGTGCCATTGATTTCAGCTACGCCACCTAATGGGCTATATAAAAATGGTGTATAGACTAAATGATGTAAACCCGTTGGAATCAGTAACCGTTCAAGCATACCATATAAGAAAATACCCGCACTACCACTATGGTTAATGAATTTACCTAAACTTAAAATGCCGTATTGGACAAACGGCCATAGGTAGGTTAAGCATACCGATAAAATTACGACAGTTGGAATTAATACGATGAATACAAACCGAGAACCGCCATAAATTTGCAGTGCATTGGTGAATTCGGTTTCACAAAAGCGGTTATGAATATAGGCTGTAACCACACCTAACATTAAACCCAAGAAAATACCCATATCAAGAATTTGTACACCTAGCACCAAGGTTTGCCCTGTGCCAGATAAGGGCATATCTTTAAATAACATGCCTTTAATTTCCATAAATTTATTCATCGAATAGATGAAAATTAAAAAGCCCAAAACGGCAGTAAACCCTGCTTCAGCTCGTTTTTTTTGTGCCAAGCCAACACTCAATCCAACACAAAAAATTAGTCCAAGATTAGATAAAATAGAGACTAATGATTTTGATAAAATAGCAAAAAAATCTTGGATAAAGGCATGATTTAAAAATGGTAATAATTCGAGAAGTCGGACATTCGTAAAGATATTACTGATTGCGATAAGTACGCCAACAATGGGCAAAATTAATACAGGGATAAACATTGCTTTGGAAAAGCGTTGTAAGTTATTCATTATATTTTCTTTCACAAAACCCTCTCTATCATGTGGTGATTAACGTATGGATAAATACTATATCCAGAGCAAAGGTGATGTATATATTGATTCGGTGATTAGATACAGGTTTCAGCATTTAGAAACCTGTTACCATCAAGGGGATGAGTTTGTTTGTGATTTACTGCTTGGCGATAATTTGTTGATGATATTCGTAAGTAATCGCTTCAAATAACATCAGTAAATTAGGAAAAAAAGGATTTGGGAAAATATTTAAGTCATCAAGTTTATTATTGTCTTCGATTTTAAAATTAATATCCGACAGTTCCGCTAATGGATTGGCAAGTTCATTGGTAAATGACACGACAAAGATATTATTTTCTCGTGCGGTGCGAGCCTTATTAACAACTTGTTCGGTGTGACCTGATTTTGATACGGCTAAAAAGATGCCAATATGGCTTAAATTATTTTCAAACACAGCTGCTGAATCCGATCCGCTTGCCAACATGCTTTTTTTACCTAAAACCAACAATTTTTTATGGATATATTCTGCAATAATGCCAGAAAAACCGGTCGCATAAATGAAAAAGAATTTATGATCGAGTAGGGATAATTTTTCGGCAAATGCTTGTAGCAGATGGTAGTCATTAAACTGAGTTAAATGTGGTATTGAAAATAAATTATTATGTTGATAGGCCGTATTGGTGAGACTTATTTGCGTACTGTTTTTGATTTGTGGATACAGTTTGTAATGCATATCCACAAAGCCTGTAAAGCCAAGCTTTTTGGTTAAGCGCATGATTACTGACGTTGAGGTATAGTTATTTTTAGCAATCCCCCGTACACCCATGCTCATTACATCATCAATATTTTCAATGATATAGTTTAATACACGCTGTTCGACATCGTTTAGTTTTTTACCGTTTGCGATCTTTTTAATCTGAATTTGAGTATTCAAAATATTTACCTATTAATAAAAGCGTATTTTGATAATTAATTTGACTGAAATTAATGCTGAGTGTGTAAAATCCCGAATATTTATGCCTGTGAGTCAACGAATTGAGACAAGAATCGTGTATCTATATTGAATTCTCTTTTAGCGTTATTCAACAAATTGATGATAATTCGCTATAATAGCCAAGTATTGTATGAAAAATGAGACCTATTTCAAAAATAAATACGATTATTTGTGATCTTGATCAACACTTATGGTAAAAAAGGTGTATAATTTTGCGCCTAATTGTCCTGTTAATTATTCTGGAATAAATATTGTGATTGAAAATTTAAGAAATATTGCCATTATCGCGCACGTCGACCATGGTAAAACAACACTGGTTGATAAGCTATTAAAGCAATCAGGTACACTTGGTGAAACGCGTGGCGAAGAAGCTGAACGTGTAATGGACTCCAATGCTTTAGAAAAAGAGCGTGGCATTACCATTTTAGCTAAAAATACTGCAATTAATTGGAATGATTACCGTATTAATATCGTGGATACCCCAGGACATGCCGATTTTGGTGGTGAAGTTGAACGTGTAATGTCGATGGTTGACTCTGTATTATTACTTGTCGATGCGATGGATGGCCCGATGCCACAAACACGTTTTGTAACTCAAAAAGCGTTTGCTTATGGTTTAAAACCAATCGTTGTTATCAATAAAGTTGACCGTCCTGGTGCTCGTCCTGATTGGGTTGTAGACCAAGTTTTTGATCTATTTGTTAACCTAGGTGCAACTGATGAACAATTAGATTTCCCTATTATCTATGCGTCAGCATTAATGGGGGTTGCGGGTGTTGATCATGAAACACTAGCACCAGATATGACGCCATTATTTGAAGCGATTGTAAAACATGTTGAACCGCCTAAAGTCGATTCAGATGGTCCGTTCCAAATGCAAATTTCACAACTTGATTATAACAACTATGTCGGTGTTATCGGGATTGGTCGTATTAAACGCGGTCGTGTTAAACCAAACCAACAAGTGACGATCATTGATAGTGAAGGTAAAAAACGTAACGGTAAAGTGGGTCAAGTGCTTGGTCACTTAGGTTTACAACGTTATGAAGCAGATGTCGCTGAAGCGGGTGATATTATTGCGATTACAGGTCTTGGTGAATTAGGTATTTCTGATACGATTTGTGATGTAAGCGCAGTTGAAGCATTGCCTGCATTGACCGTTGATGAACCAACTGTAACTATGTTCTTTAATGTTAACAATTCACCATTTGCCGGTAAAGAAGGTAAATTTGTGACTTCACGACAAATTTTAGAACGTCTGAAAAAAGAACTGGTTCATAACGTGGCACTACGTGTTGAAGAAACGCCTGACCCAGATGCTTTCCGTGTTTCTGGTCGTGGTGAATTACACCTTTCAGTATTAATTGAAAATATGCGCCGTGAAGGGTATGAATTAGGTGTATCACGCCCTAAAGTTATCTTTAAAGAAGTGGATGGTAAACGTCAAGAACCATTTGAACAAGTAACCTTAGATATCGAAGAACAACACCAAGGTTCTGTGATGGAAGCATTAGGTTTACGTAAAGGTGATTTAACGAATATGTTACCAGATGGTAAAGGCCGTGTGCGTTTAGATTATATTATTCCTAGCCGTGGCTTAATTGGCTTTAGAACGGAATTTATGACGATGACGTCTGGTACAGGTTTACTGTATTCAACATTTGACCATTATGATGACGTTCGTCCTGGTGAAATTGGTCAACGTAACAACGGTGTATTAATTTCAAATGGTACAGGTAAAGCACTGGCTTATGCACTTTATAGCTTACAAGATCGTGGTAAATTATTCTTAGGTCACGGTGCAGAAGTTTATGAAGGTCAAATTATTGGTATTCATACGCGTTCTAATGACTTAACTGTTAACTGTCTAACGGGTAAAAAATTAACGAATATGCGTGCTTCTGGTACTGACGAAGCAACAACATTATCGCCAGCAATTAAAATGTCTCTAGAGCAATCTTTAGAGTTTATTGATGATGATGAATTAGTTGAAGTGACACCACTGTCTATCCGTTTACGTAAACGTCATTTAACTGAAAATGATCGTAAACGTGCCTACAGAGGCGGTAATAAAGATTAATTTTAATCGGTATTACAAAAAAGAAAAGGTCGATATTATATCGACCTTTTTTTATAGTTAAATGTTGTTTAAAATTGTTTTTTTAAAATAACAGTCTTGCTCTGATTGTACCGGCAACGTTCTTCAATTCAACAAGCACTTCCTCAGCCTTACTAAAATCCACACTATCAATATCGATGACGACATAACCGACTTCTGGTGTAGTTTGTAAGTATTGCGCAGCGATATTCAAACCACGGCTGGCAAACAAGGTATTGATTGCGGTCAGCACGCCAGGTTGGTTTTTATGGATATTTAGGAAGCGACTCACGCCTTTACTTGGAATGGGTAAAGAAACTTCAGGGAAGTTAACTGCGCTGAGTGTTGAGCCCGTATCCGAATATTTGGCTAATTTTGAGGCGACTTCAATACCGATATTTTCTTGTGCTTCAATGGTTGAGCCACCAATATGCGGTGTAATAATGACGTTATCATATTTACATAGTGGTGATTCAAATGGCTCACTATTACTTGCTGGTTCTGTTGGGAATACATCGATTGCTGCACCGGCAATATGTTTACTTTCTAAGGCATCAGCTAATGCATCAAGATCAATGGTTGTACCTCTTGACGCATTAATTAAAATAGAACGAGGCTTCATCATTGCCAGTTCTGTTTTGCTGATCATATTGATAGTGGTAGGATTTTCTGGCACATGTAATGAAATAACATCACATTTTTCAAGTAGCGCCTGTAAGCTTTGCATCTGTTTCGCATTACCTAATGGCAATTTAGTTTCGATGTCATAAAAGTAGACTTTCATGCCTAATGCTTCAGCAAGCACACTTAATTGACTGCCAATATGGCCATAACCAATAATCCCTAGACGTTTTCCGCGTGCTTCGTGTGAACCAATCGCAATTTTATTCCACTTGCCTAAATGGGCTTGCGCATTCGCTTCTGGGACTCGTCTAAGGAGCAAAATAGTTTCGGCTAATACTAACTCGGCAACAGACCGCGTATTTGAAAATGGGGCATTAAAAACAGGAATCCCTTTTGCTGCGGCCGCAGCAAGATCGACTTGATTGGTACCAATACAAAAACAGCCAATACCTGCAAGTTTTGGTGCTGCATCGATAATATCTTTTGAGAGTTGTGTTCTGGAACGAATGCCAACAAAACGGGCATCTTTAATGGCTTGCTTTAATTCGTCTTCATCCAGAGCACCTTTGTAGTACTCAATATTGGAATAACCGGACGATTTTAAAATTTCTATTGCGCTTGGATGAACCCCTTCCAGTAATAAAAATTTATTTTCATCTTTGGTTAATGCTTGAACTACCATCTTATCCTCTCTTTAGATTAGTGATATAACTGATAAATGAACGACTACTTTACCTCTTTAACCCCATTTGCTGTGCCGACTAACGCAATATCAGCGCCGCGATTAGCAAAAATTCCGACAGTCACAACACCTGCTATCCCATTGATTCTATTTTCAAATTCAATAGCATCTTGGATCATAAAATCATGTATATCTAAAATCACATTACCATTGTCAGTCAGGACCCCTTCACGATAAATGGGTTTACCACCGAGTTTAAACAACTCTCTTGCCACATAAGAACGAGCCATTGGGATCACTTCGATAGGTAATGGAAATTTACCTAATGTATTAACGATTTTTGATT
Source organism: Orbus sasakiae (assembly GCF_039542345.1). Classification (NCBI taxonomy): domain Bacteria; kingdom Pseudomonadati; phylum Pseudomonadota; class Gammaproteobacteria; order Orbales; family Orbaceae; genus Orbus; species Orbus sasakiae. The sequence goes on from NZ_BAABHY010000005.1 coordinate 232,550, forward strand.
CATCAACGATACAAATAAATTGTCGACTTAGCGCCGCAATGATTTTTTCACGTGTGAGCGCCGCACCACCGCCTTTAATCATTTGCATTTGATGGTTTATTTCATCGGCACCATCAACATAGATATCTAGACTATCAACTTCATTACAGTCAAAAACAGGAATGCCGTAAGATTTCAATTTGGCTGTTGAAGCTTGTGAACTTGAAACGGTGCCAATAATGTCATCTTTAATTGTTGCTAAGGCATCAATAAAATGGGAAGCGGTTGAGCCGGTACCGACACCAACAATTGTTTTGGGTTTAACAAATTTAAGCGCTGCAAAGCCTACTGCTTTTTTTAGTTCATCTTGAGTCATTACATCACCTTTGATTGAATGTTCACAAAAAATAAAAATTTTAAAAGCAATCTTCCGTAAGATATGGCATAGTAACCAATTAGGAAGCAAAAATCATTATGAATTTGATAAAATAAATTAATTCATATTTCAACGGCAATATTAACAAAAATTATTATACAACCATGAAACGTCCAGATTATAGAGCATTACAAGCATTGGATGCCGTAATAAAAGAGCGAGGATTTGAACGTGCTGCTGATAAATTGTGTATAACACAACCAGCGGTATCGCAGCGTATTAAGCAATTAGAGAGTTTTTTTGGCCAACAATTATTAGTGCGGACGATCCCACCGAAAGCAACCAAACAAGGTGAGCATCTATTAGGACTACTTCATCAGGTTGAATTACTTGAGCAGCAATGGCTTGGTGATAATGATCATAATACGACACCATTATCGTTGTCGATTGCTGTTAATGCAGACTCACTAGCAACGTGGTTATTACCCGCTTTAAAACCCGTATTGGATAGAAATAATCTGCGTTTTGATATTCAAATTAAAGATGAAGAACACACGCTTGATCTGCTACGCTTAGGGACGGTTGTCGGCGCGATCAGCATTCAAGAGTTGCCGTTACCTGGCTGTTTATCTGATCGGCTTGGCGCATTAGATTATATTTTTGTGGCTTCACCTGATTTTGCCAAACGTTACTTCCCTAATGGCGTCACACGCTCGACCTTAATGAAGGCACCTGCGGTTGCATTTGATCATTTAGATGATATGCACCAAATGTTTTTAAACGAAAACTTTAATTTAGCACCCGGTAGTGTGGTATGTCATATTACCAGTTCATCAGAAGCTTTTGTTCAATTGGCTAAACAAGGGGCTGCATGTTGTATGCTACCGATTTTACAAGTTGAAAAAGAGCTTAAAAGTGGTGAGTTGATTAATCTTACTGAAGGTTTATTCCAACGTCGTATGCTGTATTGGCATCGTTTTGCACCTGAAAGTAGTGTAATGCAAAATATTTCGGAAACCTTACTTAATTACACCAAACATGTTTTATGGCAGCAAGATTAGTTTTTGCTAATACTGTTTGCTCATCGCCAATAAAAAAGGCGTTTATCAAAACGCCTTATCATAAAATGTCATGTTTATGTCAATTACACATTTTTATTATCAGCCAGTAATCCGGACTCTGATAGCACCTGTGTAAAATCTTTATCCATGAAGAATAGATCGCGTTTGTTATCACCAACAAGATTTAGTTTATCAACGATTGTTTTGAACAGTTTTTCTTCTTCATGCTGTTCTGCTACATACCATTGTAAGAATTGAAATGTTGAGTAATCTTTTTTCGTTAATGCGTAATCCACTAATTCATTAATTGCTTGGCTAATTTTGATCTCATGAGCATATGCCTTTTGAAAAACATCGCTGAGTGAGTTGAATTGTGTTTCTGGTGCATCAATTTGACCGACGATCGCAAGTGAACCACAATCTTGTACATAATCAAATAGACGTTGCATGTGACCCATTTCTTCTTTAGCGTGGTCACGTAAAAAACGACCGAAAGTTGAGAAGTTTTGATCATCACACCAAGCGCTCATTTGTAGATAAAGGTTTGATGAATAAAATTCAAGATTTAATTGATCGTTTAGTTTTTTTGTCATTTCTTTTGTTAACATGACATTGCTCCCATTATTGTTAGGTATTGCTCTTTTATAATTATGTATTAGATGGTTTATTGTTTCGTCTAATTTTTATGCTTATTTGCGAGCGTAAGTATACCTTAAACAATGTCAAATTAAATCAAATTAAATAATAATTTTTAATGATTTGGCGATTTTTTTCGGTTAACTGATACTCATTCTCAAGCCAGTCATCAACGGTACCGTATTTGCTTTTTATTGCATCAATTGCTGACTGTAAATAAACGGGTTTTGCCGCAAAAATTTGTTGTCGGTTGATGAGCTCATCAGTGGTTAATTTATCTTTATACTGCTCAAATAAATGCTGCCTAAAATCGTTTAATAAGTGATCGGATAACAGATAATCTTGCATGATGGTTTGTTCATCTACGCCTAATGTAAATAATGTTAATGCAACCCCGACCCCTGTACGGTCTTTTCCGATGGCACAGTGTTGTACAATCGATTGCCCATTATGGTTTAAAAGTAAATGGACAAGTTTTTGATAGGCTGGATTATTAAACGGTAATAGTTGATAGAGTTTGACCATAAAATCCAACGGAGAATGTTTTTTTAATGAACCGCTGTGAGTTAACTCTTTGGTTAACGTTGCGGTAACTTCATCACTAAAGGGGTTAGCTGGAATATTAAAATAATGTGCATGTTGCCATAGATTATCGGGCCTAGCCTCTGCTTCGGTTTGGTCTCGGTAATCAAGTACATTTTTGAGCCCAAGTGAGTCTGCGATGAAATGCTGTTCGGTGGCATTAATATTATAAAAATCACCAGAGCGAAACAGGCATCCGGGACGAATTTGACGTCCATCTTGTGTTATTATTCCACCAAGATCACGAAAGTTAATGCCATTTTTTATCGGTATAAGTGGCGATGATGACGGTAACATCTTATCCTCTATTATTTTAGTGATGCATGATTAAATTATAGCGTAATTTACCTTAATCATCTGCTAATTTGCATTGGTTACATCATTTTTACACTATAATGATAGCTTATGATAAAAATTTAACGAAAAAATTTTATGTTACTATCAGTCAATCCCCTTGTTTTTGCTAAGATAACAGTATAATTCCTCACCCATTTTGATAGAATATTGATATTAAGATGCGAAACGGTATTTTCATTGGAGTGATAAAGTATGTCTAAAATGTCGGTTTTTTTGTCGAGTGAGCCTGCAAGTGAATTATGGGGCAAATCTGCCTTATTAAGTTATTCAGATCAAGGTATTACCATTCATTATAAAAAAGAGCATCGATTAGGTGCAATTCAGCGCGCTGGACGTAAAATCGAGAGTCAGGGAATCTATCAGCTTCAATTAGCTGGAGATGGCTGGGATTTAGAAGCGAATTGGCATTTCTGGTTGGGGTATCGTCATCCTAAAACACACCAAACCAGCAAAATTACATGGTCTAAGTTAAGCAAAAATGATAAGCAAGAACTACAACATCGTTTATCCATTATTGATTGGTCACGAGATATTATTAATCAGCCTGCTGAAGATCAAAGCCCGATGCAATTAGCTGAGCGTAGTGCCGAATTATTAGCCGCACAATCATCACACATTCATTATCAGTTTATTGCGGGTGAAGCGTTAAAAGATAAAAACTACATGGGGCTTTATACGGTGGGTCGGGGGTCGGTTCGTCCACCGGTGTTACTGGAACTCGATTATAATCCAACACAAGATAGCAATGCCCCTATTTTAGCCTGCTTAGTTGGCAAAGGGATTACGTTTGATTCTGGGGGATATAGCCTTAAACCCAGTAGTTTTATGGAGTCGATGCGTGCAGACATGGGCGGTGCAGCATTAGTTACGGGTGCTTTAGCCCTTGCTATGGCGCGCGGTTTAAAACAACGTGTTAAATTGTATTTATGCTGTGCTGATAATTTAGTCAGCGGTGATGCCTTTAAATTAGGTGATATTATTCGTTACCGCAACAATGTGACAGTTGAAATTGATAATACTGATGCGGAGGGGCGCTTAGTGTTAGCCGATGGTTTATTGTGTGCCGATAAGGATAACGCTAAATACATTATTGATTGTGCTACATTAACCGGTGCGGCCAAAGTTGCGGTAGGCAACGACTACCAATCGTTATTGTCATTTGATGATAAATTTGCCAACCAGCTTTTACATTGTGCTGATAGTGAGCATGAAGCTTTTTGGCAATTACCACTTGCGGAGTTTCATCGGGGGCAATTTCCATCATCTTTTGCTGATATTGCTAACTCAGGTTTACCAAATACTGCAGGAGCAAGCACTGCTGCAGCCTTTTTATCGTATTTTGTCAAAAATTATAAAAAGAATTGGTTGCATATTGATTGTTCTGCGACGTTTCGTAAAAGTGCGACAGCATTATGGGCAACCGGGGCAACGGGTGTTGGTGTGCGTTCATTAGCGAATTTATTAATGCAATTAAAATAAAAAAAAAAGCGCCTTTGGCGCTTTTTTATTAATCGATAAATGGCTATTGGTGTTTATTCAACAACACTTACCTTGGTAATGTAAATTGGTTCTAATGGCACGTTTTGATGAGGTCCTTTACGGCCGGTTTTCACTGCGACGATTTTATCTACGACATCCATTCCATTGATGACTTTACCGAATACGGCGTAGCCGTATTTGCTTTCAGACTGGTAGTCGAGGAAATCGTTATCAGCAACGTTAATAAAAAATTGGCTCGTTGCACTATCAACAACACTGGTCCTTGCCATTGCAATGGTACCACGTTGGTTTTTTAAACCGTTGTCAGCTTCATTTTTTATGGGTGCACGGGTTTCTTTAAAGTTGAGCTGATCATCTGCGCCGCCACCTTGAATCATAAAATTCGGGATCACACGATGAAAGGTTAAACCATCATAATAACCACTGTTGACATAATCGAGAAAATTTTTGGTGGTGATGGGAGCATGTTCTGTATCTAGTTCGATTTCAATATTACCAACGGTTGTTTCCATTAATACTTTAGTATTTGCCATGGCGAAAGTAGAGATAAGTGATAGCGCAAATGACAAGAGTAGTACTTTTATTGTTTTCACTTTAAATATCCTTCAAATCAATTAAACCGAAACATTATAGCTAATTCTTTTTATGATAGGAATTTTTTCCGCAAAATTTACGTAATACTGCGTCACGTTTCGCACAATATTTGCTTACTTGACAATAGCTTGCAATATTTAATTAACATCATTTTGATTATCGATAAGGAGTCATTATGAACTGTGTTTTATGCCAGCTTCCACTTAATTTACCATGGGGAATTTGTAGTCAATGCTTTCAGCACTTACCGCATTGTATTACGGGTTGCGGTGTCTGTGGTTTACCGTTATTTAATCAGCAGCAATCGTGTTATCACTGCCATGAACTTAAGCCAAATTGGCAGCGATTGATCGCGGTTGCCGATTATAAAGCACCATTTACCAAGCTAATTTACCAATTTAAATCAGCGCAAAAAACGGCTTTTTCATTTGCCCTTGCGCGGTTAATGTTTTTAGCATGGTATCAACAACGTTTAGCGACGGGCATCGCTCGCCCAGACATTGTGACATGTGTACCATTGCATCGATCACGTTATTGGTCACGTGGTTATAATCAATCAGCCTTGTTAGCCAAGCATATTGCACATTGGCTCGCTGCAGATTTTCAGCCTCATTTAATATTATGCAATGTTAAAAAGCAGGATCAGAAAACGCTATCAAAAATAGCGCGGCAACGTAATGTGGCGTCTGCTTTTGAATGTCATTCTAATCTAACAGGAAAAACGATTGCTGTTATTGATGATATTGTCACAACGGGTCATACGATTAATGCAGTAAGTAAACAGTTAAGGTTGCAAGGTGCCCGTTATATTCAAATTTTGTGTTTATGCCGGACGAGCTTGTAAAAGCTAAAACAAGCTATATAATTGATGAATACAGTCAACTATTATCCTGATATTTAGGGTAGCTGTTATCGACAAGTGAGAAGCGTATGTCAATTATTACCATTAATGATGCTGCAAGAGCACATTTTAAAAAGCTATTAAGTAACCAACCTGAAGGCACCCAAATCCGCGTTTTCGTGATTAATCCTGGCACACCAACGGCTGAGTGTGGCGTATCGTATTGCCCACCAGATTCTGTTGAAGAGTCAGATATTGAAGAAAAAAATGAAGACTTTTCGATTTATATTGATGAAATCAGTGCCCCATTTTTAGATGAAGCGGTAATTGATTTTGTGACCGATGAACTAGGCTCTCAGCTCACATTAAAAGCACCTAACTCTAAAATGAAACGTGTTGATGATGATGCCCCACTCATTGAACGTGTTAATTATATGATACAAGCTCAAATTAATCCGCAATTAGCTAGCCATGGCGGTTATGTGAGTTTGGTTGAAATCACGGATGATAAGCATGTGATTCTTCAATTTGGTGGCGGTTGTAATGGTTGTTCGATGGTTGATGTGACCTTAAAAGAAGGGATTGAAAAACAACTGTTAACCGAATTCCCAGAATTAACGGGCGTCCGAGATTTAACCGATCATCAGGCAGGAACACATTCCTATTATTAAAAAGTAAAAATTTGAAAATTTTTATTTTTTTCTTTGATTATGCTTAGAGTTACGGCATAATCGCGAAACATGTGACTTAGTTTATGGATATGACGCATTATGATGAATCAAGCCAATATTATTTCTGATTTAATTAAATGGATTGAAAAAAATTTAGAACAGCCTCTGTCTATTGATCATGTTGCTGATAAGTCTGGCTATTCAAAATGGCATTTACAGCGAATGTTTAAAAAAGTCACCGGTCAAATTTTAGGGACATATATCCGTCACCGTCGTCTGACACATGCGGCGTTGGCGCTTAGGTTAACAAGTAAACCTATCTTAGATATTGCGATGCAGTACCGCTTCGATTCACAGCAAACGTTTACGCGTTCGTTTAAAAAGCAATTTAATGTCACACCTGCAACTTATCGTCGTAATGAATTGTGGGATCCGCGTGGTCTAACCCCACCAATTGAATTGAATAAAACGCAATTGAAATTACCAGAGCCAACTTTTGTTGATTTACCACAGCAGGTCTTTTGTGGTATTACCTACAAAAATAACTGTAATTTAAATGAGTTATTACAACATAATGCGATTTTAAGAAAACAGTTCTTTACTGATTATATGGCGAAGTATTTCAAAAGCAATGCGGTTTTACCAAATAAAGTCTATACGTTTAGCCGTGTACTTAAAGGTAAAGATCATATTGATGAACAAGAAGTTCTTTATACAATTGGTATTGAAGATAATAGTATTATTGAAAATGCTGAAAAATACGTGAGTAAAGGCGGCTTATATGTCTGTTTTAAATATATTGGCCCACCACTCGGTTTGCTTGATTTTATTTCACAAATCTATTTTGCAGCCATCCCAATGTTAAAAGTCAAACTGCGCCCTGGTGATACGATTGAAATTCACTATAATCACAGTAACTTAACTTCTCATAGTGATATTATGGAAATTCCGAGTGTTGAATGTGATTATTGTGTCCCAGTTATTATGAAACAAGATGATGCATAACCGGACTTGAGTTGATAAAAAAGGCGCTGATATTAAGCGCCTTTTTGTTTATCAAGTAAGCTTGTTTCAAGCCATTGCTTGAATTGAGGTGACACATCTTTCAATGAATTCGAGCCACGGGTTACTGTCGCAATTCCAATACCTAACTGGTCTTTGAGCTGGCGTTGGTTAATGGTGCCTTCTAATAAGGCTTTTACGATTTTAACCCGAGTCACAAGCGCACTACGCTCATCTGTTGTCAGCAAAAGTTTGAAAATATCAAACTGGTAATTATCTGCAAATGCTTGCTGTAAAAAATTTACTGTATTTTGCCAATCATCGTCTTTCATTATCTACTCGTTTAACACTATGTGGTTACCTATCAAGGTCAATTAATATTTACGTTCAATTTCATTATCATGCAAAATGGTATTAGGTTTATTTTTTAACATTAGCTGATAAATGTAATCATAAACTAGTACACTTTTAACATAATTTCGTGTTTCTGTAAAAGGAATCGTTTCAATAAAAGTGACGGCATCGAGTTTTCCATCGGTTTCTTGTAACCAGCGATTAACTCGGTTTGGGCCCGCATTATACGCCGCCGATGCTAAAATTCGGTTGTTATCAAAAAGTTGATAAACATAATCAAGATAATAAGTACCGAGCTGTATATTCACTTTAGGATCGTAAAGTTGGTTGGCTGATTGGTAGTTTAAATCAGGGACTTTTTTGGCACTATCTTTCGCTGTTGCTGGCATTAATTGCATCAATCCGCGTGCACCAGCGGGGGATTGTACTGTTGCATCGAGTGCACTTTCTTGCCTTGCAATGGCTAATGCATAAGAAAGCGGTATGGATTTTTCACTCAATGATTGATTAAAAAGATCTTGATAAACAATCGGGAAACGTTCAATCCAGTTGTCCCATAATTTACCCGCGATAGTCGCTTGGATACTGTGCTCACCCCAGCCAATTTGATGTGTATAACGCGCAAGCTCGGCATAATTTTTATGACTGATATCACTGTATAAATAATTACGCCATTCACGGGTTGCGTCTGCTAACATTTGCCAATAGCGCAATTCATCGATACGTTTAATGACGGTATCGTTTTGGTATTTTTGCTTAAGCTGTGCTAACTCTTTTTGTGGTGATGTTGTCCCCGTTACCACAACATAATTGAAATCATAATGGTAAGGTTGGTTGAGAAGTTGGGCACTGTACATCGCATAAAACCCACGACCTTTTGCTAAAGCACTTAGGATGTCATTCGCTTGTTGTTGCTGCTTTTGATTTTTTAATATCATGGCTTTCACGTATTGCCATTCATCTTTTTGGCTATCTTGTTTTGATAACACATTTAGCCAGTAAGCAACATCATCAAGTGAGTTTGTTCTGAGTGCTAAACGAATTTCACGTTCAACCAATGAGGTCGATCGATCTTGAGCAATAAATTGTTGTCGCCATTTGACTTGCTGATCGGTCGCACTGTCTTTGAAATAGTTATTTGCAATAACGCGTAACATTGCATTTTCATCATCTTTACTCAGTTTTTGTTGTTTAACTAATGTTGGAATGATGGCTTTTGCTGTATCTGCATCAATGCTGGCAAAGCGAGCGAACGAAAGATTCACCATTTTTTGGCTAAATGAACTTGGTGAGATATTTTTAGCAAAATCCGGTAGTGATTTTGGTTTATCCAGCAAGGTCGATAAATTTTTCTTCAGTGTTTTATAGTTATCGGGTAATTGATCTGTTAAATAACGAGCCAGCTTAACGTTATTCTTTTTTAAGACAAGTTCAATACGGAGTAGAATCAGATTCGCTGTTTTTTCACTGGTTTTACTCCATTCCTCAAAGATGGCATCACAGGCAGAGGGTAAATCATCACCCGATAACCAAATATTTTTAATTGGCTTAAATGCGGACTCTTTGTTGCGTAACTGTAATAATGCATATTGATAACGACAGCGCGAGGTAATTGAGTTATCAATATTTAAAGCAACAATACTACGCCAAGCATTGCGTTTGCCAAGCACATCTAAGTAGTCTTGCATCAGTCCTGTGGTTAGCGGGAAATCATCATTTTGTGCTACAAATTGATTCATTTCAGTGGGGGTTATGGTATCCAAATGCGCTTTCAAATATTGATACTGCGCGTAGGGATAGAGTGGATAGTCTTTAAGTGAATCCAGTAATTTTTTTTGCTCTGCATCTGACAGAGATTGATAGGTTGTTTGCCATTGACCAAAGCGAGAGCGTAGCTCATCGAGAGAGGGTGTTTTAGCATAGCTGGTAACAACAAAAAAATAACAGACAAAACCGAATAAAATCGCTTTAAACTTCATATGCTTAACTCTCACGACATGATTATAAATACTAAAAATAAGTCTAACATATCTCAATCGCTTTATCATGCCTAATCCATTAGCAAAAATGATCTTAACGTGCCGTGGTAGATTACGATGCGATTGTGTGAAAGCTTGATGAGGAACCGGCGATTAAATCAGCAAAGTCTTATTTAATCCCTCTGTTTTGTTTATCTTTTAGACATCTGCCATAATAATAGTTGCAATCTTTTTTGAATGCTATATTATAAGCACCTCTCTGACGCGGGGTGGAGCAGCTTGGTAGCTCGTCGGGCTCATAACCCGAAGGTCGTTGGTTCAAATCCAGCCCCCGCAACCAATTTCTTTTCTTGTTTTACTTTCATTATTTCACTCTGATGACACATTTATCCTAATACCCTTTTTGGCATCATCAACTGTGATGAGTGTATTTGCGCTTTGTCATCATAAAAAAACGGACCATAAGGCCCGTTATTGTGGTTCTAGTGGATATGTTTCGGTACGGTGAACAACGTGGCGACAGCCTCGTTAATCCGTCTGGCGATTAAGGAACTGTTCATGGTATACAAATGAACACCGTCAACATCTTGTGATACTAAATCAACTAATTGGTCAATTGCATAGGCAATACCCGCATCACGAAATGCTTCAGGATGATGTTCATATTTTTCCATCATTTGTTTAAATTTTTTCGGTAGATTGACGCCACAAATTGATACCATTTTTTCAATTTGCTTTTTATTCACAACAGGCATAATCCCCGCTTCAATCGGCACATGAATGCCCATGTCAGCCGCCTTATCCCGGAACACATAAAAATATTCATTATCAAAAAATAACTGAGAAATCAGTTGATCGGTACCTGCATCAACCTTTTCTTTTAAATTAATCAAATCTTGTTTAAGGGTGGTTGCTTCAGTATGTCCTTCAGGATAACAGGCACCAATAATATTAAAGTCACCATTCTCTTTAATAAATGACACGAGTTCACTGGCATAGCGGAAATCTTGTTTAGGTTGCCATTCTGGTGTGATATCACCGCGAAGCGCTAATACATTATCAATACCCGCAAATTGTAATTCTTTGAGTATTGATCGAATGTCATCTTTACTAAAATGAATGCACGGTAAATGGGCGACACTTTCAATCCCGTAAGTATGTTTTACTGCGTGGGCAATATTTATGGTGGTTTCACCATTTAAACTTCCGCCCGCACCATATGTCACGCTGATAAAATCGGGTTTCAAATTACCCAGTTCACGCAACGTGCCATAAATGGATTCCAGTGGTGAGGTTTTCCTCGGCGGGAAAACCTCAAAAGACAATACGGTTTTATCTTTAAATAGTTGATTCATTTTCATTGCTATAACTCCAATCGAACATCCTGTGTCGCTTTCACAAGGTGAATTAAGCTTGCAACGACTTCTTGCTCACCACGTGTTTTTAGGCCACAGTCAGGGTTAATCCAAAGTTTTTGTTTATCGATTTTAGTGAGTAATTTTTCAATCGTTTGGCGTATTTCATGAGTTGAAGGTACGCGTGGCGAGTGAATATCGTATACACCTGGCCCAACTTCTGTTTTAAAATTATTTTGTTTCAACACATCAATAATCTCGAGATTAGAGCGCGATGCTTCAAATGAAATCACATCCGCATCCATTTGGTCGATCTCTTTAATGATGTCAGTAAATTCGCTATAACACATGTGGGTATGGATCTGTGTTTGCGGTTTCACTTTGCTATGAACTAAGCGAAATGCGGGAATCGCCCAATCTAAATATTCACTGTGCCAATCTGCTTTACGTAGTGGTAACTTCTCTTTTAAAGCGGCTTCATCAATTTGGATAATACCAATACCAGCAGCTTCAAGATCTAAAACCTCATCCGCAATGGCCAGCGCGATTTGGAATACAGAATCTTTGTAAGAGATATCTTCACGAGGAAACGACCAATTTAAAATGGTTACAGGACCGGTTAACATGCCTTTTACGGGTTTGTCCGTTAAACTTTGTGCATACTCTGAATATTCAACGGTAATCGGTTTTGAACGTGAGATATCGCCCCATACAACCGGTGGTTTAACACAGCGTGTACCGTATGATTGTACCCATGCTTTTTCGGTAAAGATGAAGCCATTTAAGCTTTCCCCAAAATATTCAACCATGTCATTACGTTCAAATTCACCATGAACTAAGACATCAAGTCCGATCACTTCTTGTAATTCAATACAATCAGAAATTTTTTGTTTATTAAACGCGGTGTATTGTTCAAGCGTGATTTCGCCTTTTTTAAACTGAGCTCGGTTTACACGCACATCACTGGTTTGTGGGAAAGAACCAATTGTGGTGGTGGGTAAAGGCGGTAAGTTTAGTGTTTGTCGTTGAATCACTTCACGATGTGAAAATTCCGGTAAGCGAACAAAATCTTGCTCGGTTAGTGCACTGACTTTTTGTCTAATTGCTTGGTTGGTTCCTTCACGCTCACGGGTAAACAGTGTTTGATTGGATTTATAGGCTGCATGTTGCTTTGGATCGTGTTCTTTGAATAATTGTCCTAATTCCGCTAATTCTTGTAATTTTTCTTGTGCAAACGTTAAATAGGCTTTTTGCGCTATTGTTAATTTGGTTTCACTTTGCAGTGTATAAGGCACATGCAATAATGAACATGATGTATTTATCACAATATTAGCGGTTTTTTGCTTAATTTGCGTCAATAAAGATAAGGTTTTAGCATAATTATTACGCCAGATATTTTTACCATTCACCACGCCAGCAAAGAGCTGTTTATCAGCGGGAAAACCATATTTTTGTAATAATGCTAATGACTCTTTACCTTCCACAAAATCGATACCAATACCATCAAATGGTAAGGCGATCACTTGAGAGTAACAATCACGAATATCACCAAAGTAGGTTTGTAGTAAGATTTTTACTGAGCCTTTTTGTGATAATAACGTTTGGTAAATTTTTTCAAAATTTGCAATATCGTGTTGGTTGAGGTCGGTGACTAAAATCGGTTCATCAATTTGTAGCCAGGTCACGCCAAGCGCTGCAAATTTAGCAATAATGTCACTATAGGCTTTAATCGTTGCATCAAGATAATGTTGGTAGTTTTGACCAGCAGTAATTTTAGCCAGTTTTAAAAAGGTTAATGGCCCAATGATAACGGGTTTTGTTTCAATACCAAGCTGTTTTGCTTCTTGGTATTCATCAAATGGTTTAGTCCCGACGAGTTTGATGTCTGTGTTTGATTCAATTTCTGGCACTAAATAGTGATAGTTAGTGTTAAACCACTTTTTCATCGCAAGGGCATGTACGTCACCCTTATCACCTTGATAACCCCGTGCCATTGCAAAATATTGATCTAATTCAGGTAGTGCTAATTTTTGATAACGGTTTGGAATAACATTTAGCAAGCATGCTGTATCAAGGACTGCGTCATAGAATGAAAAATCATTTGAAGAGATATGTTCAATCTGACTTGTTGCTTGCTGTTGCCAATGCGCTTTACGTAACCCCTTTGCAATCGTAATTAATTCAGCTTGGCTCTTGTCGCCTTTAAAGTAAGATTCTATTGCAAATTTTAATTCACGAAGTTTGCCGATTCTTGGATAGCCGATAGCAGATGTTGTCATGTTTGTGTCCTCAATTAACGGGTTATAATTTACCTTTTTTGAAGATAACAAACTTTTTGGTTATTTTATAATTCTATTTTTTTATTATTTGGTATAGTTTTTTTCTATATCAAAATGTAAAACTGAATTATCTAATACTCAGATTATCTTGTTGGATAAGCAATTTTTTGATAAGTAAAAATAAGTTTAGTTCATTGATTAACAAAATTTATTTTTTAATAAACTAAAATGAGTAAAAAGATAGGAAATTAATTCTTGCGTAATTTAACGTAGCTTTTTATGCCATCAAGCATCGCTTTAGCAATTTGATTTTGGAAGTTTGCTGTTTTTAGTTTTTTTTCTTCATTGAGATTACTAATAAAAGCTGTTTCTACCAGAACAGACGGGACATCTGGTGCTTTAAGTACGGCAAACCCAGCGGTCTCGACTTGTGCTTTATGCAGTGTGTTGACGTACTGCATTTTGCTTAATATTTCTCGTCCAAGTAGTAAGCTATTACTTTTGGTTGTCGTTTGCACTAAATCTAAAATAGTGTGATCTAGATAACGATCCCCACTGCGACTGACGCCTCCGATCTCATCCGCCTCATTTTGGGTTTGTGCTAAATAACTGGCTGCGGTACTACTCGCCCCTTTCGCGGATAATGCAAAAACCGATGACCCTTTGGCGGATCGCTTGGTAAATGCATCGGCATGGATTGAGATAAACAAATCGGCATGTAAAGCGCGAGCTTTTTCAACACGTACTCGTAAGGGCAAAAAGACATCTTCGTTACGGGTTAAGTGGACAGTTAGTCCCTTCTCTTTACGGATAAGATCGCGTAAACGCCGGGCAATTTGTAAGACAATGTCTTTTTCTCGGGTTTTATAATACCCGACAGCACCGGGATCTTCGCCGCCATGACCTGGATCGAGGACGATAACGACTTTATCATCCGCTTTTTTGGGTGGGATTGCGGTGATCACAGGATCTTCATCATCCAATTGACCTTTATTAAAGTCTTCAAGTAAAGCCAATAAGGGATCATCATCAATTGCAGTTTGCGTAGCTGGATACAAATCAATGACTAAGCGGTTTTTAAATTCAGCAATTGGGCTCAGGGTAAACAAGTTGGGTTTAACATCTTGTTTGAGTTCGATGACGAGCCTAACGGTTTTGTTATCAAATTGACCGACTCTTAACTGCTTAATATAGGGGTCATTGGGCTGCACGAGTGATGTAATATTACGGAATGTACTATTTAGACTGAGATCATCGATATCAATCACTAATCGGTTTGGGCTGGGTAAGGTAAACTGTTTATATGATAACGGGATATTTGATTCTAGCGTGATACGGGTATAAGTCGATGAGGGCCAAACTCGCACTGCTGCCATTTGTGCCGTTGCGGCAAATCCAACACGGGTAACCGATAACAGACATGCTGCGGCAATTCCTTTTATCAAAAGTCGTCGAGTTGGATCAAATGATGCTGGCATAATAAATTAAAATGTGAATCATTCTGTTATCTTGAGTAGGGCATATTATCACATAATAATAAGAGATTTATAGCTTACAGTGAGTATTGTTGATATAAAAAATGATTTTTTTACACTAGAATTAGCTATTATGATAAAAAAATAACGAAATGAATGATTAAAATGACATCATAACCGGCATTTATGTCGGCGCCTTGTTTCAAAATAATTTTTTATCTTGCTTGTTTTATACTGATATTTTGTTTTAATAGTGAAACATAAATATATTGGGTTTGTTACCCATTAAAAATAACGATTTATTTAAATTGTGGATAATTGATTATGAAAAATGTAGGTTTTATCGGTTGGCGTGGTATGGTGGGCTCTGTATTGATGCAGCGCATGATTCAAGAGCACGATTTTGATGGCATTAATGCTATTTTCTTTTCAACATCTCAAGCAGGTCAATCTGCACCAGAATTTGCCGGTAAAACAGGTGTATTACAAGATGCTAATGATATTGATGCACTTAAAGCGTTAGATATTATTGTGACATGCCAAGGTGGTGATTATACATCAAGTATTTATCCACAATTACGTGATGCAGGTTGGCAGGGATATTGGATCGATGCGGCGTCGACATTACGTATGAAAGATGATGCGCTCATTATCCTTGATCCTGTCAATCGAGCCAATATCGATTTAGCGCTCGATAAAGGTATTAAGACCTTTGTTGGTGGTAACTGTACCGTCAGTTTAATGCTGATGTCATTGGGTGGATTATTTGCTGCGGATTTAGTTGATTGGGTCTCTGTTTCAACTTACCAAGCTGCTTCAGGCGGCGGCGCTCGTCATATGCGAGAGTTATTAACCCAGATGGGTATGTTGCATGCCGATGTTGCTAAAGAACTGGCTAATCCACACTCGTCAATCTTAGATATTGAACAAAAAGTTACGGCAAAAATGCGTGATGGTTCATTACCTACTGACAATTTTGGTGTGCCATTAGCGGGGAGCTTAATTCCATGGATCGATAAGCAACTCGATAACGGTCAAAGTCGTGAAGAGTGGAAAGGTCAAGCTGAAACCAACAAAATTCTAGGTACCTCTCAGATTATTCCTGTTGATGGTTTATGTGTACGTATTGGCGCTTTACGTTGCCATAGCCAAGCATTTACGATTAAATTGAAGAAAGATATTGCGATCCCAGAGATTGAAAATTTATTAGCGGCGCATAATGACTGGGTTAAGGTCATTCCAAACGATCGTGAATTATCAATGAAAGAGTTGACGCCAGCAGCAGTAACCGGCACGTTATCCACACCGGTTGGTCGTTTGCGTAAATTAAATATGGGACCAGAATATTTATCGGCCTTTACTGTTGGCGATCAGTTATTGTGGGGGGCTGCTGAGCCACTACGCCGCATGTTAAGAATCTTACGTTAGTTGTCATCATTCACTACACATCAAGTATGTGTAGTGAGTGAATTATACCATTCTACTTATCATCCAACATTGTCATCAATAGTGAACCATTGAATAATGCTTGTTGAACAAGCGCAAATGCCCCAATGGCTGAACTATCACTTAATGTCGAACAGCTAATGGATAAATTTTCACGTAACTGTTTTAAACTTTGCGAATATAATGCGCTGTTGACGGCATTGAGTAAGATTTCAGGTGATTTGGTTATCTCTCCTGCTAAAATAATGCATTGTGGGTTGAAAATATTGACCATAATGGCAACGGCTCGCCCTAAGTTTTCACCCGCATTTTTAATCAGTTTTTCAGCTAATTCATCACCTTGATTAGCAAATTGGCAAATGGTATTGATATCACATTTATCAATCGTCAGTTTACTTGGATAGCCTTGCTCTAACAGTAACTTTGCTTTTTTTTCTATTTCAACATTGACGACTTGATTTTCAAGACAACCGAAATTACCACAATGACAGCGTTCCCCTAATGGATTAACTTGAATATGGCCAACTTCACAGGCACTTTGGTTATGGTTCATCAGCAGTTGTTGATTAATAATAACGCCAGAACCGACACCGCGATGTACGCGGATTAAAATTGAATCCTCGACATTTTGGGTTGAACCAAAATAGCTTTCGGCTAATGCCAAGCTTTGTACATCGTTGCCCACAAAAGCGTCGACATGGAATTTTTCTTTTAAGACATCGGCAAGTGCCCAGTTGTTAACGCTGATATGCGGCGTATAACGTACAATGCCCTTAACGGAATCAACAACACCAGGCATCACAACCGAAATTGCGATAAGATTTTTAATTTTTTTATTATTTTCTTGGCAGAATAACTCAATAAGATTGATTACATAATTTTGTGCCAAACGTTGTGTAAAGTCAGTTAAAGGGTAGCGCTTAAATGCCAAACTATGGCCACCAAGGTCATACAATTCAATAGTAACATGGGCTCGACTGAGTTGAATTGCGATGGCATGATAATGGTCAAATTTAGCTTCAATCGATACCGCAGGGCGACCCCCAGTCGATTGTTGGACATCAACTTCTTTAATTAACTTATTTTTTAACAATTGACGGGTAATTTTTGTGATACTGGCTGGAGCAAGATGACTTGTTTCGGCTAACTGAATACGGGAAATTGGACTTTGCTGAATAATCAAGCGATAGATCATTGCATAATTGAGCTGTTTTACTAATTCTGCATTACCGACCAAGTTTAAATAATTCAATGCCATGACCAATTCTTACCTCACTATATAATGATTGTTATTCTTAGTTAGGCCATTATATACCCAATTGACAAGCAGTTGCACATAATTAGTGCTTAGCACGAGCGACAAAAAAATTTAATAGGGGGTAAACCCCCTATTAAATGAAAATGCAAAATCATTTGTTTAGGTTTTATTTGATTATAACTTACCGTTAACAATCGTTTTTTGGATAACGAAGTTTTGATCAAAGGCAACCAAATTCGCTATTTTTCCTTCCGTTATAGTTCCTAATTTTTTATCAACACCAATTGATTTTGCAGGGTATAAAGTTGCCATTCTAAGTGCTTCATCTAAGGCGATACCAACATGTTTTACACTGTTACTTACCGCTTCTATCATGGTCAATGCTGAGCCACCTAGTGTGCCATTAATGTCAGTACATTTACCGTCTTTGTAATAAATTGTTTTGCCACCAAAAGTACATTCTGTGATGTTTGTACCAACCGGCAAAATGGCATCGGTTGTGAGAATTAATTTATCGTGTTTGATGCGATGTGAGTTACGGATATTCGCCCAGTCAACATGTAGACCATCAGCAATAATACCGCAGTAAACTTCTGATTCATCATAAATCGCACCCACAACGCCCGGTAAACGACCTGAAATGGCTGGCATGGCATTAAATAGATGCGTGCCCATGCGAATTCCAGCATTAAAGCCCTTGCGTGCATCTTCATAAGTTCCGTTAGAGTGCCCAGCTGAAACATGAATACCTGCTTCAACTAATTGGCGAATGAAATGACTTTCAACTCTTTCTGGTGCAAGCGTTAGGATTTTGATGACATCAGCATTGTCACATAAGAAGTCAATCATCGCTTGATCCGGTTTGCGAATATAATCGATATTATGAATCCCCTTTTTCTCTGGGTTGATATAAGGGCCTTCAAGATGCAAACCTAATGCTTGGTTGTGGTGGGTTTTTAAATAATCACGCATCACATTGACCGCTTTGCGCATAAACTCATCACTTGATGTAATCAGGGTGGGTAAGTAACTTGAACACCCTGATAATAAATTGGTTTGCTGCATGATTTCGAGTGTTTCAATACTCAACGAATCAAGTGTTTCGTTAAACTGTACGCCGCCACAACCATTAAGTTGTATGTCAATAAAACCGGGTGCTAAGATTGCACCTTGTAAGTTTTCAACAGCAATATTGGCTGGAATATTGTCATTATGACAAATCATAGCGATAGTATCACCATCAATCATGACCGCATGATCATCAAGCACTTCCATTCCAGTGTAGATTCGACAATTTGTTAATGCATACATAAAATTTACCTTAATACTTTATTGGCTATGAATCCAATGTTTCAAATAGCGTTAAAGTATGTTTACTGTGAGATTATTTGCTTCCAGCTGTCTAAAATATTTTAATGTTTTTACTTTCAGCTCATCGGTGCTTGCTTCATCACACACCAAAATTGCTTTTTGATGCGTTTGCAGTGCACTAACGGTCCACATATGGTTAACTGAACCTTCAACTGCCGCTTGTACCGCTAGCGCTTTGTTATGACCAAATGCTAATAATAAGACTTCAGCTGCGTCCATTAATGTACCAACCCCGATGGTTAAGGCATATTTAGGCACTTGACTGATATCATTATTAAAAAAGCGGGAATTGGCGATACGCGTATCTTCGGTTAATGTTTTAATACGTGTGCGTGAACATAACGATGATGCTGGTTCATTAAACGCAATATGACCATCTTGCCCTACGCCACCAATAAAGAGATTAATCTTACCATATGATGCTATTTTTTCTTCATATTGTTTGCACTCTTGCTCAGTATCTTCAGCGTTACCATTCAATATGTGAATATTGTTACGATCAATATCAATATGGTTGAAAAAGTTTTGATACATAAACGTATGGTAGCTTTGTGGGTGATCTTCTGGAATACCGACATATTCATCCATATTAAATGTAACAACATGTTTAAAGCTTACATTACCTGCTTTACAGTGTTTAATCAGTTGTTGATACATTAGCAATGGAGAGCTTCCGGTTGGTAAGCCTAATACGAACGGTTTATCCGCCGTTGGACGGTATTTATTGATTCGTTTAACAATATAGTCAGCGGCCCATGCGCCACCTTCTTGTGGGTTTTGTAATGGAATTAATCGCATTTTATTGCTCCGTTTTAATCAGATTCGCAAAAAGAACGACGTCAGTCATTTTATCACGGCAATTATCTCAATGTTTGATTTAATCTGCCAAAGTGTGCGTACTTATTTTATTTCGATTATTTACTGTATCCAATATTTACGTATTTTACAAAAGTTTTTTCACAAAAAAAAATAAATAGGCATAAATTGTTCATTATTTCATCTCACGCAACAATAAAATTAGTGATATTCGTCACAAAACGGTATAATTAATTTGCGTAGTAAAATATTATCATGTGAAATATAAATTAAGAAAATAACAGTCTTTTAATGATCTTAATCAGGAGAAATATATGGGAATTTTAGCCTATTTACAGCGCATTGGGCGTTCGCTAATGGTTCCAGTTGCTGTATTACCAGCAGCAGCAATTTTATTAGGTGTTGGATATTGGATCGATCCAGATGGTTGGGGTGCGAATAATATTATTGCCGCTTTTTTAATTAAATCGGGTGGTGCTATTATTGATAATATGCCGATTCTATTTGCGATTGGCGTTGCATATGGTATGTCTAAAGATAAAGATGGCGCTGCTGCATTAAGTGGTCTTGTCGGATTTTTAGTTATCACAACCCTTTTATCAACAGGTTCAGTCTCATTATTGACCAATACACCTGTTGCTGATGTTTCTCCTGCATTTGGCAAGATTAATAACCAGTTTGTTGGTATTTTAGTTGGGGTGATTTCTGCTGAACTTTACAATCGTTTTAGCCAAGTCGAACTTCATAAAGCGTTGGCTTTCTTTAGTGGTAAACGTTTAGTGCCAATTATTGTTTCATTTGTTATGTTATTTGTTGCCTTTGTTTTACTGTATGTTTGGCCTGTCATTTATGATGCGTTAGTTGCATTCGGTGAATATATTAAAAACTTAGGCGCTTACGGTGCAGGTATTTACGGCTTCTTTAACCGTCTACTCATTCCGGTTGGACTTCACCATGCACTCAACTCTGTATTTTGGTTTGATGTCGCGGGCATTAACGATATCCCTAACTTCTTAGGTGGGCAAAAATCAATTAATGATGGTCTGGCTGTAATCGGCATTACAGGGCGTTATCAAGCTGGTTTCTTCCCAATAATGATGTTTGGTTTACCAGGTGCAGCCTTAGCTATGTATCATACCGCTAAAGCAGCAAATAAAGATAAAACTGCATCAATCATGATGGCAGCTGCCTTTGCCGCATTCTTTACGGGCGTTACTGAGCCGTTAGAATTTTCATTCATGTTCGTTGCACCGCAATTATATCTATTACACGCATTTTTAACCGGTATTTCTCTTTATATTGCCGCGACAATGCAGTGGATAGCCGGGTTTGGTTTTAGTGCTGGATTAATTGATATGGTGTTGTCATCACGTAATCCATTAGCCGTACACTGGTATATGCTAATTGTACAAGGTATTGCTTTCTTCTTTATCTATTATGTGACTTTCCGTTTTGTTATTGTGAAATTCAACTTAAAAACCCCTGGTCGTGAAGATGACGGTGATGATGTTGTCAGAAGTGATGCAGAAACCTCATTAACGGCGGCAGATGATGTCGATTCACTCGCTCAAAAATACATCGCTGTCGTAGGCGGGAAAGATAATTTAACCAATATCGATGCCTGTATTACCCGTTTACGTTTAAGTGTAAAAGATTCTTCATTAGTTAGTGAAGCACAAGCTAAAGCACTGGGAGCCATGGCTGTGATCAAATTAGGTAAAGAAGGTGTACAAATTGTGGTGGGTCAACAAGCTGAGCGTGTTGCCGATGAAATGAAAAAGTTAGTTTAAGTTACTCTGACATGTAAACTTAAATGTTTGCCGGGCGTAATGCCCGGCTTTTTTATGTTAATCAATTCTCAGCAGATGACAATAATTTTTGCTATAATCTCATTTAGTAAACAATGAGATATTATCATGATCGATTCTTCATTAATTGCATTTAATAAACCTTATGGGGTTATTTGCCAGTTTTCTGAGCATGAAAAACATGCCACTCTCAAGCAGTATATTGCGCTCCCACAATATTATCCAGCGGGTCGATTAGATACCGATAGTGAGGGATTATTACTGTTAACGAATGATGGACAATTACAGTCAAAAATTGCTTCGCCAAAATTTAAATTACCCAAAACTTACTGGGTACAAGTTGAAGGCGAATTAACCCAAAGAGCCATCATGCAATTACAAAAAGGGGTTGTGTTAAAAGAATTTACCACTCAACCCGCTAAAGCACATATGATGCCGACACCAACGCAAATGTGGCAGCGTGATCCCCCTATTCGTGAACGTAAAACGGTCCCCACCTCTTGGTTAAGTATTACCATTACTGAAGGCAAAAATCGTCAGGTAAGGCGGATGTGCGCTGCTGTTGGTTTCCCGTGTTTGAGATTGATTCGCGTACAAATTGGTGAGTTCAATCTTTTCCACTCACAACTGGAACTGGGTAAGTGGCAAGCCATCACTGAACAAAATTTATACCGTAATGCTGTTAAACAAAAATGATATGAGGAGATGTTATGATTAATAAAGATACAAAACTTTGTATGTCTTTATCCGGCCGTCCAGGTAATTTTGGTACACGATTTCATAATAGTTTATATCAACAGTTGGGACTGAATTTTATTTATAAAGCATTTTCGACAGACAGTATTGAAGATGCGATAAAAGGAATACGGGCGCTAAGGATTCGAGGGTGTGCCATTTCGATGCCTTTTAAAGAAGCATGTATCCCTTTTTTGGACAAACTGACCGATTCAGTTTTAGCGATTGATTCCGTCAACACCATTGTTAATGATGATGGCTACTTAACGGCTTATAACACCGATTATATTGCGATCAGAAAATTAATTGAACAGTATCAACTTAATCCAGCGCAAAGCGTCATTATTCATGGTAGCGGCGGTATGGCAAAAGCGGTTATCGCAGCATTTTATGATGCAGGTTTTCGTCATGTGACAATTCTCGCTCGTAATCAAGTCTCAGCGAAAAAACTTGCTGATAAATATCATTTTAATGCCACTACACAACCAAGTTTATCTTATGATATTTTAGTTAACGCAACGCCTGTTGGCATGGCTGGTGGAGAGGATGCAAATCAACGCTCTTTTTCCGTTGATTTGATTGCCAAGTCCTCAATTGTGTTTGAAGTGATCGCAATGCCTGTCAATACCCCACTGATTTTAGAAGCAAAAAAACAGCATATCAAAACGATTACTGGACGAGAGGTTATGATTTTACAAGCGGTTGAACAGTTTATTTTGTATACCGGGCAAACACCGACTGAGGCTCAAATTGACATTGCCGCTCAGTTTGCCAGTCAAGAATAGTGCGAATAGTTATTGATTAACTAAAAACCTATCCGTTCTTGATGGAATATTTTAAATATTACCTCATCGGATAGTCGCAAATTAAGCTATAATGGCATTTGTTAAAAGGTAAAATTTAGTCAATAATAGGCAATAAATTTTCATAAATGACATGATATATTGGAGTCGCTGTTTAAATGACAGAACAAAAAAAAGCGGGCTTTTTTGCGCGTTTGAAAAATGGATTATTTAAGACAAAACAAAATATTGGATCGGGCTTTGTTGCTTTATTCAAAGGTAAAAAAATCGATGATGCGCTTTTTGATGAGTTAGAAGAACAGCTGCTTATTGCCGATGTCGGAGTTGATACAACACAAAAAATTATCCGTTCATTAACCGATCATGCTTCTCGTAAACAGCTCAAAGATGCGGATGCATTACATGACTTATTAAAAGTTGAAATGGGTAATATATTATCGGAAGTTGATAAACCATTAGAACTTGAAAGTCACAAGCCATTTGTGATTTTAATGGTTGGTGTCAACGGTGTCGGTAAAACAACGACGATTGGTAAATTAGCGAAACAATTTCAAAATCAAGGTAAATCCGTGATGCTAGCGGCTGGAGATACCTTTAGAGCTGCGGCGGTTGAACAGTTACAAGTTTGGGGTGAACGGAATCATATTCCCGTGATTGCGCAGCATACCAATGCAGATTCTGCGTCAGTTATTTTTGATGCATTACAAGCTGCAAAATCCAAAAAAGTGGATGTGTTAATTGCTGACACAGCGGGTCGTTTACAAAATAAATCACATTTAATGGATGAGTTGAAAAAAATTGTCCGTGTGATGAAAAAGCAAGATGAAAGTGCACCACATGAAATTATGTTAACCATTGATGCCAGTACTGGGCAAAATGCCATCAGTCAGACCAAAATATTTAATGAGGCGGTTGGCTTAACGGGGATTACGTTAACCAAACTTGATGGTACAGCTAAAGGTGGGGTGATATTTAGTCTTGCCGATCAGTTTACTATTCCGATTCGTTATATTGGTGTTGGTGAAAAAATTGATGATTTGAGGCCTTTTGTTGCTAATGATTTTATTAACGCTCTATTTGATAATCAGACAGGTGATAGCGAAAATACATGATTCAATTTAATCACGTTAGTAAAGTCTATTCTGGCGGTAAACCTGCATTACAGAATATTAATTTTACCCTAGCTAGTGGTGAAATGGCTTTTTTAACAGGTCACTCCGGTGCCGGTAAAAGTACTTTATTACGTTTAATTTGTGGTCTTGATAGGGCAAATGATGGGCATGTGTTACTCAATGGTCATGATGTTAGCCAATTAAAAAAACAACAGCTTCCTTTTTTGCGCCGCCATATTGGCATGATTTTTCAGGATCACCAGTTACTGATGGATCATACTATCTATGATAATGTGGCCATTCCATTGATTATTTTAGGTAAACCAGCGGAAGAAATTCGACGTCGGGTATCCGCGGCACTGGATAAAGTCGGCTTGATTGATAAGATGAAATTTTATCCTATTCACCTTTCGGGTGGTGAGCAACAACGTGTTGGTATTGCGCGCGCGATTGTTAATAAGCCCATGATTTTACTTGCCGATGAACCAACGGGTAATTTGGATGATAAATTATCTAAAGATATTTTAAAGTTATTTGAAGAATTTAACCAAACGGGTGTCACAGTGTTAATGGCAACCCATAATATGGGTTTAATTAGACGTAAGCATCACCGTATTTTAAATTTAAGCCAAGGTCGCTTGATTGGAGACACCCATGTTAGCGAGTAGGCCGCAAAATAAGCAGAAAGAGGGGAATGGTTTTTTCCCTCGTTGGAAGCGCCAAATCCAATATGCTTGGCAAAATGTATTTAACGATTTCAGGCAGCATGCGCTTGCCTCACTGCTAACCATCATTGTCATTGCTATTTCGATAGCATTACCAACTATCGGTTACCTATTGTGGAAAAATGCTAACGAGGCTGCGCATCAGTGGTATCCCACACCTAATTTAACCGTTTATTTAGATAAATCATTAACCGCGAATGAAACCGAAACGTTGGTGCAGAACATAAAACATTATCCCGAAGTGGAAGCGATCAATTATTTATCACGTGATGAAACGCTTGAGGAGTTTCGATTGTGGTCGGGCTTTAGTGATGCTATCGATTTATTAGACGAAAATCCACTCCCGGCAGTTGCAATTGTGATTCCTAAAGATGAAGCGAAGCAAACAACAATATTACATGCGATGCAAGCTGATATTATTAAATTAGAGGGTGTGGATGATGTTCGTTTAGATGATAGTTGGTTTACTCGTTTGACCGCGTTAACCGACATGGTTAAAACGATTGTTTGGACGATCTCAATTTTTATGATTATTGCGGTGGCATTAGTGATTGGTAATAGTATTCGCTTATCCATTTTTGCTCGTCGCCAAACCATTATTGTTATGCAATTAATTGGTGCGACAGAAGGATTTATTTTAAGACCTTTTTTATATAGTGGAATGTTTAATGGTTTTGTTAGCGCGATTTTAGCGTTAATATTATCGGAAATATTTATTTTTCAAATTGATGCGATCATCTTGAATGTTTCGTCTGTTTTTGGAACAATATTTACCATTGAAGGTCTAAATTGGGATGAGGCGTTATTTATCGTCCTAATCGCAACCATGATTGGTTGGTTATCGGCACTTGTTGCAACTAAAAAATATTTAAATATGACTCATATTGCTTAACATTATCATTTATTTTGTTATTTAATAGTAATCAGTGAGTTATTTTTTGATCGCTAAAAATAAAAAATGTGAACTAAATCACATTTTCGCGGTCTAATCTTTTAATTGCTAGTCAATTAATATAGCTAGACACTCAGAATGATCGCTTGTGGTTTGTTAAATTGGGCAAACGACAAGGTTGAATAAGTAAGGGGGAATTTAGATGAGTAACGAAGTTAAAATGCAATCAGTTGCTATTATCCCACAAGGAAATATTGAATCTTATCTGCGTATGATTAACACCTATCCGATGTTAAGCGCAGAAGAAGAGAAAGCGTTAGGTGAAAAACTTTACTATAACGATGATGTTGATGCTGCAAGACAACTTATTTTGTCACATCTGCGTTTTGTTGCACATATAGCACGCGGGTATTCTGGTTATGGTTTACCACAAGCGGATTTAATCCAAGAAGGCAATATTGGTTTAATGAAAGCGGTGCGTCGTTTTAATCCTGAAATGGGCGTTCGTTTAGTTTCATTTGCTGTGCATTGGATCAAAGCTGAAATACATGAATATGTGTTAAAAAACTGGCGTATCGTAAAAGTTGCAACGACTAAAGCACAACGTAAGTTATTTTTTAACCTACGTAAATCAAAACAACGTTTAGGCTGGTTTAGTCATGATGAAGTCGGTATGGTTGCTGATGAGCTTGGCGTAACACGTAAAGATGTACTTGAGATGGAATCCCGTATGTCTGCACAAGATATGTCATTTGATATTGATAATGATGACGATGATAATTCAATTGTTGCACCTGCATTGTATTTAGAAGATGCGAATTCTGATTTCTCAAAATCAATTGAAAATGATAATTGGGAAAACGATGCAACTGATAAATTACATGATGCATTATCACAATTAGATGAACGTAGCCAAGATATTATTAAAGCGCGTTGGTTAGATGCTGATGACAGTAAATCGACACTACAAGAATTGGCTGCTAAGTATGCTGTTTCTGCTGAACGTATTCGTCAGTTAGAAAAGAATGCGATGCAAAAATTACGCGTTGCGATTGAAGCATAATTTTTAGTTGGATTCGATAAATTGAAAAGTCTGTTAGAATATCAAAATATATTATGGGTGATTGTTGTTGGTGTTGTCCTGATTATTTTTGGTTTCTATTTATATACTGAATTGAGTTTATACGAACAAAGTGGTAGTTCAATCAGTATGCCAAAAATGTTCAGGCTTTTTTATGAAATGTTTGGCAAATATGTTACTGTTTTATTTGTTGAGGCTGTTGGAGTAATTGCTTTAATAAGTGGGATATGGCAATTGGTTGATAAGGTAAAAAATAAAAAGGCGTAATCAAGTGGTTACGCCTTTTTTATATTAGAATTCCATCAATTCTTTTTCTTTGTCAGCAAGAACGGCATCCAGTTTTTTGATCATACTATCTGTTATTTTTTGAATAACGTCTTGTGATTTACGTTCATCATCTTCAGAAATTTCTTTATCTTTTAATAATGCTTTGATTTGATCATTAGCATCACGTCTTACGTTACGGATCGCAACGCGACCTTGTTCTGCTTCACCACGAACAATCTTGGTTAAATCACGGCGACGTTCTTCTGTTAATGGTGGAAGTGGTACACGGATAACGGTTCCCGCTGAAGAGGGATTTAAGCCTAAATCAGATGCTAAAATGGCTTTTTCAACAGCAGGTGAAAGTGATCTATCAAAAACGGTAATTGCCAATGTTCTTGAATCTTCAGCAACGACGTTTGCTAATTGGCGTAATGGTGTTGCGCTACCATAATATTCAACGACGATACCATCTAATAAGCTTGGTGAAGCACGACCGGTACGAATCTTACCAATATGATTTTGGAAAGCATCTAAGCTTTTTTCCATTCTGTCTTGAGCGTCTTTTTGAATCTCATTTAACATACTAAAACCTTTTTCCTTTAATTATTAACTTACAACAACATCATTATTAATTAGCGTCCCTTCGGGTTCACCTTGAATCACGCGACGTAATGCCCCGGGTTTATTCATATTAAATACACAAATCGGTAAATTATGATCTCGAGCTAGTGTGAACGCGGCTAAATCCATTACTTTAAGTTCATCATCTAATACTTTTTCATAGCTTAATGTTTTAAATAGGGTTGCGCTAGGATCTTTTACCGGATCAGCAGAATAAACGCCATCAACTTTGGTAGCTTTTAATACGACATCCGCTTCGATTTCGATACCTCGTAGACAAGCGGCTGAATCCGTGGTGAAAAATGGATTCCCTGTACCGGCTGATAAGATAACCACTTTACCATGCTTAAGTAGGCTAATCGCCTCGGTCCAGCGATAATCATCACATACGCCATTTAAAGGAATGGCCGACATTAAACGTGCATTAATTTCAATACGGTGAAGTGCATCACGCATTGCAAGGCCATTCATGACAGTTGCGAGCATCCCCATATGGTCACCAACAACACGATTCATCCCTGCTTTTGCAAGTCCGGCACCACGGAATAAATTACCTCCGCCAATAACAACAGCGACTTCGACACCCATTTCAACTAGCTCTTTAATTTCTAATGCCATACGATCGAGAACAGAGGCATCAATACCAAAACCTTCATCACCTTGCAGTGCTTCACCACTTAGTTTGAGAAGGATACGTTTGTAGTGGGGAGTTTGTTTTGTCATGGTAGAGAGATCCTATAGATGAAAAATATTAATAATAAATCTGCTAATGTAATTCTAAAGTATTTTGTTGCTAAAAAAAACCGCCTTTCGGCGGTTTTAAGCATTTTACATGAAAATTAAGATTGTTTTGACATTGCAGCAACTTCTGCAGCGAAATCAACTTCAACTTTCTCAATACCTTCACCCACTTCAAAACGGATGAAAGTTGCAACAGCGGCTTTTTTCTCTTTTAGTAAATCACCAACAGTTTTTGATGGATCCATAACAAATGGTTGACCTGTTAAAGAGACTTCACCGGTGAATTTACGCATACGGCCTTCAACCATTTTTTCTGCGATTTCACGTGGTTTACCTGATTGCATTGCGATATCGATTTGGATTTGACGCTCATGAGCGACAACATCAGCTGGAACATCGTCTGGGTTAACATATTCTGGTTTGCTAGCTGCGATGTGCATTGCGATGTGTTTAACTAATTCGTCATCAGCACCGTTAGCGGCAACTAAAACACCAATACGTGCACCGTGTTGGTAACTACCAACAACGTCACCTGCGATTTCAGCAACACGACGGATACCGATGTTTTCACCAATCTTAGCAACTAAAGCAGTACGTTCTTCTTCAAATTTAGCCTGAAGTACGCCAACATCGCTGATACGGTCAGCAAGTGCAACTTCAGCAACTTTGTTACTAAATTCAATGAAACCAGCGTCTTTTGCTACGAAGTCTGTTTCACAGTTTACTTCTAAAATTACACCAAATTGTTTATCTGCTGAAATTTTAGAAATAATTACACCTTCAGCAGCAACACGACCTGCTTTTTTAGCCGCTTTTGCTTGACCTGATTTACGCATGTTATCGATTGCAAGCTCAATGTCACCATTTGCTTCGACTAATGCTTTTTTACATTCCATCATACCTGCGCCAGTTCTTTCGCGCAGTTCTTTAACCATAGAGGCAGTTACTTCAGCCATTTTTTAACCCTCTGTTAAATTCTGTCATTTGTCCAAATTAAGTTTCGACAAATTATATTTGATACACAAGATAGGAGGAGTGAACTCCTCCTAATACCGATAACGAATTGTATTAATCAATTATTCAGCAGCAGTTGCTGTTTCTTCAACAAAGCTTTCTTCAGAAACGGGTGATTGATTTTGTTCGCGACCCGATTTAACTGCACTTGCAACCGCATTTGCATATAATTGGATAGCACGAATCGCATCATCATTACCAGGAACAACATAATCAATGCCATCTGGATTTGAGTTAGTATCAACGATAGCAACAACAGGAATACCTAAGTTGTTAGCTTCTTTAATTGCAATATGCTCATGGTCTGCACCGATAACGAAGATCGCATCAGGTAAACCACCCATATTTTTGATACCACCAAGGCTATTTTCTAATTTAGCCATTTCACGAGTACGCATTAACGCTTCTTTTTTGGTTAATTTATCAAAAGTACCGTCTTGTGATTGTGTTTCTAAATCTTTCAAACGTTTGATTGATTGACGAACGGTTTTCCAGTTAGTCAACATACCACCTAACCAACGGTGATTAACGTAGAATTGTCCACAGCTTTCAGCCGCTTGTTTTACTGATTCGCTCGCAGCACGTTTTGTACCAACGAATAAAATTTTACCGCGACGAGCAGCAACTTTATTTAGCATGTCTAATGCTTCGTTGAACATAGGAACTGTTTTTTCAAGGTTAATGATATGAACTTTGTTACGAGCACCAAAAATAAATGGTTTCATTTTTGGGTTCCAATAGCGGGTTTGGTGTCCGAAGTGTACACCAGCTTGCAGCATATCGCGCATAGATACTGTAGTCATGATTTCCTCATTGAAAATTGGGGTTATGCCTCCACATATTCGCTTTAACCGACTTCGATTTTCATCAAAGCACCCCGGTAAAGTGTGGCAATATGTGTGTGTTATAACGTTAATTAAATTAAATTCATCTTCCAGATGTTAAAAACAAATAGAAAGATGCGCGCGTTTTATACCATATCCTCGGGTGAAAAACCAGCATTATTTATTCAATCGAGTCAATGATTCATTGATTTGATTTCAAAACACACATTTTATCATGCTATTTGGGGTTATTTTAATGCGTTATATCTCAGTGGTTAAACCGTTAAATAGTGACTGATAACGAAGAGACTAACTAAAAAAATGGTGCAGGTCACGAGACAGAGTAATGTGGTGGGGGGACGTGATTGATATTCATTAAAATAGGCAGGATGATAATATTGGTAGAGTTTGACGATCACTAGCTGAACAACAAGTACTATACCCGCAAGGCACAGTAAAATGCTTTTTTCTATCATTCCAACACGCAGCATAAATATGCCAACTAATGCAAAAAGAAATAGTGTTCTCATCCACGCTAATTGGGTTCGTTCCCGCTGTAAGCCGGGATCTTTGGTGACCGGTTTAAGCATTGTCGTTAATGTCCAACCAAAAACAGCATGACAAAACAGGTTGCTGCAATCAGTACTAAAATAGCAATAATTGACAATAGATGATTGTAAGGTAATGCGCGCTCCTCTAGCATGGCTTTTTCATTCGCCCGCCAACGTAAAAAGGCACTGATTGCTAGCACGCCTGCAATGATGGCTAATATGATAGCTAAACCAATACGAATAAACGGATATTCAACCGTTGTCACAAACTGATCAATAGCTACGGCACCGGCAAGGAGAGCGAGTGCGGTTCTTATCCAAGATAAAAAAGTGCGTTCGTTTGCAAAAGAGAATCGGTAATCGAGTACTTTTTTTGTATTTTCTGAATTATTTTTTAAAGGCATCGCTTGCTCGTTATTAAGGAAACGCCATATCACTGTAATATGATAAGCTAGTTCATTTCAAGTGAGTAATGAAAAATAGGATTATTGATTAAATTTTTATCATTAATTAGATTGACCTTACTATCATGGTAAGGTTTATAGTGTCATTATTGAAATTGAATTTAGCCAAGCATAGGAGATAAAAATGGCAGAATATCAATTTATGGTTGAAGGGATGTCATGTGCTTCTTGCGTGAACCGTGTTGAAAAAGCATTGAACAAAGTAAGCGGTGTCACTGAAGCGAGTGTTAACTTGGCGACGGAAAAAGTCACGATCCAAACCACAACACCCATCAATATTGCGTCATTATTTGAAGCCGTAGAGAATGCGGGATACCATCCCATAGCCTTGCCATCAGAACATGATTCACAAGATATTGTATTATCGATAAATGGTATGTCATGTGCCTCTTGTGTTAATCGCGTTGAAAAAGCACTTTATAAAGTGGCGGGTGTAGAAAGTGCTCAAGTTAATTTAGCAACAGAAAAAGCGACCATAAAAGGCACGCATTTAGATATTGCAGCTTTAATTCAGTCTATTGATGATGCTGGTTATCAGGCAACATTTGTTGATGAGACCAAACCACTTATTCACAAACCTAAGCAGCCGTCATTATGGCCGGTGATTATTGCCGCGGGACTTGCGCTACCATTATTGTTACCAATGTTGCTTGAACCGTTTGGTATTGATTGGATGTTACCTGGTTTGGTGCAGTTGTTACTTGCGACACCAGTACAGTTTATACTGGGGGCGCGTTTTTATCGTAGTGCGTGGAAGGCGGTAAAGGCGCTTAGTGGTAATATGGACTTACTTGTTGTGATGGGAACCAGTGCAGCTTATGGCTTATCACTATATCAATTGATTGTTAACTGGCACAGTAATCACATGCCACATCTCTATTTTGAATCGTCGGCAATTATCATAACGCTTATTTTATTGGGGAAATGGCTTGAAGCAAGAGCAAAACATCAAACAACCCAAGCTATCGAAGCATTAACCTCTTTAAGACCGGAAACCGCAAGAGTAAAACGTGGTGATAAAGAGATTGAATTACCAATTGATCACGTGAAATTGAATGACATGGTGATCATTAAACCTGGTGAGCGAATTGCCGTTGATGGCTTGATATTAGAGGGGGTATCAAGTAGTGATGAATCCATGATAACGGGTGAAAGTTTACCTGTTAGTAAAACCGTCGGCGACAGTGTGACGGGAGGTGCTATTAATGGAGAAGGCTTATTAATTGTGAAAACAACGGCGGTCGAAGCGCAATCAATGCTGGCTAAAATCATTCAATTAGTTGAATCCGCTCAAGCACAAAAAGCCCCGATTCAACGCATTGTCGATCGCATTAGTGCGGTTTTTGTACCCGTTATTTTGGTTATTGCATTCATCACTTTACTTGCTTGGGGAATGTCAACCCATGATTGGACGCTAGCGTTATTAAATGCGGTTGCTGTATTGGTGATTGCTTGTCCGTGTGCATTAGGCCTTGCGACACCGACGGCGATTATGGTAGGCACTGGCGTGGCTGCTCGTCACGGTATTCTAATCAAAGATGCCTTGGCTCTTGAAACTATGCACAGTATTAAAGCGGTTGCATTTGATAAAACTGGGACATTAACCGTCGGTAAACCTGAATTAGTGGTTTTTAAAACCATCAGTGGTGATGATGATCACTTATTGAATATTGCGGCATCAATTCAAGCGGGAAGCGAACATCCGTTAGCAAAAGCAGTACTAAGCAAAGCTGATGAGCGTCATATTGTATATCGTTATGCACAAAATATTACCAATGTTGCTGGACTAGGAATTAAAGCTACTCTTGCTGACCAACCTTATTACTTAGGGAGTACGCATTGGATGGCATCATTGAATGCTGATTTTGGTGATTTGCAACGAACGACGGATGAATTAGCCCATAACGGTTATACCATTTCTTGGCTAGCTATGCAAAGTGGCGATCAGATTAAGGTGCTTGCTTTGTTGGGGTTTGCTGATGTGGTTAAACCGGAAGCGAAACCGGCTATCGATGCTTTGCATCATCTTAATGTTAAAACAGTTATGCTCACGGGAGATAATCTTAATGCAGCAAATCATGTTGCCCAGCAGCTCTCAATTGATCACGTTGTTGCACAGGTGATGCCTCAAGATAAGGCTGATCACATTTATCAACTGCAAAAAACCTATGGTAAAGTTGCGATGGTCGGAGATGGTGTCAATGACGCGCCTGCTCTGGCTGCAGCAGATATCGGGATTGCGATGGGAACGGGGACAGACGTTGCGATGCATACGGCTGCCATAACGTTAATGCGAGGCAATCCTTTGTTGATTGCCGATGCGATTGATATCTCAAGAAGAACGTATAATAAAATTAAGCAAAATTTATTTTGGGCGTTTGTGTATAATCTTATTGGTGTTCCACTTGCCGCATTAGGGCTATTAAATCCAATGATTGCGGGTGCTGCAATGGCATTAAGTAGCGTCAGTGTTGTCACTAATGCATTATTATTACGACGGTGGAAACCAAAAGCATAAACAATAAAAAATCCCTTATTAAAAATAATAAGGGATCGTGAAATTATTCGCTGAATTGACTAACGCGAATATGAACTGGTTATGGGTGACATTTTGCTTTAATGATATTAATGATGTTATCCACAGCAATCATCTCTTTTTCACCGCCCGCGCGGTATTTATATTCGACTTCACCGTTATCAAGATTACGTTCACCAATAACAATTGTATGTGGGATACCAATTAATTCTGCATCAGCAAACATTACACCCGGACGTTCTTTACGGTCATCAAATAGGACATCAATACCCGCTGATTTAAGTTCAGCATAAAGTTTTTCGGCCGTTTGTTGTACTTTTTCCGATTTATGCATGTTCATTGGAATAATGACGACGCTGAATGGTGCAATGGCTTCAGGCCATACAATACCACGCTCATCATTACGTTGTTCAATCGCGGCCGCCACAATGCGCGTTACCCCAATCCCATAACATCCCATAATCATGACATGATTTTGACCATCTTCACCTTGAACGGTCGCATTCATTGCTTGCGAATATTTTGTGCCAAGTTGGAAAATATGACCAACTTCAATACCACGTTTAATCTGCAATGTCCCTTTACCGTCTGGACTGATATCCCCTTCAACCACGTTACGGATATCTTCGACGCGTGGTAATACTGCATCACGGTGCCAATTAATATTAAAATAGTGTTTACCATCAATATTAGCGCCAGCACCAAAATCACTCATCACCGCAACGTCACGATCGATAATAATTGGTAAATTGAGGTTAACCGGGCCAAGTGATCCCGGTCCGGCACCAATTGTTGTGCGAATCTCTTCTTCATTAGCAAACTCTAATGGTGAAGCAATAATATCTAATTTCTCAGCTTTTACTTCATTAAGGGTATGATCACCCCTGACTAATAAGGCAACAAATTGATGGCCGCTGTCTTTGGCTGCTTTTACAATGAGTGTTTTAACCGTTTTTTCAATGGCTAAATTAAACTGAGAAACTAATTCATCAATGGTTTTGGCATTCGGTGTATCAACCAGCTCCATGGCCTTAGTTGGTGCGGCAAGTGTTGCCGTCGGCGCTTGTGCGGTTGCCATTTCGATATTGGCGGCATAATCGGATCCAGTTGAAAACACAATATCATCTTCACCACTGTCAGCCAATACTTGGAATTCATGAGACCAACTACCGCCAATTGAACCCGTGTCAGCACTGACGGCTCTAAAATCAAGCCCGACGCGGGTGAAAATAGCACTATAGGCATTATACATGTCGTCATAAGTTTTTTGTAACGACGCTTGTGTTGTATGGAATGAATAAGCGTCTTTCATAATAAATTCGCGAGAACGCATCACACCAAAACGTGGACGTACTTCATCACGGAATTTGGTTTGAATTTGGAAAAAATTTAACGGGAGCTGCTTATAAGAACTTACTTCATTACGCACTAAATCGGTAATGACTTCTTCATGCGTTGGTCCTAATACAAACTCACGATCACCACGATCTTTGATACGTAAAAGTTCCGGGCCATACTGTTCCCAGCGTCCACTTTCTTGCCAAATGTCAGCAGGTTGTACGACCGGCATCAATACTTCAATGGCGCCAGCGTTGTTCATTTCTTCGCGAACAATATTTTCAACTTTTTTCAGTACTCGATAGCCAGTTGGTAGCCAAGTATATAGACCGGCCGCTACTTTTCGTATCATTCCCGCACGAAGCATTAATTGATGACTGACAACTTCAGCATCCGCTGGCGTTTCTTTTAATGTAGAGAGAAGATATTGACTTGTACG
Organism: Orbus sasakiae; assembly: GCF_039542345.1. NCBI lineage: Bacteria > Pseudomonadati > Pseudomonadota > Gammaproteobacteria > Orbales > Orbaceae > Orbus > Orbus sasakiae. The sequence continues at coordinate 268,433 of NZ_BAABHY010000005.1, forward strand.
CATGATGTATCCCAATTTAAGACAGAAAATGGCATTAGTTTAGCAGGCAATTTTATAACTCGAAAGGGTATATTGTTAAATATCGTTGCGTTAATCACCTCATACACCCTGTCAGTTTAAAAATAGTTGTTAAATTTTCGGTTGTCGTGTTGTATTGAAAAGGCTTACACTCATTCTAAATAAACCCGACATAACACATTGAATATGAAACTGACTTTTCAAGAGATGTATCAAGCATTAATTCATAAGGATTCACAATATGATGGATTATTTTATGCTGCAATTAAAACCACGGGGATTTTTTGTCGTGCAGTTTGTACCGCACGTAAACCGAAAGCGGAAAATGTTGAATTTTTTAGTTCAGCACATGATGCGATAGTGAGTGGTTATCGGCCGTGTAAAATTTGTAAGCCTCAGTTCTTACCCGATCAGACACCAACAGACATTGCTAATTTATTGTCTTTTATGGAACAAAATCCAAATATCAAACTCTCTGATTCGAGTTTACGTGAACGAGGTCTTGAACCTCATACAATACGACGCTGGTTTGTTAAACATCATGGCATGACATTTCATGCTTTTCAAAGAATGAATCGTATTAATATCGCACTGAAAAAGATCCAAGACGGTGAGTCCGTTATTCATTCTGCTTATGATAGTGGTTTTGAATCACTCAGTGGTTTTAGTGATTCATTTAAAACGATATTTGGTGTTGCTCCTTCAATGGCTAAACAACACAATATTATTTATTTACAGCGTATTGAAACTCCGATTGGTACGATGTTTGCTGCTGCAACTCAGCAAGGGCTATGCTTACTTGAATTTACCAATAGACGTATGCTAGAAACTGAACTTAAACAGCTTGTAAAACGTTATAATGCAACGTTAATCCGTGGCGAAAATCACCATATTAAACAGACTAAATTCGAACTCAATGAATATTTTAACGGTCAGCGACAGCATTTTACGGTACAACTTGATCTTAAAGGGACGACTTTTCAGCAGCAGGTTTGGCAAGCATTGATTGGTATTCCTTATGGTCAGACTCGCTCTTATCAACAGCAAGCTCAATCTATTGATAAGCCAAAAGCGATAAGAGCGGTTGCTAATGCAAATGGGATGAATCAAATTAGTATTGTGATTCCTTGTCATCGCGTTATTGGTGCAGATGGTAAATTGACTGGTTATGGGGGCGGGTTATGGCGTAAAAATTGGTTACTCAAATTGGAACAAACTCACCGTTAAATATGTTGGAATTCAATTTACTTTTTAGGTGATTTCGTCTATTATGTGAAACCATGTATTTGTTTTTTAATAAAAAAATATTTGGTTTTCCTCTCATAACATATCAAAATAAATATCTTAACTGCCAACACTTACTTAATCAGTATCATTTGTGATACCTTATGCACTTTTTTAACCTAAAGTATCAAAATGGAATCTTTTTAAGTTATTGAATATATTCATATTATTCTTTCTTTTGTGATGGTGGTCACTCCTTAAACTGTCAATTTTTGTTATGATTTAATGAGTTTAAAAATAAATGACTCATTGATAAAGAGGACTCTACATGAGCAAGACAATCAATACCCAAAACGATGTAACCGGTACTAATCAAATGCCTAAGTGGCGATCGAGTGACACCATTTGGATGCTAAGTTTGTATGGTACAGCAATCGGTGCTGGTGTGTTATTTTTACCAATTAATGCCGGGGCAGGAGGCCTTATACCGTTAGTTGTCATGTTAGTTTTAGCTTTCCCGATGACGTTTTTTGCTCATCGAGCCTTATGCCGATTTGTTTTGTCTGGAAAAAGTTCAGATGGTGATATTACGGTAGTTGTTGAAGAGGCGTTTGGACGGACTGCCGGTAATTGGATTACAGTTCTCTATTTTTTTGCTATTTACCCTATTTTATTGGTCTACAGTGTCGGTGTTACAAATACTGTTGATAGTTTTATGGTTCATCAATTAGGCATGGCATCCCCACCTAGAGCGTTATTAGCATTTATATTGGTTGCCGTTTTAATGCTGATTGTTCATTTAGGGGAAAATTTAATTGTTAAAGTGATGTCAATATTGGTGTTCCCATTTATTGCGGTTTTGATGGTTTTAGGTTTGTTCCTGATTCCGGAATGGAATGGCGCCATATTTACTGATTTTTCTTGGTCAGGTAATGTGGCAGCAGGAGGGCGTGGTATTTGGATGACCTTATGGTTAGTGATTCCAGTGATGGTTTTTTCCTTTAATCACTCGCCAATTATTTCATCGCTAGCAGTTGCTAAACGTAAAGAATATGGTGATAAATATGCTGAACCAAAATGTACACGCATTATTGCTGCCAGTAATATCATGATGGTTGTGACCGTCATGTTTTTTGTATTTAGCTGCGCTCTGTGTTTAACGCCAGCCGAGCTATTAGAAGCAAAAGCGCAAAACATATCAATTTTATCCTATCTAGCTAACCATTTTAATTCACCTGTCATTGAGTATATCGGCCCACCGATTGCCTTTATTGCAATGTCTAAATCGTTTTTAGGTCATTACCTTGGCGGTAAAGAGGGGTTTAATGGCATGGTGAATAAAGCGCTGCGTAGTAAAGGTAAAACAATTGAATCAAAACGTTTAGATAACATTGCGGCCATCTTTATGTTTATCACCGCTTGGGCTGTTGCTACGTTAAATCCAAGTATTCTTGGTTTAATCGAATCCCTTGGTGGCCCAATTTTAGCGATTATTCTCTTTTTAATGCCGATGTATGCTATTCACAAATTGCCTGCATTAGCAAAATATCGCGGCAAAATCAGTAATGTATTCATTGTAGTGATGGGATTCATTGCGATTTCGGCTGCGGTATACAATTTAGTATAGCTTAGTATAACTACAGTAATCTGTAAGTACGATTTTAACTGCTCGTGCTTACAGCATAAAATAGTCAGTGAAGCAATTTGAAATTTGATTATTTAGACACATATATCATGTCTAAATAAGGTGTAAGGAGGCAATAATGGGCTCTGTATTTGATATTTTTAAAATTGGGATCGGACCGTCAAGTTCCCATACTGTTGGGCCAATGCGAGCAGGGAAGCTCTTTATTGATGGATTAATCGAAAAAAATCTTATGCCATCTGTCACCAAAATTGTGGCGGATGTCTATGGCTCTTTGTCATTGACTGGTAAAGGTCATCAAACAGATATTGCTATTATCATGGGACTTGCCGGTAATCAACCCGATTCAGTCAATATTGATAGTATTCCCGGTTTTATTAATCAAGTGAGTCAAAATGGCCGTTTGCCCATCTACAACGGACAATATGAAGTTGATTTCCCACTAGAAACTAGCATGAATTTTCATTCTAAGTTTTTACCACTACATGAAAATGGTATGACGTTATCTGCTTACCACGATGATACGTTAATCTTACAAAAGACCTATTATTCAGTTGGTGGCGGTAAAATTGTCCTTGAGGAAGAGTTTGGTTTGGAAGACAATTCAGGCGTTGATATGCCATTTCCATTCTCAAGTGCAGAAAAATTGTTGCAGTACTGCAATGATAATTCACTCTCTGTTTCCAGTATTATTATGAAAAACGAACTGGCATTTCACAGTTATGATGACATTGAAACGTATTTCATCCGCGTTGGTAAAACCATGGAAGATTGCATCAAGCGAGGTATGAATACAGAAGGGTTATTACCAGGGCCATTAAAAGTACCTCGTCGTGCATTTTCGTTATATCGTCAGCTTGCAAATAGCTCTGAGAAAATCATCGGTGATCCAATGATCATCATTGATTGGGTGAATATGTTTGCGTTAGCCGCTAGCGAAGAGAATGCAGCCGGTGGACGAGTCGTTACTGCTCCTACGAATGGCGCATGTGGCATTATTCCGGCGATATTGGCTTACTATAACAAGTTTGTGACACCCATTACGCCCGATATTTATATTCGGTTTTTCTTAACCTGTGGCGCGATAGGTCAGCTTTATCAGATGAATGCGTCAATTTCTGGTGCTGAAGTGGGATGTCAAGGGGAAGTTGGGGTTGCTTGTTCGATGGCAGCAGCGGGGCTTGCTGAATTGCTTGGTGGTAATGCTGAACAAGTCTTTATGGCAGCTGAAATTGGTATGGAACACAATCTTGGTTTAACGTGCGACCCGGTTGGTGGACAAGTACAAGTCCCTTGTATTGAACGTAATGCTATTGCATCCGTTAAGGCGATTAACGCAGCTCGCATGGCATTAAGGCGGACGACAGCGGCGAAAGTCTCTTTAGACAAAGTGATCGAGACTATGTATGAGACGGGTAAAGATATGAACTCTAAATATCGTGAAACGTCTCGTGGTGGTCTAGCGATTACCATTCGTTGTGATTAATATTATAAAGGCACCTTCTGAGTGCCTTTATGTTTAATATTTTCGTTATTTTTTTATCATAATAGTTAATTATAGTAAAAAAACTAATATTTCCAATGCATATTATTAAGTTGTGACTGGATAAAGTCATTGTCCATAATATCATCTTTGGGATGGTCAGTCTGTTCTTTGATTTTACGCTTTCTTTGTTGTGTGCTTTTTTGTTGAGCAATTTTCAATTCATTGTGGGCCAACAAATTATTTAACTGGTCAAGTTCACCGAGTCCACGTAATACTGAAATCAACGTCAATAGCGTGATCGATTCACCTAACTCAATACGTTTAATCGTTGCAATCCCAACAGCAGATAACTCAGCGAGTTCGATTTGAGATAAATTTTGCTCTATTCTTGCCATTTTGATACGACGACAAAGCATGGCAATTACGTCTGCATTTTCATCCATTACCAATCAGCCTTTATTCAGAATATGGAGTATGAATATTGTGTGAGCTTATTCTACAGCAATCTCAAAAAAAGGGTGTTTTTTGTTATCATAAAATGCACAATTTTTGATAATAAGAATATCTCAACCGATGGGTAAATTAATGTTATAATTTAGGCAAATTTAATTAATAATATGTGTTATGTCTGATCCTAAATTTATCCATTTGCACGTTCACAGCGATTTTTCAATGATTGATGGTGTGGCTAAAACAGGCGTTTTAGTTAAACAAGCCGCATCACTGGATATGCCAGCCCTCGCGATAACGGATTTTACTAATCTGTGTGGCTTAGTGAAATTTTATGGCAGCGCTTTATCTAAAGGCGTAAAACCTATCATTGGTGCCGATCTCAAAATTCGTTATGCTGAACTTGAAGACTTCTACGATATTACGGTATTAGCGGCAAATAATGAGGGATATCAGAATTTAACCTTGTTAATTTCTAAAGCTTACCAGCGTGGTTATGTGGGTGATGGTCCGATTGTCGATAAAGAGTGGTTGATTGAACATAAGGCCGGCTTAATTATTTTAGCCAGTTACCGCAGTGATATCGGTATTGGTTTAATTCGTAATAACCCTGTGATTGTGAATGACGCTATTGAATTTTATCAAACTTACTTCACTGATTGCTGTTATCTAGAACTGATTCGAACTGGCCGTGAAAATGAAGCTTTTTTTATTACCCAGGCACTTAAACTTGCAGAACAATATCAGTTGCCTGTTGTGGCGACCAATGATGTTAAATTCTTATCTGCCACTGATTTTGAGGCGCATGAAATACGCGTTGCAATTCATGATGGTGACACGCTTGATGATCCTAAGCGGCCTAAAAAATATACCGCACAACAGTATTTCCGTAGTGAAGCAGAAATGTGTGAGTTATTTTCTGACATTCCAGAGGCATTAGCCAATAGTGTTGAAATTGCTAAACGTTGTAATGTGTCAATTCGTTTAGGTGAATATTTCCTACCACAGTTCCCCACTGGCGATATGTCAACCGAAGACTTTTTAGTTCATAAATCGAAAATTGGTTTGGAAGAAAGGCTTGAGTTTTTGTTTCCCGATCCGCAAGTGCGTCAAGTTAAACGGGTTGAATATGATGAACGCTTGGATATTGAACTTGGCGTTATTAACCAAATGGGATTCCCAGGTTACTTTTTGATCGTAATGGAATTTATTCAATGGTCAAAAGATAATGCGGTACCCGTTGGTCCAGGTAGGGGGTCGGGGGCAGGCTCACTTGTTGCATACGCGTTAAAAATTACCGATTTAGATCCATTAGAATTTGATCTCCTTTTTGAACGGTTCTTAAATCCAGAACGTGTATCGATGCCCGACTTTGATGTCGATTTTTGTATGGATAAACGGGATTTAGTTATTGATCATGTTGCGGAAATGTATGGACGCGATGCTGTATCACAAATTATTACATTCGGTACAATGGCCGCAAAAGCGGTAATCCGTGACGTTGGGCGAGTGCTCGGTCATCCTTATGGTTTTGTTGATCGTATTTCTAAATTGATTCCCCCAGATCCTGGTATGACATTAGCAAAAGCCTTTGAAGTTGAGCCGCAACTGCAAGAACTTTATGATCATAATGAAGATGTTAAAGGCTTAATTGATATTGCTCGTCAGTTAGAAGGGGTGACGCGTAATGCTGGTAAACATGCTGGTGGCGTGGTGATTTCACCAACCAAAATTACCGATTTTGCTCCTATTTATTGCGATTCAGAGGGGCATCACCCTGTCACCCAGTTTGATAAAAATGATGTTGAATATGCGGGGTTAGTGAAGTTTGACTTCCTTGGTCTACGGACATTGACGATTATTGACTGGGCAATAGAGATGATTAATGCTCGGATGCAACGTGAAGGTAAAGAATCGGTTGATATTACGCGTATTCCACTTGATGACGCGTTATCATTCGAATTACTGTTGCGCGCTGAAACAACGGCCGTATTCCAGCTTGAATCACGAGGCATGAAAGACCTTATTCGTCGCTTAAAGCCCGACTGCTTTGAGGATATGATCGCGTTAGTTGCCTTGTTTCGTCCAGGGCCTTTACAATCCGGGATGGTGGACAACTTTATTGACCGAAAACATGGTCGTGAAGAGGTCTCATATCCCGATATTCAATATCAACATGAATCGTTAAAACCAATTTTAGAACCGACTTATGGCATTATTCTTTACCAAGAACAGGTGATGCAAATTGCACAAACCTTAGCGGGTTATACCTTGGGGGGGGCAGACTTACTGCGTCGCGCAATGGGTAAAAAGAAACCTGAAGAAATGGCAAAGCAGCGTTCGGTGTTTAAAGAGGGGGCTGAACGATGCGGTGTTGATGGTGAGTTGTCGATGAAAATCTTCGACTTAGTAGAAAAATTTGCAGGTTATGGTTTTAACAAATCTCACTCAGCAGCCTATGCATTAGTTTCTTACCAAACGTTGTGGTTAAAAACACATTTTCCGGCTGAATTTATGGCAGCTGTAATGACGGCTGATATGGATAATACCGACAAAATCGTGGGGTTAGTTGATGAATGTTTAAGAATGGGGATTAAAGTTAATCCACCGGATATCAACAGTGGTTTATATCACTTCCATGTTAATGAAAAAGGTGAAATCGTTTACGGTATCGGTGCGATTAAAGGTGTAGGTGAAGGGCCGATAGAAGCAATTGTTGAAGCGCGCAATAGCCAAGGTAAAAATGGATTTTTTAAAAATATTTTTGAACTTTGTGCCAAAACCGATATCAAAAAGCTTAATAGACGTGTTCTTGAAAAACTGACGATGGCAGGGGCATTTGATAAGCTAGGCCCCCATCGGGCGGCTATTTTGCATAGTATTAGTGATGCAATGCAAGCGGCCGATCAACACAGCAAAGCTCGTGATATCGGTCAAGAAGATATGTTTGGGGTGCTTGCCGAAGAGCCGGAACAAGTCGAATATGCGTATGCTAACGTAGCGGAATTACCTGAACAAGTGATTCTTGATGGTGAACGTGAAGCTTTAGGATTATATTTAACCGGTCATCCGGTAACACAATACCTAAAAGAATTGGGGCGATATACTAATGGTGCGCGTATTAGTGAAGCTAACCCAACGGGATGGGGTAAAATGGCGACCTTTGCTGGCTTAGTCATCGCCGCAAGAATCCGTTTAACTAAAAAAGGTAATCGAATCGGATTATTTACATTAGATGATCGGTCGGGTCGTATTGAAGTGATTGCTTTTGGCGAAACATTAGAAAAATTTGAACATTTATTAGTACAAGATAAGATATTAATTGTATCAGGGCAAGTGAGTGTGGACGATTTTAATGGTGGATTTAAAATGTCGGCCAGAGATATTATTGAATTAAGTGAGGCCCGTGAAAAGTATGTTAAAGGGCTTTGTGTTTCTTTACAGGAAGCCGATATTAATCGTCCATTTTTACAACAATTACAGCGTTCATTTGAGCCTTATCGTAATGGCAGTGTGCCAGTTAATCTTTATTATCAAACGGAGAGTGCGCGAGCAAGAATCCAGTTTGGTACGACCTGGCGAATCACACCTAATGATGAATTATTGATTAATTTAAAAAGATTGTTGGGTAATGAGCGTATTGAACTTGAATTTGATTAAGTTAAGGTTTTCTTAAGGTTGGTGCCGTACACTGATCACTAATGCATATACAGATTCGGCTATTAGATTCTTGATAAAATGGTACTGCTAGCCGAATAAAGGTGAAATAAAATCAGCGACAAATCATGAAATTTGTGGCGCTTATTCCCTAATACATAGTAGAATTAGCGAAATTAACACTAAAATTTAGTATAATGTGATTACTAAAGTTTATGAAACTTAATTGTTGTGTAGCGTAAGACAACAATAAAATGATTGATAATCTTGTTTGAAAAAACAAGATAATAAGAGGCAATAGTTAATAGTTATGAATAATTTCTTAGATTTTGAGAAACCGGTTGCTGAGTTAGAAGCCAAAATTGACTCATTAAAGAATATGGACTCACAAGAAGTTCAATTGGATATTAATCTTGATGAAGAGATTAAACAGCTTAATAAAAAAAGCAAAGAGTTAACCAAAAAAATCTTCTCAAATTTAACACCATGGCAAGTTGCACAATTGGCGCGTCATCCAAATCGGCCTTATACCCTTGATTATATCAAAGAAGTGTTTACTGACTTTGATGAATTACATGGTGATAGAGCTTATGCAGATGATAAGGCTATTGTCGGCGGTATTGCCCGTATTGATGAAAGACCCGTTGTGGTCATTGGTCATCAAAAAGGTCGTGAAACTAAAACGAAAATTTATCGTAACTTTGGTATGCCTGCACCAGAAGGTTATCGTAAGGCATTACGTTTAATGCAATTAGCGGAACGTTTCCAGTTACCAATCATTACCTTTATTGATACACCAGGTGCTTATCCGGGGATAGGTGCTGAAGAGCGCGGTCAATCAGAAGCTATCGCACGTAATTTACGTGAGATGTCACGCCTAAATGTTCCAACAATTTGTACGGTTATTGGTGAAGGTGGTTCTGGTGGTGCATTAGCATTAGGTGTTGGCGATAAAGTCAACATGCTGCAATACAGTACTTATTCTGTTATTTCGCCAGAAGGGTGTGCCTCTATTTTATGGAAAAGTGCAGATAAAGCACCATTAGCTGCCGAAGCCATGAATATGACGGCTGAAAAGCTATTAAAATTGAATCTGATTGATGCGATTATTCCTGAACCATTAGGTGGCGCTCATCGTGACTATACTGCGATTGCGTCGTCATTGAAAAAACAACTTATTGATGATCTTGATGAGTTAGAAGATATGGATCGTTCCGTATTATTAGAAAGACGTTTCCAACGTTTAATGAATTATGGATATGTAAGGTAAACAATAGGCATTTTTATGACAAAGGCTAAGGGGTTTCGTCGCGTCATTAATGCTGGGAAATATTCCATTCAGGGATTGAAATCAGCATTTTTAAATGAAACTGCGTTTAGGCAAGAAGTGTTTTTGCTAATTGCTGCATATATTGTTGTGATGTTGATCGATTTTTCAATCTATGAACGTATACTGCTTGTTGGTTCAGTCGGGTTTGTTATGATTGTTGAATTACTTAATAGTGCGATCGAATGTATCGTTGATCGCATTGGCACAGAGCGGCATGAGTTATCGGGTAGGGCTAAAGATTATGGTTCTGCCGCAGTTTTCTTATCCGTTTTACTGGCTGTTATTTTGTGGATTTATCTATTTGCTTGCCACTTCTTCCCTGAAGTGTAATTAATAATTCAGCGTCACAACAAAGCCACCTTGTGGCTGGTTGTCAAAACTGACTGTAATTTTATGTAATTCAGCCACTTTTTTAACAATTGATAAACCCAGACCACTTCCTTTCTCTTTTTGACCAGCTGGGCGATAAAAACGTTCGCCCAAGCGGGCTAATATATCCGCATCTACCCCTGGTCCGTTATCTGAAAAAACAATCATGTGTTGTTTAATTGTAATCGTGATACGTGAGTCATGAGGTATATAACGTATTGCATTATTAATTAAATTACGCACTAAAATAGACAATAATAAAGGATGGCCAACAATGATTTGATGAGCCGCTAGCTCATCGATTTGTATTGTGATCTGTTTTTGTTGTGCAAGAGGACTGAGTTCGTCGACAACGTGATGAATGAGCTCTAACCAACGAATATCTTGTAATTCATCTTGAATTTCCAGTGAATCTAGGCGTGATAACGTTAAGAGCTGATCAACTAAATGTGTGGTGCGATCAATACCAATAATTAAGTTATTCAATGCACGTTGTTGGCTGACGGGATCATCACTTGAAAGTTGTGCAACTTCTGTTTGTACACGCAGTGCAGCTAGTGGTGTACGCAGTTCATGAGCCGCATCGGAAATAAATTGCCTTTCATGAGTTATCATTGATGAAATACGACTAAACAGTTTATTTAATGCTTGAATAAACGGTTGTATCTCTTTTGCGATGCCTTGCATTCCAATCGTCGTATCCTCATCCGGTTTACGATTCGCTATTTTATTGGCTAAGACTTTAATGGGTTGGAAACTGCGACCAATAAATAGTACGATAAAGATCGTTGTAATGATAAAGATGATTAACCAAGTAATCGCTTGCTTAAAAATTAAATCAATTAATATATTACGTTGATAATTGAGTTTTTGTCCTACTGCAATAATGGTACGATTGTCATTACTGAGCAACCATAATATCCGCCATTTACCCTGTTCATTAATCATTGCTCGGTGCTTTTGTGTCGGGAAAAATCCTCCATAGAAATAGAATTTCCGACCTTCTTCACCATCATTTAGGATCATTTCACCTTGTCGGTTAAAGATAGCAAACGCGAGGGCGTCATCATCATAATCTAATGCTTTGATATCATCATCTTTAATTTTGGGGAATTTCACATAGCTTGTTTGTGGCGTCATAGAGCTATGAATATTTAGCGTAGCAAGGCGCTTAGCAAATAATAACTGTTGGCTATCAAATACCTGTTTTAATGAACTTTTTACTTCAAAATAAGACAGGCACGTGGTGATCAAGCAAGCCAGAAATAGCATACCGGTAATAAAAAGAATAAGCTTTACACGCAAGCTTGGTGAGCGCATTAACTGCTCTCCTTTTCCTGACTGAGTGCATAGCCTGCACCGTAAACCGTTTTAATGACGCTATTGCCGAGTTTTTTCCGTAAGTTGTGGATATAGACATCAACCGTATTACTAACTACATCGTCAGACCAACTGTATAATTTTTCTTGAATGAGATCACGTGATAGAACCTTGTTGGCATTCAGTAAAAACAGTTCTAACAAACGCGTCTCTTTTGTTGTTAAAACAATAAGTTGTCCTGACTTTTTGACTTCTTGCGTCTCCGGATTATAGCTAATATCAGCAAAAGTAAGTTCTGGCACAACTTTTTGATGACTACGGCGAATAAGGGCTTGTAGGCGCGCGGCGAGTTCCGAAAGGGCAAAGGGTTTACAAACATAATCATCAGCGCCAGACTGTAAGCCTGCTACGCGTTGCTCAATTGCATCTCGGGCGGTTAAAATCAATACTGGTGTGGTGTGACCTGCTTGACGCCAGCTTTTCAAAATGGCTAAACCATCTTTTTTGGGTAAAGTCAGATCTAACACAACGGCATCGTAAGGGGCAAGCGAAAGGGCGTTTTCACCCTCTTGCCCATCAGTAAACCAATCCAAGGTAAAACCTAATTTTTTTAGACCAATATTAATACCGTCACCAATTAAGGTGTCATCTTCAATAAGCAAAATTCTCATTAGGTTGACCTGTCATGTTCAATTAATATGGGTATTGTACAACATAAATATTAAAGCAATATTAAAATTTAATGGTCAATATCAAGCCGTTTTGCTTCCCATTTACGTGATTTCCAGCGCCAAGCGTTGATAAGACCTCGCACCCATTCATCACAAGCAAAACCGATCCAAATACCTAATAATCCCATGCCCATGGTGATTCCTAAAAAATAACCAATCGGGATCGCAATGCCCCACATACAGACTAATGCGGTATAAAACGGGAATTTGGCGTCGCCAGTTGCCCGTAACGCATTGACCATCACGATATTTTGAGTTCGCCCGGGTTCAAGGAAAATCGATAGAACAAAAATTGGTAAAATTGTATTCACAACATTTAAGTCTTCAGTAAATGACGTAACAAGTGGTTCTCTGATTAGGAAAAATGTGATAACTACAAAAGCGGTAACAATCATACCAAGTCGTAAACTTTTGAAAGTGCGTTTATAGGCATCATCAAAACGTTTAGCGCCAACAAGGTGGCCAATCATAATTTCGTTACCAACACCAATTGCAATTGCAAAAAGCATCATAAAATAGGAAATCTGGAAAAAGATAGCTTGTGCCGCAAGGGCGGTTTCACCCATTAAACCAATAAACGCTGTCATCACCAGTACTTGGCCAGACCAAGAAAGGTTTTCGCCGGCAGAAGGTAAACCAATCTTAAAAATCTGTCGAAGAATCGTTTTACTCCAGTGAAAGAATAAAAAGATTTCGGCCTTAATTCGTAATCCATAAAACAGTAAACAAAAGAGTAATGAAACACCAACAACACGGCCAATAACGGTTGACCAAGCAACCCCAACAAGCCCCATTTGCGGCATACCCCAAAATCCGTAAAGCACAATCATATTACCGATAACGGTGATGACATTCATGATAAGCGATACATACATAGCAACTTTTGACTGGCCATAGACGCGTAAGCAAGAAGCCATAATGATGGCAATGGCTTCAAAAACTAAACATATTCCTAAAATATGAAAGTAGTCATAGCTCATCTCTAAAATTGAGCTTGGTGTATTCATCAAAATAAGGACTTGGTAGCCTAATACAGAGATAAACACATAACATAAAATGCCTAGCACCAGATTAAATGAAATCGATAGGTGAATGGCTTTGCGGGCTAAGTCGCGATTACCTGCACCAAGATATTGTGCGACGACCACACTGCATCCGATACCAATAAAATTAAATATTGGAATAAAGATATCAAAAAATTGATTTCCTACCGTTGTCGCTGCCACCATTGACATGGAGACATGGCTAATCATGTACGTATTGATAAATAACGTTGCAAGATGCAGAAAAATATCAATAAAAATAGGCCAACTGAGCGAAAAAAGTGATTGATCGATAACCGAACGATCTTGTTTCATAACATCCTACTTAACTAATTATATGTTAAAAATTTGGGGTGAATTATACTTGATTTAAATTGAGATACTACGGATTGTTAGATAAACAATATAAAAAAGCATGTAAAGCGTGACCCTGTTTGTGATGTCGAGATATTATACAAACAGGGTAATGGGGATCAGACTATGATAATACTTTAACTATCGACTCACATAATAAAGACATATTATCAAGGGTCATTCCAGCCACATTTAATCGACCCGATTTCACGATGTAAATTCCATACTCGTTACGTAAGGCCATCACTTGTTGTTCAGTTAAGCCGCTAAATGAAAACATACCATTTTGTTTAGCAATAAAACTGAAGTCTTGATTTGCACCTTTATCCTGTAAGGTTTTTACAAATAACTGACGCATGCGGTGTATTCGTTGGCGCATTGTGGTTAATTCATCGATCCACTCTTCTTTCATTTCTGGGTTGGTCAGAATATGAGCCACAATATTTGCACCATGTGACGGTGGATTAGAATAATTGGCACGAATAATGGTTTTAACCTGACTAAATGCTCGATCAGCGATGTCAGCATTTTCCGCAATCAACGTGAGAGCACCAACACGTTCATTGTAAAGCCCAAAGTTTTTTGAGTATGAACTTGCAATCAATAATTCAGGTTGGCTTTGCGCAAATAGACGAATACCAAACACGTCTTCCTCTAAGCCTTGTCCAAAACCTTGGTATGCTAAGTCAAAAACAGGCAACCAACCTTTTTGTTTGGCTAAGTCTGCGATAATTTGCCATTGTTCTGGTGTTGGATCTATTCCTGTTGGGTTGTGGCAGCAGCCATGAAATAGCACCGCCTCTCCTGCTGAAATTTGATTGAGATCTTCAATCAAAGCATCAAAATCGAGATCATGAGTTTGTGCATTATAGTAACGGTATTCTCTTACTTCGAGTCCTGCTGTTTGAAAAACACTTTGGTGATTTGGCCAAGTTGGGTTACTGACCCAAATACGACGCACTTTGGTTCGACGGACTAAAAAATCAGCCATTACTCTTAATGCTCCAGTACCACCTGGGGTTTGAGCTGTTTTAACGCGTAGATCATTAATTAATGGGCTATCTTCGCCAAGAATCAGTTTTTGAGTAGCAAGGTTAAATTTAGCTAAGCCTTCAATTGGTAGATAAGCTTTGCTATGTTCATTTTCTAATAAAAATGATTCTGCTTTCTTTACGCATGCTAAAATAGGCGTCACCATATTTTCATCTTTATAGATGCCGACACACAGATTAATTTTATTGATGCGTTCATCGGCATTATATACATCAGCAAGACCTAAAATCGGGTCAGCGGGTGCTGCCGCTAAATTTTCAAACATGGAATTTACTCACTCTAAAATTGAACTGAGCATTATACGCCCGATAAAAGCGATTGAGCAATAGGTTTTAAATTTAGCAGAAATGTTGAGAGATCTTCCGCTAAAATGTCATTTTGATAATCAATTAAATTCTCAAGAATAACGTTACCCGTTTGATTATCAATCGCGACTAATTTGGTATCATCATCAGTACTAGCAATAAAAATGGATGGACGACGTTTTAAGCGTTTTTGCATGGTTAAGTGTGCAATGATATTTTGCTCTAAACGCGAAAAATCATCATCATTCCAAACCTGAATTAACGTTATTGGTAAGGTTTTGTGCATTGCTGTCATATCACCGGCATACTGTGTACCGTAAAATTGGTGGGCAGCAGGGTGAATGGTCAAGTTAATCACTTCCTCAACAATATTTAAGGTATGTGTATTTGGTCGGATAGGTTGCCAAAACACCGCTAAGTCTTGCGTATCAACAATGCATGGTGATGGAATACCGTATAATTCGCTACTTTTGGCTGCATGATGAGCCTGTTGTTGCCAAAGATCTATATAATTTTGAGTAAATTGTTGTAACGCTTGAGACGGTGAGTTTGCCATATTTCTATCTTGCCAAATTAAGTGCTTTAGTTTTACGAATAAATTGGCTATGCTTGATTAAGTTTAAAACTTATTGTGGTTAAAAACGTAACAAAATCAAAAATAGCGCACAATCGTTAAACGTTGAATTGTGATATTGTATAGAATAATAGCATTAATAACTAGCTAAGTAGAAAAGAGAGGTTTATGTGATTACCCATATTAGCCCATTAGGATCGATGGATTTGTTGGCTCAAATTGAAGTTGATATGTTAAAGCGATCTGCTAATAGTGAACTCTATCAATTATTTCGAAACTGTTCATTGGCAACACTTAATGCTGGTAGTAAGACGGATAATACGAAAGAATTGCTTGATAAATTTTTGTCATATGAAATTAATGTGATCAGCAAAGAACGGGGCGTAAAACTCGAATTGGTTAATCCACCACAAAGTGCTTTTGTAGATGGTAAAATTATTCGCTCAATACAGGCTAATCTTTTTGCAGTTTTGCGCGATATCTTATTTGTAAATAGTCAAATAGCGGCAATTAAAGGCATATTAACGCCAGAGCTTGATAAAGAAAACAGCTCATTTTATATCACCAATTTAGTGTTTTCGATTTTACGTAATGCGAATGCATTACATGTTGGTGAAGATCCCAATTTAATTGTCTGTTGGGGTGGTCACTCAATTAATGAAGTTGAATACTATTATGCAAGGCAAGTGGGAATGCAACTTGGACTGCGAGAACTCAATATTTGTACGGGTTGTGGGCCTGGTATTATGGAAGCGCCGATGAAGGGAGCGGCTGTCGGTCATGCACAGCAACGCTATAAAGAAAGCCGTTTTATTGGTATGACTGAACCATCCATCATCGCAGCTGAACCTCCTAATGCGTTGGTTAATGAATTGATTATCATGCCTGATATTGAAAAGCGTTTAGAAGCTTTTGTTCGTATGGCCCACGGGATTATTATTTTTCCAGGTGGTCCGGGTACGGCGGAAGAACTGCTCTATATTTTGGGTATTTTGCTTGATCCTGCTAATGAAAACCAAGCGTTACCGTTGATTTTAACTGGGCCAAAAGAGTGTACAGACTATTTTGCCGCGATTGATAATTTTATTCATAGCACGTTAGGTGAACAAGCCACAAAGCTTTATCAAATTGTGATTGATAATCCACAAGAAGTGGCGCGTATTATGAAAAGTGGAGTAAAACAAGTTAAAGCTTCACGCTTAACCAGTGGCGATGCGTATGGTTATAATTGGACGCTAAAAATCGCAAAAGATTTACAACATCCGTTTGATCCGACTCATGCCAATATGGCAGCATTAAATCTACATAAAGATCAGCCCGTTGAACATTTAGCTGCTGACTTACGCCGCGCATTTTCCGGTATTGTGGCGGGGAATGTGAAGGAGTCGGGTATGAAGCAAATCGAAAAATATGGGCCATATAAGTTGCAAGGTGATCCGCAAATTATGCGACAGCTTGACACGCTATTAAATAGCTTTGTTAAGCAGCATCGAATGAAATTACCGGGCGGTACGGCTTATCAACCTTGTTATGAGATCTGCTACTAAAATCTGTTTTAATAAGCATTATGCCGTGTATCGACGAACATAATGCTTGTGGTGATGGGTAGCTATTGGATCATTGGTTTATGTCTGGATAAAAACCACGGTATAAAATTTCGATGGCATCACCAATTCGAGGCCCCATACCAAGAATTAAAGCCTGATCGATATCAACAATTCGATTATGTTTCCAGGCATTGGTATGGGTTACTCCAGCGATTTTTGCTAAATTTTCTTTACCACCCATGGCTTGTAAAGATTGACTCGTTACAATGATAATATCGGGATTAGCAGTAATCAGTGCTTCATTACTGTAATTTTTATAAAAATGATGTGTTGCCACATTTTCCCCTCCCGCTAGTGTCATGATGCTATCCGCAACCGTATTTTTACCAGAGACTTGTGTTATTCCCGACATGCTAAATAAAAACAAGACTCTCGGCGAAGACTGTTGAGCCGCAATTTGTTGCTGTACTGATTGCACTTGATGGTTAATTTTCGCGATTAGTGCTTCACCTTGGGGTTCGCGATGTATAGCTTTAGCGATCAGTTTAATATTGCTGAGCAAAAGCTGTAAATTGTTTGGCACGCGTTGTAATTGTAAGACGTTGACTTTAGCTTGACGCAATTGATCAAAAATCTGTTTAGGTTCACTATCTTGCCAAGTAATAAATAATGACGGTTTTAGCGATAAAATCCCTTCGATATTTAATTGATGCCAATGGTTAATTTGAGGGAGTTGTTTGACCTGCTCCGGATAAGTGCTGGTCATGTCAACACCGACTAATTCATCTTGTGCAGATAAAGCATATATGATCTCTGTGATTGATCCTCCTGCTGTTACAATGCGTTCTTTGGCGTAGCTTGATGATATCATCAAGCCTAATAGTATTGCGATTAATGGTGCAAAAAACAGATGCATACGATGTCGCATTTTATTGTCCTTTTATTAAAAACTCATACTGGTGGCAATGACGGCATTAAACTTAGCTGCAGGGATTGATTCATATGCCGTGGTATATTTTTTATTAAGAATATTGTTGAGATCTAAGCCAATTTGATACTGTCTTTTATCACCAAATGATGCCACCATTGATAAATTGACGGTTGACCAACCTGCATAGTGATAGGTATTGCTATCACTCTTTTTCGTGGCATCGGTAGCTACTCGCATAAAGAGATTCGAATTTAAATCAACTTGATTAAAATAAGCGGTATGTTTAATACCAAATGAACCACTAAACAATGGGTTTCCACTATCAAATGTTTTATATTTAGCGGTTTCAAATTGGCGACGAATCACATTCCCTTTAAAGTAAGGCGTTACGTCCCAATCAAGATACTCAATCTCAAACTCTAAGCCATAGGTTTTGGCTTTGTTGACATTGTAGTAGTATGCGCGAAAAGTATCTTTCGAACTACTTAAACCATTACATATAGCAGAACCAGCACATTCTATATTATCAATATAATTTTTAGCTATTGAATAGTATATGGATGTGTCAATCAACCAGCTATTGTTGTTAAATCGAAAACCTAATTCATAATTATTAGATTTTTCGGCTTCCAAATCTGGGTTACCGTAAGTTTCTTGAAGATGGGCATTCGTTATAGCATAGAGATGACTTAATGTTGGGTAAACATAACCTTGACCAAATGATGCTCTAAGAATGAGTTCATCTGATGTTTGATAGGTTGCGCCAGTTGAAACAACTACAGTTTCACCACTATCGCTACGAGATTTGTCTACTTGAGTTGATGGCTTACATGAGAGTATAGCAGGACGATTCGAACAGGTTTCATTTTTAGAACCACTTTCTAATTTAGATTTAACCCAATATTGACGTAAACCTATATTCCAATTCAAACGCTTTGTAATAGCCCAATCATTTTGCGCAAATAAAGAAAAATGGTTTTGCTTCCAACTATTATTGCTATTTGTATAACGTGAATAATTGAACATTGGTAAAGGCGTTTCAGATTCCATGTACATATCAAGAGTTTTATTGGATATCTGTGTTACGGTATCTTGTAAATACTGTGCACCTAAAATGAGTTTAATGCGTTCTATAGGTTGTAGGTCAACTTGAAAATTTATCCCTTTAGTTTTTTGTTTATCATCAGTTTGTGTATGGGTTTTCATATCAGGTGAAGGTACATGAATATCATTAACAAAAGTTCGTTTTAATATTTGATAATAGCCGTCAATATGAATATTTTTAATTACATTGTCATCTATTTTATAATCATAAAATAGTCCGACTTTTTCCCTTTGTAATTTAGGTAAACTAACGAGAAAAGAGTCCATACCATCTAATTGATCTTGAGATGCATAAGTTTGTGTATCAAGCTTGTAACGATCTAAAGAGAGGCTTATTTTATGTTTATCTAAGTTCAGCCCAAACCATGCGCTTAACGTATTATTATTAAAGTCAGTATTGTCGAGCCGGCCTTCAGGTGTCTTACGCTCATCTTGCTCTGAGTAAGTGCCGCTAATGCGGTAGTCAAAAATATGATCAATTGAACCATAAACTGATGCCATCTCAGTTAAGCCATCAGTCGCACCATCATAAATAAATTTTACATGACCATTGAATGGTTTGTTGCTATTACTGCCTTTACGAGTTATAAAATTGACTACGCCACCGATAGCTTGAGAGCCGTATAGTACTGAATAGGGCCCCTTAATGACTTCCACTCGTTCGACTGACTCCATATCAATTAAAATTCCGGCGGAAGAACCATGCCCGGATCGATGGTATGAGACTTCTTGCCCATCAATCAAGATCAAAACACGTGATGGTGCTTCGCCTCGTATCATAATTTGTTTACGCCCAGCTAATGCATTATCGGAAATCTCGACACCAGGGACATCGCGCAATGTTTCAATAATTGAATCACCATTATTTTCTCTGATTTCTTCACTGTTAATTGCCACGACTGACACAGAGCTATCCCAAATCGATTGTTCGCCTCTTGCCGCCGTTACAACGATCGTATCTTGTTGATGGCTGTGTTCTGCGGCCAGTACATAATGTGTACTCATTATCGTGCTAAATAAACACGTCAATGAGGCTGCGATGAGTGTTTTTTTTGAAGTTATTATCATAAGATTTCGCCTGATTATTGTTTAAATTAATTCGCAAATGATAATCATTCGCAATAATATTGTAAAGGTAGTTTTCCAATATTCATTTAAATAATTAAAAATCATGATGTTAGTAATAACTTAAAAAATTTAAGGATTTATTTGCTAAATGAGAATAATTATTGTTTAATTTATCATTCTCATTAACAAAGATATAGCAATTCAATATGACATTAGATTTGACGCCATTTTTTGCACAGGTAGAGGGTATACCATTTAAAGATCGATGGGCCGTCATGCCTTTTCGAGGATCAATTCCCGTTGATAAAGCGTTGATTCAACAAACTTGGCATGAGTTGCATCAAAGGATGATGCCAAAATCTAAACGTTTGATGTATATTCATATTCCGTTTTGCGCAACACACTGCCAATTTTGTGGTTTTTATCAAAATCCATTAAAACAACATGATACTGCGATTTACACACAATATTTAATTCAAGAATTGTTGATGGACGCTGATAGTCATTTAACTCAATCAGCACCGATTCATGCTGTTTATTTTGGTGGTGGAACGCCCACTGCCTTAAGCGCTGATCAATTACATAACATTATCAGCACGATTAAGTCCCATTACCCTCTTGCCCCCGATTGTGAGATTACGGTTGAGGGGCGTATTTTAGATTTTAATGATGATAAAATTGATGCGTGTCTTGAGGCCGGTGCCAATCGTTTCTCTATTGGTATTCAAACTTTTGATTCAGCAATTCGAAAACGGTTGGGGCGCACGTCAAATAAGCAACAAGCAATCACCTTTTTAACAAATCTTGCTGAACGAGATAAAGCCGCCGTCGTGTGCGATTTGATCTTTGGCTTGCCACAACAAACCCTGCAAACATGGGATGAAGATTTAGCCATAGTTAACGATTTACCGCTAGATGGTGTTGACCTGTATGCGCTAAATTTATTACCTACCACCCCTTTATTCAAAGGGGTTGAAAATAAGCGTATTGTTATTGCTGATGCACAGCAAAAGGCTGAGTTCTATCAGCGAGGTGTTCAACGATTGGATCACGATGGCTGGAGCCAATTGAGTAATAGCCATTTTGGTAAAACCACTCGTGAACGAAACCTATATAATATTTTAATTAAGCAAGGTGCTGATTATTTAGCATTTGGTTCATGTGCAGGCGGTAATTTAAACGGTCAGTCATTTATGATTGAACGCAATTTAGAGAACTATTACAAACAACTTGATGCACAACAAAAACCACTGATGATGATCTTGCAAGCCGGCCCCCAATTAACGTGGTTGCAGCTTTTACAAGGTGGGATTGAGGCAGGCAGAGTTGATCTCAATCGGCTGACTGTGCAGATTAATGCATTACTTCCCCTTATTCAGCAATGGCATCAAGCCGGGCTGTTAATGGATGACAGTCCCATTTTGCGTCTGACGATATCCGGGCGTTTTTGGGCAAGTAATTTACTGTTTGCATTACAAAAATTGCTGATGGCGCTTAATGAACCTGAATTAGCGAAGAAACAGATAATGGCAGCAGGTCATCATGCTCAACATGGCGGAAAAATGCCGTCAGAAGCAGCAATTAACATGATGAAAAACAATGCAATGAAACATAATTTAGCCAACAAATAAGAATTAAAATAAGGAGTTAATAGAATGACAAAACCAAGTTTGACTGAATTGATGGCAACAGCGCCAGATGGCACATTAGAGAAAATTGCTCAAAAATATCAGGTATCTCTATTTGAGGTCATTAACGCAATGCCAGAAAAACACATTATTGCTGGCGAATATTTTGATCAAGTATGGAGTGAAGCTGCAACTTGGGACATTGTGACAATATTAATTAATTCCCCCGATATTATCTTTGAATATCAAGGTAAATTACCAACAGGTTTCCATCGTCACGGCTATTTTAACCTACGAGCAAAAACCGGTTTAAGTGGTCATATTAAAGCTGAAAATTGTCAACATATCGCGTTTGTAGAGCGTCAATTTATGGGTACGGATACAGCATCAATTATTTTCTTAAATCAAAGTGGTAATGCGATGTTTAAGATTTTTGTTGGTAGAGATAGCCATCATCAATTAATTGAAGAGCAATTATCATCTTATCGTCAACTTGCGCAGTTGCAACATCAATAGGGATACTATGGCAGATTTACTGATATTTGGTGCAAGTCGTGGCACGGGGCATCAATTAATGACGATGGCATTAAAACGTGGCGACCATTGTGTTGCAGTTGTTCGCAATCAACAAAGTGCAGAGCAGTTAAATGCTTTAGGTGCAACGACATTAGTCGGGGATGCCAATGATCCGATTACGGTTCATCAAGCGTGTTTATTAGTTGGGAAAAATGCCACGATTATTTCGACCTTAGGTGGCGAAAAAGCCAATTATCAAGCCCAAATGAATATTATTAATCAGGCTGAAAAGAGTGCAATCAAACGAATGATTCTCGTGACATCTTTAGGGTGTGGTGACAGTTGGTCTTTCCTCTCTGAACGCGCTAAACAAGCCTTTGGTTACTCAGTAAGAGAAAAAACACTAGCCGAATCATGGTTAGCAACGAGTTCACTTAATTATACAATTTTAAGGCCAGGTGGTTTAACCGATGGAGAGCCGACACTTCAAGCAAAATGTTATTGTGATCAGGAAGTGCATGGTTATATACGCCGCAGTGATCTTGCATCAGTGATATTGGCACACATCGATTTAGCTAAACTTGATAACCAAGCCTACTTAGTTATCGATCCGTCTTTAGCGGATAAACGTAATAATTAAAAGGATGTATTTACGTTAATGGCAACTAATATACGTTTTGGTCAACGGCAATGTATCCTTATTGGATTGACTATTTTATTGCTCGTTTCTATGCTACTGTCAGTCAATATGGGCGCGTTAACGCTATCATTTAATATGCTAACTTCATTACCATTTGATGATCCATTATGGCAGATTTGGTTAAATATCCGTTTACCTAGGGTTTTATTAGCCGTTATTGTTGGTATGGCATTAGCCACTTCAGGGGTTGTGATGCAAGGGGTATTTCGTAATCCGTTGGCGGATGCGGGTCTGCTTGGTATCAGTAGTGGGGCTGCACTGTGTGTTGGTTTAGTGATTATTTTACCGATTACATTACCTGCTTTTATATCGCTTTATAGTCATATGCTAGCGGCCTTTTTAGGGGGGAGTGTTATCTGTTTTATTATTTATGGGCTTAGTTACGCTAAACACGGTTCAACCGTTTTATTACTGTTAGCTGGGATCGCCATTAATGCCCTGACAGCATCCATGATTGGTTTACTCAGTTATATCAGTGATGATCAACAATTACGTCAATTATCGTTATGGACGATGGGTAATCTTGCCAAAGGTCAGTGGGACGCTGTTATTATCGCGGCAACACTCATTGTGCCAGCGGTTCTTACTGTGGTTTTAATGAGTCATGCACTAAATACTTTACAGCTTGGCGATGAAGATGCCCACTATTTAGGATTAAATGTACAAAAAACGAAACGTATTTTAATGCTATTAAGTGCGTTATTAATTGGGACATCAGTTGCGGTGAGTGGCATTATTGCTTTTGTTGGTTTAGCTGTGCCACATATGCTCAGGCTGACCTTAGGGGCTGATCACCGTTGGTTAGTCCCAGCAACCATTTTAGGCGGTGGAACATTATTATTAATTGCTGACACGATAGCTAGAACGGTTGTTGCGCCAAATGAAATTCCGATAGGGTTACTGACAAGTTTAATTGGTGCACCTTACTTTTTGTGGTTAATTTTACGTAAAAAGGGTGCAATATGTTAAAGGCTCGGCAGCTAAGCTATCAAGTTGGGACAACTATTTTAGTTGATGATGTTTCATTAAATATTGATCAAGGTGAATTAGTCGTTATTATTGGTCCAAATGGGGCGGGTAAATCAACGTTATTACGCCTTTTAACGGGTTATTTAGTGCCAAGTCAAGGTCAGTGTCATTTACTCGATAAACCAATTAATGATTGGTCACACCAAGCATTGTCAAAAGTTCGAACAGTTATGCGCCAACAATCAAATATGACATTTCCGTTTAGCGCCAAAGAAGTGATTGCGATGGGCCGGGTACCTCATGGTAAACGGTATTTTAAGCAAGCATTAGACGATGTGATTACGAAAACGGACTGTGAGGGTTTGTGTCATAAAGACTATCGTCAACTTTCTGGTGGGGAACAGCAACGTGTCCAGTTAGCCAGAGTATTAGCGCAGTTGTGGCAGCCTGAACCTTCCCCAAGACTACTTTTTTTGGATGAGCCAACTTCTGCGTTAGATCTTTACCAACAGCAACAGATGTTACGTTTATTGCATGGATTGACCCGTCATGAACCCTTAGGTGTATGCTGTATTTTACACGATCTTAATCTTGCTGCATTATATGCAGATCGTTTATTTCTTATCCATCAAGGGAAATTGGTTGAACAAGGTAAACCGGATTTAGTTTTGACCAAAACGGTACTAACGAAATGGTATCACGCTGATCTTACTGTACATAATCATCCTACCCATAATGTCCCCCAAATCAGCTTATTAAGGTAGCTCGTCAGCCATGTTATATCATGGCAAAAGGTCACGGAAATCGGCTATTAGGCTATTATATTGACATAGATATTAGCTATAAAAATGATAGATTGAGGTAACACACAAAGCGGGTATACTGAATTGTTATTAACATAGACTTTAATGCTATTCCCTATAATGATTACAAAGGAGCAATACTATGGCTTACACTTTACCTCCATTACCTTATGCTTATGATGCTTTAGAACCATATATCGATTCAGAAACCATGCATTTGCATCATGACAAACACCACCAAACTTATGTTAACAATGCGAATGCAGCGCTTGAGTCATTATCAAGTGAGCTTCAAGCAATGACTCCACAAGAATTAATTAAACACTTAGACAAAGTACCTACTGAAAAATTAACAGCACTACGTAACAATGCTGGTGGCCATGCTAACCATACCTTATTCTGGGAACTGTTAAAAGTCGGTACTGAGCTTAAAGGTGAACTTAAGTCAGCAATCGAAAAAGATTTCGGTTCAGTGGATGCATTCAAAGAAAAATTTGCAGCTGCTGCAACGGGACGTTTTGGATCTGGCTGGGCATGGTTAGTTGTGCAAAATGGTAAATTAGCTGTCGTATCAACAGCAAACCAAGATTCACCATTAATGGGCGAAAAAATTTCTGGTACAAGCGGTACGCCAATTTTAACCCTTGATGTTTGGGAACATGCTTACTACTTAAAATATCAAAATCGTCGTGCTGATTATATCGGTGCGTTTTGGAGTGTAGTCAACTGGGATAAAGTTGCTGAGTTATTCGCAGCTGCAAAATAATCACTATCTGATGACGAATAAGGCGCAATTATTGCGCCTTTTTTTATACTATAATGAGGTATGATGATAACTTTATAACGAAATGTGCTAACCCATCGTATTTGATTGAACGTGTAAATAATCCTTAAATCTAAATTGTTGATTGCTAAACAGCACATAATTCCGCTACAATATTGGGTTATTATTTTAAGATTCATTTTACTAGTATAAAAAACTCATGTTTGAAATTAATCCTGTCAAAAATAAAATAGCAGAACTTACCGAGCGTACCGCTGTCATCCGGGGGTACCTTTGACTATGAAACGAAGAAAGAGCGTCTTGAGGAAGTTAACGGCGAGCTCGAGCAGGCGGACGTTTGGTCTAATCCAGAAAAAGCTCAATCGCTTGGTAAAGAACGCGTAGCCCTCGAAGAAATTATCAATACAATCGATTCACTCACGAATGGTTTAGACGATGTTGAAGGTTTATTGGAATTAGCCATTGAAGCTGAAGACCAAGATACGTTTAATGAAACAAACTTTGAAGTTGCTGAATTAGAAAAAAAGTTAGATAAGCTGGAGTTTCGTCGGATGTTTGCCGGTGAATATGATAGTGCTGACTGTTATTTAGATATTCAATCTGGTTCAGGGGGAACAGAAGCTCAAGATTGGGCTGAAATGTTACTACGTATGTATTTACGTTGGGCT
Source organism: Orbus sasakiae (assembly GCF_039542345.1). Taxonomy (NCBI): domain Bacteria; kingdom Pseudomonadati; phylum Pseudomonadota; class Gammaproteobacteria; order Orbales; family Orbaceae; genus Orbus; species Orbus sasakiae. The sequence goes on from NZ_BAABHY010000005.1 coordinate 294,710, forward strand.
GAATCAAAATCATTTACCACTGAAGTAATGGAAGTCTCTGATGGCGATGTGGCTGGTATTAAATCGGCAACCATTCGTATTGGCGGGGATTATGCTTATGGCTGGTTAAGAACCGAAACAGGTGTTCATCGTTTAGTGCGTAAAAGTCCTTTTGATTCAGGTAATCGCCGCCATACCTCCTTTGCCTCCGTATTTGTCTATCCTGAAGTTGAGGATGATATTGATATCGAGATCAATCCTGCTGATTTACGTATTGATGTGTATCGAGCATCCGGTGCGGGTGGCCAGCATGTTAATAAAACGGAATCGGCGGTACGTATTACTCATGTTCCAACCGGTATTGTGACTCAGTGTCAAAATAACCGCTCACAGCATAGCAACAAAGACCAAGCAATGAAACAGTTAAAAGCTAAACTGTATGAGCTTGAAATGCATAAGAAAAATGCTGAAAAACAGCAAATGGAAGAGAATAAATCAGACATCGGTTGGGGGAGTCAAATCCGTTCATATGTATTAGATGATTCTCGTATCAAAGATTTGCGAACTGGCGTTGAAACGCGTAACACCCAAGCCGTCCTTGATGGTGATTTGGATCAATTTATTGAAGAGAGCCTCAAAGCAGGCTTATAACGAGTGATAAGGTAAAACCATGTCAACAGAGCAACCACAACAAATTAGTAATAGCTTAGAAGAGCTAAATAATGAGTTAAAAGCACGCCGCGAAAAGTTAGTTCATATTCGTGAACAAGGCGTTGCTTTCCCTAACGATTTTCGTCGCGATGCGATTTCAAGTGAATTACATGAAAAATATGGCGATAAAAGCAACGAAGAATTAGCTGAAGCCAAAATTCAAGTCGCTGTAGCGGGTCGTATGATGATGCGTCGAATTATGGGTAAAGCTTCATTTGTATCGTTACAAGATGTGGGTGGACAAATTCAACTTTATGTTACACGTGATGAATTACCAGAAGGTTTTTATAACGAACAATTTAAAAAATGGGATTTAGGCGATATTATTGCTGCTAAAGGTTACCTATTTAAAACCAAAACGGGTGAGCTCTCTATTCATTGTGATGAAGTCCGTTTATTAACCAAAGCATTAAGACCCCTTCCTGACAAATTCCACGGGTTAGCTGATCAAGAAACGCGTTATCGTCAGCGTTATTTAGACCTTATCACTAATGATGAATCGCGTCATACATTTATGATGCGTTCTAAAATTGTTGCTGAAATCCGGGATTTCATGTTAGGACACCATTTCATGGAAGTCGAAACGCCAATGATGCATGTCATCCCTGGTGGTGCAGCGGCTAAACCATTTATTACTCATCATAATGCGTTAGATCTTGATATGTATCTTCGTATTGCGCCTGAGCTATATTTAAAACGTTTAGTTGTCGGTGGATTTGAACGTGTTTTTGAAATTAATCGTAACTTCCGTAATGAAGGCGTTTCACCTCGCCATAATCCTGAATTTACCATGATGGAAATGTATATGGCTTATGCTGATTACAAAGACCTAATTGTGTTAATTGAAGACTTATATCGTCGCTTAGCCATCAATGTTACAGGTAATCCGGTCGTTCAATATGGTGAGCATACATTCGATTTTGGTCAACCGTTTGTTAAAATGACAATGCGTGAAGCGATTTGTCATTACCGGCCACAAACCAATAATGCCGATTTAGATGATTTTGATAAAGCCTGTGCTGTCGCTAAATCTGTTGGAATTGAAATTGAGAAAGGATGGGGCTTGGGCCGCGTTGTCACTGAGATTTTTGAAGAAGTGGCAGAAGCTAATTTAATTCAGCCAACGTTTATTACTGAGTATCCAGCTGAAGTTTCACCATTAGCGCGACGTAATGATGCTAACCCATTTGTGACGGATCGATTTGAATTCTTTATTGGTGGGCGTGAAATTGGTAATGGCTTCTCTGAGCTTAATGATGCCGAAGATCAAGCACAACGTTTTGCAGACCAAGTGAAGCAAAAAGATGCCGGTGATGATGAAGCGATGTTCTATGATGAAGATTATGTAACAGCATTGGAACACGGTTTACCACCAACCGCAGGGTTAGGTATTGGTATTGATCGTACCGTAATGTTATTCACTAACAGCCATACGATTCGTGATGTTATCTTATTTCCAGCAATGAGACCCGTCAAATAAGTGATTTGGGCGGTTTACCCGCCCTTTTTCTTTCCTTCGATTTACTTTCTATTCCTTTCTTTATTAAAAAAATGTTTAAATTCATTTAACTACATCTATTTTTTCATTCATTAACTTTATTTTTCATATATTTTAAATGGTAAAAAAAGTGGGGTTTATTCGATCGATAAAACCACGATTTTGATAAAATTTAGTGATAAAAGTCACAATTTTGAATGATTTAATTTGTTAAGTAAAATATGTTAGTACATTATAAAAATGTGCACATTCACAATTCAATTCCTGCAGAAAATTGAATTGAACATATTTTGCCACTGAATCAATGGGCTTTATTTGCCTGCTGATTAAATAATCATAGATGATCTTTTAGGAAACAATGACTATGAACAATCATAATAAATCTGCCCAGTTATCCCGAATTAAACTTTGCACTGGATTAGTCTTCTCATCCATTTTATTAATGGATGCCGCGCCAGCTGTTGCTAATAGTTTTATTGATGATGCGTCAGCAACCGGAAATATTTATTTTTGGAATCGTGACCGTGAACGTAAAGATATCGCAACTGACCAATATCGTAGTAACATCCGTCAATCAACCTTTAATGCCAATCTGGATGTGCGTTCAGGTTATCTTGCTGACATGTTTGCTGTTGAGCTAGGTGGCTACGGTGCTTGGGAAGTCAGTAATGGAGGTGATGCTCACCCAAATGAAATCGGCTTTAGTAGTAGCAATACGCGTTGGGGTGAAAAATGGGATAGAGATGTCAGTGGCGTCAGCATTTACAAAGCACAAATTAATTTCAAACTAGATGATGCATTGTGGGTTAAAGCAGGTTATATACAGCCGTCGGGGCAAACGTTACTTGCACCGCATTGGAGTTTATTACCCGGTACTTATCGAGGCTTTGAAGTGGGTACTGTTTTTGACTTTGCTCAGCAAGGTGCATTATCTATGTCTTATATGTGGGCTGATAAGTATAAGGCGCCATGGTATAAACGTGTTTATCATTTCCGTCAATGGGGCGGCACTAAAGAAATCAGTTATTTACATTCAGCGGGCTTAAAATATGATTTCAAAAATGATTTCGTGTTAGAAGGGGCATTTGGTCAGTCACATAGCTATATGAACCAATATTTTGCTAAAGCATCTTATAAGCTAAATGTTCTTGATAACCCATTATCATTAAGTTATCAATTTTATGGTGCGAAAGACCAAAATCATAGTGGACAAAATGTGTATGATGGCTTGGCATGGCTACAAGCTGCGACGTTACAGTATCAAGTTGGTCCAGTTGGCTTGCGTGCTGAAGGTGTGATGGTTAAGGCTGAGGGGAATCAAGGCTTTTTCTTACAGCGTATGACCCCTGATTATGCTTCGTCTAATGGTCGCCTTGATATCTGGTGGAATTCACGTTCAGATTTTAATGCTAATGGTGAAAAAGCCCTATTTGCTGAGATAAGCTATGATCTTGGGCATTTATCACAACGTCTGGCTGGATGGCGAACGGCTGCATCTTATGCCTATGGTTGGGATGCAAAACCTAATTCAACGGCCGCGAATCAAAATCAGCGATTACGTGAATCAGCTTGGAATTTAGACCTTGCTTATACGGTACAAGAAGGGTGGGCAAAAGATACGTCATTCCAATTACATTACACTCGCTACAACAACCATTCCAATATCCCAAGTTGGGGAGGTGGATATGGCAATATTTTCCAAGATGAAAAAGATATTAAGTTTATTGTTGCAATGCCATTTACTGTTTTTAGTCCCATTCAAAAATAGGTAGGAAAGATTATGAAAACGTTTAAGACAACATTACTTACCGCATCAATAGTGTCACTGTTAAGTTTGAGTCAGAGTGGATTTGCCAAGCAATCTACCGTTGATACGATGAGTTCACAACTGCAGGTTAATTATAAAGTCGTTGATAATCACGCGGCGAATAATGGTGTTGACTGCTCATCACTCGGTGCCGATTGGGGGGCATGTAATAAAGCAACGATCTCGTTAAAGAATAATGGGACCGAAATACGTGATAAAGATTGGGCGATTTACTTTCACGATATTCGAATGATTTTGGCTGTAAACAATCCTCAGTTTAAAATTACACAAATCACAGGTGATTTGCACAAAATCGAGCCGACTGAAAAATTTATCAGTTTCCCTGCAAATAGCACTATTGACATTCCTATTATTGGGGAATATTGGCAGGTCAGTCAAAGTGATATCATCCCTCGTTGGTATGTTACATCGACTGATGCTGAGCCAAAAGTCATTGTCAACACTGATACTGAAGATTTAGCTGCATTTGTGTCACCAATTGGTGATCAATGGAAACGAACGCCAGAAGATCATAATATTTTAATGACTCCTGTTACGCGTTTTGATCGTAATGCCGATATTCAAACCTTAGATGCCCAGTTATTACGAGGACAAATTCTACCAACTCCAACACAATTAAATGTCGGTAAAACCGATATTGTTCTCGGGAGCCAAGGCGTAAATTTAGCACTCATTGGCTTAAATAGTGAGAGTATGTCAGTATTAACTCACCAATTTAAAGCGCTCAATATTCCTGTTACGCCAAATGGTTATAAAATTAATGCGAAAATTGATAATACAGCGTTTAAAGATGCTTTATCAGGTGCTTACCAGCTGAGTATTGATGAAAAGCAAGCAACAATTATCGCAAATGATGAAAGCGGTATTTTTTATGCTGTCGAGTCAATATTATCACTCATTCCTGCTAATCAAAAACCAGTTATCGCAACCTTAAATGCACAAGATGCGCCTCGTTTTGCTTATCGCGGTATTATGGCGGATACGGGACGAAATTTCAAAAGTAAAGCCGTTATTTTACGGTTGCTTGATCAAATGGCTGCTTATAAACTCAATAAGTTCCATTTTCACCTAAGTGATGATGAAGGCTGGCGTATTGAAATTCCGGGTTTACCAGAATTAACTGATATTGGTAGCCAACGTTGCCATGATTTAACAGAACAAAAATGTTTATTACCACAGCTTGGCTCCGGTCCTGATAGTGATAATATGGGCAGTGGTTTTTTTACGCGTCAAGATTATATTGATATCGTTAAATATGCTAAAGCACGTTTTATTGAAGTGATTCCTGAAATTGATATGCCAGCACATGCTCGCGCTGCGATTGTCTCAATGGAGGCTCGTTATAATCGCTTAATGGCTGAAGGTAAAGAACAAGCGGCGAATGAATTCCGTTTGGTTGATCCAACTGATACGTCAAATACAACATCAGTACAATTCTATAATCGTCAAAGTTATCTAAACCCTTGTTTAGATTCGTCAAAACGCTTTGTTGATAAAATTATTGGTGAAATAGCACAAATGCATATTGAGGCAGGTCAACCTATTTCGACATGGCATTTTGGTGGTGATGAAGCGAAAAATATTCGTTTAGGCGCTGGCTATCAAGATATTAATGCGGCCGAGAAGGTGAATTGGAAAGGCACGATCGATCAAAGCATTGAAGATCATCCATGGGCTAAATCGCAAGCTTGCCAAACATTTATATCAACGGGAGTTGTCGAAGATATTGAACACTTACCAAGTTACTTTGCGTTAGAAGTAAGTAAAATGATTAAGGCACATGGGATTAACCGTATGCAAGCATGGCAAGATGGCGTGAAGCATGCAGCTAATGCGAAAGCGTTTGCCGTTGATAACGTAGCGGTTAACTTCTGGGATACCTTATATTGGGGTGGCTACGATTCTGCTAGTGAGTGGGCAAACAAGGGATATCAGGTCATTATTTCAAACCCTGATTATGTTTATCTGGATTTTCCTTATGAAGTGAGTCCCTATGAACGAGGCTACTACTGGGGAACACGATCTAATGATGAGCGTAAAATCTTCAGCTTTGCTCCCAATAATTTACCACAGAATGCTGAAACTTCGGTTGATCGAGATGGTAATAGCTTTAGTGTTAAAGGAACCATGAATTGGCCTGGTAGCTATGGTTTATCTGCTCAGCTTTGGAGTGAAATTATTCGGACTGATGCTCAAATGGAATATATGGCATATCCAAGGTTAATTGCCGTTGCTGAGCGAGCATGGCATCAAGCTGATTGGGAAACACCATATCAAAAAGATCGTGAGTTTAAGCTAGGTAGCACAGAATTTGTTAACCAGACGCAGCTATTAAATGACTGGATTCGTTTTGCCAACTTAATGGGGCAACGTGAACTGACAAAACTTGATCTGGCAGGGATTGATTATCGGTTACCAATTCCTGGTGCAAAATTTGATGGTAAGCAGCTTGTTGCGAATATTATTTATCCTGGTTTGACGATTGAATATTCAGTTGATAATGGTACCGTATGGACACAATATGTTAAGCCTGTTACGTTAGAAAACAATCATAGCCAGATTTTAGTTAGAAGCAAATCATTAGACGGTAAGCGTACCAGCCGAGTTGAAGCGGTTAAATAATGATGAATTAATTGATATTATTGATTTAAAAACCCGTATTAGCATGGCTAGTACGGGTTTTTTTATATGCAGAATAAAACGACTTAGATCTTGGTAAATAAAAAGGCCAAGTGCGATACTTGACCTCCATTAATTCATTGAAATCTTAACATTTTTAGTCGATTTACTGACTAAATGTAAGATTTCATTAATAGAAAGATTATAAAAAATAAATTATTTCTATTTCTATTTATTTAACTGTATCTTTTAAACCTTTACCTGCAACGAAAGCTGGAACTTTAGTTGCTGCAATTTTGATCTCTTTACCAGTTTTTGGATTACGACCAGTACGAGCTTTACGACTATTTACTTTGAAAGTACCAAAGCCAACTAATTGAACAGCTTCACCTTTTTGTAGTGAATCTGAAACAGCAGATAATGTTGCTTCAAGTGCAGTTTTTGCTGCAACTTTAGTGATGTTAGCTTTAGCAGCGATAGCATCTACAAGTTCTGTTTTATTCATGGACATATCCTTACATAATAATTTATCGTTGAGAAAAATATGGTCAAATTAATTATTTATTTAACCTCGGTAAAATACATTACCAATGGGCTTAAATGTAGACTATATTTGGCTAAGATTAAAGTAAAATTTACCTAAATATTGTAAAAAAAGACCTTTTCAATGTCTAATTGCTCAAAAAAACACCAATGTTACTAATTTGCTCTTCTCGTAAGTCGCTTTTAAGCCCTTTTATCAACTCAAAATTTAGGGTTATTTCGTCTTTTAATAAACGGTAAATTTCCCACTGAATATCAAGTTCATCAAGAACTGGCTGAAACTCTTTAATTTGTGATTCGGTTAAATTATCGCCTGTTTTTGCTGCGTCTAATTCGATAATCGTTTTCAAGGATATTTGGCTAATATTTATTGCATGTTCGGCTAATTGTTCACCACTTAAGTAAGAGTGAATTAATTCACTTAATGCTTCACAAGCATCCATTGCCGGATAAACGCTATAAGGGCTGTTTTCATCAACGATTGGAATAATTTCTTCAAGTTTTTCAAGTTGGCTATCAAAATTGATTTTTGCATTTTTGACTAACAATGATTCCCAATTCAAATCTAAAATTGATTTAAACGTTTGATAATCACTGCTGTCGACCTGTTCACAGTATAAGGCAAAGTTAGGATACATACGTTCACAAAGGCAGACCATAAAAAGCTTTAGCTGCCAGTTTGATAATTTTTCTAAACGTAGGTGAATCGGGTTTTTAATCATTATGGACTCTTTTTGATTGTTGATGTACGGCATTAATTAAAATTTCAACGCTTTCAATTGGGGTATCTTGGTTGATACCATGACCCAAATTGAATACATGACCATTATGTTGGCCAAATTCTTGCAATATCCAAGCTGTGTTTTGTTCAATCGTTGCTTTATCACCATATAAAATAGTTGGGTCTAAATTACCTTGAATGGCGACCTGTCCTTTTGGTAATGTCGATAAGTCTACAGTCCAGTCTACGCCGACGGCATCACAACCCGTGTGCATGATTTTATCAAACCATAATCCTCCCCCTTTTGTAAATAGGGTCACCGGAATATAATCTTGAGTATAATGCGCTTGGCGTTGACCACGCTGCAAGGCATTTACAATTTTTTGCATATACTTCAGTGAAAAATCGAGATAGCTGCGATGACTCAGTGCGCCACCCCAAGAATCAAAAATCATAATTGACTGCGCGCCTGCTTGGATTTGTGCATTGAGATATAATGCAACACTGTCAGCTAATTTATCCAATAACAGATGCAGTGAAGCAGGGTCGCTGTATAACATTTTTTTGATCTTGGTAAATGTTTTACTGCTTCCACCCTCAATCATATAGGTTGCAAGCGTCCAAGGGCTTCCAGCAAAACCAATTAAAGGCACTTTATTATCCAATTCTTTACGTGCCAATCTAATTGCATCCATCACATAACCCAAATCGGTTTGTGGATCGGGGATTGGCAATTGCTTTATATCATTTGGATGATTAATCGGGTGTTTAAATTTAGGTCCTTCACCGGTTTCAAAATATAACCCTAATCCCATTGCATCTGGAATGGTCAAAATATCAGAAAAAATAATTGCCGCGTCGAGATCAAAGCGACGGATAGGCTGCATCGTTGCTTCACAAGCAAGCTCAGGTGTTTTACACATGGTCATAAAGTCACCCGCACTCGCTCGTAGTTTGCGATATTCTGGCAAATACCGTCCAGCCTGACGCATCATCCAGACCGGTGTATAATCTACAGCTTCGCACTGTAGCGCGCGAAGATAGCGATCATTTTTTAATGACATATAAATTCCTAAATAGCTTATTAAATTGGCAAGATATAATAGGATTATATCTCAATACTTATTTTGATGTAAAAATTAATTAAATCAATGCGATTTGCATTGTTATCAGCGCTCGCTTTTATTATAGTAACCGCATTATTTTTGATATTATCATTGTCTCAAAAAACAACGTGTTTTTAAAAGTTATTAATAATGAGATAGTTAGTTTGTTTTATGTGATTGAGTTAATCTGCAAGCATACGATGCTAAGTGTATTTGCAAACAACCGATCTCCGTGATTCGCTGAATTAATATACTGACTTAATAGTGAGCGATGATTAAGGGTTATTATGTCTAAACTAAGTGCTGTTATTTTAGCTGCCGGCAAAGGCACTCGCATGTATTCTCAGCTTCCAAAGGTGTTACATAAAATCGGTCATAAGAGCATGTTACAACATGTGATTGATACGGTAACATTAACCCATCCCGATAATATTTTTGTAGTTTATGGGCATGGAAAAGCATTACTTGAAGATGCATTGCATCATCAACCGATTCAATTAGTGTTACAAGCAGAACAGCTTGGTACTGGTCATGCAGTTAAACAGGCTATTCCGCATTTAACCGATGATGAAGATGTCTTGATTCTTTATGCTGATACCCCGTTGATTTCAGTTGAAACCCTACAAGCATTGATCGCAAATAAGCCTAAAAATGGTATTTCACTATTAACTGTACTTTTAGATGATCCAACGGGTTATGGTCGTATTGTTCGTCAAGATGGTGAAATTGTTGCGATTGTAGAGCAAAAAGATGCCACTGTTGAGCAACAAGCGATCAATGAGGTTAATACTGGAATTATGTTAGTTTCTGGGCAGCAATTAAAAAGCTGGTTAGAACAGATCACTAATCATAATGCACAACAAGAGTTTTATTTAACCGATATTATTGGCTTAGCACATCGAGATGGTTGTTCAATTAAAGCCACACATCCCTCAGCTGATTTTGAAGTTGAAGGTGTAAATAATCGGCTTCAACAAGCGCATTTAGAGCGTACTTATCAACATCATATCGCTAAACAGTTACTCCTTGCTGGGGTGACCTTACTCGACCCACAACGTTTTGATTTACGAGGTCAACTCGAGCACGGTATGGATGTTGTGATTGACTGTAATGTCATTATTGAAGGTCACGTTAAACTCGGTAATAACGTCTATATTGGCGCGGGTTGCATATTAAAAAATTGCACCATTGGTGACAATTGCGACATTAGCCCTTACAGCGTTATTGAAGACTCTGTATTAGCGACAGATTGTACTGTGGGGCCCTTTGCTCGCTTAAGACCTGGGTCTATACTTGACGAAAAAGCGCATGTCGGTAATTTTGTTGAGCTAAAAAAGGCGCATTTAGGTAAAGGTAGCAAAGCGGGCCATCTTAGCTATTTAGGTGATAGTCAGATTGGTAATAACGTCAATATTGGCGCTGGTACTATTACGTGTAATTATGATGGTGCAAATAAACATCAAACCATTATTGGTGATGATGTGTTTGTTGGCTCTGATTCACAGCTCATTGCTCCGGTATCGATCGGTTCAGGAGTGACTATTGCAGCGGGGACAACCGTAACCAGTCATGTTGCTGACAATGAATTGGTTATTAGCCGCGTTAAACAAAGACAAATTGCTAACTGGAAACGACCAGTTAAAAAAGCGAAATAATTTAGTTTAAGGAAAGATTATGTGTGGAATTGTAGGGGCAATCGCCAAGCGCGATATTGCTGAAATCTTGTTAGAAGGTTTAAAACGACTTGAATACCGAGGTTATGATTCAGCGGGGCTTGCCATTGTTTCACCAAAAGGTGAATTGCAACGCGTGCGTCGTGTTGGCAAAGTCAAAGCATTAAGAGATGCCGTTGAAGAAAACCCATTATCTGGTCAAACTGGGATTGCACACACTCGTTGGGCAACGCATGGTGAGCCAACAGAGGCGAATGCACATCCCCATGTTTCTGACTATATTGCGGTTGTTCATAATGGCATTATTGAGAACTTTGACGTTTTGCGCGAGATGCTGATTGCCAAAGGTTACCAATTCCGTTCAGAAACCGATACCGAAGTCATTGCTCATTTAGTTCATCACACATTGACGCAAGAACAATGCTCTTTATTTGATGCTGTGCAAAAAGTCATTCCACAATTACGTGGTGCCTATGGTACGGTGATTATGGATAGCCGAAACCCAGATGTGCTGGTGGCGGCACGTTCAGGTAGCCCATTAGTTATCGGTCTTGGTGTTGGGGAAAACTTTATTGCATCAGATCAACTTGCTTTATTGCCAGTAACTCGCCGCTTTATCTTCTTAGAAGAAGGCGATATTGCCGAATTAACTCACCGCAAAGTCACGATTATTGATAAACAGTTGCAACCCGTTACGCGTCATGAAATTGAGTCTGATGCTAAATATGATGCTGGTGACAAGGCGGGTTATCGCCATTATATGAAAAAAGAAATTTTTGAACAGCCGATTGCGATTAAAAATACTTTAGAAGGTCGAATTAATCATGGTCTTATCGATCTGTCCGAGTTGGGTGATAAAGGTGAAAATGTCTTTAAACAAATTGAGCATATCCAAATTGTTGCGTGTGGGACGGCCTATAATGCAGGTTTGATCTCGCGTTATTGGTTTGAATCTTTAGCGGGAATCCCATGCGATGTTGAAATTGCGTCAGAATATAGATACCGTAAACCGGCACGCCGTAAAAATAGCTTATTTATCACATTATCACAATCTGGTGAAACAGCCGATACTTTAGCTGCACTGCGTTTAGCTAAAGAATTAGGTTATCTTAGTACACTGGCGATTTGTAATGTTGCGGCTTCAACCCTTGTTCGTGAAGCGGACTTAGTCTTATTAACCAAAGCAGGGACTGAAGTGGGTGTCGCATCAACGAAAGCATTTACTACGCAATTAACGGTATTGCTAGCATTAGTCGCTAAATTGGGCCGCAGTAAAGGCATGTCAGAACAAACAGAGAAAGCAATTGTTCACGCACTACAAACCCTACCAAGTCGTATTGAACAGGTCTTAATGTTTGATAATCAAATTGAAAAATTAGCAGAGAATTTTGCAGATAAGCATCATACATTGTTCCTCGGTCGTGGGGATCAATATCCGATTGCAATGGAAGCTGCGTTAAAGCTGAAAGAGATCTCTTATATTCACGCAGAAGCCTATGCAGCAGGTGAGCTTAAACACGGTCCCCTTGCTTTGATTGATAGTGATATGCCTGTTATTGTCGTCGCACCGACCAATGATCTGTTGGAAAAACTTAAATCCAATATTGAAGAAGTCCGTGCTCGCGGCGGCCAGTTGTATGTATTTGCGCAAGAAGATGCTGGTTTTGTGAGTGATGAAACAATGAAAATTATTGTGTTACCTCATATTGAAGAGTTAACCGCGCCAATTTATTATACCGTACCAACACAATTATTGGCTTATCATGTTGCGTTAATTAAAGGTACCGATGTTGATCAACCAAGGAACTTGGCTAAATCAGTGACTGTTGAATAATTTAAGACTGTTGGTACCGTTGAATAATGGGAATAGATACAAGCACTTGCTCATGATCTGTTCCCTTTTTTATTGGTATCGATATTTTGATTTATCATTATAAAATCACTTGCCATTTTGGCTAAAATAAATAAAAATACACAATTATTGCATATTTATTCATTTGGGTGTGAAATGAAAGAACGTACAACAGAGCTGGTTAAAGGTCTAAGACACTCCGTTCCTTATATTAATGTTCACCAGGGTAAAACCTTTGTTATTCTCTTAACTGGCGCAACCTTGAGAAGTCATAATTATGCAAATATCATTAATGATCTTGGACTGTTACACAGTTTAGGCATTAAATTGGTGATCGTGTATGGTGCTCGTAATCAAATTGATGATGAACTGCAAGCTCACCATCTTGAACCCAAATATCATAAGTATACTCGCATTACCGATGCAAGGTCACTTGAGGTGGTTAAACGCGTTACTGGGCTGTTGCAACTCAATATTACTGCCAGCTTATCCATGAGCCTTAACAATACGCCTTTACAAGGTTCGCATATCAATGTGGTCAGTGGCAACTTTGTGATTGCCCAGCCGCTTGGTGTTGATGATGGCATCGATTATTGTCATACCGGTAAAATTCGTCGTATTAATTGCGATGCGATTAATGAGCAACTTAATCATGGTTCGATTGTGTTAGTTGGACCCGTTGGGGTATCGGTGACGGGTGAAAGTTTTAACTTATCGTCTGAAGATGTTGCCGCTGAAGTGGCAATTCGAATAAAAGCAGATAAGTTAATCAGTTTTTGTGCTGAGCAAGGCGTGATGGATAAAGACGGTAAAGTCATCACTGACTTATTTCCGGTTGATGCTGATAAATATGTTAGAGAAAAAGAACAACAAGGGCTTCATCTTTCGAGTGATATCCGTTTTTTACGAGCGGCATCAAAAGCTTGTCGTCATGGCGTACATCGAGGTCATTTAGTCAGCTATTTGGTTGATGGTGCAATATTACAAGAAATTTTCTCTCGTGATGGTATTGGCACGCAAGTGGCGATGGAACATTCTGAAAAAATTCGTAAAGCTACGATTGATGATATTGGGGGTATTTTAGAATTAATTCGGCCACTAGAAGAGCAAGGCATTTTGGTGCGACGTTCACGTGAACAGCTCGAAATGGAGATCAATCAGTTTACCATCATCGAACGTGACAATATTACGATCGGCTGTGCCGCACTCTATCCCTATTTTGATGAACAGATGGCAGAGATGGCATGTGTTGCGATTCACCCGGATTACCGAAGTTCTGCAAGGGGGGATATGCTGCTAGATAAACTAATAGAACAAGCGCAAAAAATGAAGATTAAAAAAATCTTTGTGCTGACGACGCGCAGTATTCATTGGTTTAGAGAAAAGGGCTTTAACCCAGCAGAAGTGGATGATTTACCGATGAAGAAAAAGCAGTTATACAACTATCAGCGTAACTCTAAAATTTTAATTCTCGATATTGATGAGCAGTAATCAATTTACACTTGATGTGAATTTGAAGGTAAGCGGGCATTGATGCCTGCTTAGCGTATCTGAAGATTAGTAATATAATGCTGTAGAATCTGACTTGTGAACTGTTTTTTTAAATAGAAGCCTCGTGGACGTGTCATGATTAATTCCCCACTTTCATTATAGGCTTGCGTTAATGCTTTACCATTAGCCGCTTTGGGCCGAATTTGCAAAAATTCACCATGGCGGGCGGTAATTTTTTCAATCTGACCTAATACAATCATATCCATCAACTCTTGCCAATCTTGTTTAAGTTGTTGCTCTTGTTGTGGTGACGGTTGCCATAAAATGGGTAATCCCACACGGCGTTCGGCTAATGCAATGGTTCGATCGCCTTCTACCGGTATCCAAAGTACTTTACTCAGCTTGTATTTTACATGGCTACTTTGCCAGGTTATGCCATGATTCGATAATAATGGTGCGACGCTTACAAAGGTGGTTTCAAGCGGTAAACCTGAACGATTAATGGGGATTGTTTTAAGTTCAATACCTAGGTGAGCAAAATCCTGTTCAGCTTTACTTCCCGCATTTGCACCAAGATAGAGTTCAATCAATTGCCCCACCCAACCTTTTTGCTTTTTTAGATCGGGCGGCATCGGCAAGTCTATGCTTTGTGCAATGTCATGTAACGAATAGCCAGCAATCGATTTTGCTCGTTGCATGAGTTCTGATTCCGTGGTCGGAATTGATTGTATTTTCATATGAATAAGTCAGTAAGTTACCGGTAATTATTTTTGCTAAAAATATGTAAATTTAGTATTAATTCATTATTTTATCGTATAATAAGCTAATGAAAAATCATGTAAAGTTTTATTATGTTTGAATGGATAGCCGATCCTAATGCGTGGCTAGCATTAATTACTCTAACGTTTTTAGAAATCATCTTGGGTATCGACAATATTATCTTCTTATCACTTGTCGTGACTCGCTTACCAAAACACCAACAAAACTTAGGTCGAAAATTAGGCTTAGGTGGCGCAATGGTGATGCGAATTGCTTTACTTGCCTCGCTAGCTTGGGTAATAAAGTTATCACATCCGTTATTTTATATCTACCAATGGCAGTTACTCGGTGCTGATGCCGATATTAGTGCGCTAAGCGGGGTCTTTGCGGTTTCTGCACGAGATATTGTCTTATTTTTAGGTGGTGCTTTCTTAGTATGGAAAGGTACCCTTGAAGTTATTGAGATGTTTAATGTCGGTCATCATGATGATGTTAAAGCGAAACAATTACCCTTTTTTAAAGCCATTGCTGAAATCATGGCATTAGATATTGTCTTTAGTCTAGATTCGGTTATTACCGCAGTTGGTTTATCTGATCATATTTTTATTATGATTGCGGCGGTTGTTATTGCCGTTCTGATTATGATGTTTGCTGCGAAAACGATCGGTGATTTTGTGGAAGCCAATCCAACCATTAAGATGTTGGCGATTGTCTTTTTGATCATGGTTGGTGTGGTACTGATGGTGGAAAGTTTGCATATTCATGTACCAAAAGCGTATATCTATTTTGCGATGTTCTTCTCATTGGCGGTGGAAACGCTAAACTTGTTAAGAGCAAGAAAAATCAGAAAGTCTCAGGCAGAAAAAAAGCACCAATAGGTGCTTTTTTATTTCAATAGGTTGGTTAGCTCAATTTTTCAAACCAAGCGGCATAGGCATCAATAAATTGTTTTAAAAAGGCTTGGCTTTTTTCAACAATATGACCCTTTTCATCAAAGGCATTCGCCACGCCACCAAAATATGCTTCAGGTTGTTGTAATGTAGGCATATCTAAAAAGACAAGTGATTGACGTAAATGATGGTTTGCACCAAACCCGCCAATAGCACCCGGTGATACCGAGATGATAGCTGCGGTTTTTTTTGACCAAACACTTTTACCATAAGGACGAGAGCCAACATCAATAGCGTTTTTAATCACAGCAGGCACGCTACGGTTATATTCTGGCGTGACAAAGATAACCCCTTTACATGCAGCAATTTCATTTCTAAAACGTGTATAAGCTGCCGGTGGTGTATCTGCATCAATATCTTCATTATATAAAGGCAAATCACCAATTTGAATAATTTTAAGCTCAAGTGAACTTGGTGCGATTTGCGCAAGTACTTTCGCCACTTTTAAATTATACGATTCTTTACGAAGGCTACCAACTAGAACGGCGATTGGTTTACTCATCATAAACCTCCATCATATTTGATTGAATTGAGATAAAAAACTCGCCGCAGAATGCGGCGAGTGGTCGTTTAAATTAATGGTTAGAAGAATCTGATTTACGGCTAGTTTCAAATAGGAACCAAGCACGTTGTTCTGCTTCGTTAATCCATTCTTCAATTAAACTTGCTGTTGCTGTATCGTTGTATTTATCACAAATATCGTGAGCACTACGCATACGAGAAGTCAGTTTAATATTATCTTGGCATAATTCTCTTAACATATCTGATGGCTCTACATAATCAGCATTGTTATCACTGATACTTTGTAATTTAGAGATATGTCCAATAGAACGTAGTGTTGTACCACCTAATTTACGTACGCGTTCTGCGATAGGATCGGTCATGGCAAAAATTTCATCACCTTGCTCATCAAACATTAAATGATAGTCACGGAAATGCGGGCCACTGACATGCCAATGGAAATTCTTTGTTTTTAAATATAATGCAAACACATCAGCTAAAACAGAGTTCATCGCTGCAGAAATATCACGTGATGCGTTTTCACCTAAATCGGTAGGAAATAAAAGAGGTGCTTTTTGCAGTTCTTTAGCTTTTGTTACATTAACAGATGATGCTTTTGTTACTTTTTTTGCGGGTGCTGCTTTCATTTTAGCAGTAGATGCACTTTTAGCCATAATAAATCTCCTTATTTAACCATACTTGCATGTCAGTTTAAATTCAGTAATAACGCTGTGGTTATTATTTATAAACTTACAACCTTCATACGTTAATGTCCAGTTAAATAAGAAAATTTTTAACTATTGCTGCCATTTAAAAATTTGCACATGGTGGTGAATTGTTGATTATTTAAACGCCGTTGCAATCACGTGTTACCGCGAGTGACGTGTATAAATTTGATGGATATTTTGGCTGTGATTTAGCGCATCAATGACAATAAAATTTAGCACAATTGAACACCAAAGATCTTGAATATCGATTGGCAACGTTAGCCTATTTACCGTAATTTTTGGTTATCATTTGGGGCGCTTTTTTAATCAGCAATCCCCAAACAATAATCATACCGTTACCTATCGCTAATATTCAGTTCTTTTAGCTTTCGCGTGAGCGTATTACGCCCCCAGCCAAGGAGTTTAGCCGCGTCTTGTTTATGGCCACGAGTAAATGTTAATGCGGTTTCCAGTAAAATCCGTTCAACATGATAATTGACGTCAGGTAAAATATTTTCTTTACCAGCTAACAGTGCTTGCTTACTCCATTTTTGTAGCTGTTTTTGCCATTCTTCACTTAACACTGCGATGTGATTTGTTTGACTACTCACATCATGCGGTTTACTGTTATCCTGCAAATGGTGAGAAGGCGACTCTTCTAACAGTAGGTCAGTCGGTAAATCACGCGGTAAAATCTCTTTGCTCGATGACATTACTGTTAACCAGCGGCAGATGTTTTCGAGTTGTCTGACGTTCCCTGGCCAGCTAAATTGCGAGAGTGTTTTTAACGTTTCTGGCATCAGTACTTTGGCTTCAACGCCTAGCTCTGCTGCGGTGGTTTGTAAAAAATGTCTGGCAAGTGTTGGAATGTCACTGGCGCGTTCACGCAATGGCGGTAGTAAGATTCGTATAACATTGAGGCGATGATAAAGGTCTTCACGAAACTTGCCTTCTTTGACACGATTTTCAAGGTTTTGGTGAGTAGCTGCAATGATGCGCACATCGACTTTAACCGGAGAATAGCCACCGATACGGTAAAACTGGCCATCGGCCAACACGCGAAGTAAACGTGTTTGGACATCTAATGGCATGTCACCGATTTCATCTAAAAAAAGCGTGCCACCATTGGCTTGCTCAAAGCGGCCATGTCTGATCTGAGTTGCTCCGGTAAAGGCGCCTTTCTCATGTCCAAATAGCTCGGCTTCGATTAAATCTTTAGGGATAGCCGCCATGTTTAAAGCAATAAATGGCGCGTGTGAACGTGGGCTATGGGTATGCAGTGCTTGTGCAACAAGTTCTTTACCGGTACCTGACTCACCATTAATGAGCACGCTAATGGATGATTTGGATAGTCGGCCGATAATTCGAAACACTTCTTGCATAGCCGGTGCTTCACCAATAATACCGGTACTAGTTGGTTTTTTTTCAGTTTGTGCTGATAGATTGGCTTGGCTTTGAATGATAGCTCGCTCAACCAATTGCACCATTTCATCAACATCAAACGGTTTTGGAATATAGTCAAAAGCACCTTTTTGGTAAGCGCTCACTGCCGCATCTAAATCAGAATGGGCCGTCATAATAATAACGGGTAAGGTTGGATAGTTATTTTTTACAGAATTGAGCAGAGTTAAGCCATCTATTTCAGGCATTTTAATATCGGAGATTAATACGGCGGGTTTTTGTAAACTGCTATCAAGGGTATTTAATGCCACTTGGCCATTGTCAAAACAGGTACATTTAAAACCCGCTTGAGTTAATGCTCTCTCTAATACCCAACGAATTGAGCTATCATCATCAATAACCCAAACCTGTTTAGGTTCATTATAGTCGGTATGATGATTCGCTGAGTTGATATTATTGAGATGATAATTCATAGCATGACTCCTCATTGGCGGATCGGCAGATAAATCGAGAACAATGTGTGTCCCGGCCAACTGTTAAATTCAATTTTTCCATGATGCTGATCGATGATGTTACGAGCAATCGACAGTCCTAGGCCTGAACCATTCTCATGCCCGCTAACCATTGGATAAAAAATGGTATCTTGCAGATGCATTGGAATGCCAGGGCCGTTATCTTCAATATCGATTCTTGCACACAAACGATAACGGGTACCATGCAAGGTAACCTGAAATGCAGTACGTGTTTTAATCGTTATTGTGCCATCAGATTGATGACCTAATGCTTGTAGGGCATTACGTGCAATATTGAGAATAACTTGTTCAATTTGTTCTGGATCGTGAAAGAGTTCAGGCAGACTTGGATCGTAATCTCGCATGATTTCAATATTCGCGGGTTTTTCCAATTTTAATAGCGCATAAGTCCTTTCAATCGCCTGATGAATATTGGCCATTTTTTGTTGTAAAATTTGTTGTGGTCCAAGTAGTCTGTCAACCAGATTACGTAACCTGTCAGCCTGTTCGATAATGAGTTTGGTATATTCTTGCAACTCGTTTTGCGGCAGTTCACGAGAGAGTAATTGCGCGGCGCCCCGTAATCCGCCTAATGGGTTTTTAATTTCATGAGCAAGTCCGCGTACTAAATCTCGTGCGGCCGTTTGTTGTGCTTGCTGTAATTGCTCTTGGGATAACCGTTTATGGTTATTTAGTGGTGTCATTTCGATTAAAACGAAATCGCGGTTAAATTGTTGTGCAGTCAATGACAATACATAAAGACGATCTTGGATGACGATGTTCACTTCGTTATCGGTAAAACCTTGCCCTTGTGAAAGCGCCGTATTCATTAACGAAATATCGAGTGAAAAATAGTTGAGCAAATCAGGAAAGTAAGCACCATAAAGTTTTTTGGTACTTTGTGCCAGTAATTGCTGAGCTGCCATGTTGGCATAAATTACATGCAGTTTATTATCAAGAACAAGAATATTGGTTAAGACTGAATTGAGAATGGCATCAGCTTCGGGCAATGGTTTTACTGGTATTCGTTTTGCAACCAAAATGTGCCTCCTTAACCTATCATTAAATTTTGTGCGGCTTTCGCCGCACAAATACTGATCGCTAATTACAAGCTGTAATACATCTCAAATTCAACCGGGTGTGGTGTCATACGAACGCGATCCACTTCTTCGGTTTTTAAGGTGATATAAGCATCGATCATATCATCACTAAAAACATTACCACGCGTTAAGAACTCACGATCTGCATCTAACGCTTTTAATGCTTCTTCAAGTGAACCAGCAACTTGTGGAATTAATTTTGATTCTTCTGGTGGTAAGTCATATAAGTTTTTATCCATTGCATCACCTGGGTGAATTTTATTGATAATCCCATCTAGACCAGCCATTAATTGAGCAGCGAATGATAAGTAAGGGTTACTTGTCGGATCAGGGAAACGCACTTCAATACGACGCGCTTTTGGGCTACTTACAACAGGGATACGAATTGATGCAGAACGGTTACGCGCAGAATAAGCAAGCATAACCGGGGCTTCATAGCCTGGAACTAAACGTTTATATGAGTTAGTGGTTGCGTTTGCAAAGGCATTGATTGCTTTAGCATGTTTAATGATACCACCGATGTAAAAGAGTGCCATTTCAGAAAGGCCTGCGTATTTATCACCCGCAAATAAGTTAACACCATCTTTTGCTAATGATTGGTGACAGTGCATACCTGAACCGTTATCACCAAACATTGGTTTTGGCATAAATGTTGCTGTTTTACCATAAGCATGGGCAACGTTTTGTACGACGTATTTGTAAATTTGTACTTCGTCAGCTTTTTTGGTTAATGTATTAAAACGACACGCGATTTCATTTTGTCCTGCAGTTGCCACTTCATGGTGATGGGCTTCAACAACTAAACCAAGTTGTTCCATGATTAAACACATTGCTGAACGCATATCTTGTGATGAATCGACAGGAGGAACAGGGAAGTAACCGCCTTTAACACCTGGACGATGACCTTTATTGCCTTCATCATATTTTGTGCCACTGTTCCAAGCCGCTTCAATATCATCAATATGAACAAAACTACCTGACATTGGCGTACCAAAACGCACATCATCAAATAAGAAAAATTCTGGCTCTGGACCAACAATAACGGTATCAGCGATACCTGACGATTTTAAAAATTCTTCTGCTTTTTTGGCAATTGAACGTGGGTCACGGTCATAACCTTGTAAGGTTGCGGGTTCTAAAATATCACAGCGGATATTCACAGTAGTATCTTCATAAAATGGATCGATAACAACACTTGATAAATCTGGCATTAAGACCATGTCTGATTCATTAATTCCTTTCCAACCTGCAATTGAAGAACCATCAAACATTTTTCCATCTTCAAAAAAGTCAGCATCAATTTGACTAACTGGGATGGTGATATGATGTTCTTTGCCTTTAGTGTCAGTAAAACGTAAATCAACAAATTTGACATCGTTCTCTTTTATCATTGTTAAAACTTTTTCTATCGACATGTTGGTTCTCCATAATTGGGATGAAATTTAAACGATAATGGAAATAATTCCTTGTTGTAGATATAAGCAAAAATAATGCCAATATTTTGATGCAGTGCGAATTAAAAATAAATTGTAATATTTTCAATGCATTATAAATTAATTTTCACTATAACAAGGCAGTGTCATTTTTTGTTATCTAATCACAAGCTATTTTTGCACCAAAATAGCAAAAATGCACTAAAATAATGCAATAAAATCATTGGTTAGATAAAAAATACACCAATTGAAATCCGTATGATGAATTTGGGGGCAATGGATTAATCAACTATTTTCGTTAAATTATTGTCGTAACCTATCATTATAGTGTAAAAAAAGAGTGTCATCGGTGAAGATGGGCGATTATACGACGGATCAATATCACATTTTGATCGTGTTATAACGGTTAAAATGACCATCTCGCGATTCAATACTGTATTTCGGCAGACAATATCGTTATAATCACTCTTTAATTTTTATAAATTAACTCAAAGCAGGTAATTGTATTAATATGGACTTTATCATCAACGAAATTATCCCTTTTATTAAAAATCATCCGTTATTATCACTCGCATGGGTTGCACTTTTTGTTGTGATTATCTACCTCACTATTAAAAGTAAATTCACTAAAGTTAAAGTGATAAGCTCGGCTCAAGCTATTCATATGATGAACAAGCAAGATGCGGCGATTGTTGATCTGCGTTCTGCTGATAATTTTAGAAAAGGGCATATCACGGAATCATTTAATATTTTGCCCGTTGATATTAAAAACGGCAGTATTAAAGCAATTGAAAAATATAAAGAGTCTCCAATTATTTTAGTTGATGATAATGGTCTGTCAGCTAATGCATCAGGCGACATTTTGGTTAAGCAAGGCTTTGCGCAAGTTTTTGCATTAAAAGATGGTATTGCTGGTTGGAATGGCGAAAACTTACCATTGGTAAAAAAATAAAAATAGATCAAAGGATTAATTATGACAGAACACAATAATACTGAAGCTCAACAAGCTCAAGAAAATAGCTTTGCAATCCAACGCGTGTATATCAAAGATGTTTCATTTGAAACACCAAATGTACCACAAATTTTTCCTAAAGAATGGCAACCAGAAGTCAACATTGAACTCAATACCTCTTCACAATTGATTGTAGAAAATGTGTATGAAGTTGCATTACGCGTGACATTAACGACTAAATCAAATGATGAGGTTGCCTATATTTGTGAAGTAACTCAAGCGGGTATCTTCTCTGTGGTTGGTTTCAGTGGTAATCAATTACAGCATTGTTTAGGTGCATTTTGTCCTAATATTTTATTCCCATATGCACGCGAGACTATCTCAAGCTTAGTGAACAAAGGGACATTCCAACCGGTTAATTTAGAACCTGTTAATTTTGATGCATTGTTCATGAATTATTTACAGCAACAACAAGCTGGTACAAATGATGAAGTTGTAATGCCTGCTGTGAATACTAGCGAAAATTTACAATAATTCATTCTAATAAAAGGTGAATATGAATACTCTAACACATTCTACAATTACGGTAATTGGTGCGGGTTCTTATGGTACAGCGCTGGCAATTTTGTTAGCCCGTAACGGTCATGATACGATTTTATGGGGTCATGATCCACGTGAAATGAGTGAGCTTGAACAAGATCGGCAAAATAAACGCTTTTTGCCGGATATTTTATTCCCTGAAAATTTATGTATTGAAAAAGATCTACAAAAAGCTGTCTCAGCGTCATCGATCTTATTGATTGTTGTGCCGAGCCATGCTTTTGGTGAAGTATTAAGTAAAATCAAACCTTTTCTACGAAATGATTCGAAAATCGTATGGGCAACCAAAGGGCTAGAAACGAATACTGGTCGCTTATTACAAGATGTTGCAAAGGATATTTTAGGTGAAAAAATACCGTTAGCGGTTATTTCTGGACCGACTTTTGCAAAAGAAGTTGCTCAAGGCTTACCCACAGCCGTTACGGTTGCTTCAACCAATGACACCTTTTTAAGTGAACTGCAAAACATCTTCCACTGTAGTAAAAGCTTCCGGGTTTATAGCAGTAAAGATTTCATTGGTGTACAACTTGGCGGTGCGGTAAAAAATGTGATTGCAATTGGCGCTGGTTTATCAGATGGACTGGGGTTTGGTGCTAATGCGCGAACCGCATTGATCACGCGGGGTCTTGCTGAAATGATGCGTTTGGGTGCAGCTGTCGGCGCTGATCCGATCACCTTTATGGGGATGGCTGGATTGGGCGATTTAGTGCTAACGTGTACAGATAACCAATCACGTAATCGTCGTTTTGGTATTTTACTTGGCCAAAATAAAACCATCGATGAAGCAAAAGCATTAATTGGTCAAGTTGTTGAAGGCTGCCAAAATACCAAAGAGGTTTGGCTACTTGCACAACAATATCATGTTGATATGCCGATTACTGAGCAAATCTATAAAATTCTTTATGGTAATAAAGATCCTAAAGAAGCGGCTAAAGCGTTGCTTGGGCGTACCCAAAAAGAAGAACTGAAAAGTCCTGATTCAAAAAAATAATCCATCTCTACTTTACGGGAGTCATGCTGTGAATGCGGCTAAAAAAATCGTCACCCATAATGAACTTTGGCACACTATCCGTGAAGAAGCTTATCATCTCGTTGAAAGTGAGCCAATGCTGGCTAGTTATTTTCATGCCACATTACTTAACCATGATAATATTGGCAGTGCGATCAGTTATATTCTTGCGAATAAACTCTCAACAGAAGTCATGTCGGCGATTGATATTCGTGAAGTGATAAGACAAGCATACCAAGCTGAACCAAAAATTATTCAATCAGCAATGACCGATATTATGGCGGTTTATGTACGAGACCCCGCGACCAACTACTATTCCACCCCGTTACTGTATTATAAAGGTTATTTAGCCTTACAAGCTTATCGTATTTCCCATTGGCTTTGGCACCAAAATCGTCGTGCATTAGCCACATTTTTACAAAGCCAAATTGCGATTGCTTTTGGTGTTGATATTCACCCAGCTGCGAAAATTGGTTGTGGTGTCATGTTTGACCATGCAACGGGAATTGTCATCGGTGAAACGGCCGTGGTTGAAAATGATGTGTCTATTTTACAATCCGTCACTTTAGGTGGTACTGGAAAAGAAAATGGTGATCGTCATCCTAAAATTCGTGAAGGGGTCATGATTGGTGCTAATGCAACCATTTTAGGGAATATTGAGATCGGTAAAGGCGCTAAAATTGGGGCCGGATCTGTTGTGTTAAGTGCCGTACCGCCACATACAACCGTTGCGGGAGTGCCCGCTAAAGTGGTGGGGTGCCCTGATTGCGAAAAACCTGCTTTAAATATGGATCAAGATATTTAAGTGATTCATTTGTTATCAAAAAAATTAGTGGCCAGTTAGCCACTAATTCCGATTTATCATCCATTACTGTTTTTCAATATAGAATTTATCAACCAGTTTGACACTACGTGATTCGCCTTTTGATAGGTCACCAGAAACTTGATAAACTTCACCCGTTAACTGATTACCCTCAATTTTATAGACCGCAAAGTTTTGATCTGAACTGTCACGGTAATTTTCATGTTTAGTCTTAAAACGTGCTGAATCTTGGGGTTGGTAACCTATCTCAAACAAGTTATTGTAATGATCGAGTTGTGCTTGGGTTAACCAATTTAATTTTGGTCGCACTTCATGAATATGCGCTAGTGGCTTGTTGAAAATCGCATCATACGCTTTGGTTCCGCCAGTATTTGGGATGATAAAGGTTGTTCCCGCTGGCGAAATTAATTTTTTATAGTGATTTTCATCATAGGTGAACTGTGCATTATCAATTTTCGCATTGACAAAGCTATCCGCTTTATCAGCGTATTTCAGTGATTTGGTACGCGAAAAGACATGATCATGACCTTGTAGGGCTAAGTCAATATCCAGTTTATCAATCAACTGCATAAAGTCGGCTCGAACATTTTGCACATCTTCGTCTTGTAATGAATGATATGACTTAGAAAAGAGCGGTTTATGATAACTTAAAATAACCCATTTTGCGCCTTTTTCACGGGCTTGTTTTACATCATTTTCAAGCCATTTTAACTGCGCTTCACCTAACGCTTTTTTATCTTTATTTTTGTAATCATTGGTATTGAGTACAATAAAATGTGCATTGTTATAATCGAATGAATAATATGAGCCCCCATCGATGTTACCCGCACTATCAACATTAAAGTGATCATTGAATTTATTCAGGTAGAGATCGGTTTTATTGAGACCGTATTCATCGTGATTACCGGGTACAGGGACAAAACTCATGTTCAATAATGATGCTTGTGATTGCGACATTAAATCAAGCCATTCATCTTCTGCTTCACCAATTTCAACGATATCACCCGTATGGAGCACAAATTCGGCCTCTGGTGCCTTTTTTTGTGCTTGATGTAGGGTATCTGCACCAAATTGAGCTTCATTGCGAATATGCTCGTTCCAGTAAGCATTTTGTGTGTCGGTATATTGGATAAAGGTGAATGCATTTTGTTCAGCGCCAGATGTTTTAAATTGCCCCACCTGACTCAGTTCGCCATTTTGATCACCGACTTGGTAATAATAGGTGGTTGCAGGTGATAAACCCTGAATATCTGCGCTATAAATCATTTCTTGTACTGGGGTAATATCAATAGCGACAGCTTCATTTTTATTTTTGGCTTCCTTTTTAGGTTCCCAGGTGATGTCACTGATACCTTTGTCAGTAAAGTAGCGTACGACATTGTTTTTATCATCAATAACTTTGTAGATAAAAAAACCGTCTTTATCACGCTCAAGGTAGTGGCTTTCAACTGTTGATGCTTGTGCCGGGTAGGCTTTGGCATTTTTCATATCTGATTGCATCGAAATCAATACAATGGGCATTTTTGCTGCTTCACTGGTAAACCAACGAAATGAACGAGCCGTGTCTGTCGGTTGTTTTAAGGTTGTGGTGATTCGATTAGGCTGATTACTTTTATAGACAGGAGCGACGGTTGGTTTATCGATCGTGCTTGTGATGGTTGCAATCTTTTGAATATCATCTTGTCGGTGTAAATCGGCATTACTGGTAAGTGGGTTATTCACCACATTACTTTGTGCATAAGCAAAGCTAAATAATGAACAGGCAATTAAGCTGGCGGTTAATGTGCGCATTGGCATCTTGAGTGTCTTTTCTAGCATCAAATTCATATAAGCCTCTGGGGGTTAAAGTCGCAGGAGTAGGGTTTATAAATTGAGCAAAGTATAACGAATGTTTATTACATAAATATGACAGGAAGGGTAGTAAGACGAGTAACGCCAGGGCTAAAGGGCATCGATGTGTCTTGTCGATGCTAGGTGTTAAGGATTCCATTTCGATTTAAATCATCGTAATAGGCGAATATCTGAATACACCTAGCGGGACTTGATGATAGCTAATACATTATTTTTTAATATTAAGTTCCATGGTTGGGAAAGGAATATTAATGTTATGGCTATCTAGATCCATTTTGATGTTTTCAAGTAATACGGTTCTCACTGCGCCATAATTTTCATTCGTTGTCCAAACCAGAACAATAAAATTGATCGATGAAGCAGCCAGTTCATTAAAACGGATGGTAACCCCTAAATCTGTTAATATATTGGGCGTTTTATCAACGGAATTTTGTAAAATGTGATAGACGTCTTTAATATCAGCGCTGTAATCAACCCCAATCGTCAGATCAATTCGACGATTTGGTTGACGAGTATAATTAATAATATTGGTCGATAAAACTTGGTTATTCGGAATGGTGACCGTTTCACCAGTGGGAGTTACAATGGTTGTTGAGAAAATTTGGATCGAATCAACCGTTCCTTGAATACTACTGATGATGACCAGTTCACCCACTTTAAATGGACGAAATAAAATCAACAATACGCCAGCTGCAAAATTAGATAATGAGCCTTGTAAGGCTAAACCGATCGCTAAACCTGCCGCACCAATAATGGCCACAATGGACGTCGTTTGCACACCAAGCTGCCCGAGCACTGCAACCAGTGTAAACCCCATAATGGTGTATCGAGCAAACGACGAGGTAAATTTAATAATGGTCGGTTCGACGTCTTTTAATGTCAAAATTTTACGTAATTGCTTACTCACAAAAGCGGCAATAAAACGACCGAGTAAGAAAATTAATATCGCAAAGACAATATGCAGTAGATAACCGATGACCACACTGTCATACTTTTCGATAAACTGAATAATTTTATCTAAAATTCCCATCTATTAAACCCCTTTTATCGATGATTAAATCAGTTGTTTTAATAGTAACGACCAGCGTTGTTCAAAATCGGTAGTCGGTAAATATTTAAAACCCGAACGAACATAGCGTGACATCATGCCTTCGCAAAAAGCCAGTATTTGACTCGATAATATGCGTTCATCTGTAAGGTAAGCCGTGCCTTCGCGCAATTTCCTTTCACGTAGAACCTGCTTAATTTGTGTTTCAATCCGGTCAAAAAGTTGACTAACTCTTTCTTGAAGTTGCTCTTGTTCAAACATCAATGCATGACCCGTCATAATACGCGTGAGTCCTGGGTTTTTTTCGGCAAAACCAAGAATCAGTGCCACAATTAGACGTAGTCTCGTCTCGGTCTCTTTCTCTTCTTGTAATATATGGTTAATGCGTGAAAGTAAAATGTCTTCAATAAAGATGATCAGACTTTCAAACATTTTGGTTTTACTGGCAAAGTGGCGGTATAGTGCCGCTTCTGAAACACCCACGGTGGCCGCAAGCTTAGCCGTTGTAATGCGTTGCGCACCTTCATTTGATTCAAGCATTGTTGCCAATGCTTGTAAAATGTCTTCTTTACGATTTTTGCGTTTCGTTATCACTGTTTACTTCTTACCTGAATGCCCAAAACCACCTGCGCCTCGAGAAGACTCAGTAAACTCTTCAACAATATTAAACTCAGCTTGTACCACAGGTACAATAATCAGCTGCGCAATTCGGTCACCCGGTTCAATGGTAAAAGCATGCTGACTACGATTCCATAATGGGACAAATAATTGTCCTTGGTAGTCAGAATCGATTAAACCAACTAAATTTCCAAGTACAATCCCATTTTTTGATCCTAACCCCGATCGTGGTAAGACTAATGCAGCTAAACTTGGATCTGCAATATACATTGATAAACCGGTCGGTGTGAGAATGGTTTCACCCGGTTTTATTTCCGTTGTTTTATCAAACATTGCACGTAAATCAATACCCGCTGAACCTTCAGTCGCATAGGTTGGTAATGGAAACTCATCGCCAAAACGTGTGTCTAAAATTTTTATATCAATTTTTCTTTTCATTGGTGTACTCATTGTAATGTTTAATGATTTCAGTGACTAACTGTAATCCAAGTTGATTTTTGTTTGTTAATGGTAGCGGTAATTTACCTGATTTCCAATATAATGTCAGCGCATTGTCATCAGTGTTAAAGCCTTGTTGCTTTGATGATACATCATTGGCACAAATCATATCTAAGTGCTTTGTTGTGAGTTTTTTCAATGCATATGCTTCGACGTTATGGGTTTCCGCGGCAAATCCTACCACAAAAGGTCGATTATGTTGCATATTAGCAACATCAGCGACAATATCCGGATTTTTCACTAAAGTTAATACCAGTTCATTGCTGTCATCGTGTTTTTTCATTTTTTGATCTGCAACAACTTTTGCTCGGTAATCCGCGACGGCTGCACAGGCAATGAAAATATCGGCATGCTGTGCATATTCTAACGCCGCTTGGTGCATATCTATTGCGGTACGAACATTATGCCGATTAACGTTGTACGGTGTCTCTAAATTGACAGGACCACTAATTAATGTCACCTTTGCGCCAAGGCTCACGGCTGCTTTGGCGATAGCAAAGCCCATTTTGCCAGAACTGTGATTGGTAATGTAACGAACAGGATCAAGTTCTTCTTGGGTTGGGCCTGCTGTCACAACAATATTAAGATGTGATAATGCTGTCGACTGAGACAGGATGTTATCAATATGATTGACTAATGTCGCCGGTTCAAGCATTCGACCTGGACCAACATCGCCACAAGCTTGTTCGCCCTTATCCGGTCCCAAGATATGTACGCCGCGCCTAGTCAATGCAGTTATATTTTGTTGGGTAATCTCGGCTTGATACATATATTGATTCATCGCTGGTGCAACGGCTATCGGTGCACTGGTGGCTAAGCACAGGGTGGTAAGTAGATCATCGGCAAGTCCGTGGGCTAATTTCGCAATAATATTGGCGGTTGCTGGTGCGATAAGCACTAAGTCTGCCCATTTAGCCAGTTCAATATGCCCCATGGACAGCTCGGCTGATGCATCAAATAAATCGTCTGAGACTTTATTACCCGATACCGCTTGCAGTGATAAGTCAGAGACAAAATGTTTTGCCGAATCAGTCATGACAATATGAACTTGGGCTCCCATTTTTTTTAATTGGCGTACCAGTTCTGGGCATTTATAGGCTGCAATGCCACCCGAAATTCCCAGTAAAATATGTTTATTTGCTAAATTCATGTTGTCTTTTTCTTCATTTAAATAGACGCTATTTTATCATTGATTGGCCTAGTTTTCGACTTTCTCGATAATATCCTTCATATTGTCGATATTTAAGTCATGCTTTAAATAGGCATTATCTTCTGAAAGCTCGATATTAATGGTACTTTTAACTTCATAACTTAATGTGGCTTTTTGTATGGAAAAGTCCATAACATGCCCACCAATATGCCTTTGTGTATCAATAAAATGAAGGTGGAAACCTGCGACAGAAATGTTTTGAAAAAACTTGGGCGTCCAAAATCCAATCAAGCTTCCCGAGATATCGGTTAGTTCATCAACAATTTGATCTTCGGCAACATCGAGCGCCGAATGATAGTCTTTGCCAGAGTCATTGGGTCGGCGAATTTTTATCTTTTCAAACACACCATCGATGCGAACGGCTAAAAAAACATTATCGAGTAACGTATGTTTGACTAAGTGATCATAAAGATTTGTTTTATTGACGTTATCAACATTTAGCACATTGTCTGCATTAAATGTCGTAATCTGTGCAAAAGGTAGCCGCTCATCTTGAGTCATGATGCGTAAGCCTTGATGGCCCTTGGCCTCTAGAAAGTGGCAACTTTCAATAATTAACTCGCCTTTTAAGCCATTTGAACACCCTAATCCAAAATCACCGTGTTGTTGAATTTCCTGAATCGAAAATAACCCATCAAAAACACCGCCCATTAAAGCATTAACACCAGAGAATTGATAAATTTTTTTACTCATTATGACCTCATAAATAACAAACTATCGTACCTTACTTTACCACTGCATGTTAAAGTGAGCCAATACCATTAAATTTAATGGTAGTCAGTCGAAACAGTAGTATCACGTTTCCCTAGTGTCATGTATGCATTTCCGTTATGTCGACTATTGTATCAACAATTCTTTGGCATTTGCTAACGTATTTTCAGTGATTTTGTCGCCACCAAGTAGTCTGGCTAACTCAGCAAGCCGCTGATTTTGGTCTAATCCATTCATTTGTGTCTGTGTATGTTTACCATCGGTTTTTTTCGTAACAAAGTAATGATGATGTGCATTACCTGCAACTTGAGGTAAATGGGTAACAGTAATCACTTGGGTTGATTGTCCAAGTTCGCGTAATAAATTCCCCACTTTGGCGGCCGTCGGACCACTGATACCCACATCGATTTCATCAAAAATTAAAGCTGGCGTTTCCATTTTTTGTGCGGTTAATACTTGTACAGCTAAAGCAATACGGGATAATTCACCACCTGATGCCACTTTGCTGATAGGTTGCATTGGTTGACCTGGATTCGTTGTGACTAAAAATGTGATGTGATCTGCACCCGTTTCACTCATTTTCTTGTCATCCCAAGCGATATCAATGCTAAATTGCCCATGTGGCATAGAGAGTTCTTGAATGGTTTTGCTGATTTTTTTAGATAGTGCCTCAGCGACTTTGGTGCGGCTGGTATGCAGTTTTTTAGCATCGCTTTGAGCTTGCTGGTAATATTGGGCAATATCTTGTTTAAGTTGTTCGCCGATTTCGTCTTGATTTGCGATCTGTTTAAATGCATCAAGCAGCTGTTGGTGTAACTCGGGCAATTTTTCTGGTTGAATATGGTGCTTACGTGCCAGTGAAATTTGTTTTGAAATACGTTGTTCGAGCTGCATCACGCGAGAGGGATCAATATCTAAATTTTCAGTATAGTGACTTAGCTCGTAACTGGCTTCTTGCAGCGGGATAGTGGCATCTTCGAGCATCGAACACACATTCATTAATTGACTATCAATATTCGCTAAATCTTGAGTCATGTTTTTGGCACTATTCAGTTGATTTAAGATATTAAAATCTGGATTCTCGCTTAACATATCGAGAATTTGCTGGCTGAGTTTGATCAGTTGTTCACTGTTAGATAAGCGTTTGTATTCTTCATCAATTTGTTCATATTCACCTTCAATTGGCGAAAACTCATTAAGCTCTTTGAGTTGATATTGCAAAAGTTGAGTGTGAGCATCTTGTTCCTGCCGAGATTTTTCATATTGCGCAAATTGTTCAGTGGCATTTTTCCATTTTTTATAGGCATTTTTCATTGCGTTGATTAATGTGGCATCGGCCATATACTGATCAAGTAAGTGCTGTTGATAATCACTGCGCATCAATAATTGATGTTCATGTTGGCCATGGATTTGGATTAGCATCTGTCCTAGTTCTTTGAGTTGACTAACCGGCACTGCACTACCATTAATAAACGCTTTTGAGCGTCCATCTTGAGCAATGACACGGCGTACAATACATTCATTATGATCATCAAGCTGATTTTCCTTAAGCCAAGCTAAAGCGCTCGGTGTATCATCAAGCAGGAAGTGAGCTGAAATATCGATGCGGTCACTGCCATGACGTATAAATGAAGCATCAGCACGTGCGCCAAGACATAGGCTGAGTGCATCTACCGAGATTGACTTACCTGCACCGGTTTCACCCGTAATGGCAGTCATTCCTGTATTAAAATCAACGATTAAATTATCGACAATCGCAAAGTTATTAATAGTTAATTGTGTCAGCATAGTGTTATCTTCAATAAACAAAGTTACTGGCGATTATAACAACAAATATACTGTAAATAAACACAGTTTTATTTTTATCTGTGATATATCCATCGGATTTGGCTGATACTATCAATTAAAGCGAACATGGGGTGAATGAAAATCGGTTATTACACTTAAAGCATACTATGAGCCACTCATCAAAAAGCGGCATTGGGTGATTCATCATTGACTAAATGTTGTTCAGCCGACTCATATAAAAAAACCACCTATTCGGTGGTTTATCAATGATTTAACGATATTATTCGTAAATGCCGAGTTTCTTCTCTAAATAGTGGATGTTCGTACCACCTTTTTCGAAGTTTTTGTCATTCATGATATCAATATGTAATTCAATATTGGTTTTAATACCATCAATGACCAGTTCAGCTAATGCATTTTTCATACGGGCGATAGCAATCTCACGCGTTTCACCAAAAGTAATCAGTTTACCGATCATTGAATCATAATGTGGTGGTACGGTGTAACCCGCATAAATATGTGATTCCCAACGAATACCAAACCCACCTGGTGCATGGAAGCGTGTGATTTTACCTGGTGATGGCATAAAGCTCTTCGCATCTTCCGCATTAATACGGCACTCAATCGCATGACCTTTGATATGAATATCTTTTTGTTTAATCTCAAGTGGTAAACCTGCAGCAACACGAAGTTGTTGTTTGATTAAGTCAACACCTGTTATCATTTCAGTAACAGGATGTTCTACTTGAATACGGGTATTCATTTCAATAAAGTAGAATTCACCATTTTCAAATAAAAATTCAAACGTACCAGCACCGCGATAGCCTATTTCAAGGCAGGCATTAACACAGCGTTCACCAATGAATTGACGCATCTTTGGTGTGATACCCACCGCAGGCGCTTCTTCAACCACTTTTTGATGACGGCGTTGCATTGAACAATCACGCTCACCTAAATAAATAGCATTACCTTGTCCATCAGCCATAACTTGGATTTCAATATGACGTGGGTTTTCAAGGAATTTTTCCATATAAACCATGTCGTTATTGAACGCTGTTTTCGCTTCCATTTTAGTCATTTTGATAGATTGTTCGAGGTCTTTCTCATGGCGAACGATACGCATACCGCGACCACCACCACCACCAGACGCTTTAACAATGACAGGATAGCCAATACGCTGTGCAATTTTTTTATTGACTTCAATATCATTACCTAATGAACCATCTGAACCTGGTACACAAGGTACACCTGCTTTTTTCATGGCATTAATTGCCGAAACTTTGTCACCCATTAGGCGAATCGTATCTGCTTTAGGGCCAACAAAAATAAATCCAGAACGTTCAACTTGCTCGGCAAAATCGGCATTTTCAGACAAAAAGCCATAACCAGGGTGAATAGCTGATGCGCCAGTCACTTCTGCCGCAGCGATTAAAGCGGGGATATTGAGATAACTTTTTACTGATGGCGCAGGCCCGATACAGACGGTTTCATCAGCAAGTAAAACATGTTTAAGGTCTTTATCTGCGGTTGAATGGACAGCAACCGTTTTGATGCCAAGTTCTTTACATGCTCTTAAGATACGTAAGGCGATTTCACCTCGGTTGGCAATTAAAATTTTATCAAGCATACTAACCTCTAAGCTGATTTTTTAAATACGGATTGGTGATAAGAATATATTGAACAATATCAATATTATTCAATCACAAATAATGGTTGATCAAATTCAACCGGCTGTCCGTTTTCAACTAAAATCGCTTTAATTACACCCGCTTTCTCTGATTCGATTTGATTCATCATTTTCATTGCTTCAACGATGCAAAGTACATCACCCACATTGACGGTTTGACCAACATCAACAAACGCTTTTGAGTCTGGGCTTGGTGTGCGGTAGAAAGTACCGACCATTGGTGATTTAATTGTTTGGCCTGTCATTGCACATTGTTCATTGCTACTTGGTGCAATCGCTTGAGCAGGTTCTGCTGTGTTAACATAGGTTGGAGCGGGTTGTGCTAAATGAATATTTTGAACTGGGTAAGCGGCAGGCGCGACTGCACGGCTAATTCTTACTGACTCTTCACCTTCTGAAATTTCGAGTTCAGAAATGCCAGACTCTTCAACTAATTCAATTAATTTTTTGATTTTACGTATATCCATGAATAACACCGTATTATTTGTTCATAAAATAAGATAATAAGTGAGTAAAAACTTATCATCGTTTGTCATAATTTTATCTGCTAAATTACGCCATATAGCTTAATTTTACCGAAGTTTGTTGATAATTTTATTCTTTTTGCGGCAAATATATTAACGGGCAAGCATACACTGTTAAAATTGATTTGTCATTATATATCTCTAATTTAGACGCTTTTTTCAGCAAAAAGTTGCAAATAAATAATGTAATTATTGAGAATTGTTATGATTTCCAACTATGCGTAATTATATAATTGCGATACAATAACGCGACTTTATAGATGTGCTAATTTATAATTGCGTAAAATAGAGCGCTACACATATTATTATCTAAACAAAGTGGCGCTAATTGAAATAACGTTTATATCATCAATTTAGGAAGAGCTTTTATTATGTTCAAAAAAATCCGCGGCATTTTTTCTAACGATCTCTCTATCGATTTAGGTACTGCTAATACCCTTATTTATGTGAAAGGCCAGGGGATTGTTCTTAATGAACCCTCAGTAGTCGCCATTCGTCAAGATCGTAGCGGCACACCAAAAAGTGTTGCAGCGGTTGGCCATGCAGCTAAACAAATGCTAGGAAGAACACCCGGTAATATTGCAGCAATTAGACCCATGAAAGATGGTGTTATTGCTGACTTTTCTGTAACAGAAAAAATGCTACAGTATTTTATTCGACAAGTGCATAGCCACAGCTTTTTAAGACCAAGTCCACGTGTCTTGGTTTGTGTGCCTGTCGGTGCAACGCAAGTTGAACGTCGAGCAATTCGTGAGTCAGCTTTAGGTGCAGGTGCACGAGAAGTTTATTTAATTGAAGAGCCAATGGCTGCGGCAATCGGTGCTGATTTGCCCGTATCTGAACCAACCGGTTCAATGGTCGTCGATATTGGTGGTGGTACGACAGAAGTGGCTGTGATTTCGTTAAATGGTGTCGTGTATTCTGCTTCTGCTCGTATTGGTGGTGACCGTTTTGATGAAGCGATTATCAATTATGTGAGACGTAATTATGGAGCTTTAATTGGTGAAGCCACTGCAGAAAGAATTAAACACACGATTGGTAGTGCATACCCAGGTGATGAAGTTCTTGAAATCGAAGTGCGTGGCCGTAACTTAGCCGAAGGGGTGCCACGTAGCTTTACGTTAAATTCAAATGAAATTTTAGAAGCCCTACAAGAACCATTAAGTGGTATTGTCAGTGCTGTAAAAGTTGCCTTAGAACAATGTCCACCAGAACTTGCATCTGATATTTCTGAGCATGGTATGGTATTAACGGGTGGTGGTGCTTTGCTACGTAATATTGATAAATTATTAGCGGCAGAAACCGGGATTCATGTGGTGGTTGCCGAAGATCCTCTGACTTGTGTGGCAAGAGGTGGTGGTAAAGCCCTTGATATGGTTGATATGCACGGTGGCGATCTATTTAGTGAAGACTAGTCGCTGTTCATTTTTTGAAGCCATTTTTTATTGTTACAATAAACGGTGGTTTTTGGTATGAAACAACTCTTTACGAAAGGCACACCACTCGCCCTACAACTTTTTATTGCATTAGTTCTGGCAGTAGTGTTGATGGTTTCTGATGTTAATTATCGCGCATTTGCGGTTGCTCGATATTATTTAGATACCATCGTTTCACCTTTATATTACATTTCTAATTCACCACGCGCGACATTCGATTCGTTAAGTGATATGTCAAAAACGCGCCAAGCATTGTTAGATGAAAATGCGCAGCTTAAAACTGACTTACAGAATCAGCAAAGCGAACTTTTGCAGTTGGCTTATTTGAAGAAAGAAAACAATAAGCTGCGTGAATTACTGGGCTCTCCTTTACAGCACGATGAGTATAAAAAAGTCGCGCAAGTCTTGTTGGCTGATACCGATCCTTATGTTTACCAAATCGTATTAAACAAAGGTGAAAAAGAAGGCGTTTTTGTTGGTCAACCGGTGGTCGATGAAAAAGGCATTGTGGGGCAAATTTATAAAACGGCTTACAATACTAGCCGAGCAATTTTAATTTGTGACTATCAGCATGCCATTCCTGTACAAGTACTGCGCAATGATATGTCAATGGTCGCAGTTGGGAATGGGTGTAATAATGACTTATTGCTTGATTTTTTACCCAACAATGTTGATATACAAGTGGGGGATGTTTTAGTCACCTCAGGCCTTGATGAACGTTTTCCTGAAGGTTATCCAGTTGCCGTTGTGAGTTCGGTTAAACTTGATATTCATGACTCAACTCCCGTTATTTCAGCGACACCCACTGCGGATTTAAAACGTTTGCGTTATCTTTTATTACTCTGGAATGAAAGTAATAAACCTAATGTGACGACAACGCAAGAGGCACCAAGTAATGAATAAATTTGCCAATAACTATTCAATGATCTGGATAACACTATTTATTGGTTTGTTACTGCAAATTTTGCCTTGGACATCATCATTTTACATGTTTAAACCGCATTGGTTAATGTTAATCATGATTTACTGGGTATTAGCATTACCGCATCGAGTTGGAATTTGGACGGCTTTCCTCGTTGGGATTATTTTAGATCTGTTTTCTGGTACGATATTGGGTGTACATGCGTTTATTTTTTCAGTTATTGCATATTTAGTGGTCTTTCGTTTTCAATTGATTCGAAATTTAGCCTTATGGCAGCAATCATTCATCATCTTTGGTTTATCATTAACCTATGATTTATTGCTATTTATATTTGAAATCATGATATATCAAATGATTACGTTATCACCGATGGTTTTCTTATCCGCTTTTATTGATGGCGTTTTGTGGACGTGGGTGTTTTTGTTATTGAGGCAAATTAGACGAGCATTTGCAATAGATTAAATGAGGATATTATGTCTGTTGAATTATTAATGAATGTGACCCCATCAGAAACTCGGGTTGCTTATATTGAAGAAGGTATTTTACAAGAAATCCATGTTGACCGAGAGTCAAAACGCGGCATCGTCGGTAATATTTATAAAGGTAAAATCATTCGAATTCTACCCGGTATGCAAGCTGCATTTGTCGATATTGGGCTCGAAAAAGCCGCTTTTTTACACGCATCGGATATTATGCCTCATACCGAATGTGTGTCTGATTCAGAACAAGAACAGTTTCAGGTCAAAGATATTTCTGAGTTAGTGCGCCAAGGTCAAGATTTGATGGTGCAGGTTGTTAAAGATCCGATGGGGACAAAAGGGGCAAGGTTAACCACGGATATTACCTTACCCTCTCGTTATTTGGTCTTTATGCCAGGCCCAAGCTCTGCTCATGTTGCAACGTCACAACGCATCGAAAGTGAAGAAGAGCGTGAGCGCTTAAAAAGTATTGTTGAGAAATATATCACGGATGCTGGTGGCTTCATCGTTCGAACGGCTGCCGAAGGGGCGCATCAACATGAACTTGAACAAGATGTGGCTTTTTTAAGCCGATTATGGGGCAAGATTCAAGAGCGCATGTCTCGACCGGTTAGTAAGAACTTACTTTATGGTGAGCTTGAGCTATCGCAACGCATTTTACGTGACTTTGTTGGCGATCCGATCGAAAGAATTTTGGTTGACTCTAAATTAACGTTTGATTTGTTAACCGAATTTACCCATGAATTCATGCCTGAAGTGACGAATAAATTAGTGCACTATAAAGGCAATATTCCAATTTTTGATTTATACGATATTGAAAATGAAATTCAACGTGCGCTAGATCGTAAAGTTAAACTAAAATCTGGTGGCTATTTAATTATTGATCAAACCGAAGCAATGACGACCATCGATATCAATACGGGGGCGTTTGTTGGTCACCGTAATTTGGAAGAGACCATTTTTAATACCAATATAGAAGCGACTATTGCGATTGCAAGGCAACTTCGTTTACGTAATTTAGGTGGAATTGTCATTATTGACTTTATCGATATGCAAGAAGAGATCCACCGCGAGCGTGTTTTACAGTCATTGCAAGAATCATTAAATAAAGATCGTGCAAAAACAACGATTAATAACTTTTCGTCACTAGGTTTAGTTGAGATGACACGCAAACGGACACGAGAAAGCATCGAACATATTTTATGTGAAGAGTGCCCGTCATGTCGTGGGCGTGGTATGGTGAAATCTGTCGAGACGGTTTGCAATGAAATATTACGCGAAATCGTACGAGTCCATAAAGCGCATCGCAGTGAATACTTCTTGGTCTATGCATCAACAGCCGTTGCTAATGCACTAACCGCTGATGAATCACATGCTTTAGCTGAAGTTGAATTGTTTGTTGGTAAACGGGTAGAGGTAAAAGTCGAACCTTTATACATTCAAGAACAGTACGACGTGGTATTAATGTAATATCCGCCTTTTAATTAAGTGATTATTTTTTAATAGCTTTTAAGGAATTTATGTTGTTAACTGAAGTTAGTGAGCGTCTACTTACTGCCAATAATTTAAAACAAAACGATCTGACCTATTTACTTGATGTGTTATCCGCTAGACGCATTGATTATGGCGATCTTTATTTTTCCTCTGGTTATTATGAGAGTTGGTCATTAGAAGACAAAATTATTAAAAATGCCTCTTTTCATCGTGATCAGGGCGTCGGTGTACGAGCAATAAGTGGTGAAAAAACCGGTTTTGCTTATACCGATCAAATATTGCTCGCTAAGTTAGAACAAAGTGCTATTGCGGCACAAAGTATTGTGCATGAAAAGTCAGCATTAGTTGTGACACCATTTAAATCTGGGCAATCGATCCCCATTTATACCAGCATCAACCCGATTAACAGTATTGCACAAGAAGCAAAAATTGAATTATTACATCGCATCGATAATTTAGCACGTTCACTCGATAAACGCGTTATTGATGTGACGGCAACCCTCTCTGGTAGTTATGAAGATATTCTGGTTGCCGCGACAGATGGGACATTCGCTGCCGATATTCGACCGCTTGTGCGTTTGTCGGTATCGGTGTTGGTTGAAGATAATGGTATAAGAGAACGCGGTAGCTGCGGTGGTGGTGGGCGTTTTAGCTATGACTATTTTACCCAGCTAAACTCGACAACGATGCTATCACATGCTGAGGCTTATACTCATGAAGCAGTCAGACTTGCATTAGTGGCTTTGTCAGCATCTGATGCGCCTGCAGGCGCGATGCCAGTGGTGTTGGGGGCTGGATGGCCTGCGGTATTATTACATGAAGCGGTAGGTCATGGTTTAGAAGGTGATTTTAACCGTAAAAAATCATCACTATTTTCAGGCAAAATTGGTGAGCAAGTAACATCGCCGCTATGTACAATTGTGGATGACGCAACGTTAAAAGATCGTCGAGGCTCACTCACGATTGATGACGAAGGTGTGGCTGGGCAGCGTACGGTACTCATTGAAAATGGTATTTTGAAAGGCTATATGTTCGATAAATTAAATGCCAAACTAATGGGAACAGAGTCAACGGGTAATGGGCGGCGTGAGAGTTACGCATGTTTACCAATGCCACGTATGACAAATACCTATATGTTAGCGGGGCACTCGACGTTTGATGACATAATTAGTAGCGTTGATTATGGCCTATATGCACCGGGTTTTGCGGGCGGGCAGGTGGATATCACTTCAGGCAAGTTTGTGTTCTCTACTTCGGAAGCCTATTTAATTGAAAAAGGGAAAATAACTAAACCTGTTAAAGGCGCTACGTTGATCGGATCCGGTATCGAAACGATGCAAAATATTTCGATGGTGGGTGATGACATGGCTCTGGATATTGGGATTGGTGTATGTGGTAAAGCAGGACAAAGCGTGCCCGTTGGCGTCGGTCAGCCAACATTAAAGGTGGATAATTTGACGGTTGGTGGTACTATTAGTAGTTAACAATTTTGCATTGGTGAGACAAAGAATACATGGAAACAATTATTACGCTCTATCACGCTTTTCTTGAAATGAATATTACAACACTTTCTGATCCTAAAGTATTATGGACGCTTTATGGGATGCTATTTGTCATTTTGTTATTAGAAAATGGCGTGTTGCCTGCTGCATTTTTACCCGGTGATAGTTTGTTATTTTTAACGGGTGTATTAATTAGTCTCGATGTTTTCCATTTTGGTTTGATTAATGTGGTATTAATTGTGGGTGCAGCGTTAGGTACTTGGCTTGGCTATGTTCAAGGCCGTTGGCTTGGTAATACCAAAGTTGTTAAGAATTGGATGGCTCATCTACCCCAAAAATATCACGACCGTGCGGAATGGCTGTTCCATAAATATGGCTTACAAGCGCTCTTTATTGGTCGATTTATTGCCTTTGTGCGTACGGTGATGCCTATTATGGCTGGTTTGTCAGGTTTACAAAGCAAACGCTTTCATATTTATAATTGGGTGAGTGCGACATTGTGGATTTTCTTGATTGTTACTTTAGGCTATTTATTTGGTTTATCACCGATTTTTAAAGCTTATGAAAAACAGTTTATGACCTTCTTCATGTTAATTCCGGTATTTTTATTAGTACTTGGCTTGGTGGCGTCAATTTGGGTTGTGGTGAAGCGTCAATTGTCTAAAAGAAAAAGCAAAACGCTTGATGTACAAGACAATCACAAAGAAGAAAAAAAGGAAATCAACCGATAAGCCGGGTTCTGTCGAGGACAATCATTCATCTAGGCTAATGCTCGCGCATTAGCTCAAGCGGTCTACCCGGATTCAGCGTGGGCCACGCCTATGAATCCCTATTTGACCTTGCTCCAAGTGGAGTTTACCGTGCCACAACGGTTACCCGTTGCGCGGTGCGCTCTTACCGCACCCTTTCACCCTTACCTGATCTGCAAGCAGCCATCGGCGGTATACTTTCTGTTGCACTTGTCGTAAACTTTCGCTCTCGCAAAAGCTCCCCAGGCGTTACCTGGCACTTTGCCCTATGGAGCCCGGACTTTCCTCCCCTTTGTTCGTCTACCAATGGCACAACAACAAAGCAGCGATTGTCTGGTTGATTTCGGCAGGGAGCATACCCCAATAAAAAGCGGTTGTAAATCTTTTTACTTATTTTTCGTTATTTTATTATCATAACCTATCATTATAGTGAAAAATGCAATTTTCAAACATTATTCGTTTAACTTATCAACGAGTGCTTCATCTAATGTTGAGTAAAACATGAGTTTACCCGAAATCGGAGCCAGTTTTGCGCGAGCGATTGTTTTTAATGGTTGGAACTGAAGTTCAGCAATCGATAAATCCACGTCTGATGGTAAAGCTTCAATATAATGATTTAACGCATTTAAGCCACCAGCATCTAAAATCGGTACAGCATCCCACTGTAGAACAATATGTTTATAGCCATTGGTACGATGATAGAGCGCTAAAAAGATTTTTTCTGCGGCAGCAAAAAACAGCGGACCACTGATACGTACAACCAGTGTCTGACGGGTACTTTGTGGTAACTCAACTAACTTTGTCATATGTGATATGCGTCGCATAAATAGCAATGAGGCAAGCACAATACCAAATGTAATCGCTATCACCATATCAAATAAGACCGTTAGTGACATGCACAGAAGCATAATAATAATATCATCGTTTGGTGCACGTTTTAGGATATAAATAACGCGTTTTATCTCACTCATATTCCAGGCGACAATTAACAATATCGCTGCCATGGCGGATAAGGGTAAAAATGACAAAATCGGTGCTAAACTGACTAAGGCTAATAGCACGACTAACGCATGAAAACACGCGGATAACGGGGAGGTTGCCCCCGCTTTGACATTTGCGGCAGAACGCGCAATTGCAGCGGTAGCAGAAATACCACCAAAGAAAGGCACGATAATGTTGCCTAAGCCTTGCCCGATCAATTCGGTGTTTGAGTTATGCTTAGTGTGTGTCATTTCATCGAGGACGACCGCGCACAGCAAGGATTCGATAGCGCATAGCATTGCCATGGTGAGCGCTATCGGCATTAACGCACTCAATGTTGCCCAGTCCCAATTAAAATCGGCTAATTGCCAAGGCATCATAAACTCGGGTAATACGGCTGGAATACCATGACCGGTACTGCCATCAGGTAGCTGATAACTAAATCGTGAGCCAATTGTCTCAACGCTAAAACCACATTGCTGTAAGATAAGCATGATGATGATTCCGATCAGCACTGCCGGTAAATGGCCTGGCAAACGCATGCGAAGTTTAGGCCAGATAATCAGTGTAGTAAGTGTTGCAATACCCACCAGTAAATCTGCAATATGTGTTGTCCCTAGGGCCGCAAAAATTGCACTCACTTTACCGGTATAACTTTCGGGCATATGTTCAATCGTTAAACCAAAAAAATCTTTAATTTGCATGGTTGCAATGGTAATCGCAATGCCAGACGTAAACCCTAACACAACGGGCAATGGGATATATTCAATCAGTCTACCTAAACGAATTACCCCCATTAATACTAAAAAAATACCAGATAGTAATGTCGCGACTAATAGACCAGATAATCCATACTGGAGTGAAACCGGGTACAAAATAACAACGAAAGCAGCGGTTGGGCCAGAAATACTAAATCGTGAGCCGCCAGTTAATGCAATAACCACTCCTGCAATGATCGCAGTATAGAGGCCATGTTGTGGAGCGACACCACTGGCAATTGCCAATGCCATTGCTAATGGAATCGCGATGATACCTACCGTAATCCCGGCAATAAGATCTTTAAACAAGCGTGAGTGAGTATACGGCTCGGTAAAGCAAGCTGATTTTATGGCACTGCCGATTTGGATGCCACCTGCAAGGTTAGACCATTTCATTGTTTGCCCTATCTTCTCAATATCATTGCTTATTAGAAATAATGCATTCATTAATCTGTCAATTTAATGCGATAAAATTATGCATAATCGATTGAAATTATTAATAAGATACGCCTTTTATATAAAAATAAAAGGGACAATCTAAAAAATGACTTAATTAGAATCACCGATAATAATAATTACTCATTTTGTTCACTATTTTGTGATCTAGATCAAAAATGATGACTGAATATTCAATCACAATAACCGTATTGGTTTTTATAAACAACGTCCTCATAAGGAGGTCATTATGACAAGTTTACTGCAACTTATTTTTAAGCTATTGCATGCCAGTTGGCTTTATTATTTCGCTCAAATCTTATTAACGTCATCGATGTGGCGTAGTGGTTTTGATAAATTAATTCACTTTGATACAGCGGTTGCTGAAATGGCTGGTGATGGTTTAAACCCTGCGATATTTTTTGCTGGTTTAGTCGTATTTGTGCAGCTACTCGGATCATTGCTTGCGATTTTTGGTCGTCGATGGGCTTGGCTTGGTGCTGGTGCGTTGACGGTATTTACGATCATGACGATCTTAGTGATCCATCATTTTTGGACTTATACTGGTGCGCAGTATGATGCACATTTTAGTACCTTCTTGGATCATTTAACATTAACTGGTGGCTTAATATTAAGTGGTATTGCCTCTGTGTATAAATATCATAGTGAGACGCTGATCGCAGTGCAACACAAAAAATAGAAAGTGGTGGGTCTAAATGACCCACTATTATGTTGATATTCTAAAAAATGGCACGTTATTGGTTGGGATACAATTAATGATTAGACTTGCAACCAAAAAGTCACAGGGCCATCATTTGTTAATGAAATTTGCATATCTGCTGCAAAAATTCCCGTTTGAGTCTTAATTTGAGCCTGACATTGCGCGACAAAATATTGATACAGGCGGTTAGCGTCATCAGGTAGGGCGCCTTTTGTAAAGCTGGGTCTCATGCCTTTTTGTGTATCGGCAGCTAAGGTAAATTGTGATACGACTAACACACTGCCGCCTGCTTGCTGAACATTTAAGTTCATTTTCCCATCTGCATCACTAAAAATACGGTAACCTAAGACCCGTTCACAAAGACGATTGGCTTTTTGTTCATTGTCATCTTTTTCAACGCCCAGTAGTACCAGTAAGCCATGGCCAATTTGACCCACTATTTTT
Organism: Orbus sasakiae; assembly: GCF_039542345.1. Taxonomy (NCBI): domain Bacteria; kingdom Pseudomonadati; phylum Pseudomonadota; class Gammaproteobacteria; order Orbales; family Orbaceae; genus Orbus; species Orbus sasakiae. The sequence continues at coordinate 339,334 of NZ_BAABHY010000005.1, forward strand.
TCATCAACACTGACACTTGCGTGAGTGACTCTTTGAATTAAGGCGATCATAGGCTATGTTCACCCTCTAACGATTTAGCAGGTTTCTTTTGACGATTATAATCAGCGAGTGATGCCGATACTTCAGCACCAAATAAAATAATGCACCATGAAAAATAGATCCAAACTAACAATAGGGGAATGGATGATAAGACACCATAAATCAATTGATAGGTTGGGAAAGAGGTGACATAAATGGTAAACGCTTTTTTACCTAATTCAAACAGTATTGCGGCAATAATAGCGCCGACAATCGATTCTTTAACGGGGACAGGCTCTGTTGGCACGATGCAATATAGCAGCCAAAATCCAAATACAGAAATCACAAAGGGTAAAAAGCTTAATAATAAATGGCTTGCTGTGGTATCCGATAGCCATTTGGCTGAAAAAATATATGAGCTAATTGCAATACTGACCCCAACTAAAATAGGGCCTAACGTTAATACGGTCCAATACATGGTCAGTTTGTAAGTGAACGAACGCTTACGTTTTGTCTGCCAGATAAAATTTAAGGCACTATCAATTGAGCTAATTAACATTAGTGAGGTTACGACCAAACCGATAATACCAAAAATCGTCATACGGTTAGTATTCGCAATGAACTGATCTAAATATTGTTGGATGGTGTCGCTGGCAGCGGGGGCAAGATTTTCGTAAACCAATGTGCGAAAAGCTTGGCTAGCTTCATCAAAAATGGGGAACGCTGATAGTAGCGAAAAGATCACGGTAATTAAAGGAACTAATGCTAATATTGACGTATAAGCAAGGCTTGCCGCAGAGGTGGTCAGCCGGTCATTATTAATATGCTGCCATAAAATAACCAAAAAATGTTTAGTGCCCTTTTTTGTCTGCGTCAATTGACCTTTTAGTTTCATAAATACGACCTATTGGAAAACTATTTAGTTGTTGTGATGCAGCTGGTTATACCATTATTTTTTAATGTTGCAATTGCCTTTTCTGCTTCGGCTTTTGATTTATATGGCCCCACCAGTACGCGATAAAACTTTTCATTTTTAACAAAGCTCGTTACCCCTAGCATAGCCAGTTTTGCCTTCAGGGCATCAGCATTACTTTTATCTTTAAATGCACCACATTGTAATGACCAGCTACCCGTTTGTGTATTGGTTGTCGTTTGGGTCGTTGATTGATCGGCTTTAACCGGCTGAGGTTGTATTACTGTTGGATTCGTTGTTGCATTACTTGCTGATGGATTTGATGACGCTTTATCACTAGCAAAGCTATCAAGAATTTGTTGACGTTCTTTATCTTTTTCAGCGGGTTTAATTTGTGATGGTGTGGTCTGCGTACCATCAGGATTCTCGAGCTCTTTAAGGTACGTGAATCGTTCTTCCGGCTTATCAGGCAGTGTTGCTTGTGGTCTTTCAGTGATATTTTGGGGTGGTGTAACCGGTTTATTGGTTTTATTTTTTGAAACAAAGTAGAGAATTGCAATAAATAAAATGACTAAAATAATGGCAATAACCATCATTAAATTTGGAATAATACGTGAACTGTTTTTTGCTTTTGTTTTCTTTTTGACATAATCACGTTGTGCCACAGTATGCTCTCTTTAAATTTTTATCCAACCAGTCGTTATAGTATACAAATAAAAAAAGTGGCTTTCACCACTTTTTATTAAATTGAAACAAAAGTTAAATGCACCGTGTGTTAGCATGCGTTTATTTTTGAGTCAGCAAAATTATGCAATTGCATTAATTTGCTTAATTAAGTTCGCTTTATGGCGTGCTGCTTTATTTTTGTGGATTAATCCACGAGCCGCTTGACGATCAACAACTTCTTGCATATCTTTATATGCAACTTGTGCTGATTCTTTGTCACCAGCTGCGATAGCTGCGTATACTTTCTTGATGTAAGTACGCGTCATAGAACGACGGCTAGCGTTGTGTTTACGGCGTTTTTCAGATTGAACTGCACGCTTCTTAGCTGATTTGATATTAGCCAAGGTCAACTCCCAAATTAGATGAACTAATAAATATAATTATCATTAAGGCGGCAAAATATGCCTTATTTCCTTTGTTTTGTCAATAAGTAATTTTGATTAAATCATTTTTTTAATTGATCAGCCTTAAATTTTTTGTGATAAAATACTCTACAATTTTTTGAATTATATTTTAGAAAGAGGAAATTTCATGGCTATTATTAAAATGCAAGATCTAGACCTTAAAGGCAAACGTGTTTTTATTCGTTCAGATCTTAATGTCCCTGTTAAAAATGGTAAAGTGACATCAGATGCCCGTATCCGTGCATCATTACCAACGATTGAACTTGCTATTAAACAAGGTGCGAAAGTGATGGTCACATCACATATCGGTCGTCCTACTGAAGGTGAATATAATCCAGAATATTCGTTACAACCTGTGGTTGATTACCTAAAAGCACATGTTAGCTTCCCTGTTCGCTTAGTGCAAGATTACCTTGATGGTGTTGATGTAAAAGAAGGTGAATTAGTTGTTTTAGAAAACGTTCGTTTTAATAAAGGCGAAGGTAAAGATGACGAAGCGCTATCAAAAAAATATGCTGCATTATGTGATATCTATGTAATGGACGCATTTGGTACAGCGCACCGTGCACAAGCATCTACTCATGGCGCTGGTAAATTTGCACCTATCGCCTGTGCAGGCCCATTACTTGCTGCTGAATTAGATGCATTAGGTAAAGCACTTGATAATCCAGCTCGTCCGATGGTTGCCATTGTTGCGGGTTCAAAAGTGTCTACTAAATTAACAGTACTTGATTCATTATCAAAAATTGCTGACCAAATCATCGTTGGTGGCGGTATTGCTAATACCTTTATTGCAGCTGAAGGCTATAACGTAGGTAAATCACTTTACGAAGCGGACTTAATTCCTGAAGCAAAAAAATTAATGCAAAATTGTGATATTCCTGTCCCAACGGATGTGCGTGTTGCTACTGAGTTTAGTGAAACAGCAACAGCAACATTAAAATCAGTGAAAGATGTGACAGAAAATGAACAAATTTTAGATATCGGTGATGATTCAGCAGAAGAATTAGCGAAAATTATCAAAAATGCAAAAACCATTCTTTGGAACGGCCCTGTCGGCGTATTTGAATTTCCTAATTTCCGTCGTGGTACTGAAATTGTGGCTAAAGCAATTGCAGATAGCGCGGGTTTTTCAATTGCAGGTGGCGGTGATACATTAGCGGCTATCGACCTATTTGGCATTGAAGATAAAATTTCTTATATTTCAACTGGTGGTGGTGCTTTCTTGGAATTTGTTGAAGGAAAAACACTTCCTGCTGTTGCAATGCTAGAAGCCAGAGGCAAATAATTGTATAATTAAGCGGCTCTATCAAGGATGAGGCATAATCTCATCCTTTTCTTTTTTTTATATTTTATAAAAATCTATAGGTAAAAATAATGACTACTAAGATTTCAGATGTAATTAAACCTGGTGTTGTCACTGGGGACGATGTTCAAAAAGTATTTCAGATTGCACGTGAAAATAATTTTGCACTGCCTGCCGTTAACTGTGTTAATACCGACACAATTAATGCTGTAATTGAAACTGCTGCTAAAGTTCGTTCTCCGGTTGTTGTGCAGTTCTCTAATGGTGGCGCACAATTTATCGCAGGTAAAGGTCTAAAATTAGAAGGTCAAGGTAGCGCTATTCTTGGTGCGGTATCTGGTGCCAAACACGTTCATTTAGTAGCAGAAAAATACGGTGTTCCAGTGCTTGTACATACCGATCACTGTGCTAAAAACCTTCTTCCTTGGGTAGACGGTCTATTAGATGCTGGTGAAGCGCATTTTGCACGTACAGGTAAACCACTGTTTTCATCACATATGATCGACTTATCTGAAGAAAGCTTAAAAGATAACATCGATTTATGTTGTCAGTACCTTGCGCGAATGAAATCATTAGGCATGACATTAGAACTTGAATTAGGTTGTACTGGTGGTGAAGAAGATGGTGTTGATAACAGCCATATGGATAGTTCAGCACTTTATACTCAACCTGAAGATGTTGCGTACGCTTATGAGCGTTTAAGTGCTATCAGCCCACGTTTCACCATTGCTGCTGCATTTGGTAACGTACACGGTGTTTATAAACCAGGTAATGTTAAATTAACGCCGAAAATTTTAGATAATTCACAACAATATGTGTCTAAAAAATTCAGCTTACCACCTAAATCATTAAACTTCGTATTCCACGGCGGTTCGGGTTCAACGCCTGAAGAAATCGCAGAAGCCGTTGGTTACGGTGTCGTTAAAATGAATATCGATACTGATACCCAATGGGCAAACTGGGAAGGTATTTTAAATTACTACAAAAAGAACGAAGCTTACCTTCAAGGCCAATTAGGTAACCCTGAAGGTGCTGATGCACCAAACAAAAAATACTATGATCCACGCGTATGGTTACGTAAAGGTGAAGAGTCATTAATCGCGCGTTTAGAGTTAGCATTCAAAGAGCTTAATGCCATTGATGTATTATAATCGCTAGATACAGTTATGTGTTTAACCCGCTACCTTTGTTAGCGGGTTTTTTATGCGAAGTGAACGCTGATAAACCCAATCAGTATGGCATAAAAAGCTACCAACCCTCAATCGGATCAACATCAATACTCCAGCGTAAATTTTTTGATTCTGGCCACTGTTCTATCTGCAATACTAATTGACTGAGCATATGTTGTAATTGCGCACGGTGATGATGCTGTAGCAGCAATTGCCAACGATGATACCCAGCTCGTTTTGGCTGATTTGCTTGTGCTGGGCCAAGTATCCACAATGAAGCGTCATTAAACTGGTTACGTAGCCAATCATGAATTTTTTGTAAAAATTGGGGGGCTGATTGATTATTGCGGTCAGCAGCATGAATCAATGCTTGGTAGCTAAACGGCGGTAATTGTGTGATTTGTCTTTCTTGCAATGCTTGCTGAGCAAACGCTTGATAACCTTTATGTAACAACAGATTTAATAGTGGGTGATCGGGATGATATGTTTGTAAAATGACTTCACCTGCTTTCGCTTCACGCCCTGCGCGGCCAGAAACTTGCGTATAAATTTGCGCAAAACGCTCGGTTGCACGAAAGTCACTTGAAAAGAGTGCACCATCAACATCAATAATGCCAACTAAGGTAACATCGGCGAAATGGTGACCTTTAGCTAAAATTTGTGTCCCAACTAAAATGTGTTTACCACCTTGATTAATAGTATGTAAATACTGATCTAATGCCCCTTTTTTAGCTGTCGAATCACGATCAATCCGGCTCACTGGAATATCTGGGAATAACACGTTTAGCTGTTTTTCAAGTTGCTCTGTACCAAAGCCGATAGGGACTAAATGGGTTGAGCCACATTTTGGGCATTGATTTGGTATATTGCGATGACTATCACAGTGGTGACAAATTAATTTATGCTGATTTTGATGATAAGTGTAAGGTTTATCACAACGTGGGCATTCGGCGATCCAACCACAGTCATGGCAAATTAACAGCGGTGAAAAACCGCGTCGATTTAAAAACAGCATCACTTGATTATTGTTAGCAAGGTGTTTTTTTATTTGCTCAATCAGTGGTTGTGATAAGCCCGCCGACAGGACTAAACCTTTAATATCTAAAATCGTCTGCTTAGCTAGCTTCGCGTTACCGGCTCGCTGAGTTAACAATACATGTTCAAAACGGTTTGCTTTAGCATTATTGAGGGTTTCCAATGATGGCGTTGCCGATCCTAATATAATTGGGATATTTTCGATTTTAGCCCGTACAATGGCTAAATCACGGGCATGATAACGCCAACCTTCTTGTTGCTTATAAGATGAGTCATGTTCTTCATCAACAATAATGATGCCAAGATCTTTAAACGGTGTGAACAAGGCAGAGCGAGTACCGATGACAATGGCACTTTCACCACTTTGGCACTGTAACCAAGCCGATAAACGCGCTTTATCACTCATTGCAGAATGTAAAATCACTGTCGGGACATTAAACCGTTCTTGGAAGCGCTTAATGGTTTGTGGGGTAAGTCCAATTTCTGGCACTAAAACCAGCGCTTGTTTACCTTGTGATATCACTGATTGAATCACATTTAAATACACTTCCGTTTTACCTGAACCGGTAATGCCTTCAAGCAAACACGCAGAAAATTGACCTAACTGTTGCTCAATTTGTGTAATAGCAAGTGATTGCTGTTGATTAAGTTCAAATGGACTTTGTTGACACGTTAGTGCCTTTTGCCAATCTTTTATTTGTGTGGTTAATGCAACTTTTTCAATTAAGCCTTTATCTGATAACGCTTTAAAAATTGTTGCAGAAAATGAGTCACTATCAACCATTTGCCCTGCTTGCATTAAATGAAGCAATGCTTGTTGCTTCACTGAGCGGGACAGGTTTGTACCGTCACAGATTTTACCTTGTTCGGTGAGCTGCCATACTAACGTTTCATCCATTGATGCACTGCGGCCTTGGCGCAACAAAATGGGTAAGGCATGAAATAAGACTTCACCCACTGGGTAGTGATAGTAATCGGCAGCCCAGTGCAATAAATACCATAACTTATCTGAAAATAATGACTGGTGATCAAGCAGTGAATGAATTTTTTTTAATTTGGTGATGTCAAACTCACTGTGCTCTGTCAATTCACACACAATACCAATTGCTTGCCTTGCACCAAATGGTACTTTAACGCGTTGCCCAATTACCATCGACTGTGCCAGATTATCTGGCACAAGATAGTCAAACACTTGGTGTAATCGAATGGGTAACGCGACTTTCGCAATTTGCATTGTAGTGGTCATGAATTTAACAGTAATAAAGACTATGGTAACACATTTTAACTAGTTCAAGCTTTTACCAGTAATCAGTATACTGATTGCTCTGGCAACAAAACCAAATAAAATACCAATAACCACCGCTTGACAGATTAACATCCAGTTACCATTTTGTATTACCAATAGTGATAAAGTAATGAGTGAGCAAGCAAAATATTTTAAATATTGTGTTTGGGTAATTAAAAATAATAAAAAGACAACTACCGCAACAATCACTTCAAAGCGGTAAGGGAAATTTGGGATATAAGGCCAAACCTGTAAATAAATGACGCCAAACAAAATTCCTAATAACGCAGTAAAGAGGGTGGTGACCAGTCCCATTAAATTTGATTGTGGGGCCGCAAAAAACAGTGCACTGCTCAGTAAGCAGTACCAAAATGGTAGCCTGAGGTAGGCACTTAACCACACTAATGCCGCGGCTAATAGGGCAGTAATCAATGATGCGAAAACGGTTTTACTCATTATATTTTATCCTTCCATTCATGTCGGCTTATATTTGCCCTTAATGATTATTGTGCAAACGTGTCACAACGGCTGATTGTGCCGTTATTAAAACCACGCTTAAACCATTCTAAACGTTGTTTTGACGAACCATGAGTAAAACTATCAGGTACAACATAACCTTGCCCCTGTTTTTGTAAACGGTCATCGCCAATGGCTTCGGCAGTATTGAGGGCGGTTTCCAGATCACCAACTTCTAAAATGTGTTCACGTTCCATGGCATTACCCCACATCCCAGCATAACAATCGGCTTGTAGCTCAAGTTTAACTGAAACCTGATTCACCGCTGTTTTGGATTGGCCTTGACGCAAGCGCTCAGCATAAGCAAATGTACCTAGCAGATTTTGTACATGATGACCGACCTCATGAGCAATCACATAGCCTTGTGCAAAATCGCCGCCGCCACCCATTTTTTGCTTCATCTCTTGATAAAATGACAGATCAAGGTATACCGTTTTATCCACACTGCAATAAAATGGCCCCATGATCGCTTGCCCTGTTCCACATGCAGTACGCGTTGAACCGGTATAAAGAACCAGTTTGGGTGCTTCATATTTTTTGCCAATTTGCTTAAATTCTTGTGACCAAAAGTCTTCAGTTGACGCAAGAATGACGGAAGTAAATTTAGCCGCTTGTTGCTCTTGCTCTGATGAAACTGGCACACTACTTTGTTGTGAGGTGGATGATGAAGATGTATCGAGTAATCCTGTTAAATCAACGCCATAATAACCTGCAACCAGTACTACAATTAACAGCACTAAACCACTTTTTCCCCGGATTGGCACGCCACCAACACTTCGTCTACTTGGTTCAGAGCGGCGATCTTCAACATTATCGCTTTCTCGTTTGTTTTGCCAACGCATATTATTCCCTCATCTGTGTTCAATCGCGCTTATTTTAGATGATTCGCCACAGTGATTCTACTTTAAGTTGGCAAAAGGGCTGATTTTTACTATTTGAGTATATAAATATGGTGATATGAATTATCAGCAGTCAATGATTTAAAGTGCGGTAATATACCGCATTATTGAGAAAAGCTACAATTAATGTCATTCATGAAAAAATGTATATAAAATTATTAATTAATATCTAAGTAACCCCCTTTAAAACCATTAATTTCGAGCGTTATTATCCTCATCTTTTTGCTTGCTTTTTATAATATGGTTTTGATAATCACGTTTTGATTGAATGTAATTAATTAAAACGACAAATAAAAACGTTAAAATAGCGGGAATCTTGAGATCTAATACTAAGAAACAAAATGCTGAAATTAAAATAGCAATAAATGAAATAACCAACAGAAAAGGGCTGCGTTGAGATTCCTCGACTGAGTCTTGTTGTTCATTGTTTATATCATCATCGTTTGGCATTTGATTCATGTGTGATTTCCAATTTTAGTTCATTTCATAATATGCTAACATAAAGTCATTCCGCTTAACACTTTCGATAACAAAATATGCTTAAATCAACTATGTTTCGCTTTATTATTACTTTTATAGTATTTGGGATTACGTTTATTGCTCAAGCACAGCAAACCTGCTTATCCTCAAAAGATGAGCAAAATATAGCATTGTGTGCTGGTCTTGCGGCGCAAG
>NZ_BAABHY010000006.1:0-271580 GCF_039542345.1 Orbus sasakiae
GGAGCCGATGGTAGTGTGGGGGTCTCCCCATGTGAGAGTAGGTCACCGCCAGACTATATAATATAAAGAAGCCTGCTGATGCAGGCTTTCTGCTTTTTAGCGGTTTAGATTTTACGAGTGTTATTAGAATCTCACCGAGTAGGCCAAATTGAACCCCTATCGTATGATAGGGGTTTTTTATTATCAGTCGGTATAACACGATTATCCTTGCTGGATTATCGATTTTTCTACGTTTATCCGTTGTTTATAAGTCCATATTTTTATTAAAAATATGCTAATTCGTGTAATATTTTAGTAAAAAGAACTGACATTTTTCTGTACTTGTTGATAATATTAACTATCTTTAACTCTTCTATAAATATTTTATGATAAATATCTTACTAATTGATGATGATGTTGAACTTTCACAAATGTTAAGTGAATACTTAACCAATGAAAGCTTCAAAGTAAAAGTAGTTCATACCGGACAAGAAGGTATTGATGAGGCGTTATCTGGAAAATACAAAGCCGTAATTTTAGATATTATGCTGCCTGATATCAATGGTATTGATGTATTAAAAAGTATCCGTCAATCGGTAAACCTTCCCGTGATTATGCTTACAGCAAAAGGCGATAATATCGATCGTGTGCTCGGGCTTGAACTTGGTGCAGATGACTATGTGCCGAAACCGTGTTATCCACGTGAATTACTCGCTAGATTACGCGCAGTTTTAAGAAGAATTGATGATCAATCAGCATTAGGTCAAACAGAATTAAGTAATAAAAAATATGAATTCCATAGTTTGGTCCTTGATGTTCCTCAACGTCTTTGTATTTGGAATGATGTGACAATCGAACTAACTTCAACAGAGTTTAATCTGCTTGCATTACTAGTTAAACATCAAGATCGTGTCGTAACGAAAGAAGAACTTTCCGAAGTTGGCCTTGGGCGAGCACGGGAGCTTTATGATCGCAGCGTTGATGTGCATATTAGTAATATTCGCCAAAAATTACATCAGCTAACAAAAGATGCAGTGACTATTGAAACAATACGAGCTGTCGGATATCGCATTAGATAATAGATACTTATGAATAGGCGCCTGTTTTGGAAAATCCTTATCGTTTTCTGGGGGATTTTCTACCTTACATTTCAGCTGACTTGGTTTGGCTTTGCTTTTTATTTAGAAAGCCGTGAACCGAGGACGTTTTATCATATTCCAACTAAAGTTGAAATGATTGCTCAATTGTTGCAGATATCAGGCGAACAAGAAGCGGTTAACTTTATTTCACATCTCCCAGAACCTGAACGTATTTGTTTTTCAATCACGCTATCTGATGCACAAGATGAGCAATATATTGAAATGGCTTCAACAGATTTAAATGATAGTGCTTTTATTTACCAGAAAACGGCGACCGCACCCGATGGTATTACTTATCTGATTTCATTTAGAGATCATGATAAAAGTTACAGCAAAGGTATGATCTTTAATATGCCGATACCCATGTTTTTAGTTGGTATCGCTGGAGGATTACTCTTTAGTCTATTTTTAGCTTGGAACTTAACCAGACCAATGCGACTATTAAGACAGGGTTTTTATCAAGTGTCACAAGGTGATCTTTCGGTACGATTATTTGATAAATTGAAGAAACGTCATGACGAGTTGAGTGAGCTTGCGCAAGATTTTGATGCGATGGTCGAACAGTTAAATATTTTGATTTCAGATCGACAAGTTTTATTGCATGATGTCTCTCATGAACTGCGCACACCCCTCGCTCGTTTACAATTAGCAATTGGACTTGCACAGCAAAATAAGCAAAATATTGATAATTCATTACAACGAATTGAACTAGAATCTCAGCGTTTAGATACGCTTATTGGTGAAATACTCAATTATTCACGAGCAGAGATCAGTAAGCCATTAGATGAATACTTTGATCTTAAAGAATTGGTTGGTGTTGTTGTCGATGATGCAACCTATGAAGCTGAGCCACAAGGTATTATTATTAACTTTACCTCTTCACCGATTATTCATTCGATCATTAAAGGTAATGCTGAGCAGATACGTCGTGCGGTTGAAAATATTATTCGTAATGCGATTCGTTTTTCACATTCAGGGCAGCAAATCGATATTGCGCTAAAAGAAAGTGGTCGCTATTTACAAATTGATATTAGCGATCATGGGCCTGGTGTAGATGAACATAAGTTATCGAGTATATTTGAACCTTTCGTTCGCATTCAGTCTCCACAACTTGGTAAAGGTTATGGCTTAGGTCTGGCAATTGCTCGCAAGATTATCATTATGCACAAAGGGACCATTCAGGCACGCAACCGTGATACTGGTGGTTTAGTCATGACGGTCAAAGTGCCATATTGGCGTTCATAATTTAATTACATTCTGAATTAATATCAAATACGAACTCTTGTAATAATTCGTCTAACGTAATTTTATTATGTCCGCTAAAATTGAGCTTAGTAAGAATTGATTGTTTATTCTCTTTGAGTAATCTTTTATATTCATTGAGATAGTTTTGTGAAATCGGTTTATATGACCAATGCCACTCTTCGGGTTGGTAACCCCCTTTACGCCCTTCACCATATGGTCGACAAAACCCATACTTAGGCATGTTTTCTTGTAACCATTGATAAAGAATTTTACCTTGCTTATTCTCTTTAAAAAACGCAGATGAAACACTGGTAATATCAATGTCAGTTCCCCAATGGTGTCTTGAACTTCCCGGCATCGATGAATACTTTAAGATTTCTTTGGCCGTCTTTTGCTCATCTTTTAATTTAGGATATAAGGCATCCCACTTGCGTTGCCAAATGCCATTTTGATACGTGTAATTACGTGTTGCACTAACCACGACAAAAGGGATATCAGGATGCTGTTGTTTAAAATCATGATATGCTTTAATCAATTGCTCAGTCGGCTCTTTTTGCAGATACATACCCGGTTTATTAACCGGTAGCTCTGTTGAATCTAACGAAATGAACTGGCTGTCGGTTTTTTCATTAAATTGACCGATCAACTTGTTTAATGGGATTGTATTTGCCATAGTCATAAACGGTAATGTTAGTAAAATCAATAAGATATTTTTTTTCATGCTATCTGAATCGTATTTTGAATAATATTATTAGCCAGATGGGGTAGAAACCAGTATAATCCTTCCTCGATTTTTGTCATATATTTTTCTGCCGCAATGTGTAAAAACGAGGCCCTTATGTCCACAGTTCATTCAAACAATGTTCAAATAGAACAATGCAGTTCATCATCAATTTCTGATACCACAGCCACTACTGATAAAGTCAATTTATTGGATTTCACTCGTCAGCAATTGCGTGAGTTTTTTAAAAATTTAGGTGAAAAACCATTTAGAGCCGATCAGGTAATGAAATGGATATACCACTTTGGCTATGATGATTTTGATTTGATGACAGACATCAATAAAAAATTACGGGATCAGCTTAAACTGATTGCTGAAATTAAAGCGCCAGAGGTTGCCGAAGAACAGCGTTCTTCTGATGGTACAATCAAATGGGCATTAGATGTTGGTCACAATCAATTAATTGAGTGTGTTTATATTCCGGAACGTGATAGAGCAACATTGTGTGTCTCTTCACAAGTTGGCTGTGCACTGGCCTGTAAATTTTGCTCAACCGCCCAACAAGGCTTTAACCGTAATTTGCGTGTTGCGGAAATTATTGGTCAAGTTTGGCGTGCATCTAAAATTATTGGTGTCACCGGTAAATTATCCGATCGTCCTATTACTAATGTTGTAATGATGGGGATGGGTGAGCCTTTACTTAATTTATCTAATGTCGTGCCTGCTATGGAAATTATGCTAGATGATTTTGGTTATGGTCTATCAAAACGCCGCGTAACCTTATCGACATCAGGTGTCGTGCCCGCGCTGGATAAAATGGCCGGCATGATTGATGTTGCTTTAGCTATCTCATTACATGCGCCAAATGATACCATACGTAGTCAGATTATGCCGATTAACGATAAATACAATATGGCCACATTACGAGAATCTATTCACCGTTATTTATCTTACTCAAATGCAAACCACGGTAAAGTGACAATAGAGTATGTATTACTTAATCAAGTGAATGATGGTGTTGAGCATGCTCATGAATTGGCCGCATTCTTAAAAAATACACCATGTAAAATTAACTTAATTCCTTGGAATCCCTTCCCAGGAGCACCTTATTCACGAAGTTCTAATACGCGGATCGATCGTTTTATGAAAACATTAATGGAATATGGGTTCACCGTTATTGTTCGTAAAACCCGAGGTGATGATATTGATGCTGCATGTGGGCAATTGGCGGGCGATGTCATTGACCGAACCAAACGCACGAAGTTAGTTGCATCACCTTTATCTAAGTCATTTATTGAGGTTAGGCAATAACACTATCGAGGGTGAATGAAATGCGAGTTGCTATGCGTTATATTATTGTGTGCATGCTATCGTTATTGGTTTTAAGTGGATGCCAGTTTACAGCGGAGCAGCAAGAGACTTTTAATCCAGAAAAAGCCGCATTGGCGAGGTTAAAACTGGGCTTAGGTTACTTAGCGCAAGCTCAAGGGCAAACCGACAAATCCAGTGAAGATCTTAAACTAGCACACTATAATCTATCACTCGCCAATCAATACTCGCCCAATAACCCAAATGTCATGCTTGGCATGGCTTTATTTGATCAGCATGTCGGTGAATATAACGAAGCTGACATCATTTATCAAACGATAACAAAAACAGAACCGAACAATGGGTTGTATCATATTCACTATGGTTCATTTTTATGTGCGACAAATCGTTATAATGAAGCACAAATACAGTTTCAGCAGGCAATCGCTTTAAATCGTCCACAATGGAAGATAGACGGTTTAGAGCAATTAGGCTACTGTGCGATTCAACATGGTGATAAAGGCCAGGCTGATAGCGCTTTTCACGCTTTATTTGAATATGATTCAAGTAAACGTGAACATGTTGCAGATATGGCCAGAATTTATCAACAAAAAGGCGATACAAATATCGCGACATATTTATTAGCAGTTTCTAAATAATTCTTATTCTAAAAATATAATTTGAGCATATGTTATGAGTTTTTTCGCAATTTTATTGTTGTCATTTGCAATGTCAACCGACGCATTTGCCGTCGCAGTATGTAAAGGGGTTTCACTCAAAGTTCCTAAGTTTTGGGATGCTTTAAAAGTTGGCCTATTATTTGGTTTTATTGAAGCGATTACGCCAATATTAGGTTGGTTATTAGGGTATATTGCATTGCAATATATTGAAGAGTGGGATCACTGGATTATCTTTGCCTTAATGTTATTTTTAGGACTACGCATGATATACAGTAGTTTTAAAGAAGATGAATGTTGTGATGATGACCCTAAAAATGATTCAATATTGATGTTGGTATTGCTTGCTATTTCAACCAGTATTGATGCGTTTGCCGTTGGTGTCGGTCTTGCGCTTGCGTCAGTCAATATTGGCTTTGCCGCTACAATGATAGGCCTTGCAACTTGCCTGATGGTGACAATTGGTATTGTATTAGGTAAAAAAATTGGATGTATTGTAGGGAAAAAGGCAGAACTGATTGGCGGCTTAGTGTTAATTTTTATTGGCGGGTTTACGCTTTACCAACATCTTTGGGGATAAAGTAAAAAGCAGGAAATGCTGTAAATAATGGTTTCGTACTCAATGATGTGAAAAGTAAGCTCAATTTAGAGATAAAAAAACCGCAATGTTGATTGCGGTTTTTTTTGATAAATGGTCAGACGATGATTACATCATTCCGCCCATACCACCCATGCCGCCCATACCTGCAGCGCCCATGTCAGCTTTATCATCTTTCGGTAAATCAGTAATCATACATTCAGTTGTGATCATAAGACCTGCAATTGATGCCGCATACTGTAATGCACTACGTGTTACTTTAGTTGGGTCTAAAATACCCATCGCAATCATATCACCGTATTCTTCAGTTGCCGCATTGTAACCATAGTTACCTTGACCTGCTTTTACTGAGTTAGCAACAACAGATGCTTCTTCACCACAGTTAGTCACGATTTGACGTAATGGCGCTTCCATTGCACGTAAAGCAACTTTGATACCCACGTTTTGATCTTCATTGTCGCCTTTTAATGCAGAGATTGCATTAGCAACACGTACAAGAGCAACACCACCACCTGCAACAACACCTTCTTCAACGGCTGCGCGAGTTGCGTGTAATGCATCTTCAACACGTGCTTTTTTCTCTTTCATTTCAACTTCAGTCGCGGCACCCACTTTGATCACTGCCACACCGCCAGCTAGCTTAGCAACGCGCTCTTGTAGTTTCTCTTTATCATAGTCAGAGGTTGACTCTTCAATTTGGCCACGAATTTGTGCAACACGTGCTTCGATAAGTGCTTGGTCACCGATACCATCAATAATGGTAGTGTTGTCTTTATTGATAACAACGCGTTTTGCTTGACCTAAATCTTCAAGTGTTGCTTTTTCAAGCTCAAGACCAATCTCTTCAGAAATCACAGTACCTGCAGTCAAGATTGCGATATCTTGTAACATGGCTTTACGACGATCGCCAAAACCAGGTGCTTTAACGGCTGCGACTTTAACGATACCGCGCATTGTATTAACAACTAATGTTGCTAATGCTTCGCCTTCAACATCTTCAGCAATAATTAATAATGATTTACCTGCTTTAGCAACAGCTTCTAATACCGGTAATAATTCACGGATATTTGAGATTTTTTTGTCTACTAATAAAATAAATGGACTTTCTAGCTCAACTGTTGCGGTTTCTGGTTTATTGATAAAGTATGGTGATAAGTAACCACGATCAAACTGCATACCTTCTACAACATCTAATTCATCTTGTAAGCCAGTACCGTCTTCAACAGTAATAACACCTTCTTTACCTACTTTCTCCATTGCTTGAGCAATTAATGTACCAACAGTCTCATCCGAGTTAGCTGAAATAGTACCCACTTGTGCAATTGCTTTTGAGTCAGAACATGGTACAGATAATTTTTTAAGTTCTTCAACTGCAGCAATCACTGCTTTATCAATACCACGTTTTAAATCCATTGGATTCATGCCAGCAGCAACTGCTTTTAAGCCTTCGTTAACAATAGCTTGTGCTAATACTGTTGCCGTTGTTGTACCGTCACCAGCCGCATCGTTTGCTTTAGATGCCACTTCTTTAACCATTTGTGCACCCATGTTTTCGAATTTATCTTCTAATTCGATTTCGCGAGCCACTGACACACCATCTTTAGTAATAACTGGTGCACCAAATGATTTGTCTAGTACCACGTTACGGCCTTTAGGACCTAACGTCACTTTGACTGCATCAGCAAGGATATTTACGCCGCTAAGCATTTTTACGCGTGCATCGCTACCAAATTTTACATCTTTAGCTGCCATTTTTAGTTCTCCCTAAAATCTGTCTATGTATTCTGTTTAATAACTTAATTATGCTTGAACAATCGCTAAAATATCGTTTTCAGATAAGATTAAAACTTCTTCATTATCAATTTTTTCAGTTTTAACGCCGTAACCTTCATTGAAAATGACGATATCGCCGACTTTAACGTCTAACGGCTGTACTTGACCATTTTCTAAAATACGACCATTACCAACAGCTAAAACTTCACCACGAGTTGATTTACCTGCTGCTGAACCAGTTAACACGATACCGCCAGCTGATTTTGATTCAATTTCTTTACGTTTGATGATCACACGATCATGCAATGGACGAATTTTCATTAGTTATTCTCCTTCACTAATTTCTTAATTAAGTTGATACACAATAAGTTAAAGTAAATCATAAAATATACGTATTTTATGATGTAGTGCAAACTAAATGGGGATACTTTCACATTCTTCAAGAGAATAGCACAAAAATTTTTTTAATTGATTATTTAATCATCGTTTTTGTGTTTAAACTCACCTTCAATGATATCACTTTCATTCTTTGTACTTTGCGAAGACTGAAAACGATAGCTTCTTACTTTCATTTTTGGCACGATGCGTTTGACAAAAAATTGTTGCACTGGTGGTAATAATAACAAAGCACCCAAAATATCAGTCAAGAACCCTGGAATTAATAATAAAAAGCCGCCTATCATTAACGAGATATTTTTTACCATTTCATCTGTCGGGTTTTCATTGTTTGCCATTTTTTGTTGCATTGCAGCCAAATTTTTTAAACCTTGTGATTTAACCAAAGACAAACCTATGATCGATGTCGCAATAATTGCGATTAATGCCAATAACACCCCAATGCTGTTTGCCACAGCAACAAAAATACTTATTTCTACGTAGAGATAAATAAAAAATACCAAAATGGGTAGTAAACGCATACGGCAGATCCTTTTCATTAAGAGATAATCATCACTCATTATTATATTGAGTCAGAAGGTCTATTTTTCAATAAAATGCTTAAGGAAATATTAAATTTGTACAAATCATCTATTTTTTGAGCAAGTAAACTCTTTTTTTTAAAATAAGCGATAAAAGGGATTGACGAATAAACGGAGATCGTGTTTAATGTGCATCCATTGTTGCCCGGATAGCTCAGTCGGTAGAGCAGGGGATTGAAAATCCCCGTGTCCGTGGTTCGATTCCGCGTCCGGGCACCAATTTAATAAAAGAATTCAATAAGATAGCTAGTTTAAGAGACTGGCTTTTTTTATGTCTATTTTTCAAGTGGCGATAAAATGGCGGTTCTGTTTTAGGTTTATGGTACTTGATTTTATTCCGGACAGAAAAAAGCCGCATTAGCAGCTTAACAAGTTTGGGTAATCCGTTTGGTGTTTGGCGAAAATGGAATATTTACTTTAGGATCAGGGCAATTACTTGGTACTATCGTTTCAGATATTGACTGCATTGCTGTAAATGTATGACCACAATAAATATTTGAACATTGATAATATTGTTTTCGTGTTAAGTCAGATAATGCTTCACTTGAACGGATAAAGGCTTTATTTTTGCAATGTGGGCATCTCATTCATAAAACTCCATATTAACTTTTGGTTAATTATACATTGGTTTTATTTAATTTAAAGTTAATGTTGGTAATTTATCCTACTTTCATTTCTAACTCTAAACTGGTTATAAATCCCCCTGTTGCTGTAATTGAGTGTGTGCAACGGGTTATTATCCATTCAGAGGAATCAATTTCTTGTTTAAACCCTTGCACTGTAACTGGAGTTTCGGGGAATAGATCAGGCCGACCTTGTGCCAACGTCATATTGAATTGACATGCTCCACGTTGTAGTTTTTTCCATTGGTTTATGGCGGCTCTATGAGCATTTTGTTTGCTTGAATAAGTATGGCGTAATACTTTCACGTTTCCTTCAGCACCGACTAATACACTTTTATCATCTGAATTTTCACTACCACTTGCGGAAGAACTAAATTCTGCTTTTTTATAATCAAGCCAATAAGCCTTTACACCAGTATAGGCCTCTCTATCTGCTATTGAAAATGAATGGCTATCACCTGATGAGCGGTTAATTATGACATTTGGTAATATTTGGCCAGTAACAGTTTTCCCTGCACCTGATAAGAAAATAATTAACATCCCATTTTTAACAGTCGCAATAGCATCATAATCACTAAGTATACGAGTTAAAAATGAGGCATCTGATTCTTGGGTTTGGTCGGCGTGATCAATGGTTTGATTTGCGATCTCTGTCGCAATCTTATATTCAAGATTGTGACGTTTTGCGATCTGGATCGCAATTTTTTCAATAGTTATTAAATCATAACTTTGTTCACGTTTTACATTGAGTGATTCACGAAAATTAGCGCTTTTCCCTCTAATTGTTAAGGTGTCTGGTGGACCATTATGTTCGCATTCATCTACAACAAATTTATTATTAAATATAAGCCCTTGATCGTCATTCCAGCCAAAGGAAATATTTAACTCTACGCCACGTTTAGGAAGCGCTAATTTACCGTCACTATCATCTAATTCAATTGAAAAAGTATCAGCTTCAAAACCGCTATTATCAATAATTTGTAATGATATTAAACGACTATCAAAATGACTGGTAATATCTTTATCGTTATACTGGATCTTAAAAATCGCTTTTTTCATAATGAATAACTTAGTTATAAAAGTTTAATAATGTCTGCACCTGGTATTACTTCTGGGGGATCGACTTTTTTTAAGCTAAAAGTAAATTCAATTTTACGCGGAGTGCCATCATTGAAAAATTCCTCTCTATCGGTTTGAATTGATTCGTTAACATAAAATCCTAGTAATATGCCACTACCATTTATTAAAGGCCAAGCAATACCAAAATCAGCTTGTCTTTTATAGAGTTCAAGGCTTACCCTTCCGCCCGTTACTTCGGGATAAAGCACACCGCTTAATGTGATTTTTTCCTCGCCAACACCTACAAACTGCGTTGCCGGGCGTTCTCCGAAACGATTATTAGAAGGGTAGCGATAATTAATTGTTTCACTCATTTTCTGAAATGGAATCGTTTTTAGTTCAAATACAAACATGCCATATATCATTAACATTAATCGATATCCTTATAGCTATTACGATAACTGTTATTTTTATTACGTAAATGCCGACTAACTTCTTGACCTACCATAGTCGCTAAATCACGCTCATTAGTATTAGGTGCTGCATTAATTGTTATAAATATTTGTGGTGATCTTGTCTCTATAGGCGATTGGTTGTACTGTATTGACGATATAGGTGGTCTATTATCAACAGTAATACTGGATAATCCTTTTTCACTGATTTGATTGGAAAACTTACTCATTGAGCGAATGGCCTTATTGCTATTACGTTCAATACCTAACTGGTAACCTTCAACAGTAAAACCGCCATACTCTGCAAATACTCTTGATGGTGAGTGTATGCCTAATGCTTCTTTAAACCATCCCGTTACACCATCAGTAAGATCCGAAATTGTACTTTTTAGTTCATTCCATTTATTTTTAATGCCACCCATTAAACCATCAACAAGGTTATTGCCTAAATTACTGAATATTCCTGTAATACCACCTTCACCCGTAAATATTTCACCAATTTTACTCGGTAGCTCGGTAAGTTTTTCGGGCAGAGAAAAAATAAATGTCCAGACGCTTTTAACCAATTCAAAGAAGTCTTGAAATAGCTTAATTGGTAGCATGATAGCTTTACCAATTGCTTCACCGAATGCAACACCTGCCGATTTAGTACTTTCAAACTCTTCACTGGTGAGTTTAACGGGTTCAAATAAGTTACTAAACCAGTTGATCACGCTGCCAATTGCATCACCAATCGCATTAAATATCGGCGCCAATGGTTCAAAGAGTTTAATAATGGGCTCAAATGCAGCTTTAACTGGCTCCATTGCTGTAGTGAAGCCTTCCCATACACCAATAAAGAATGCTTTGATGGGTTCCCAATATTTATAAATGAGTAGTGCGGCTACCGCAATAGCGGTAATCACTAATCCAATGGGGTTGGTTAAAAATAATCGACCGACAAAAGCAAATGTAGAGCCAAGGAAACGAACAGCGGTTGATAGCGTTGATAAGGGCGATGTAGCCAAACCGATAGCAGCCGAACCAAGGGAACTAAAAGTTTTACCTAATAACCCATTTTTAATGGCTAAACTGCCAACGGATAGCCCTAAGCGAGATAAAATAAACTTTGTCATCAGCATGGGGCCAAATACACTCATTAGCATTAAGGCTAAACCACCAAAGGCCGTGGTAAGCGCAGCAAGTCCTGTACCAAGCATCACAATCCCCTTACTGACTGCAGGATGCCGTTTTAAAAATTCACCCACATTGTGTAAGAAGTGAGTAAAGCCTTGGATGGCTTTACGGAGCCATGCATTATTTTTTTCGAATAATTCAACGCTGATATTTTCAAAGGCAGCGTGGAGCATGGTCATATCACCTTTGAGATTATCAAGTTTTAACTGTGCAACTCGCTCTGCTTCACCATCATATTCGCCTTTTTCGCCTCTTAGCTTTTTCAGTTCACCTGTTGCACTTTGTGATAGTAATATTTCAAATCCAGTTAAACCGATTTGACCAGCGATTTTTTTATTGATGGCTGCGCGGTCAACGTTACCCATGTGTTTAGTTGCTTCTGATATATCAGAAAGAATATCAACCAAATCCCTCATATTACCTTTATCATCCGCAACTTTAACGCCAAGTTTGGCAACGGCTGACGAGGTACCAACACGGGTTAATATTTGCCTTAATGTGGTACCGGCTTGGCTACCTTGAATACCAGCATTACCCATCATGGCTGTTGCAGCCGTTACTGTTTCTAAACTTTGACCAAATGCAGCACCAATACCGGCGCTATATTTAAGTGATTCGCCGAGCATTTGGATATCAACGTTATTACGGGTAAACATTGCCGTCATGACATCAGCTACATGATCCATCTTTTCGGCAGGTATGCCCATTGCCATTTGGATATTGGATGCGATATCAGCGGTAATACCTAAATCAAGATCGCCAGCGGATGCTAAATTTAGCATGCCGGGCATGGCTTTTAAAATCTGATCTGCATTGTAACCGGTTCTACCTAAGAAGTACTGACCAGCGGCGACCTCACTATCTGTAAATTTGGATTGAAGTGGTAAAGTTCTGGCTTGCTGGCGCAGGGCAAGCATACGTGGATCATCTTTATCGGCGATACGTGTTACAGCTTGTGTTGCACTCATGCTGGCATCAAATTCGTAGCCAACACCTAATAGATTACGCATACCTCTGGTTATTGTTCTACCTGTTGCCAGTGAACCATAACCAACACCACCCATCACAGCTATACGTTGCATGCCTTTATCGTAATTTTGCCTAATTTGATTTGATTTTTTCATCTGTTCATTTAGGCGTGCAAGCTGCGATCGTTGTTGCTCAATACTTTTTGTTGCACTATTAATTTGTGAACGTAATGTTGTTTGATGTTGTGCCAGATTCTTAGTATTAATGCCTGATTTTGCCAGTTCATCACGCTGTTTTTGCGTGGCAGATCGCAAATTATTAAATGTGTCTTTTAATTGATATGCTTTTTGTTTGGCTTTTTCAAACTCATCAGCCATTTTTTTTGTTGGTGATGAGGATTGTTTTATCGCCAGTGATAGTAGATTAACTTTATTACGAGCCTGTTCTAACTCGGTACCGACTTTTTGAGTGTTATTTTTTAATTGGACAAAACCTGACAGATTTTTTTGTATCTGATTCAGGTTTTTTAATGCTGATTTGGTTTTAAGTAATTGTTCAGCTAAAAGTTTGGTATTTTTAGTTGAATTTTGTAGCGGACGACTAGCATTATCAACACCGCTAAGAATAATTTTAGCTTCTAATCTACTCATCTTCGGCTCCGCTACGGATTCGGGCTTGTTCTCGCCAATGCATTAATTCAGAAATGGTTAACTTATCAAGCGCATCAAGCGACCAATGAAAGATGGTCGCTATATCTGCCTGTGCGTTTTCTACTCGGTCAGGGATTCCGTTGCTGCACTGCTTGATTTCGGTTTCAAAAAACTGCTAATTTCAACCACTATTTGAGTTAAATCAGCTAAATCCATGTTATAAACGTCTTGTTCGGATAGTGTTGGTGTGGCAATACGTGGGAGTACTTTTGCCAATGAATTAACATCTGCATCAACAAAATCAAGTAATTTAACTCCACGTAGATCGCCAGTTAGCGGCTTACGAATAATGATAGTTTTGATTTCGGTTTTACCGCTAATAATAGGGGTTGATAATGTGATTTCTTTTTGTGTCATGATTTTCTCCTGATTAACTGCCTATATCACATAGGCAGTAAGATTTTAGGTTTTAAGTAAGGTTATAAGCCGATTGCTTGACGCGCTTTTTCGAGTAAATCAACGCCGTTTACTTTGTAGACCATATTGATAATGTCTATCTCAATAATATCTTCACCATCAATGGTTAAACGGTAATAGGTACACGCCATAGAGTATTTAGTTTGGCTACTTTCCCCTTGCTTTAGTTCACCTAGATCCTGTTCTTTATGACGACCGCTGACATTGATCTCTACTTTTGTAAAATCTTCGCTATCATCTTTTTGAAAACCACCAGCAAAACGTAAATTGCATTGATTAATTGAACCGCCCAATAGTTTAGCTATTTCAGCAGTTAATCCGCCCATAGTGTACTCAAGATCAAGTGCATCATCATCTAATCCAAGGTTGATTTTGACAGCACCAGGCATACCAGCACCGCGGTAGCTTTCTAGTTTTTGAGTAAGTTTAGGTAATGTGATTGATTCAGCTTCACCAATATAGGATGTTCCATCCACAAACACGTTAAAATATTTTAGTTTTTTAGGTAATGCCATGAGTTAAACTCTCCTAGTTCGCAGCGACTGAATTAGCTAAATCAACTAAATAGCGATCAGTAATGCGTTGGTTAAACATTAAGTTTTCAAGTGGTGGCACTGGCGTATAATCGTAATCAATTTTTAGCTTGCCTTCTTTTAGTTGGTCCTCGGTATTAACGGAAGGATCAAACCATGCTTTACCATCAACAATATAGCGATTTGCTTTAAGTTCTCGGAACTTGTTATTAACAGATTCAACAATATCTTTAATTAAAGATGCGTGCATAGGTTCATCAACAAAATCAAACATAGCATCAGCAATTGAATCCGCCAGTACTTGTGCTGTTCTGGTATAGTTTTCAAACATGAATATGCCATCTTCGGTACAGGTACGAGATCCCCAAAAGCGGTAACCGCTACGGCAAATCAGTGTTGTTACTTCATTTTTATTAAGGTAATTGGCATCAGTGCTTTCTGCTTGTAAATCCCAATACACATCTTTATCAATACCGGTTACACCATTAACCGGGATGTTTGATAAGGTTTTATGCCAACCAATTTGTTGATCGATTTTAGCCCGTAATCCAACAGCCCTTGCTGTGGCATAAAATGTTGCTTCGCTAGATGTTGCAGTATCAAAACCAACAAAATCAGGCCAAATCACCATGACTTCACGGGCACCGAAACTATCACGATATAAAACGGCATCTTCTTTGGTTTTGGCTCCATGAGCCGATACATAACAAAAGGCGCGTAGTTGCTGGGCTACCGCGATTAAGGCAGTCGCAACGGGTAAAGAATCATAACTAGGCACAGCCAAAATACGTGGTTTAATACTTAATCTAGTTTGCGCTGCAAGTAGGGCTTTGATTCCTGTATATTTGCCGTCTGCGGTTGTGGTACCAATAATATTGGATTGGGTTTCTTCTGGGGTATCTCCTTCAGGAACACGAACAGCAACAATAACAGGGGAACATTGATCTGCAATTGCATTCAGGGTTGAAAGTAATGTACCTTTTTTACCTGCTTTCGCAATTGCGCTATGAACATTAGTAATAAGAACAGGTGTATTGAGTGGAAAAGCATCTTGATCTGCATCTGTAGCGGTACAAACAACGCCTATTACAGCGGTTGATACTGTGCGGATCGTTTTACTGCCCTCGTTAATTTCAATAACTCGGACACCGTGATGATAATCAGCAGCCATTTATAATCTCCAATATTTAGCAATAGATTGAGGTAAATGGTTGCATACGAAAAAAAAAGAATGTAGGAGTTTAACTTGTAAAATGAAGATTTACAGATTGAGAAAGTAGAGCCGAAGCTCTATAAAAATGGCTATTTATTGAATTAATATTCATACATGGAATATCATTTTATTATTCTTAATCTTATTTGAGCAGATGCTAAACCTGAAGTTTCTGTATACCCATTAGGTAAACCTGCATATTGATTATTTGCATTAATTAAAAAACTTGCACCAGCCTTAATTAGTATTTTACTTTCAGAGCTGTCTCTGACAACATTTACCCCCCATGATGCACCATTTTCATATATAAATCGTACATCTAACCATCTTTTTTTACCATTTTTACAATTAACATATAATTGGGCAATGTAGTCATAAGCTTTACTTGGATATGGATCAGATATTATGATTTCCCCTGATTTAGTAATTGTTGATGGTGTAGATTCAGAACCATTTGGGTAAATAAACTCAATATCATGAGTCTTATTAACCGTGGTAAGGGTATTATTTGCTAAATCATAGGCTTTTTTTACTGCTCCCGGTGTGGCTGCTTGGTTTTCTGCTGTGCTATTTACTGCTGAATTAAGTTGTACCCGTCCTTTAACTGCTGTTGTAGCATCTGTACTTGCCAAGGTATAAGCGCTATCCGCTTTAGTTTGTGTGGTTGCTGCATTAGTTTTGGCAGTGTTAGCTGTGGTATTAGCTATGTTAGCTAAATCATAGGCTTTTTTTACGGCTCCTGGTGTCGCAGCTTGATTCTCTGCAGTACTATTTATCGCTGAATTAAGTTGCACTCGCCCTTTAACCGTGGTTGATGCGTCTGTTTCCGCAGTAGATTTTGCTGTATTGGCGGTAGTGTTTGCAGTGTTTGCTAATGTATAAGCACTATCCGCCTTTGCTTGTGCTGTTGCCGCATTGGTTTTGGATGTGTTAGCGGTGGTATTGGCCGTATTAGCTAAATCATAAGCCGTTTTAACTGCCTTTGGTGTTGCAGCTTGATTTTCTAAAGTACTATTAATCGCTGAATTTAACTGAACGAATCCTTTTCCTGTTGTTGATGCATTAGGATGGTTAGTTGATTTTTCGTGTTCGGTCATTTTTGACGAGATTAAATCATCAACATATTTTCGGGTAGCAAGCACCGTTGAAGCATCTATTTTTAATTCGACAGTACCCGTATTATCAACCATGATCACCATATTAATAACTTGAGTTCGTCCGCTACCTTCAGATAATTTAGGTTTATAGGAAGGTGGGCAATTACCCACTGCAATTAAATTACCTTTATCGTCAAATACACCCAACTCACGAATATAAAAGCCTCCTTCCTCTGGGGGAATAACTTGCTCGATAATAATGTGATTTTCGTTATTTTCATCCGTATAAACAGTATTGATAGCACTGCGCCTTACTTCATGAATTAATTGTGTTTGTGTTGGTAATGGCGAGGGAACATTGCCATTACCATCCCCAACGGCTAAATGAGTAATTTTTAACTGTGTTCCTGAAGCTGTTGCTTGAGCAAGTAATGCTGCCCCTAAATTAGTTAAAATAGTAAAGTAAGTTTGGCTCATGGTGTGACCTCTAACAAATCAGTGGAATAAGTTGCAATATGGTAATAAGTACTTCCTGATACTATGATGTTCTGCGGAATATACGGATTGACCGTTAATATGTCGCCGTCAGTGGTTAGGCATCTTAAATTAACTTTGCCCTGACTAACCAAAACAATGGAGAGCCCAGTTATATGACGAGAATAAGCCCTGACATCATCAATAATACGGGTTAGTTCGGTATAATCATCTTCGGTAATGCCTTCGTCTAATATGCCGATTTCTAATGAGAAGGTGCCCGGTTCATTGCCAGTATTAAACCATTCATTAATGCGGATAATATACCCGAATGGCTCAACAGCTCTTTTTATGGCTTTAATGGTGCCTTTAAATTTGTGTGTTAGATAACTATCAGCAATCACTTTACGTTTTACTTGTTCTGTCCAGTTTTCATCCCAGCGATCGACACTATATTGCCAGGCAAGAAAAGGGAGCCAGCTAACAGGGCATAAATAAGGATCCCATAAAAAACGTAAATCAACATTTAACTGGATGTAGCATGTTTCAGATAGATTACGCTCTAATAATGTGGCGGTTGGCGGTAATAATGTTTTACTCGTCATAACCATCAACCTTAACAGTAAAGCTTGAACAATAACTTGCCTGTTCTTTGGTGATAATAATATCTTGTGCTGGTTTAATTAATTCAACGCGTTGAACGCCTTCAACATGAAGAGCAGACATGATCGCACTGCGATTAATCCTAACGCCTATTCGGTGTTTATTGTTAATAAAATTAATGAGGTTTTTAATAGCTGCAGCTTTGATAGGTTCTGCTTCAGGATAGGGATCTAAATAGATATTAGCCTCAATTTGATAATCAATAATTTTAGCAGATTGAACAGTTACCCTATCAGCAATTGGTCTACGCTCTTCATCATTTAATTCAGTTGTGACAATATTTAATAGCTCTTGACTTGCAACGCCATTATTCTCTCGTGATAGAACAACTACCGTAATATAACAGGGTTTAGGGCTAAGTACTTCAGCATCAAGTACGCGGCCATCTGCACTTTTGGCGAAAAAACGATAAGCTCCACGCGGACCAGCAACCGATAATCCTTCAAATGCTTCTGGTGTACGATTTTGTAAATCAAGGTCTGATTCCATAATCTGCTCAATAGGCGGGGTGACGGTATTATCTGCTTGCTGAACAACTAAACGTTTAACATTAAAAATCGCGCTTAAATTATCTAAATCCTCACCATTGGAATAGGCAATCATTACCGCTAGTGCAGCCTCATTAATGCGTTGGCGTAAAATCAATTCTTGATAACTTGATTCTTGAAGTAATTTAACGATAGGCTCACTCTCTAATTCCAATGTTTTACGTAATTCAGTTTGTTTATCTAATGGGTAAAGGTTAATAAACCGCTCTTTACGATTATTAAAAATCGTTTCAAAGTTAAGTGTTTCAATAATCTTTGGTGCTGGTAAAGTTGATAGATCAATTGTTGCCATTAGCGCACCTCAATTTCAGTTGTATTTTTTTGATTAGATTGTGATTTTAAATAATAAGTAAGTTCTAAAAGGAGTTTTTCTTTACTGATGGTAAATTGCATTGAATCAATAGTAATACGCGGTTCCCACTGCGTTAATGCCATAACAGTTGCTGACATGATTTTTAATTGTGTTGCAGTGTGATTAGGGTGATCAATTAAGAAAAATAGCATTGAACCATAATCACGGCGTTCTACTCTTGAACCAATAGGCGTTAAGATAATATCTTTTATGGATTGTTTTATGTGGGCATCATCTGTTAATGTTCTGCCTGTTATGCTATTCATGCCTAAATAACTCATTTAGGACCACCTGTTGATTGATTGCCTGTTGCAACACCACCGTGTATATGTGTATGAACAACCACACCGTTAGAAGATAATTCACCGTTTTTATGGATGACATTACCAGTAATCTCACCAGTATTAGCACCACTACCGCCACCAGTAGCCCCAAATGATTGGAAAGTGATGTGATTACTGCATTCGACCAGAGGCGTTAATAAACTGATTTTCATGCCAGCTTTAGCCGTGATTTGCTCGCTTGCATCTATTAAAGCTGTTTTAATGCCTTTAATGGTTAACGTACTTGTTTCAGGTTCATATTCAAATGTTGCACCGTCCGGGAACTCGACAAAATGCCCGTCATTGGATGATGATGGTGCCGGATAGTTATCACAATATAAGCTAGGAAGCACACAACCTAATTCTAAATTACCATTAGGGCTTAAGATAAAGACTTGTTCGCCCACACTTGGGCTCCACCAAGTACGGCTTTTTCCTGCTCGATGAGTAAACCAAGGAAGCCAGGTGGTAATGATTTCACCGGAACGGACTTTAACCCGATCACCGTTAACCTTATAAATGGTTCCCTGGCGTATCAGGTTGCTAATCATTCGTTTAAGTTCTGCCAATTCGGCTGGATGATATGTATTCATGGTACATATCTTTAAGATTAAGACGTTAAAAGGGAAGTTAGGTAATTTGTAACTGACTGTTTTACAAGTTACCTATGAGTGATGTGCTAAGTGTGCGAGTGTAATTTGTTCGATCATCATTAAATCAGCATGATTTATACCTAATAACTCACGCTTAGGATAGATAATTCGATATTCTGCTTTTCTATTTACTCTATCTCTTAACCCATACTGGTGTACTTTTGCTATTTCCTGAACGTTCCCTAAAAAACTAACCGTAGCACTGTTTGCATTAGCGCTAATTTTGAGATACTTAATTGTACGTATTTTAGAGAACATCTTACGCTTTATTTTTCCTTGTTTTCCTCGGAGTTTTTGTTGTTTTCTTGGTGTGAATGGCGTTCCGTCAGGTTGAACTTGAGCAATCATACGTTTGCGATTACTTTCTCGCAATTTTTTAGCCATTTCACGAGCCAATTTTGTTCTACTCTGTGAATTTAATTGGCTCAATATCCCATCGGTATATTGATGGTACTGTCTTAATACATCTGACATATTTCAACCGCCCAAGTTGGAATCATATCTTCCGGTGATTTATCGTCAAGATGTTTGTACTCTAATCCACTGTCACCATTTTGCACAATAACCCTTTCGGTTAATGATAAGGTAATCCCAACATCACAACTCTTATTATTTAATTGTTCTATTTCAAGTTTTATTGCATCTTGACGTAAATCACTATTACCCATTTTCTCATTTTGATGAACATACATCCAGGCAATAATAGGCACCATTAAATAATCAATTGATTCCGCATAATCTAAAATAATAATATTAAGTTTATATTGATATTCAAAACTTAAACTTTTAGCAGCAGTAGCGATTACATCACTATCCTCTATAAATATATGTAGTTTATCGGGATTATTTTTTATTAATAAACTATGTTGTTCAAGTAATTCACGGATCTGTTCGGGCTTTTTCATATTGTTGTTCCTGACACTGAATAATCATATCGACTTGGTCAGCACAAAAGAACCAAGCTTTTTTTAGTATACTGATCTCATCTAACAATGATTGGTTATCACTTAGTTCATTATTTTGAATTGTGCACAGCTCCACCTTCGGACAAGAGTTTTCTATAATGATCACTTCCTTTGATGGTGTATGGTCTACTGTACAAGCGGATAACATCGTCAGGCAAAGCAGTATTAGCCCATAATTTAAGTTGTTCATTTTCATTGGTTAACCTTGCTAACTGTTTTGATTGTTCATCAATTAAGACTTGGGATTGCTCATTTTTTTGACGTAATAAAATTAAACTATCTTGATTGTTGATATTTTTCTGTTTTAAGGTATCAATAGTTTGATTATTGGTTATGATAGTGCCCTTAAGTTCACCAATTTGTTCCGACTGTGATAAGTTTTTTTTCTCTAATGAATCAATAACACTATTCATAAAAAAAATAGCAACAAGCAATAAAATAATAGCGATCCCAGCAACAGGAATAAGCCAATTAACATATTTATTAATGAGTTGCTTTAATAGATTCATACGTTTCCTTTATCTTTTCATCATAACGATTTTTTTTATAGTTAGAACCATTATAAAGACGGGCAAACGTTGCATAATCATGTTCTTGAAGTGCAACAATCATTTTGCTATTTGTTTTTAGAGAGATAAACCGGATAAATGCTTCAGTTTGTTTTAACTCGTTTTCGCTCATCTGATTTTCAAAATCTTGTGCTGATTGATAGCCTAATGTTTGCCAATGGAACCCCATAATTTGAAACAAGCCAAAACTGGTTGATTCTATGGCGCAGCCTTCATTAATCTGTTTTGCCATCTCTAATCGATAATTTTCACGTAGACCACCTTGATAACCACCCGGCGTTTTATTGATCAATAAAGGGTATTGATTAGATAGCTCATCAACATTGAAGCCTTGTTTTTTAAGTTGTTTATAAAAAACGTGACGCTCAAATAAAACAATCGGTTTATTTGGTGCAATAAATCCTTTAGAGCCAGCCTCGACTTTTGTAATCGTTAATAATAATGAGTAATCAACACCAAGTAATAACGCACTTTCTTTTAAATATTTAGTGATCGTAGTCATAGTATTTTTACCTTTTTATTTTGACGGGGCGCAGTTGCTTTGGACTGCCAAAACAAATGGTAAATAAATTGCGAGATATTACCTTTTGTTTTGAACATGCAGATAAACACGAGTAAGTTCATAAAGGTTTGCGCTGTTTGTGCTTGTGATAATTGATTAAAGAAGATCAAAATAGCAACGGCAGCACTAGAACAGACTAATCCCCATGCAAGTAAGGCATAACTTAGTTTATAGTTGCTTTGGCCACGTTGATAAAGGAATAAACGTATTGCAATCGCAAGGCAAATTGCAGCATTAGTTAATAAAATCATATTCTCCCCCTTATGATTTTAATGAGTGAGGCTAAATCCTGATTTAAAATCAGTAACAATAGTTGAGTGGCAAGGATTGAAACGAGTAAAGCGCCAAGGCTTAACGGTGTTTTATCAGATAGATCTTGCGGAAGTATGCCACATAATACCGTTGTCATTAGGTCAGCAAAAAGGATCCCAATGACGAATGAGGCAAAGAAAAGCGCAATACTCTTAAACCGTCCTAGTTCTTTTCGTCCAACAATTAATAACGTTGCACCACATAAAGCGCCAAGTACTGAACCAGCATCAAGGTTAGGAAAGAGCGCAGTAATAGAAATTGCGCTAATTAGTGCGGTACTGGTTGTTGTGGTTGCTGGTTCGGCCATGATATTAATCCCATAATTTAACTTGTTTTTGCTGTGCTTGTGGTACGACATCAGGAATAATGACTCGTGTTCCTAATGGTAATTTTGCTGGTAACTGACAAAGCTTAGGATTGTTGTTATAAATCATTTCAACTAATCCCTTTGTACGTCCAAATAATCGATAGGCGATCTCGTCGACAGTTTCATTCTGTTCGGAATAAATAATCATTTAAACCAATTCCATTGTTGAACGTGACTTACCTAAAATATCCCGAATTGCATATCTTGCGTCCCGATAGAGATCACCGGCGCTTTGTTGTTCCGGTTCAATTTGTTTGACAGCTTTAGCCGTGGCATCATAATTTAAATAACGGTCATTAATTAAAGCATTCGCCCAGCAGTAAACCGCGTGTTTATAGAGATGTAGATATTTAGATTTACCATCAATTAACTCTTCGGTTAACTCATCAACTGAATTAACACCTTGTGCCTGCTGTATTAATCGCCACTGCGTTAAATCATTATTAACGGTGATAATTGCAGATATGATGGCATTTTTTAAACGTTCGGTTGTTACTGTTCCATCAATCCGTTGTGCTTCACGGACTTTTTTTATTTTAATATTCGGAAAAAATGACATATTAGTGATCTCAACATCTTCCGATTCATTCGCTTTTGATATTGCAGTAAAATCACTCATATTAAACCTTTATTAATCAGCGGTGGACAAGGGCGCCAAAGTACTTAAAAAGTATTTATTGCCCTTGTGCCGCTGTGGTGTGAGGGTTCACCCGGTTAAGAATTGGCGTTTTCGATCGCCTTTTCTAATTCTTTAATTGCTGTTTTAACGCCTGAACTTTCATCTAGTTCAAGTGCTCGTTTTAAATACCCTAAAGCCTGTTCTGGTTGTTCATTTCTTAATGCATAGCCAATAGCTTTATTAAATTTAGCTCGCACTTGATCGAACATATCTTTATCAGCAACTAAATCAGAAAATTTTAATAAAGTAGTAATATCAACATCTTTCTTATTGCTGACTTGGGTTAATGTTGTATTGGCTAACTCTTCAGCAATTAGCGTTGCAGTTTGACGCTGATATTCATCAGGTGTTACCCATTTATGTTTAAGCGCGTGCTGTGCCAATGGATAGGCTAACTCGAACTGTTTAGTATCAATCATCCAGACCAGTAAACGCATAAATACATCATCTTGCTGTGCATTATCTGAACTTAATACACCATTTATCCAATCCATATATTCAGGAATGAGGATTTTTTTAAGATCAATTTTAGCTTCCGTTGATTGGAATTTTTTTAGGCGAATACGATCATTATTGAGTTTAGCAAGCATCATTTCATAAGCATTGGTTGCTTTGATGTTGGTGGCATTACGCTCTTTTTGAGCGTAATGCTTGGCTAAAAACTTTTGAGCCGGTGATGTCATGAATCCCCCTATTTATAAACAATATTTTCTAGTAAGCATCCAGCATCATAGCGTTCGATAACAAATGATTCGTTAGCCGATTGGAAATCTTCAATACGATCACGTTTTGGATTATCAATAATATGACGGCGTGCGGTACCATTTTGAATATAGATAGCAAGGTTACTAAATGAAGTAATAAGCATTGCACCTTTAGGGAAGTAGGGAATTCGGTAAGCTGGTAACTCACCAATTGATTTTGTGGCTAATAGCAATTGTCCGGCGACTTTTTCACTGTTTTTATCAGCATCATTAACAATTGGGAAATACTTATCAAAAAGGAGACCACGGCCACAAAGAACTACAAGATCAGTACTATCAGCATAAACAGGGTCAATCAGTGTTTCAACCGCATCATAAACCAAGGCATCAACATTTTTGTAATCACCACTACCAGAAGAATCTAGAAGGATTTTACCAGGTGTTTTTGTACCTTCATTCATAACACGTTCAGGCGCATCTTCACGGTATTTTTGTAACCAGCCTTTATTAACGTCTTGTAATAGTGGATTTGCCGTACGATTTGATGTTGCCGCTCGGCTGGTACCATTTAAACCGATCATAATACGATCGAGTGCTTTTTGGCGGATAAGTGCATCACGTAAAATCGTTTGGAAGTTCTTTTTATGGCGCCAAGCATCCAATTTAGCGTAGCGAATTGATGTATCATAGTTAGTTTGTTCACAACGATAACCATATTTACTTAAATCTGAAATATCAGCCGCTTCACGTTCTTTAGTTGTGGTGTCAGTTGTACTTGCAGTTGTACCAGATACACCCACACCCACTTTTTCACCCTCTTGGGCATCAACAAATTCAAATCCAATTTTGTTCAAAAATTCAGATGATTGTTGCGTTCGTTTTTCCAACTTTTGTTGCACTTCAGGATCAACGGCAAACTCTTCACTTGCATTATCAATACCATTAAGTTGGGCAATACGTTGTTTAAATCCATTAAATAGCTTTCGGGTATCGTTTCTCATTGTTCAGTTCCTATAAAATTCTGTTTCTTGTGGTAATCAAGTAATTTAATCAATTATTTACTAGCAATCTGTTTCTACTTCAGCCGATCCACCTGTCGAAATAGGGCGTACAGGAGCATCAGGAATATCACTTAATAGCGCTTTATACTCATCATTTTGTTTTTTAATGGTATTCAATTCACTGTTTAGCTCGTGGATTTTTAATTCCAATTCAGTAAAACACTGTTTTGTTTGAGTAAAGAATTGCTCGACAATTTCGCCTAACTGTACAAACTTACCAGAATCTTTTTCTGATTTGTTTTTAAACAAACTTGTTAGGCGCTCAATCATGGCACCAAATGCAGCTTCTTGAGGTTCGTCATTTTCAAACTCTAAGATTGTTTCTTCCGCAACAGTGAATAGGTTATTAGGGGCTTGTTTTCGGCTTAATAATGGATTTACTTTTGCACTTGCACTAAACTCCAAAAATTCAGTACCTAAACTTGCAGGGTCATCCGTAACAGCCAGTCCAACAAGGTAAGCTTCACCCGTATCGGCAAACTCAAGATTAACTTCAATTGATGTATAAACTTTTTGTTTGCTCTTATTCATCTCAATAAGATCTTCGGTTGGCTCGATCTGTGCCAGTAATGATAATTTTCCAGCTAATGGACCTTCGTTAATCAATTCTGTTTTTACGGCAAGTACATCACCGTAACGCTTAAATGAACTTTCTGGGTGGTAGCCTTTAATATGCTCTAAATTAATACGGGCTCCATAAACTTTTGGATCGTAGTTTTTAGCCATTTGTTCAATCCAAGAGCGTTGTATTTTTCGTCCATCAGTTGTTGCACCTTCAACGGCTACACGAAACCATTTTGATTTGAATTTTTTTGCTGTTTTACTCATATAAGAAGATCCTTAACGGGAACGGTTATTTTGCTTTATGGTGTAGTGCAAGCGAAAAGAGAGCAATTAAGCACATTTGTAATTCATTGTTTTACAACCCTAACAACCATTAAAAATCGCTAATGATAGGTAAATTGACGGCATGAGGAGAGTTCATGAAAAACGTCAATTTATTAGATCATTTAATTAGTGAAGATATCGACCCAAGGCGAACGGCAAGATCGTTATATTGGGCTGGATATCGCATTAAGCGTATTGCTGAATTGCTTAATGAAAAGGCTAATACAATTCATAGCTGGAAACGCCGTGATAAATGGGATGAATCATCAACTTTAGAACGTATTAATGGCGTTCTTGAAGCGCAATATATTCATTTAGTGATAAAACCTAATAAAGAGGGGCGAGATTTCAAAGAAATTGATTTATTAAGCCGGCAAATAGAACGTACGGCCAGAATTGAAAAATATCAAAATGGCGGTAATGAAACTGATCTCAATCCAAATATTGCCAATCGTAATACAAAACCAAAGCAGAAACCTAAAACCAATTTATTATCAGAAGAGCAGATTGAGAAGTTAAATGAACTGTTTAATGATGGTTTATACGATCATCAACGGGTTTGGTATCGTGCCGGTTTGCAAAATCGTATTCGTAACATTAATAAATCACGCCAAATTGGGGCAACTATGTTTTTTGCCCAAGAGGGTGCCGTAGATGCGGTAAATACTGGACGAAATCAGATATTTTTATCCGCTTCAAAATCTCAAGCCTTCCAATTTCGTCAATATATTGTTGATTTTTTCCATGGTATAGATATGGATCTAAAAGGGGAAGTTATCCACTTACCCCATAATGATGCACGAATGTATTTTTTAGGTACCAATGCTAAAACAGCACAAAGCTATCATGGTAATTTATATCTAGATGAATATTTTTGGATTAATCAATTTTTAAAACTAAGAAAAGTTGCTTCAGGAATGTCGAGCCAAAAACGTTGGCGGCAAACTTATTTTTCAACACCATCTAGCATTAATCATGAAGCTTATAAATTTTGGACTGGTGAGCTGTTTAATAAAGGTCGACGTAAAGAAGATAGAATTAGTGTTGATATTTCACATAATGCTTTAAAGAATGGTTCGTTATGTGCTGATGGGCAATGGCGCCAAATCGTTACGATTGAAGATGCTGAGCGATTAGGTTTTGATTTATTCGATATTAATCAGTTAAAACTTGAATATAGTCCGGAAGAGTTTGCCAACCTATTTTTATGTAATTTTATTGATGATTCATCATCTGTCTTTCCGCTATCAAGCTTACAACCCTGTATGGTCGATTCATGGGAAATATGGGATGACTATAAACCGTTTGCCTTACGCCCTCTTGGTGAGCGCCCTGTTTGGATTGGATATGATCCTTCTCATACTGGTGATAGTGCCGGATGTGTCGTTGTTTCTCCGCCAATGGTTGAAGGGGGTAAATTTAGAGTAATTGAAAAACATCAATGGACGGGGATGGACTTTGCAGCACAGGCTGAAGCAATCAGAAAAATGACAAAACGCTATAACGTGACTTACATTGGTATTGATGCAACAGGACTTGGTGAAGGCGTTTATCAGCTAGTGAAACAATTTTACCCTGCAGCCGTTGCCTTTAAATATTCAATCGAAGTGAAACAACGCTTAATCCTAAAAATGCAAGATGTCATTCGTCGTCAACGTTTGGAATTTGATGCTGGATGGACAGATTTAGCACAATCATTTATGGCAATTCGTAAAACATTAACTGCTAGCCAGCGTTATGTAACGTATGTCGCCGATCGCAATGATGAAGTTTCTCATGCTGATATTGCATGGGCAACGATGCATGCAATTTATAATGAGCCGCTTGAAAGTCTTGGCGGTGCAAACAGTAATAGTGGTTATATGGGAGTATTTTAACAATGACGGACTTAATGCAACAAAACGAAAAAATAGAATGTTTTACTTTTGGTGACAGGGAGCCAATGGCTGATGCAAAAGAGTTATTGAATTATTTGCAATGTACAGAATGTGGGAATTGGTATGAGCCGCCCGTTAATTTTGATACGCAGGCCAATACTTTTGCCTCATCGTCTTATCACAGTAGCCCGATTTATGTGAAGCGCAATATTTTAACCAGTACGTTTATTCCTCATAAATATTTAACCAGGCAGTCTTTTGAAAGAATAGCGAATGATTTTTTAATCTTAGGTAATTGTTATCTTGAAAAACGTTCAAATATGTTGAAGCAAACAGATGGATTAAAACCAACTTTAGCCAAATATACCCGTCGAGGTGTTGAAGCCAATAAATATTGGTATATCGATCAGTATTGGGAAGAACACGAATTTAAAAAAGGGTCTATCTGGCACAATCTTGCTCCTGATATTAATCAGGAAATCTATGGGTTACCTGAATATTTAGCTGCGATTAATTCTGTGTGGTTAGATAACTCAGCCACGGTGTTCCGTCAACGTTATTATAAAAATGGTTCACATGCTGGATTTATTCTTTATCTCTCTAACCCATCACATAATGAAAAAGATATTGAGGAATTGAAGAAAGCGCTACAAAACAGTCGTGGACCTGGTAACTTTCGTAATCTACTAATGTATGCACCAAATGGTAAACCCGACGGATTAAAATTAATTCCAGTTGGCGAGGTAGCTGCCAAAGATAACTTTGCTGATATTAAATCCGTTAGCCAAGATGATATTTTAACGGCGCACCGAGTACCACCGTCATTGATGGGAATTACTCCTAAAAATACAGGTGGATTTGGCGATCCTGAAAAGGCATCAAAAGTATTTGCCCGTAACGAAATTAAACCACTTCAGGATAGATTTTTACAACTGAATGATTGGATGGGGGAGGAAATAG
Source organism: Orbus sasakiae (assembly GCF_039542345.1). NCBI lineage: Bacteria > Pseudomonadati > Pseudomonadota > Gammaproteobacteria > Orbales > Orbaceae > Orbus > Orbus sasakiae. The sequence goes on from NZ_BAABHY010000006.1 coordinate 28,624, forward strand.
TAAGATTTAATTCTTATTCTCTTGAGTAAATAACCTAAAACGCTCTATAACGCCCATAATGGGCGTTTTTTATTATCTATAGGGTTTATTGGAATTACTTAGATCGTTTAATTCTATTTAAATTTGATATGCCTGCATTGATTTTTTGATGCTATTTTTAAAGATTTACAGTGAAATTGCGCCGTTGAAACCCCACCCCACCCTCGCACTAAAAGTGTGTGAATTTGTGCAAAATTGCAAACCGCATAAAACAAGCCCTAGCAAAAGGGCTTGAGCTGTTTTTGATCCTTTTTAGATCTTGCATTTTCGTGCAGTATAGCCGTGCAGTAAAAAAATTTTAGCTATTTTCTTTTTTAGGTTTATCGATAAGACACTCTTTTATTGGCTCCAGTAAATCTCGAATCCAAAATAGTGTTACATCCTTATCCCTTTCTGTTAGGTGTTCTGATTCAGTTACAACACGAATAAGTAGCTCTGCTCGTTCAACTCTTTTTGCATTCTCTAATTCCTTCATAGATAAATCACCTCAAAATTAATATTTAGTTTAACTTATCAAAAATAAGTAGTGAGTTATCGCGCGATATAGAAATGCTAACGGATAAATACCTCAATTGCATTAGTTTAATCAATATCCATTTGTTTGATTAAATCGTTGATTTCTTAATTTAAAATTTGCTATTATAAAAAGTTTTGTTCTTAAAAATGCTCAACATGGGTGTTATATAATATTTTGGCAGATTGTTTTATAAGATAGTAGTATTCAACCGCCTCTTTCATTGTAGGTAGTAAACAATTTTTATCATGAGTTAGTTCATTTCTGCGGTTAGTAAGTGTAGAAATTATTTTAGAGTGATCTTCAGATATAAGATGTTGCCAAGCTTGGAGCCTTTTTTTGTTATAAGGCCCTTCAAAAGTAATTAGAAATTCTTTATATATTTCAAACTGCTCTATTATTGCTAGTTTAGCAATTACAGATTCAACTCTAGACCCGTCTTTGTTTCTTGGTGGAGACATAGGGGCAGTAACTCCACCATTTGCATTTTTGATAGGAGTATTTCCTATGACTAAATTTGCAGCGACACTAAATTCTTTACTCATATTTAATATATATGGATATTCATGATTAATTTGTTCAGCATTTGCTGGAGCTGATAGACAAGGACCTTCTGTCCAGGCTAAATTATCCTTACCCAAAAATTTCCAATCTAGCATTTTTTCTGCTGAACGCGCATTATCGTAAACAAAACAAGCAGATAATAAGGCCTCTCCTGAATTTTTAATGTAATCCTCTATCATTTTCTTAACCTATTCATTATTTAATAATTCTTTTGGCAATTTATCATTTTCAACAAAAAACTTTAAGATAGGAAGTATATTGTTAATGTAATATGGGTTTTGATCAAATGCAGAAGAGGTATATTTAATATATAAAGATAATTTAAAATTTTCATTTAGATTTAATTTTAAAATCTCGTTTTGAAAATTCTTGATTGTTAGATTTTCTTGTTCTAATTGAGTTAGGTAATCATTTTTTTTTGGTTCCTTTAAATTAGCTTTCAATTTATCTTCAAGATCATTTTTTTTATTTATATGCTGAAAATATGATGCAATTTTTATGAGTTGGATATCGTTTGTCATCATCATTGAAATTTGTTCTAAGTTTATATGTTCAAGAAATTTAAATTTATTTAAATATTTTCTATAGTCTTCAAATTTACTAATGGAGGATGGATTTCGTAATCCATTCATAGCAATTACATATAGTAAATGTTCGGATATAAAAGAACGCAAAAGACCAGAATAATCATAAATACAACTAACATTGTTTTCATTATCATCAAGGTATTTTAAAAAACGATATAAAAATCTTAAATAAGCATTAATTGTATTATGTTTTCCTTCGGAAAAAATGCTCTCTAATGTTTTTTGTGTCCAGTTAAAATTGATAACGCCATCAGCTCTTCTAATTCGAGATGTAGTTAATTCATTATAAATATTAGTAATATTTTCTGAAAAATCTTTTTGCAGGAAAAAAGCATTATGCTGTTCAAGCATTAATGTAAACATTCTATCAAAATCATTTTTTTCCGATTCTTTATCTTGTCTTTCTAGTTGTTTTTTTAGTTCTTTGTTTTGATTATGGTTTGTCCATAATAAAATGATTATTGTTATAAAAGTTAGAATTGGATTGAGAATACCACCTATGTAGTCCCCCATAGCTCCCCAATCTTCTTGGGTTGTCATAATATTATCTACTTTCTTAAAATAGTTTACATAATCAATTGCTATATTTAGTATCAATAAAAAACATATAACAATAAAAAAAATTGAAACAAGTCCAAACTCATATTTTTTATTAATCCAGATTCCAAACAAAGCAGTAATTGATACAACTACAACCAAGGAAATAGTAAAATTTAAATCACTCAATAAATTAAAAAACAACATTCCAATACCTTATATTTGAGTTATAAAAAAGTAGCCCACACAGTGGGCTGTTGGATTTTATATGGTTTTAGGTATTAAGTCACTTTGTTACTTAGCTTTTTTCATTACGCTGTATAGTAGATCTGCAATGCAGCTTACTGCGATTATGAATTCGTTTTTATTTGTATGATCGGCACTTAATAGGAATCGGGCGAGTAGTTCGGCTTGTTCGAGTTTTGCGTAACTGTCTATGTTAATTTGAACTGTATCGTTAGAAGTTGCAATGTTTAAAATTGATTGGTTTTTCATGACTAAATTCCTTTTGGGTTTAGATAATTTAATCACCACCAGCACGCCAATACTGGGGGTGAACTGAACAAGGTTGGCGTACCGCCCCAAAAGATCACGGCGAGCCTTTCGGCTCCCTCATCCAGCCCACCATAGAAAAGATGCAACTAGATTGTAAGCATAAAAATACCGCATTGAGCGGTTATGCTCTTTTGGGAATAATCCAAGACGCCAATCTTGACGTTAGATTTTGCTAACGTGCTTTTAATATATATCTGTTTGGTTTTTGTTGTCAACTTTTCCCTTAATTGCCTTTAAATGGTCAAGCGCTTTTTGTAGCTGATCCAGTGAACAATTGCAGCTATATTGTAGTGAATTTAATTCGTTAATAATTTTTAAAATAGTTGCTGGTGGCGGTCTCGGTCTAAATCTTGGTATGGCCATGTTGCTCTCCTTTTAAAATGAGAATTCAAAATCATCAAATGTACTGATTTTTAACGGTTTTTTAGTGCTATTTTGTCTGTTCTGTGGTGAATTACAGACGATAAGATGCACTCCATTTAAAGTGTTATCTAATTTTAAGTATTGGTTTTGACTGATTTTTATACTTTCTCGTAAATAAAGTCGATTTACAGCCAGATCATCATCTGGAATACCGATTATTTTTAGCTGTTTTTTTATTTCTTCTCGCTGATCGTCCGCATCATCTTTAAAATTCTGCGTACAGTTATTGACAGAACTCCAAGGCGTGCGTTCCGCACGATTTTTAAGGTCAAGAGCCTTGCTTGTTTGGCCTTTTTGGATAATCTTACATTTTATTAACCTGGTGCAAATGTATGACGTTAGCCCGACGATAGGGGAAAACACACCATTGATTTTTTTGATTGGCTCTTCATATTGGTTGAGTTGCTCTTCATAAGATAGGCGAACGGCTAGATCTTTGCGTTTTACCATAGGTCCACCTTGATGGATAGTGTAAGCAGCCCAATCGCCGATATCGGCAGAAGCAAGAACAGGATCGATCACGCTTTCATCTACTGTTTTATCTTTGAGCCGGCGCAACTCTCGCCAAACAGTAACAGGCGCACCGCCTATTTGTTGAAATTGTCTAATCTTCCATCTGCTTGCCCATGCGGTAACGGCTTTTGCCATATTCTTTAAGTTTTGACCAGATTCATTATCGACCGCATCATCAAGTGCATAACCATCAATATTTTTAGATATATATTTTGCTATGTAACCTGTGGCACTCCCTTTTTCTTTCTCAATCATTTTGAATTCAAAACGGTTTTTAGCGGCTCCTTTTTCGTGACCATCTTCATCCATGGCGTAGATCCACATAATTTTAAATGCTTTGCTGATATCTTCGGGACGCATAAAAACAAGAATATGCCAATGAGGTGTTCCGTCGTGATGTGGTTCGGCAACTCGAAAACCAAAAACTTTGATATCTTCACGGGATAGTTTTGCTCGGATTCGTGACCACACTTTACATAAATAGGCTTGAGTATCTTGAGGCGTATTACCAATCCAATTTTCAACAAAGCCACCTCTTGAATAAACACTGTGATATTTAGATGGGGCGGTTAAAGTAATAAAAGCGCCACAATAGCCAAACTCTTCAGCAATATCTTCAAAACCACGCATACGATTCATTAACTCAACTCGGCGAATAGCTGGATTAGCAATGGATTTGTAAACTTGTAAATCAAGTGGGATCTGCTCGCCAGTTTCCTCATTTTCGATTGCCATTCGTTCAAGGTATTTACGATTTCGGCGTTTTTGTTCGTTGAATTCGTTGATACATGAACGGCTTGCGTATGGGCTGGCTTTAGCTTGAACTTGACCAACAGCAATGGCTAAATGTTCTTTTTGAGTATCACGGCGACGTTGCAATTTATTACGCCACCAATCTTCATTGGTGACTTTTGCCCATGCTTTTATGATGTTTTCATTGGTGAGTTTGTCATTTTTATAATCAGCATAGTAGGGCGGTGTAACATTGATTCCGTTTAACTCTTTCAAAATGAGTGAGTAAATTTTGTGTTCGATTGAATTTTGGTTCACTTCATTAGCTGAAAGAGAAAACGAACTTTCATCCAGTTTTTGAGTGATTAAGTTATTAATATGGCGAGCAATATCGACACTTAATTTATTAATGCTTTCACGCTCGTATGTTGGCAACTTTTCAAACTCGGCACCAAATACGATAGTCAACGAACTTGGCTTATCTGCTTCATATTTTTGATTTAAAAGATCAAGTCGACCTTTGATATTTCCGCCTAAGGTTTTGCGTAAAAAAGTATTCGCAGCACGGCGACTTTTCGACTGAAATAAATCAATATATTTATTGGTAAAATAACTACTTAAATAGTTTGGCAAATTGCCAATATAGTTAGATCTAAAGGCATGATCTTCGTGGTCAATATTCCACAGTTTTATTTCATTATAGGAAATATCATCAGGAATTCTTTTAGCTACAATTGGCTTTGCTGTTGGCGTTCTATCCACTTTTTTATTTGGTAAGAATCGCCCAACATTTTCATAATAATCACGCATAGCCACAAACAAGGAATATTTATCCTTGTTTGAGATTAATGGTAATTGTTGCGTGAATGAGACCATAGCTAATGAACCCTAAACCATATCTGGCGTTAATACGCCTATAATTTCTTTGGCTTGTTCTCGGTTGCCATTGGCGGCGACAGATCGCCGTGCTTGGATTGAATAAATTTTAAATTGTCGGAATAGGTAACGGGTATCTGATGTATCGTGATTAGAGATCACAGCACATGCGCCACGTTTTACAGCTTTATAAAGGTGGTAAGCTAATTGTTCCGTTTCGTTATAATCAAAAGTTGATGGTGTATACCCGTTAAAGCTAACGTCACCACCTAACGGCAAATAAGGGGGATCACAATAAATTACATCACCATTACTAGCGTAGTTAACGGTGTTTTTATAATCACAGCGAAGCAGTTCAATTGAAAAAGGAATTTGATTCAGCTTTTCTGAAAAAAGCATTAATTCATTAGTAGGATTGTATATATTTTTATGTTTACCCTCTGGAACATTAAATTGACCACTTTTATTGTATCGGCATACACCATTAAAGCAGTGGCGATTTAAATAGATAAATAATGCAGCTCGTTTATTTGTTTGAGATGAGTTATTAAATAATTCCCTTGCTTCATAATAATTAGGGTTTTGACTAAAATAGAAATCAACAAGCGAGATTAATTTTTGTGGCTCTGCTTTTAACCGGTTATAAACATTGATCAAATCCTGATTAATGTCCGCTAAAAGATACTGTTTATAATTGGTATTGATAAAAACATTACCGCCACCAACAAAAGGTTCAATCAACCGTTCGCCTTTTGGTAAATACTGCAATAATTGAGGAATAACTCGGCCTTTTCCGCCCATCCATTTAAGGAAAGAGCGATTTGTTTTAGTTTGCATTGTGAACCCTTAAAACTTAATAGTTACTATCTTTTATCCAAATACATTCCTTACGGATGATTTGGCCTTTTTGACCTGCTGCGCGTGCTGGTGAAGTTCTTTTTTGCCAGACAAATAAATAGTCGTTATATAAATCGCAATCGTATCCAGAAATAACCACGCTTCCGGACAGATTATTTGCTGAAATTAATAATTGTTCGTGGTCGTCAATTGCCATTTCGTATTGATAAACATTGGTTGATGTTCTTGTTTCGCTCATGTAGGGCGGATCTAAATAGAACAAGGTTTTTGGTGAATCGTGTTTTTGTAATAGTTCCAATGCCGGAATATTTTCTATAATCACGCCAGTTAAGCGTTGGCAAATAAATGCTAAGTTGTTAGGTATTTTTGCCCATACTGTTGCATCAGTGGTTTTGCCTTTTCTTGTGCTACCCGAAAAGCCAGTACAACCTTTAATGCAACCAGTTGAAGAAAAAGACATAAATGACCTAACTAACATTCGGCGAGCCTGTTCAACTTGCTGCGAACCTAAACTATTACCGGCATCAAAATACTCACTGCGGTGAAATGGTGTTAATGCAACTAAATCAATTAGTTGCTTGGAAAGAATCGGATCCCTTAATACCTTAAATAAATTGACAACATCATTATTAAGATCGTTATAAACCTCATTACCCAATCTTGGTTTTTGAAGTAATACGCCAGCAGCACCGCCAAAGGCTTCAACATAAATTTCATGTTTAGGAAAATGGCTAATAATCCAAGGGGCTAACCTAAATTTACCGCCAAAATATCTTAATAATGGATGTTTGATCATTTTGTTAATCTTTCCTTAATTTGCTGACAATCAACACACAACTTACAGCCTTGTAGGAGTTGGCGGCGTTTTTCGGGAATGGGGTCGCCACACTCGAGGCAGTTAATTGCCGATTCGCCTACAAATACGGTTTGCCGTTTAACTAAAATGTTATCGATTTCTTGTTGTGCTAAATCATTGGCACGGTCGATTGTGTCTCGCATTAGGCATGCGCCTCGTGCTTTTCGTTTTGCATTTTTGTGGCTTCTTGCTCTAAAAGTTCGGCTGCTTCATGTGGCGATAAAAAATTGATGCGGATGTGACCTGCTAAACGTTCTAAACGAGCGGAAAATACATCACATAAACCTTGTTTTGTTTCTGTTTTGGCTTGATTTAATGCCATTAGTAATGCATCACCTTCAAACCCATTAAGCGAAGTCATTGGATTGTTCGACATGATTAGCTCCTTTTGCTATGTGAGCGACAAGATCCGCTCGTTGTTGTAACTGGCGATGTAAATCGCAATTCATTTTTTTTGCTTCAATATGTACTTTTTGGAAATCTTCTTTTTTGCAGTTAACAAACTGATTAACAATGATTTGTAATCGTTTAATGCCAACCGACAATTTTTTGACATCACTATCACTTAACTGTGACCAACTGGATTGGTCTGTCTCTAAGCCGGATGCAATTAATAAATAGCGTTTTTGATTAGGTGATAAACGTTCAAAAGCCAAACGGGCCAAACTGCGATCATTAACAATCAGTTCTCGACATGCCCGAATATGTTCAAGGTTATTCATTCTTTGGGCTTTGGCTTGCGGTGTTTCTTGAATAGCCATAAAAATCACCTTCACAAAATAATTATTAACGTTGAGTTAACTTAACCGCTTTGCCGTTTGGTTTTTCGATCCAACCTTTGCGGTTATGGTTGTTGGTTTTGATAAAAATTAAAGCAGGCTTATCGGCTGCTTTTGGACTTAAATAGATTGCGTGGCTCATGATTTATCCTCGTCGAGTTTTAACTCTGGGTTAAATGCTTTTGCACCTTCCAAAGTTAAGGCTGTCATGTTGATAAGCGTTGTAGAACGGTCGTACTTACCAGTGATTTTCTTTTTACGAATAGGGAGCTTACCTTCGCTAATGTACTTTTTAACGGTGCGAGGATTCATGCCCGACACACGAGCAAACTCGTCAACCGTGACATAAGGTGATGAAATAGCTATTGATATTGTTGGCGTCATAGTGCATTATTCCTAGTTAGATGATTTTATATGTTCAAATAGGTAAAATCTAAATTCAAGTTAAATATATTCTAAATTGAATTTAGAGTCAACGCCTTTTTATTAACTTTAGGTTTGATTATGAAAATTAATTTTGAAAGTGGTGGTGCGGAAGTTATAGATAGAATTATTAAGGCCTATGGTTTTAGGACAAAATTGGAATACAGTAATTATTTAGGCACATCTTCGGCTAATATGTCTGCACGTTATAAAAAAGGTTTTTTCCCTTCAGACTTAGTTGTCCGATGTATGGCCGAAACGGGCGCAACATTGGAATGGCTTGTTACTGGTGAGGGCGAGTTTTCACCAAACGAACCAACCCCAAAAGAAACCGTTCTATCGGATGAAACACTGGAAAAACTTGAACGATTAGTCACCCTAAAAGAAAAGGGCGCAATAACCGAACAAGAGTTTAATGATCTTAAAGCTAAGTTGATTTGATTATTATTTAGATAAAAATTATGGCCTAATAAAAAATGGATAACTAATGAAAAAATTCGTATTTAAGAAAGATAAAAAGCATTGGCTGAGGATGGTCGAAAAACGTAATGATAGAAGAAAAGAGTCAAAAAATGATAAGCATTTAAGCACAATAGGAAGCAAATCACTTTATGCTAATTCCAAAAAACGTGAAAAAGTTATTATGCCTAAAATTGTAGCACCCAGGATAATGTTGCTAAAAGTTAGTGAATATTACAATCAATTTATTAATTTCATTAACGACTTTGAAAGACTATGTAAAAAAGCTAATGAGTTAAAATTTAGATTTGAATTAGACTTGAGCCATATAAAAGAGATGTATGGAGATGCTTGTGTATTATTCATTGCATCAGTTGACAGCATGTATCAACTATATCCAAATTTAAAAATCAAAATAAGGAAGCCAATAAAAGACATTACCTCTCGATATGATCCTCATGCCGTCTTTTGTCACCTTGGTTTTTATAAATTATTTGGCCTAGAATACTCAGCTGATTGTTCAAGTGAGAATGTAGTATGTTGGAGGTATGTAACTGGTGATTTAGCTGATGGGCAATTAACAGAACCTTTGATGAAAACATTAAATGATATGGGAATTAATACAAAGGAATTATATAGAAGCTGTATTGAAGGTATTGCTAATGCTGTTGAGCATGCATATATTCCACAGATTAAGTCTTCTCGTGATGTTAGAAATAAAAAATGGTGGATGTTATTAGCTAAATTGGATGGTAAATTACTATTATTTGTTTATGATCGTGGGCATGGAATTCCATCTACTTTGGAGTACACCCAAGATCAAAAAATTCTAAAGGAAATATGGAAAAAACTAAAACAACTAGTATCACCAACAAAGGATTGCTTATATATTAAGGCCTCAATGTTAGTAAAAGAAACTAGAACTGAATTAAATTATAGAGGTAAAGGAACAGGAGACATAAAATCATTTATAGACAAAACTGAAGGTAATCTTTTGAGAATATACTCAAGTAGAGGCACAATGATTTATAAAGGTGAATCTACGCCATCATTTTGCTATGATAACTCCATATCTATTAATGGTACTCTATTGCAGTGGAGTATCAAATTGCAGGATACTATATGAAAACTATTTATGTTAGAGATTTTACTAAATACCCTGGAGCAAGACTTAGGAAATTAGGTCCGGGCAGTGGCGAAGAGTTTAGAGATGATTTTCTTATTCCACAACTGGATGGTAAAAATATTCAGATCAATTTTGATGGAACTATTGGTTATGGTTCTTCTTTTCTTGAAGAAGCTTTTGGAGGCTTGATAAGAAAAGGAATTGATAAAGAAATTGTTTTGCACCTTGTTGATACAGCGATCTCGGATGAAGATCCATTATTGAAGAAAGAACTACTCATTTATGTAACGGAAGCTATCGCCGTTAACAAAAAAGGTAAATGATATGACTACATCTGATTGGATTTCATTATGTTCATTGTTTATCGCGTTAATTGGAGTTCCTTTAGGATATTATTTAGGTTGCAGAAGTGCAAGACATGCAGCATATAATGACATGATTGATACTTTGGAAAGCATAACTCAGACAACATTTAATCTATTTTTAGAAATTTATACCAAACAGTCTGTAAATGATATTAAAGATTACCATTTGATGATTGCTTATTATAAAAAGATACAAAGACATTGTTCCGAACTGAGAACAATGAAAAAAATCGCAATGCATAACAAAATAGACAATTTGTTGATAGAAGTTAAACAAATAATGACAGATAAATTATTTCATGCAAATGAAGCAATAAAACAAAACTCACTTAGTGAGTTAATAGTGAAAATGGATGAACTGAACGCTTTATACACAAAACGTTTTTATTAATTAAATTATTTTTTGTTATTTTACCGTTATAGAGACCTTTTCTATTATTAATGACAGTACGCAAACAAAAATCAGGTAAATGGTTATTTGAAAAATACCTTGATGGTGGTCGTAGAGTTCGTAAGACTTTTGCAACCAAAGGCGAGGCATTAGCTTATGAAAATTATTTAGAAGAACAAACCAACGAAAGGCCTTGGTTAGGTGAAAAGATTGATCGCCGGCGTATTTCTGATTTAATTGATACTTGGTTTAATTCTCATGGTAAAGCGCTTGATAATGGTGAAAAGGTAAAGGGTATTTTAACTTTTATCTGTGAGTGTATTAATAATCCGTTAGTTGATGATTTTACTGCTAAAACATTTACCAATTACCGTAAAAAAAGAATGTCTGGCGAATTTTTCCGGACAGAAAAAAAGAAAACTGTATCACTAAACACCTTAAATAAAGAGTTAATCTATTTTAGGGCTGTTTTTAATGAATTGAAACGCCTTGGCGAATGGGATAAACCAAACCCACTAGAGAACATCAAAGTCTTTAAACTTGATGAAACAGAGATGGCATGGCTAACCCACGAGCAGATAGATCATCTCTTAAAGGAATGTGCTAATAGCCAGGCAGAACATCTTTTACTTAAAGTACAAATTGGATTGTCAACTGGTGCCCGATGGGGTGAAATCAACAACCTTACGGGCTTAAATGCTATTGATAATAAAATTACTTATGTAAAAACCAAAGGCCGTAAAAATAGAACAATTCCTATATCGAAACAGTTATTTGATCGAATACCAAAAACACAAGGTAAGCTGTTCCCAGATGGCGATAATATTAGTGCATTCCGAAAAGCTTTAAATCGATGTAATATCTCTTTACCTGATGGACAACTAACACACGTTCTAAGACATACATTTGCAGCCCATTTTATGATGAATGGTGGCAATATTCTTGTATTACAAAAAATACTCGGACACCAAGATATAAAAGTCACTATGAGATATGCTCACTTTGCTCCAGATCACTTTGAGCAAGCGATTGAGTTGAACCCTTTGAATAAACAAAATATTAGCAGGTAACATTATGGATAAAACTTATAATATTTATTGTGATGAATCATGTCATTTAGAACATGATAACCAAACGGCAATGGTATTAGGTTCGGTATGGTGTCCATTCTCGAAAAGAGAGGAAATATCTAAGCGAATTAGAGAGATAAAGCAAAGAAATAATATGTCACCTCATTTTGAAATTAAGTGGACAAAAGTTAGTGAAGGTAATTTACGTTTATACATGGATATTATTGACTATTTTTTTGACGATGATGATTTGTATTTTAGGGGCTTAGTGGTTCCAAATAAAAATGTTCTAGACCATGAAAAATTTAATCAAACGCATGATGAATGGTATTACAAAATGTACTTTTTATTATTGAAAATGATATTTGAACCATGCAATAAATATAATGTATATATTGATATTAAAGATACCACTGGCAATACTAAAGTTATAAAATTACATAATATATTATGTAATAGTGCTTATGATTATTCACATAATATTATTCAAAAAATTCAAAGAATTCACTCCCACGAGTCTGAACAGTTACAAATAGCAGATCTTATTATTGGTGCTTTATCTTATCTATTTAGAGGGCTTGCAGATAATAAAGCCAAAGTAAAAATAATTGAAAGGATAAAACAACGTACACAATTAAGTTTAACAAAAAACACATTACCTAAAGCAAAAAAATTTAATCTTCTAATATGGGATAAAAAAGAGGGAGATGAATAATGTCTGAATGGTTACCGCCTATAATTCCTAATAATGGCTACAACGATTGGAATCATTACTTTAATGCAATATATAAAGTATTTGAGCAAGATTTTGTTATAGATAGACCAGTATATAATGGTGTCCGGTTAGGATTGAAAAATCACCCCGAATATAATGGAAAATCTGCCACATTTTGGCATCTTATCTCTGAGGGGAGCATTGAAGAAGAGCGATTACCTTGCACTTATAGATGCGAACGAATTACGTATCCTAAACCAATTATTGATAATAGTAATGATGGATGTTTAAAAATATGGACAGAATTACGAAAAGGAGAAAATAGAATTCATATATGGTATGAAGATGAAAATTACCTTGTTGTATTAGCGGAACGCAAAAAAGGTTACATATTACCATGGACCGCTTTTTATATAAAAGAAGAACATAGCAAAATAAAATATAATCGGAGATGGATGCAGTATAAAGATAAGTAATTTAGGCTGGCCTCGCCCTTATATTAGGACGGGACCGTATCTCCTTCAACACATGGTAGATGAGATGGCGTTATTATAACAATAATAATTGTGTAAAGTCTATAATTACAAACAAATATGTGACCTTTGTCATAAGTTCGGTAGGAAATCTGTTACCATAATGGCGGTAAAACGGCGGTTAAAAATCTTTTTATATGTTCTTTTGTGTGTTTATATGTTTTTTAACTAATTGATTTATTTGTAACTTATTGTTTTTATTGTATCGATTAAAGGATTGAAAATCCCCGTGTCCGTGGTTCGATTCCGCGTCCGGGCACCAATCACCAAATTTTAAGACCTGCTTCCAGCAGGTTTTTTTATGCCTAAAGCCTTTTGATGAAAGCCTTTCACCTTGTTTTACTACTCAACTCACTTCAACAGATATTACCCCAAATCAAGTTCAAAAGTGGATACAAATGCGGGTACATTTGGTTCGATAATGGCGTGTATCCATAAATTAGTCTTAATTGCTTTGTTTGCAATGGTTAGCAGGATTTGCTAGTGAGAATATCAATTTTATCTGAATAAATTATCATACAAATTAGTTTTTTGAAGATTGTTATTTAACTCTTCAACTGAATTAATTATTTTATTTTTACAGGGATAATAAAATGAGCTATAAAATTGCCAAAAATTGATATCTGTATCACAAGTTTCCATATTCAGTATCATGTCAAAATGGTGATTAATGTATTTTATTATCTCATTGAAAATGAAATCTGTAGTTTTATTGATATGCTCCCACTTTTTAGGTGGGGGAAGGTCTAGGAAGAATTTATCAGTTGTATCTATTATTTCTTTTATCACATCTTGTTGATCTTCCGTTATTAAAGCGTGGAACACAGTAATAGCTAATAGTTCAAAGAAACAAAAATACCGTTCAATATTTCCCCCTAAATTAATGTTTTCTTTATAGCTTTCTAATTTAGAATAAGAAGCACGATAATCGATAGATGTTGATATATTTTTTATCAATAAATTATAAATAGGATAGTTATCAAACCTGTAACTTCCATATGAGGAAACCCGCTTTTCATAAATATTATCAATAATTTTATTTCCTATTTCCTCAATATAAGCAGAGGTCTTTTCTTTATATGTTTCTTTGAGATTATTATAAAAATTGATTCTTTCTGTTGAAGAAAATCGTTTTCGTAGAACTTCATCAATTTCAAAATTACTTTTTTTATCAGCTTTATTTTTTATGATATTGTTACTCATTTTGAATAATATTGCCGACGGTATTTTTAATATTTTATAGTCATGTTTTTCTAAAATCATATCTGTAGATGAAAACAATGGATTTAAAGATAAACAATATGATTTTGTATTTAAAATCCAGTAATCATGTTTAAAAAAACCACTATTGATTAGTTTGTTTGTTACAACCTGTTTTTCTATTGAAAAATAAATTTCGGTTATATCGCTTAATTGTTCAATTTGCTCTAAGTAATCAGGATATTGCCTAAATAGTGAATTTATCTCTTGCCACTCTTCTTTTTTTAGAAAATTGCTTAAGTGGAAACATTGATTGCTACAAAAGAATTTATTATTTGTTTTAAGCACTGCCCTGTTACAAAACTGACATTTTTTTTCGATGAAATCAGACGCTTTAACACGATTACGTTCCCAGTTTATATAATGAATCAAGCACAACTTTTTTTGTTTAGCATAAGGATGTGATCTGCTCTTAGTTTAGTGGAGACTTTTTAACAACAAAAAGGAGTCTCATATGAACAAAAAATACGATCCAAAATTTAAACAAGAAGCGGTTAATTTAGCACTAAATAACGAACAAACTTATCGACAAACAGCGAATGATTTAGGTATAAATTACAAAACATTTTGTAATTGGATATATCAAACGATGAATAAACCTACCCATCAAGCGATAAAATCAAATAAAAAACCAGACTATCAAGAACTCGAGCGTCAAAATGAAGCGATGAAAAAAGAGCTTGAGCTACGCAAAAAGGAGATCGAAATTCTAAAAAAGGCCGCTCAGTACTTTGCAAGCCTGAAATAGCAAGGTACGAATTTATTAAGAAGCAAAACGATTTATCTAAGCAACGTTTGTTTCATCTATTTGACGTGTCGAGCAGTGGTTATTATGCCTATTTAAAACGGTCTCCGTCTCAGAGGATGTTGTTTAATGAGCAGCTTGACAAAAGAATTGCAGCACTATTTGAAGAGCATCGGTGTCTATACGGTTATAGACGTTTACATGTCGAACTTTTGGAGCAAGGCTATTATTTATCACGTGAACGAGTTCGTCGACGAATGAATAAACTTCACCTAAAGGCAAAACAACGCAAAAAGTATAAACAAACAACAGACAGTAACCACGACAAACCCGTTGCTGAAAATATTTTAGACAGGCATTTTTCAATGAATGCACCAAATCAAGCTTGGGTATGCGATATCACCTATATTAGAGTGAACGGGCAGTGGCTATACCTCGCTATTGTACTTGACCTCTACTCTCGTAAAATCATAGGCTGGGCGATGGATATACGCATGGAAAGCGCCCTCGTTTGTCAAGCCTTAACAATGGCTTTGCTTCATCGTGCTTATCCGAGTAAAGTGATTGTTCATAGTGATCGCGGCAGTCAGTATTGCTCAGAGGATTATCAAGCCATATTAACGGCTTATGGCTTAACGTGTAGTATGAGCCGCAAAGGTAACTGTTGGGATAATGCGGTGGCTGAAAGCTTTTTCCATACATTAAAAACAGAATGGATTTATCGACACAAACTAGAAAATATGGCAAAGCCAAGTCGATGATCTTGTGGTATATTGAGGTTTACTATAACCGAGTAAGAAAGCATTCTTATTTAAACTATTTATCACCCGTTCAATTTGAAGAAAAGAGGATTTAATAGTTTCAAAATAACTCTCCACTTAAATGTGGGCAGATCAGTTGTAACTGCTACCTTAGATATTGACTCACTTCGAGCATTCCAAAGCCGAGCAAAACGCTGGCCTGAAGAAGGGGACAAGTTTAAACCAGTACCTGAAGGGTTCAAATTATCAAAAGACAGAAGAAAACTACCTCCTAAGTAAAATTATAGTAGAAATATCTTCACTGAACATAAATATAAAAGAAATAAAATTAAAGGATACAAACCCGGATACATCCTCTCACCTAAAATCCACCGACCCAATAACCCCAATGCTTTAGCCTATCTATTCGATTCCGCGTCCGGGCACCAATTACCAAATTTTAAGACCTGCTTCTAGCAGGTTTTTTTATGTCTAAAACCCATTAAAACCTACAAAAGCTTATGAAGAAAGGCTTTTCAGTAATATACTAAACTCTTGATTTATCGACTATTACTCATTTTGAACTCCACCGAAGTCAATCTACATTACCCCACATCAACAAGCAAAAAGGGTAAAAAAGAGGGTAACACTCGGTTCAATTTAGGTTGTTACCCTTATGAAGAGTAAAAAGATAGATTATTTCTAGCATAACGACATATTTTACAAAAAAGATCCTTCCAAAAATATTAAATAGCAATAATTCGTTGAAAAAAAATATCTTGTTTATATAATTTGGATTAATAATTTGACAGTACCCTAGAATGTATAAGCCACACCCCCAAAAACAGAAGCGACAGTGCTGTGGGCGATCATTGGGCTGTTTGCTGCGTCGCTTGTGAGTTTGTCGATTCGTACGCCGACGAATGCGTTAATATTTTCGGTGAACATATATTGTCCTGATAATTCAATATACGGTGTAATCGCGCTGTCCGCATCATGATAGGCGAGTTCTGAACGGGCTGATTCTTTGTGTGATACGCCGAAATAGTGGTTATTGTGACTGCTGTTTGTCCAATTTAAGCCAATTTTTGGCGTGATACTCCAGTTTTCGCCATAAATGGGATAGCTGTAGTTGGCATTGACAATCACACTGTTACTTTCGTTTAGTACATCGGCGCCGACTTTGGTCGCAAAATCTCCCCATTTAGTTGAAAGCGAATAACCGACTTCGGCAAGCAGCGTTGAATTGCGTTTTTTGAGTTGTTTTAGCTGCTCATCATCCGATTTTTTCGGATCAAACTGGAGGACGAGGTAGTTGATTCCCAGGGTGACGGCTTGGTCATTATCGTTATAGGCATAAGCCCCTGCGGATAATCCATTGACATAAAAAAGACCATCATCATAATAAACATAAGGAATTGCGTCATAAACAGCACCATAGCCTTTATAGGGCGAGTCAATTAAGCCGCCTGCGATGCCCAGCGAGACGTCACTTGCCGATGCAACCGACGAAATAGTTAATGTAGAAAAGATGGATAATGTGGTAAGTACTTTTTTCATGAGATTCCTTAATAAATTAAATAATGGAAATTCCTAAGTGGGCGTTAACCCACTTAAAATCGTTATATATCCTAATGATTTAAGATTGAAAACTTAGGGATTAAAAGCCAATGTGCAAATTTATGCATCGATTATTACGGCGATAATACCCTGGTGTAACGCCGAACTGTTTTTTAAACGCCCTCGTTAATGATTGTTGGGATTCAAAATGATATTCCACCGCGATATTCACAATTGCTTTGTTGGTGTTTTTTAACTTCAATGCAATGGCAACCAGTCGCCGAAAACGGATATAAGTTCCGAGTGTTTGACCTAACATATTTTTAAACATCCGTTGTAAATGCCATTTTGAATAGCCTGCTTTTTTGGCAATATCATCAATTTGTAATGATCCGTCTAAATTGGATTCGATCCATTTGACAAGATCGAAAATAAAATTGATTTGATACATACTGTTACTCCTCCAAATTTTTCATAGCAAAACGGGGCTTACTTTTTTTCGGTTTAAAAAACGACAGTATCCAGACAAAAAAGATTGGTACAAAAATAATACCGATGGTTGTTGCAGTTAACATTCCACCAATCACGCCTGTACCAATGGCTTTTTGACTTTCTGCGCCTTCGCCACTGGCAATCGCAAGTGGGATCACACCTAAAATAAAGGCGAGCGAGGTCATGACAATCGGGCGAAAACGTAAGCACACGGCATTTAGTGCGGCGCGTTGTAACGACATGCCACCTTCCCATTGGGATTTGGCAAATTCGATAATTAAAATGGCGTTTTTGGTGGCGAGTCCAATAATGGTAATCAGCCCTACTTTAAAATAGACATCGTTTGGCATCATCATTGCAAGCGTTGCTAGCACCGATCCTAATGCGCCAATCGGTACAATAAGCATAACGGTGGTTGGAATTAACCAGCTTTCGTACAACGCAACCAGTAATAAAAAGACCACAATAAATGAGAGAGCAAACAGCATCGGCGCTTGTGATCCTGATAATTTTTCCTGATACGAGAGCCCTGTCCACTCATAATCAATGCCTTTAGGTAACTTAGCTGCAAACTTTTCCATCTCTGCCATGGCTTGACCTGTGCTGTATCCCCAAAACGCATCACCCGAAATTCGAAAAGCGGGATAACCGTTATAGCGCGTTACCTGAACGGCACCCTTTTCCCAATGAGGTTTTGCAAATGAGGCAATGGGCACCAGTTCACCATATGTATTGGGGACTTGTAGTTTCAGTATGCTATCGGGCGTCATGCGATCTTTAGAGTCCGCCTGCACGATCACGCGCTGCATTCGCCCAACATTCGAAAAATCATTAATCATTGCCGATCCATAGCTACTTGCCAGCGCAGTGTTAATCACATCAAACGTCACGCCTAATGACTCCGCTTTTTGGCGATCAATATCTAACCGCCACTGTGGTGCATCTTCGAGTCCTTCCATAATGGCATAAGCAATAACGGGGGATTGATTAGCGGCTTCAAGTAACTGATCGCGAGCCCGTGTTAACACTTGGCGACCGACACCGCCACGATCGATTAATCGAAGTGAAAAGCCACCAGAGTTACCTAATCCATCAATGGGTGGTGGTTCTATCGCTAAGGCGTTGCCATCATTGAGTTGTGATAGGCTTTCACTTAACGCCATCACTTCATCAAATGCGCTTTGATCTGCTGCTCGTTTTTTCCAATCTTTTAAGACCACAAAACCCAGCGCGGCATTTTCACCATTGCCCGCAAAACTGTAACCCATAATAAACGTGGTGGACTGCGTCGCTGGACGCGCAAGAATCGCATTATCAATGCTTTTAACTTGGGTGGTTGCACGTTGATAAGTTGCTGCGGGTGGTAACTGTACATTAACAATGTAATAGCCTTGATCTTCGATGGGTACAAAGGATTCAGGGAGCTGTTTGTAAACCATAGCAAGTCCTGCCACAATCACCGCATAAATCACCATATAGCGCCCTGTTCGCTTAATTAAACGCGAGTTAAAATAGGTAAAGCGTTTGGTTAACAGATTAAAATAGCGATTAAACCAGCCGAAAAAGCCTCTCTTTTCGGCATGATGACCTTGTGGAATCGCTTTGAGCAAAGTGGCGCATAAGGCAGGCGTTAATGTTAACGCCAAAAAGCCAGAAAACAGAATAGAGATGGAGAGTGATAATGAGAACTGCTGATAGATCACGCCAACCGAACCACTCATAAAAGCTAACGGTAAAAAGACCGCCGATAAAACAAGCGTGATCCCAACGATCGCGCTAGAGACTTGCTGCATGGCTTTTATCGTCGCTTTTTTAGGTGATAGACCTTCGTGCGCCATAATCCGTTCAACATTTTCAACCACGACAATAGCGTCATCAACCAAGATCCCAATCGCTAGTACCATACCAAACATGGTCATCATATTGACCGAGAACCCCAGTAAACTCATTACCGATAATGTGCCAAGCAGACAGACTGGCACGACAATGGTTGGGATCAAGGTATAACGAACATTTTGCAGAAATAAAAACATCACCAAAAAGACTAAGATCATCGCTTCGCCAAGCGTGTGAATCACTTTACCAATTGCAGCATCGACAAAAAGTGAGGTATCAAAAGGCACGCTATACTCAAGATCAGATGGGAAAGAGGCTGACAACTCCTGTAACCGATTTTTAACCGCTTCGGCGGTTTGTAAGGCATTTGCGCCAGGTGCTAACTGCACAGCAACACCGACTGACGGTTTACCATTGCTCGTCATCTGAAAGTTATAGTCTTGTCGCCCAATTTCAATGCGCGCTACATCAGATAATGTCACAGTTGAGCCGTCCTGATTCGCCCGTAAAATAATACGACCAAACTCTTCAGGTGTGTCTAAGGTGCCTTTCACCACAATGGCCGCAGTCAGCTCTTGATCAGTATTGTTCGGTTTGCTACCAAAGCTACCCGCGGGTACTTGTGCGTTTTGTGTACTGATTGCTTGATTAATATCAGCAACTGACAGTCCATAACCAATTAATTTTTGTGGATCGACCCAAATTCGCATCGCCGCTTCAGAACCAAACATCTGCACACGACCTACACCCGTTATTCGCCGAATCTCATTGTTGATATTACGCGCAGCGTAATCGGCGAGTCCAACTACATCTTTTTTACTGTTACTATCTTTATAAGTCAGGCTATAAATCATTAAAAAACCTGAATTAGTTTTTTCAACATTAATCCCCATCTGCCTTACGCTCTCTGGCAGACGTGATTCGGCATTTTTAAGGCGATTTTGCACATCCACTTGTGCCATATCAGGATCGGTACCTGGTTTAAACGTGACAACCGTTTCGGCAGAACCTGCTGAGCTACTGGATGAGTCAAAATAGAGCAGTCCACTGGCGCCGTTTAGCTCTTCCTCAATAATACTGGTGACCGCTTTATCCACGAGTATTGCCGACGCACCCGGATAACTTGCCGAAATCGTGATTTGTGGAGGTGCTACATTCGGGTACTGTGACACTGCCAGCGAACGCATAGCAAGTAGTCCAAATAAAGCAATAAAGATGGCAATAACCCAAGCAAAGTTAGGGCGTTCAATAAAAAATCGAGACATAGTGATTTATACCTTAGTGCGTAGCGACGTAATCATGTTGGTTGATATCAAGCGGTTCGTTTGTTGAAGTAATATTTTTAATATCAATCTGACTGCCTATCGGTGCATAACCGCCAATAATCACGGTATCCCCCACACTTAAACCACTGACAATATGCCAATTAGCGCCATACATACCGCCAGTGACAACTGTTTTTTTATCGATCACATGATTACGATCAACAATCAACACATCGGCTTGTCCGTCACTGTTAATTTGTACGGCGCGTTGTGGAACTAAGATGGCATTTTGGTCAACAGCTTGTTCAAGATTAACCCTGACATACATGCCCGGTAATAACAGTCCATCGGCATTATCTAATTGACCTCGCAGCAAGACTTGCCCTGTTGTTTGTTCAACCGTAATATCCGAAAACAGCACATGCCCTTGCTGTTTCTCGTCTATGCCATCAATACTGACAGTGAGTGGGATCTTCTGCTCTTTTTCGATATGACCTTGCGTTAACTGATTACGTAGCTTCAATACATCAGCAACAGGCTGTTTAAAATCGACATAAATAGGACTGATTTGTTGAATCACAGCCAGTTTAGTGGATTCATTTTGACCAACCAGTGCACCTTCGCTGACCTGCGCGCGTCCAATGCGACCCGATATTGGTGCAGTCACCACTGAATAATCTAAATTAAGCTTAGCTATTTCAACATCAGCAAGCGCTGATTGGCGAGCCGCTTGTGCATTTTTAAATGATGCAAATGCGCTGTCGTAAGCTTGCTTACTAACCGCATTGGTTTTAACGAGAGTTTGATAACGATTGATTAATGCTTGTGCCTCAACTAACGTGGCTTCAGCTCGAGCCAATTCACCTTGTGCACGTGATAGTGCGTATTGCAACGGCTTGGGATCGATATGAAAAAGTGCTTGCCCTGCTTGGACTTCAGCTCCCTCTTCAAAATCACGACTCAGGATAATTCCCTCAACTCTTGCTCTTACCTCTGCAACGCGAAAAGGTTCAACTCTGCCCGGTAAAGTGCTGGTCATAATAAGTGGCTGAGGTTTCACCACAACAGTTTGTACATGTGGAGTCTGTTCCGTTTCCGTGTATAAATCGCTAGCATCTTGATTACAACCTGTAAGGACTGCTGCTGTGATAAAGGGAAGCACGATCCAAGACCATGATTTTAGGTATTTAAATGCTATTTTCATTTTGAGACCATTTGTTAGAAAGAAATTAATTTAGCGCGTATGATATACTTAAATACCACTTGAATCAATATCGATTCATTTAAATGTATTTAAATTCTAAAAAATCTTATTAACATTATTTAATGTTGATTAATACAATTCTGGTAGGCATAATGTGAAAATGAACGCTATCGTTAGGGAATCGCAATGACACAGACTAATTTTTCAGAAGATCAAAGTTTTCTTGCCTCGCTAGCCTTGGCTATGGTAGAAAAACCTCGTGCAAATTTAAATGAACTTGCTAATGCTATCGGTGTGAGTAAAGCTACATTATATCGTTTTTGTCGAACACGTAATGAACTTATTGAGCGGTTAACAAATTACAGTTCAAAAGTCTTAATCGAGACAATTGAAGACTCACTATCAGACGCAGATCCATCGATTGAAGCATTAAAACGATTAGCTGATAATTTACTTACTCACAGTGAATTCACTCTCTTTTTTATACACTATTGGCAGTCAGAGAATCCAGTTATCCAAGCGTTAGATCAACGTTGGACCACGACCTTAGATAGCTTTTTCTTGCGAGGTCAACAAGCCGGACTCTTCCGTATTGATATTACCGCACCAGCACTAACAGAACTCTGGATATCGATTATCATTGGTTTTATTGATGCAGAGGGACGAGGACGAGTGGCTAGAGCTGGCTTATCTACATTAATTGTGACGGCTTTTTTACAAGGAACTGCCGTTGGGGTACTGTCAAATTAACTTTTTAGCCTGAAACTAAATTTATCAGTTGATTTCTAATTCTAAATTTTAGACGTAACTTGGGTAATAATTTCCCATTCTTTAAATCGACGTTCAGCTAAAATACGAAAGGTTTTAGCTGTAAATAGATGCCTTGCACAATTAAAATGATGACACAGATATTCCCAAAGCACGATAAGAATAATTGAGCTTGTTTTAATTATTTAAATTTACGCATTTTCTTCTCTCTAATCCGCGTTGGTTGATGTGAGATTTCAGCTCTGTTATTAGAGTTGTAACGGTATACTTTTCTTGTAGACATTCTTAGCGGTATGATAAACCATCACCTAAGGAGATTATCCCATGACAAGACAATTAAGTAGTGAATTTAAGCGAGAATGTGCAGAGCTCGTCCTCAATTATAGTAATGCACATAAAGAGGCCGCAAAAACAATGGGTGTTAGCATTTCATCAATCCAGCGTTGGGTAACTCAATACAGAAAAGAGCGTCAAGGCATTACCCCTAAAAATAGTGCGTTAACACCTGAGCAAAAACGAATACAAGCACTAGAGAAACAAGTTAAACAATTACAAAGTGATAATCAGTTATTAAAAAAAGCTTCAGCCTTCTTCGCAATGGAAATGACAAGCGGCAACAAATAGCGTTAATGTTGAAGAAGGCTGGAAATGAAACAGCTCAAATCTGTCGGTGTTTATTATTATCGCCAAGTACTTTTTATTATCGAATCAAGCATCGTGCATTTAAATTAATCAATGCTAGACTTGAAATTGCCATGAAATCAATTCACAACGAAATGGATGGCATATACGGAAAAAGACGAATGTTAGTTGAACTGGTTAAAAGAGGGTTTAAGCTTGTTTTAGATAAGGTTAGACGCTTAATGAAGAAATTAGGCCTCGTTGCTAAAAGACCTAAACAACATTCTTATCCTCGTGGTGGTAAATCGTCGATATTGGCATCCAATCATTTAAATCGACAATTTAATCCAGCAACGATTAACCGCTATTGGTCTGGTGATATTACTTATATTCGAACGAGACAAGGTTGGCTCTATCTGGCTGTTGTCATGGATTTATGCTCCAGACGTATCGTTGGATGGGCTTTTTCTGATAAGCCTAATAGTAACCTTACGGTTAAAGCATTAAATATGGCGATACAACGACGAAAAGGATTATGCCCTAATTTATTTCATTGCGATCAGGGCGTTCAATATCGTAGTGAACAGTTTCAGCAAATATTAACACACCATCAAATTACTTTTAGCATGAGTAGAGCCGGAAATTGTTTAGACAATGCCGTTACCGAACGATTTTTTAGGTCATTAAAATCAGAGCGGATTAACTATCGAGATTATGTAACCAGAGAGCAAGCTATAGAGGATATTATTAATTACATCGAACCCATTTATAATCAAAAACGAAGACATTATAAACTGGGATTTATTTCACCAGCAGAATTTGAACATAATTTACTAAAAACTGCCTAAGAGTGTCTCCAATTTTTCTTGACCGTTACAAGCAGAAGGAAACGCTCAATTTGTTTAAAAGGAGTCACAAAACATGCCTATAATTATTAATTTCGATGTGGTGCTAGCCAAACACAACGTAAAATCAAAAGACTTATCGGCTGCGATAGGCATTACGGAGCAGAACCTATCATAACTTAAACAAGGAGACGTTAAAGGATTTAGGCTAGCAACCCTTGAGGCTATCTTCCAATACCTAGATTGTCAACCTAGAGATATTTTAGAGTATATAAATAAGGAATAATCTATTCAAATGAAAAAAGACTCAATATCTTATACAGAGTCTTTTTTGTCGTTAAAGATCATTACTCTTTGATTACTAATAATTTGATGATTCGATATCCCAAACTAAATAAGAAACAGCTTCATCCATTTCATTCTTGCCAGCATAAACTGATAATCCACCAAGTTGAGGAATATCACTCAATTTAGTACGCTTTAGATTATTGCCACCAATAGAATCAATACTCCAAACAATATCATACTAAGCGACAAAGAAATTAATGAGCAATAATTTCTGAACCTGTATTGGCTTTTGCGAGTTCAATAAACAGTTGTTTATATTTTAATGTGATCAACACAGTAATACATAAAGATACAAATGCAATAGCACCACCATAATAACCAACCCAATTAACTTTATCATCATAAGAATTAATAACTTGTTGCCCAATAAGCGCTCCAGCACCAATACCCACATTGACAATACCAGAGTAAATTGCCATCGCAATATCAGTCGCATCGGAAGCAAGCTCAAGAACTTTAATCTGCTGGCTTAACATCATACATGTATAGGCGATCCCCCAAAAGAAACAAAGTACAAAAAATAGAATGGAGCTTATTCGTGCAGAATATAGAGCTAATAACACCAACGTCATTAATGCAATGCTTATTGGTAATATTCCGAGCGGGTGTTTTGAGTTGATTTTCCCAAAAATAATACTACCAAAAATCCCTGAAAATCCAAAGAAAAGCAGTAGTATAGTAAACTCATTTTTTGTCATTCCGACTAAATCAGTCGAAAATTTCGCGATAAAAGTATAAGCAGTAAAACTACCTGCAACAGCCATAGCCGCGGAAATAAAAATACCGACTAAGGCGGCTCGTTTCATGATTACTGGTAAATTTTTAGCCGATCCGGTATTAATACTTGGCAATTTAGGTAATACTTTAATTAAAATAAAAAGGATCAATAAAGCAAGAATACCAATAATTAAAAATGTGCTACGCCATCCAAACAACTCTCCAATAATACGTCCAATAGGGATACCTAAAATCGCAGCTAATGATGTTCCTGTTGTAATAATAGCTAATGCTTGAGACTTTTTACCAGGTGGAGCAATGCGGATAGCAAGAGCTGAGGTTATTGACCAGAAAACAGCATGAGAACCAGCAACAATTATCCTACCAATCAACAATAAATTAAATAATGTTGCAAAATAACACATAACATGACCAATAATGAATAAGGCAAATACTATAATAAGTAAACGTTTTCGCTCTGTATTGCTTAGTAATAAGATAAGAGGTAAACAGAGTGCCGCGACTACCCAAGCATAAACTGTAACCATGATACCTGAATCTTGCTCATTCATATTAAATGAATTACTAATGTCAGGAAGTAAAGCAATAGGAACAAACTCTGTCGTATTAAAAATAAATGCGGCAAAGCCTAAGCTAATTACACCTATCCAAGCGTGATTACGTGAAGATATTTTTATATTAAACATTTGAAAAAAAAAAATTAAAGGTGACGTATTATACCTCTTAATTTGCGAATAACGATATATCTAAATTTAATATATTATGTTTATTTTAATCACATCGTTAAGCTTTCAGCTAAAATACAAAAAGCTTTAGCTGAGCATTTAAGGTTAACAACATGATAAAATTGATTAAAGTTTAAGCAACTCAATTAAGGATACAAAAGTGGATATATTTTTGCAAATTAAAAGTAAGAAATCTAGTATTTATAAGGTTTTATTAGACTAAGTTCGATTCCACATCCGAGCACATTCCATACACCATCATACCCATCTCCCTTCATTAAATAAGTCAAAAAAATAAAATCGCTTGATATAAACAAAAGGCCAATTAAGCTTAAAAGTAAATTAAATGACGCAGATAGATTTTGATCGTTTTGAGCCGTATAATTGCACGAAAAATGGTAAACGATACCATGTTGATGTGTGGTTAATTTAAAACGTTATAATTAATAATAAAAGGAATCATGATGGGATTTTTTAATTCGCTTGCTTACGATATGATGGATAACGACAAACTCCATTATAAAGAAAATGTCGTCCTAACTCACCAAACCAAATGGTTAGTCGCGCTCAGTTCAATACTGTCATCATTTAATGGTGATTACGTCAATGCCTTAGAAACTGGAAAAAGTGATGGACATCTTACTGATTCACTACCGAGTATTTGGGGAATTGCCGATCGTGACAGTTTTATCGAACAAGCAACTTGGTTAACCCAAGAAGGGCAACGCAGTAAGTATCAGCCAAATTTAGAGCTCGTTAAATTACTGAATGAGTCTACTTTTGAAAAACCATTACCGATCATCGGTAAGCTCTTCTACACCATGAATATGGATGAACTGTTATTTACGTTTACCAATATCAAATTGTTCTTTACCCAAAAACCAAAACTTGATCAGTTGTCTGACGCGCTAGGGCTTAAACGTAAAACCAATAAAATTAATATGCTGTTACCGATTTATCAGGAATGGCTAGCAACAATACGCCGTAAAAAATTAGGTAATGTTAGCGCAATAGACAGTTTATTAGCCTGGGATGCCGTTCGCTTAGTTAATATCTGCCGTTGGTCATTGCAACTGGGCTATATTCGTGAAATTGAGTTTGTTGAGTATGCAAATCAATTAACCGAGGACGTTAAAAAGATGTACCAATCTTGGGATGAAGTCATCGTGGCTTATGCCATTGCTGGCTTTATTTGGAATAGTGATGAGGGTCGTGTGAAGAACATGGTTAGGACATTAAACATGCTTAAAAAAGATCCGCAGTCACTCATTAATCAAGTACCATTTAAATAACGTGTTGTACGTGTCGCATTTTTCGATATCATTAAATTGATGAAGTCTATTTAAATCTTAAAAGGAGTTATTGATGGTCAACCTTGGCAGATTGATATGCAAAAACAGCAGATCATTTTTGGTGATGATTTGTTTTTTCAATCCAAATATTGGGAACGTTTTCCGATGCTTCAAAAACTTAGCTTTGGGCTTAGGCAAGTGTTAACACACTATTTGCATGCTAAAGATTAGCACGTGACTTTTAATGACGGTTCGAAGCGAATCGCAGTAAAAGAAAAACATCAAATCACTGCTGAATCTGATCATTTATCGTAATGAGTTAAACTCAATGGCTAGAGCACGTTACTCGTGCTAATTCAAAGTAAAATAGACAATATACGGTGATTAAATGGATAAAAAAGCAAAAAAGATTCTGTTTCAAACCTATTGGAAAAATGGCTGGAAAGACGAAAAAGAGGTAAAAACAGAGCCTAGCGACTTCGCGTATGCGAAAGAAAAAGGATTAATGTTTGATCCCATTACCATATCACACGATAATTGTGTCAATAAAATCATAAACATCGTCGCCACAATGACACTTGAACACGTTGCCAAGGCCTTTTTGAGCAGCTTATCAACGCGACGACTTGATTGGCGCTCTGGTATTGCGTCATACTTTATCGCCAAATTAATGACAGCGCATCAATATACGCCAGTAGTGTCTGGTCAATCTTATCAAGATGGCCAAATTAGCCATTCATCCTATACGTGTCAGGTCTGCCGTGATCTCAAATATGGCATAATAGGTAATGAAAACTACGCCAAAGCAGATTTAAATATCTTAAACTTTGAACGAATCAAGTGGGGGGGAGTGCGTCATGGTGATTTACTTTATACCTACTTTGATCTCATGCAATTCACTAAACAGGCAATCTCTGAACCGACTAAAGATGATAGAGCTATTTTAAAAGGGATATTAGCCATTATTGCATCATGTCAGCGAGATGATTATCCGGGTTCACTGAGTGATAAACTGACGGATGTGCCTAACTTTAAATCCAATCAGAATGAACGTAACACCGTTATTGAGATTTTGGCTTGTGTGGGGATTTTACAACCCGCTTCCTATGAGCGCTCAACAAGGGGAAAACACGATTGGGTATATGCCACTTATTGGCGTGGTCAGGATAAATACAATCAACAAATGGTGAAGCAATTATTTGGTCTTTAATTCATGATCTCTAATTTGGTCTAGGGGCTGTTAATCTCATCCCAACTCAGCCCAAACTTCGCCAAATACTTTTTGAGCCTGTCGGCATCATTGCTCTTTTGTTTTTTGGTTCTTGATACCGCAAACAGTTGCCTACCTGCTTCGGATAATGTCGAATTTTTTTTGCACACCTCAATCACTTTTTCCAGCTGATAGCGATCAAATTCATCGATTTCGAGTGGGATTAATGCATTATGTTGCCTATTTTGATGCCAATTAGCTTTAAGGCGTTTAATCTCTTGTTGAACTTGCTCAACCGTAATATTCCCTTGTGGTGCCAGCGTTGCCATACGGGTAATGGATGCGGTGAGTTCACGAAAGTTGCCTTGCCATAATGCTTCATGTGAGGTGGCGAACTGCAAATAGGCACTGCGCGACTCGCGATTAAAACGCGGCATTAAGCCATATTCTTTAGCATAACGCGCCAGTTCATAATCGATATTGGGTTCGATATCCTCTTTTCGTTCAGCTAATCCTGGCAAGGTATAATTCCACAGATTAATACGGGCATACAGATCCTCACGAAACTCGCCTTGGCTGATTGCCTGTTTAAGGTCTTTATTGGTACCGGCAATTAGCTGAAAATCACTCTGTATGGGTTTATCACTGCCGAATGGATAAAATTGCTTTTCTTCAATCGCTTTTAATAGCATTGCTTGTTCATCTAGCCCAAGCTCTCCGATCTCATCTAAAAACAGTAACCCACCATCGGCACTTTTTAACAAGCCAGTTCGCGCCAGATTGGCACCGGTAAACGCGCCTTTCACATGACCAAATAAGGTCGACATTGCACTATCGCCACGTAAGGTGGCGCAGTTAATCTCAACAAATTGACCGCTGATTTGATGGTTACTTTGTTTAAGTAAATAGATCTGTTTCGCTAAAAATGATTTCCCCGCGCCAGTTGGCCCACATAATAACATCGGCGCATAAGAACGGCTGGCCACTTGCTCGATTTCAGCAATTAACTGGTTAAACTGTTTATTACGTGTGGCAATGCCCGATTTTAACAGTTCGGTAGCTTCACTGGCATACTGCTGAAAACGGGTGAGAATTTGATCATAGCGATTAAGATTCAAATCAATGGTGCTGGCTTTTCCTCGAGGACTATTGGCAATCAGTTCCGCTTCATTATGATAAACTTTTTCTTCAACGTCATTTGATTTTACTGGCGGTGACGTTTGCAATAACTTAGCGGGGTAGTAACGTGATTCTGCTAATAAAAACCAACAAATTTGCGCCACATGGGTTCCGGTTGTGATATGCAAATAGTAATCTTCTTTATCTGGATCAAAAGAATAGCGTTTAGCAATATCAAATAAACACGTATAAACCTGCTCAAAATCCCATGGATCAGCAATATTGATGGCAATGGGGTTAACGTCGGTATTGGGGGATAGAATTTTGATATCATTAACAATATCACAAAGTAGCTGCTCATCATTTGCAAAATAAAGCAATTCTAAACGAGCAATCGCTAAATCAGCTTGTCGGCATAAATCAAGGGTTGGCCGCCAACGCGCCCAGCGTTTTTTACCTCTACCTCGGTTATCCAACACATTACCTAAAAAACCAAATACCACGTTATTTTTCATGATTAAGTTTATAATATTATATAAATGATTTGATAAAATTATAAAATTTATGGCCATTAAAATCTATTTATATTTCCTGTGCATAAATGATATTGATTTTTTATATTTATAAATCAATGAACTAAAAAATATTTTTATTCCTTTCTATTTTTTGGCACGCTTTTCGCAATATCAAATATACCTAAGCAAGCAAATGCTGTTTTTTATAGCAGCAAGGTACATCGCGAATCCTTTACGGGTTTATCTACGGGATAAAAGGACGGAAGATTATCAACATGTATTCCTTATTGTGTGATTAGGTGACTGTGTAAAAGTCTATTTTGAATAGTTCATCTGGTAGAACAATCGACTCAGGATCGATATGTAGTGGGTTCGAATCCTACTTCAAAAACCGTAAAACAAAAGTAGAAAAAACAAACAAACACAGTCAGTGATCGACGTTAGATAAGCTCAGTGACAAAGCACCGTACCAAGCTTATCCGCAAAAACAACCGGTTAACTTGTCAGGTCACTACGACTTTCAAGGTAAACAAACTGGATAATAGGCAGAATATTAAATACCAATAAGTGACGCTCTATTTTTCTTATTGCTTTTAACCTTCACCCTACTATTTCGTTACTTAACCCGTTTCTATTGTGCAAAACGCGGTTGCTGATTGTGCTAACAAGGAAAAGTAAAAATGATAAAAACCATTAAAGTTAAAAAACATGAAATCGCGATGTTATATAAAAACAATGAAATTGAAAAAGTACTAACCGCGGGTGTACACCGAATTTTTGACCCATTAAATACCATTGGTTACCAGTTGATTAATTTAGCGGAGACAAAAATCGCTGCCAACATGGCAGAGCAGTTAATCAACTTCTATCCGCAAATTATTAACCAACACTGTTATTTAGTGGATGTGGCAGACAACGAAATTGCCTTACGTTATGAAGAGCAAAAATTGGTGGAAGTGATTTTACCGGCAACCAAATCATTATATTGGAAAAGCTACAAAGCACATGCGATTAAAAAAGTAGTATTACAACACGGTTATGCACTGCCAACCGATATCGCACAAGCATTGATTGAAGCTAAAAATAGCAATAACGCCATTGTGAATATCGAAAAATTAGTGCTACATCACTTTATTCATGAACAAATTGGGACTTTATTTGTTGATAACCAGCTAATACAGATTATTGCGCCAGAATCGATCGTCGGTTATTGCCAATTTAAACATATGATTGTACTGGGTAAATTTAACTTACGCGACAACCGCATTGATGACCGTATCGCTGATACCATCGAACAACGTACGCCGCAGCAGTTAGCACAGTTTTGTTTACAGATGGAAGTCGGTGCAAATCAGGCTGGTTTGCGTTATGAAAATGACCTATTGGTAGAAATTTTATCACCGGGTACCAAGCGCCTTTACTGGAAAAATAGCCATAAACAGCATATGGTAACCGTGGATTTACACCAAGGCTATACCTTAAGTGATGAAATGGTACAGCAATTACTGCAACCAAAATTACGCCAAAAAGAAGTGCTCGGTGATAACAGCGTATTAATTGCTCAAGTGCCGGCTTATCATGTCGGGGTATTAAAAGTGAACGGTAAAATTGAGCAGTTATTAACGGCTGGCATTACCGCTTATTGGCGTTTTAACCGTGAAATCTCGGTGGATATGGTGGATACTCGCCTGCAAGCATTAGATGTGGCTGGGCAAGAGATTTTAACCAAAGATAAAGTCAATTTGCGGGTAAACTTAGTAGCTAATTGGCACTATACTGACGTATTAACCGCGTTTGAAAAAACAGCACAGCCAGTTGATTTGTTGTATCGTGAATTACAATTTGGCTTACGTGAAGCGATTGGTACTCGTTCATTAGATGAATTATTAGAAAATAAAAACATCATCGATGACGTGGTGACCCAACACATCAAAGCGCGTTTACACGGCTTTGGTTTACAAACCGTCTCACTGGGGGTAAAAGATATTATCTTACCGGGCGATATGAAGGCGATTTTATCGCAAGTGGTTGAAGCGGAAAAAGCGGCGCAAGCCAATGTGATCCGCCGCCGAGAAGAAACCTCGGCAACCCGTTCATTATTGAACACCGCAAAAGTGATGGAAAACAACCCAGTTGCTTTGCGGTTAAAAGAGATGGAAACGTTGGAACGTATTGCCGAACGTATCGATAAAATCTCGGTAGTAGGCGGGCTTGACCAAGTGTTACATGGCTTGGTGAATATCCAACCTAAAAACGCGTGATAAAAAGAAAATATTAAGCCGCCATGTACAATCGCATGGCGGTGTAAGGAATAAAAAATGACACAATATAATCTATTACAAGCAGAAAACGCCAAACCCATCAAAATGTGGACGAAGGGCGTGCCGGTTGAACCCGAGGCTAAAGAACAGCTAACGAAAACGGCTAAGTTACCGTTTATTTTTAAACATATCGCGGTGATGCCCGATGTGCATGTGGGCAAAGGCTCAACCATTGGCAGTGTCATTCCAACTATGGGGGCAATTATTCCTGCCGCGGTTGGGGTGGATATAGGCTGCGGTATGATAGCGGTACAAACCTCGCTGATGGCGGCGGATTTACCGGATAATTTATTGCCATTACGTACCGAGATTGAAAAAGCGGTGCCACATGGACTTACCCCAAAACACCGTGGACGGGATTATGGTAGCTGGCATGACGCCCCAGCGATTGTCGAACAGTACTGGCAACAGTTAGTCCCCGGCTTTGATAAGCTGACGGAAAAATACCCACGCTTTTTAAAAACCAATCACTACCGTCATTTAGGCACATTAGGTACTGGCAACCATTTTATCGAAATCTGTTTAGATGAGGCAGATCGTGTTTGGATTATGTTGCACAGTGGTTCACGCGGCGTGGGTAATGCCATTGGCAGTTTTTTTATTGAAATGGCTAAAAAAGACATGGAAGTGCATATCCAAAACTTACCGGACAAAGATTTAGCCTATTTGGAAGAGGGCACCGAGCACTTTCACGATTATGTTGAGGCGGTGCATTGGGCGCAAGAATTTGCCCGGCTAAACCGAGAAGCGATGATGCATAATGTGATTTTGGCAATGCGCAAAATTATCACTAAACCGTTTACCACGCACATGTCAGCGGTGAATTGCCACCACAACTATGTACAAAAAGAGCAGCACTTTGGCGAAGACATTTTTGTCACCCGCAAAGGGGCGGTATCGGCACGCAAAGGCGAACTCGGCATTATTCCCGGTTCAATGGGAGCAAAAAGCTATATTGTGCGGGGTTTAGGTAATGAAGACAGCTTTTGCTCCTGTTCGCACGGTGCCGGCCGCGTAATGAGCCGAACGGCGGCCAAAAAGCAATTTACCATTGAGGATCAAATCAAGGCCACGGCCCATGTTGAATGCCGTAAAGATGCCAATGTGATCGATGAAATCCCAATGGCATATAAAGACATTGATGCCGTGATGACCGCGCAAAATGAACTTGTCGAAATTGTGCATCAATTACGACAAGTGGTGTGTGTGAAGGGATGAAAAACATATCGAGGGGCCCCTCGCTATTAATGAAGATGGAAATATGATAAATCTTATATGGTATGCAACACGTTGGTGTGATTTAGTTATCGCATATCAAAATGACTATTACTTATTACATTTTGATTTAGATGACTAACGATTACCATAGAATATAAAAATAATAATTAAAGGAAAACAGATGAAAAAATGGCTAAAAGACTTGTTTGCCAGCAAAAAAAGAATGCAAGACGATAACGGGTTTCCTATTGTTTGGGATAAATCACTGATAAGTATTTATCAGTTTCTATTACCTTATAAAGATGCGGACAAACTTCCTGACACAGCCCAAAATTTACCCGACGAATCACATGATGACTCAAAAATAAAGTGGGCAGCGGGCGCCATGGATGGTGTGATGAATCATCATTCATCATCCTCTGAACAAGCATGTGCTGAGCAAATTTTAACATTGCTTAGAACAATAACAGCTCAACCAACTCAACAAGACATTGCAAAACTGTATACCTTAATTAAAGAGCAAGGCACTTTAAGTTATATTGATGAATTAACAGAAAAAATGGCAAAAGCTGAAGTTAACTTCAATAAATTATATGAATTTGTTTATTGGTTACTACTCAATAGCCCAGATCGCGAAGTGATTAAATTTAGTATTGCCATGCTGGGGCGTTTTAATACCCAGCAGACGGAATTATTTTTGCTATTTGGTATGCATGAAGAGTTTACGTTGTACTCGGCTGTGGCGTTACAAAATACGTTATCATCGCCGATTGAAGTCGAAAATGCCTTACTTACATTAGCCAAAAAAGTTGATGGTTGGGGGCGCATTCACTTAGTGGAACGGTTAGCAAAAAATCCTTCTCAGGAAGTCAAAAACTGGTTATTAAGGGAAGGGTATAAAAATAGCGTGATGTATGAATACCTTGCCTATACCTGCGCAACTGCGGGTGATCTGCAAACCGCATTAGCACAGCCATCTGTTGATATGGCATTACTTGTGGCAACGGGTGAGATGATTGAAGCGCTAATAATGGGTGGGCCGGCCGAGGATATGCGTGATTATGATCAAGGTGCCAGCGTTTGTTTATGTTATTTAGCACAATTACAAAAACAGCCGATAAACGATCTGAATATTCTAAGAACGCTATTAGCAATTCGTGATTTTATTGTAGATGAAGTGGATGATAGTTATCCTAATTGGGATCAGAAGATTAAAATAACATTAACTGATACTGTAAATAATCTAATCACACAAGAACACTGGTTACCATTGATTCAGCAAAGCTTACAAACAAACGATAAGAAACAGTTTGGAATAGCGATTAATCTTTATGATCGTCTTGGATTTGACGCATGGCCACTTCGTTTTGAGCATCAAAAATATAACGACAGTAGTCAATGGTATAATTTAATGCAAACTGATGATGCACAAAGAGTACAAGAAACGATACAACTCGCTAAACAAAAGTATGATTTTTTTTCTATTGCAACAGGACCAGAATTAGTAACAGGGTTTGGTACAACATTCCAAGAACATTATGTATTAGATTTTATTCTTCAGGATCTTCATCGTTTTCCTGGTGTTGGCGAGGATTTAATAGTGGTGGGTTTAAATAGCCCTGTTATACGTAGTCGAAATCTGGCATTAAATGCCATAGAAAGTTGGGATAGGCAGCTATGGTCACCTGAACTCAAGCATGCGCTTAAAAGGTTAGCAAAAATCGAACCGAATGAAGATACAAAACAACGTGTGATGGCATTATTAAATTCACTTGGTGCTTGATAAAATAGTGGGGAAACGAGAATTTACAACCGTTGACACCAAATGGCCAAACTCTCAAATCCCCACAATTGCATGGTATAACACCATCTGCGTCGCCATGTCCCGATGGTGCCACTATTCATGCAAAGCTGGCTGGCAATCGCGTAATTACTGTGTTTGGCAACCAGCAAATCAAGATAGGTTAACCATAAATCGGCATGAGGTAAGCGCATAATCGGCGTATCACGCAGTAAACTAAAACCGCGCCGGCAACGATCACAACGAAACGTAGCCCGTTGCCCGACTTTAACGGTGTGAGGCGAATGGCAATACAAACACGGGCTGTTCGTGGTGGTCAAGATCTCGCTAAGTTTTTGTTTGAATGCCTGATGTTGTGCCGAAAGGGCATCGTTGATCGGATTAGTGTTAAACTGCCCAGCCACATCATTATGCGCGCAATACCACTGATACACGTCAGGGAAATGTAATTGCATCTGCTTTTTTATCGCCTTATCACGGCGCATGATCTTTTTAATATCGCAGTCTAATGTATCGGCAATCTCTTGATAGGTTTTGCGATTGACCCGATCGCATAAAATGCGGGTTAGCCACGCCACTGGCTGTAAACGATTAAAGGGGGTATGGGTTAAAGGGTTAAAATATTTTAAGCACGCTTTACAGCGAAACGTTAACGGTTCTGCTCGGGTTTGGCTAAAGGTTTGATTTTGACAATAAGGGCAATGCGTCGGCACGTGTTGGCCTAATTGCATTAGCTCATGTAAAAACTGATTAACATCGCTGTGTAACGCCTGCGGAATCAAATCGTTTAGCATCGTTATTCCCTTTGAAAAACCATGTATTAGAGTTTAAGGTATTTTGATTTAAATGGGTAGGTTACAGTAAAGATATTTGCAAGGTTTTTTATTTGTCGCTTCGTGCGACTCACCTATTAAGATGCTATTTTAAAATGTTGCAGACATTTTTTCGCCTCTAAAAGTGTGGATGAATTTATAGCATTTGATGCTCAGGCGACCGAGGGTTTCCAACGAAACCCTCCGGCTCCCCGTTCCACTACGCGTGGTGCGTAAGGGCGAATATTTGACAGATTTAGGTTTTTTTAGTTCATCTATATGCTAATGACATGAGTTAAGAATAGAGGTTAATAAATAGTGATTTTTTGCGAGATGGCTCGCAAATTTTGATTTAAATGGGTAGGTTACAGAAAAAATATTTGCAAGG
The DNA here is from genome assembly GCF_039542345.1 of Orbus sasakiae. NCBI lineage: Bacteria > Pseudomonadati > Pseudomonadota > Gammaproteobacteria > Orbales > Orbaceae > Orbus > Orbus sasakiae. Next base: position 65,362 of record NZ_BAABHY010000006.1, read on the forward strand.
TTTTTTTATTATGTATGTGCTATTTGTTTATTCGTCGCTTCCTGCGACTTACCCTTCGGGCCAACGGGCAAGCCTTTTTCGAAAAGGTTCCGGGTATTTGTTTCGCCTTTAAATCAGTCGTGCAATATTGATGTTCAGGTGCTCAGGCGACCGAGGGGTTCAAACCAACCCCTCCGGCTCCCCGTTCCACTACGCGTGGGGCGTAAGGGCGAATATTTGACAGATTTAGGGTTTTTTAGTTCATCTATATGCTAATGACATGAGTTAAGAATAGAGGTTAATAAATAGTGATTTTTGCGAGATGGCTCGCAGAATTTGATTGAAATGGATAGTGTTCAGCAAAGATATTTGAAGTGGTTTTTATTATGATTGTGGGATATTTTTTCGTCGCTTCGTGCGAATTATCTATTAAGATGCTATTTTAAAATGTTGCAGACATTTTTTCGCCTCTAAAAGTGTAGATGAATTTATAGCATTTGATACTCAGGCGACCGAGGGTTTCCAACCAACCCCTCCGGCTCCCCGTTCCACTGCGCGTGGTGCGTTAGGGCGAATATTTGACCGGTTTGGGGTGGGTTAGTTGGTTTATATGTTAATGGGATTGTTAAGATGTTTTATAGTTATTTTGTCTTCTATTTCGTTAAAGATCAGTTTTCAGTCTTTTAGGAACATTTCATTACGCTGCTTTATATATAAATAGAAGCTAAAATATAGTTACAAAAGATAAGTTGAGAGGATAGTTAATGAAAAAATCATATAAATTAAATAATTCTATTTCACAATACCCTGTTTTATTTTGGGGATTATTTCTACCTTATATCATAAGTATAATTATTCTTACTATGACCAAAAGAGAAATGAATATTTATCCTTTTATCATCTCTTTTGCTATTGTCTGTATTGGACTAATGATTTATTATCGAATTTTTGCCAGTGACAAACAAAAGCAATTAACAATAAAATGGCTTAAGCTTGTATTTCTACTATCAAAAAACAATAAAAAAAAAGTATTACACCGAATATTATTTTTATCTGGTTGGGGAGCGACATTTGGCTCTTTAGCCTTTCTTTCATTCCTGTTTAGATTTCACTGGATCGTTAGTCTCATTCTATTTTTATTACAAATCATCATATCTATAATCATATTAGGAAATTATATAGGTAATAAAAGAATTGCGAACATGGCAGTAAAAATTCAAAGTGGAGTTATTTTGGGGGCAGTCTATATACTACTAGATTTCATTAGTCAAAATTTAGGACGTAGTTTTGTAACTGAATTTATATCAGTCCCTCCTGAACAAATTCCAACTATAACTCAGGGATTATACTGGTTTAGCTTTATTTTAATAGCAAGTATATTTTTGCAATTGATCGCGATATTTTGGACAGATCTAGCAAAGAATCGAAAACTTTCATATAAATTACCATTTATCACTTACTTTCTTGTTTTCATGAGCATTGCATTACCAAGTCAATTAATCATTTTCAATGGAGTTAGTATTATTGAAACATCAGTTGTTAAAACATACATTGCAGACACAATGATTTATTTTAAATGTAATAATAAAATTATAAAAAACGTTCCTAATACTAGTGCCCGATATTTAAAAGTCGATGAACAAGAATTTCGAGTATTTTATTTTGAAGAAGATAAAAGTTCTATTCAATTAACAACACTACTTTGTGATGGTTCAAATTATATTGAGGAAAATATTCATAAATAAAAGAATAATAAGCCTTCATTTTGTAATCATGAATGCTGAAAATATTAATGACTGATATTAAGTATTCATGATTACAATTTAAATGTATATTTCAATCCTAAATTGTATCAAAAATAGCTTTATTATTTGTTTTTATTGAATTTTTCTATTAAGTACGGTATAATAAAAGCATCAAAAAGTGATTTGATAAATTCAGTAAAATGACCATTAGAGGAGTTATAAAATATGAAAAATAAAATAGAAAAAGCGAGAAAATTTTTAAATTTAAACTTGGTTAACCATTGCTTTAGCTTAGTGTTGATAAGTTCAACCACTAAGCTAAAGCAATGGTATTAAGTGTACCATATTTTGAGGGAAAAATCAACTAAACACTGTAAATTAAATCAGTATTATCGATAGTCTCAATCACATTTGTTCTATTCGCTTTCTAACTTTTTTCTCTGGTATTTCCATTATTTTTGCGATACTTTCTATGGAAACTCCTTTATCTAGCAATACTTGAATCATTGTTTGTTCAAGTTTCTCGCGTCGTTCTTTTTCAACTTTGGCTTTATCTTGAGCTGTTTTAGTCTTATCCTTTTCAATCGCCAACTTCTCTTTGGCGATTTTCTTTTCTTCTTTGCGGATTTTTTCGATCACTTGGTAAGTGGGCACGTATTTTAGGCTTTGCTCGAGTTCGTCCATCAGGTTGATCGCACGAAAACTGACATAGTGTTCTGGGGTGATAATCAGGTGGTCGACGAGTTCGATATTTAAAATGCGGCCGACTTGGATTAGGCGATCGGTGATGTCTTTGTCGGCAGGCGATGGGGTGAGCGATCCGCCTGGGTGGTTGTGCACTAATATGACGCGTGAGGCGTTTTTCATCACGGCAACGCGAAATACATTCATTGGCTCAACATCGACCGAGCGGTACGAACCTAGCGCAATCAGTTCAATGTACAAGATGTAACCGCCCTGGTTCATACCTATGATCCAAAGATGTTCCTTTTCTTGGTCGATTTTGTTTTCACGCAGTAACACGCGTTGCATAATGCTATACACATCTTGCATGCCTTCAATATTGCGTTTGTCATGCTTAGTCAGTTTAATATCCATCGTATCACCTTGTAACATCACCCGAAAATACTATAGCATATTCCGCCAGTGCTTGGCAGTAGTTAATGAAACCGATAATGCTAGACGCGTCGCAACATCGTTTATTTTATCTCTTCTGTTTTGCAAATTTTATCAGTGAACGCTACCCATTTAAATCAAACTCTGCGCCGATATTGAACATCAAAGTACCGTATTTTATCTTTTCATAGTCTGCTTTGCATGGTTTGCTTAGCTACATCAAGTTCCAGCAAATTCTGCTGTGATGCATAAACCATTTTATGTTGAATTAGATTCTGATTTATAATAAAAGAGTTAAATTTTAGTCTATTTGGTTGTTTGGTATATTTAATCAATAGGGGATGTGTTATGAAGCATAAAACCGGTATTTTTGCCATTGGATTATTTGTTGTTTTAGGTGTGCTGTGGCTTTTTTTGAATGGGTCAAGTCAACATATGGAAAAATCAAACCAATTTAGTTTGAGTGAAATAAAATATGATGATTCCACTTACCGCTATGTTAAAGAAAAGTGTGATAGCGGCTTTTTTGAATATAATAGTGAAAATTGTATTAATCTTAGACAAGCAAGATAGCGGCTTGATTGCAGGTAGCCTTTACTTAAAAGGTATCTTAACTCGATTGATGATGAGGATAAATCATGAGTATGATGTTTTCTAAACGACGTAACGATGTCAATATTGGTCATAAAGTGCATGTTGGTAAAATGAAAATGATGGTACTAGCTAGTGTCATGGGCTTGCTCGTGGGGTGTGTTAGTGAAGCGGGTTATCAACGAAAATTAGACCGTTCTGTTGGCATGACTAAGCAAGAGTTGATTAGTGAATGGGGCGAGCCGTTAACCGTATTTGAACATGATGAATTAATAATTAAAGGTAAAGTTGTTCGAAAAGCAGAGACGGTCATTTCTTTTTATAAGGTTATGTTTGTTGATAATCCAGGAAAAGTGACGGTTAATCAAATTAATGATAATACGATAACCTATGACATCAAACCACAAACTAAAACAAAGTATTCATGTTCAACAAAATTTTGGCTTGAAAAAGATCGTGTGGTTAGCTACAAACATGAAGGCAATAATTGTGTTGCTTACTAGTGATTATCCCCTTCGCCAGATTGTCACATCACTTGATGTGGCAATGGCAATAAATTCGCCATGCCATGAAAACCCAAAGCAACGCACATCGTCAGAAAAAATACGATAACAGTCCGTTTGGTGACGTTCACTGAAAATAGATTTACCCGCTGGGCAAAAGTAAATATCATTCACAGGCCAATGTAAAGAGACTAACTCAAGGCTTTCGCCATATTGATTACACGTCGGTAATCCCCCACCGTGCAAACCCGCAATCAAAAGTGTTTCATCTGCGATGGGGCCAATTCCCTGGCAAGTTAAGTTGATAGGATTATACCAATCACCATCTTCTTCATAATCACGCGCTACTTTTTCACCATTGATACAGTTGATTAGACTACGTCCACTACTTGAAATAATTAATAATTGATGATTCACTTTAGAAAAACCGATTTCCAGCAAACCGCCAACAGCAAGGGTTGTCACTGTCTTCCAGCCGAGTGGCTGATCTTTATTTGCTATTTTATTTAATAACGTTGCTAAACGCTGACGATTGTCACTGTGTATTTTAGCCAGTTCCATGATTAATCTCATCTTAGGTGTAAAATAAAAACCATAGCCAAAAAATTAACATCAATATGATAAGGTTAATGTCGAGATTTTATTTTTTGGCTTATCTCGAACTATAATCCTAACATTAACACGATAAAAAAACGATTATTGAGAATGGAAAAGAGAATAAAACAAAATATCCCCTAAAATGAATCTCATAAAATATGAGATGAATGAATTCAATAAGAGTATACCGTTAGAAAAAGTTTATAGCATAGGGCTATAGAACGATAAAGGATATGTAAAATCAAATAATTATAAATTTTTTAAATTAAGAAAAATTAATAATTACTTAATGTTTTTTTGATTAAATAACACCTATCAAAACGAGACGTTAATTTAAGACAAGGAACTTATTATGAAAAAACTGATCCCTTTATTTTTAATTACAACCTTAGGTTTTACAGGTAGTGCCTTCGCTGAAGGCTTTAATAATGGCATCAATCAACCTGTAAACAGCGGTTTTACTGGCGGTGTTCAAAATATTACGGCCGCTGCACAAGCTAAACAAATGCATGACGATTCATGGGTGACTTTACAAGGTAATATTGTTCAGCGTTTGGGTGATAAAATGTATCTGTTTAGAGATAGTAGCGGTGATATCAATGTTAAAATTAAAGATAAATTATGGCAAGGCCGCTCGATAACGCCAAATGATACGATCCAAATAACGGGTGAAGTTGATACTCATCGATACAAACCAACTGATATCGAAGTTAAAAACCTTCAAGTCATTTCAGTTGCAAAATAATTTGTGTGATCTATCGGGATCGTTTGAATATCGCGATTCCTAAATCGCATGAGTATCTTTAATTTGCCCTTTATCTCCTATCTTTTCCTATGCGCTTAGATGAATGCAAAAAAGCAGCAATAGCGTTAACGAATGAACATCCTCAAAAAGACAAACACCATCCGTGTGAATATTGTGAGGCGTTAGAATTTTGTGAATGTTTCAAGGGCTGTGACGTTTCAAAAGCATTACCTTGCGACTGTGACTGTGATTTTAGTATCAGAAGTAAGTCTAAAAAACGCAATATGTTCTCTTTTTCGCCCTTTTTTATATTCATATGGTTATATAAAAGGCTGCGAATTAAACAGCGTCAATAATGGTCATTATGCCTAGCTTGTTGACCATTTATACGAGGTATAGCCACGATTTGATAACAAAAATAGTATAAAAAATGATTTACAATATTTAAATATACCCCTATCATGCGTGCCACTATTAACTGCAAAGGAGAATTTATTATGATTTGTTTACATCACCTTTGCAGGCTAATTGCAGAATAATTTGATATCTCATCCTTTCAATTTTCGATTCAATTCGCTTTTCTGATTTAGCCTGCCAATCTAAAAACATTTTTATTTTTAATTATTCAATTAATGGATTGGTATATGGACAATTCTATACAGATGTTGTCAGAGAAGGTTTCTTTGGTGGCATCAAAAAACACCTGGATCGATGGGCTTGCCATCGAACAGTTATTCACGACTGCAAATTTGCCGGATATGGTAAAAGTGGTCGGTATGCCCGATTTACATCCGGGGCAAGGTTACCCAATTGGAGCGGCTTATTTTTCCGCTGATTTAATTTATCCGTCTTTAATTGGCAGCGATATTGGTTGTGGTATGGCTTTATGGCAAACCGAGATCCCACTGGCCAAATTAAGTATTGATAAGTTAGAGCGCCGCATTGGTAATATTGATCAGCCAATAACGCGCGGGAAATACAATTTGGGTACAATTGGGGGCGGTAATCATTTTGCTGAGTTACAAAAAGTCAGTGAAATCTATGATCACGATTTGTTTGCACAATACCAACTGAGTAACAAAAATCTGTTTTTATTGGTGCATTCCGGTTCTCGCGGGCTGGGGCATGCGATTTTACAGCAACATGTTGCCAAGTTTGGCGAAAAGGGGCTAGCGCAAGCCAGTCCGGAAGCACAAACGTATCTAGAGAAGCATAACAATGCATTGGATTTTGCTCATTATAATCGGCAAACGGTGGCGGAGCGATTATTTGATAATCTCAATACCACCGGCCGTGAGATTTTAAATGTGCATCATAACTTTTTAGAACGAGTGAATGATGAGGGGCAGCAAGGTTGGTTACATCGCAAAGGTGCGTCACCGGCGACAGCCGGATTAGTGATTATCCCCGGTTCACGCGGTGATTATAGCTATTTGGTTAACCCGATCGCCAATGCCGATTTGTTATCTTCGCTTGCCCATGGCGCGGGCCGCAAGTGGCGACGCGCCGATTGCAAAGCAAAATTGGAAAATCGTTACTCGACTGATCAAATGCTGCGCACTAAGCTCGGTGGTCGCATCATTTGTGAGGATCGTGATCTGGTTTATGAGGAAGCGCCACAAGCTTATAAATCGATCGACAGTGTGATTGAATCGATGCAGCAAGCGGGTTTAATCCAAATCGTTGCACAATTAACGCCGGTACTGACCTATAAAACGCAAGGAGGTGACTAATGTTACTCTTTCAGTTTTCTGCGGCGAAAGGCCCAGATGAGTGTTGTTTAGCAGTAGCAAAAGCACTGAAACGATTTTTACAAGACGCGATAAAGTACAGCCTTGAAGTGGACATCTTAGCGTCGCAATCCGGCGATAAGCAAGATACGCTGCATTCTGTGCTGCTTTCGATTAAGGGTGAACATACTGAGTTATTAACTAACCGCTGGCAAGGTTCGATTCAATGGGTGTGCCAAAGCCCTTATCGACCGAGCCATAAACGTAAAAACTGGTATATTGGTGCGATGTGCTTACCGGATTTACAACCGATAGGTGAGAGTGAAATTCAGTTTACCACCACAAAATCATCGGGAGCCGGTGGACAGCATGTTAATAAAACCGAGTCAGCAGTTAGGGCTACGCATATGGCAACAGGGATTTCAGTTAAAGTGCAATCACAGCGTAGCCAGCATGCCAATAAACGATTGGCGGCAATATTGTTGGCGCATAAGTTAGCTGACTTGAATGACAACCACTATCAGCAACATAAAGCGGCAAGGCACCAATTTCATCAGCAGATTGAGCGAGGAAGCGCTAAGTTAGTATTTTATGGCGATCAGTTTGTTGAAAAAGAGTGCCAATGAGTAAATCGTCATTATTCGCAGCACAAGTATTATCTTGTGCTGTTTATGTTATTAAGTCATAAACATAATCCAACGTTTGCGTTTCACTCCCCTATATCGTACATATCCGCTAATTATCCATTGCAATCATCAAATAATCATGACGTTTGTTTTCTAAGTCGGGCTACCAACTGCGTTTGATCTGTAAGCCAATCACAAAAATTCCGCCGATACCTGCGGTGATGACGCCAATCGGTAACTCTTGATTTTCAATCACCGTTCGGCTAATGATATCGCCGATACATAACAGTAGTGCACCAAATAGGGCCGATAACGGGATTAATAAACGGTGTTTGACACCGACAAAAAAGCGGGCAACATGGGGGACTAATAATCCCACAAAGCCAATCACGCCGGTAATTGAAACCAAACAGGATGTTGCTAATGCACAACAAAGGAACGTCTCAATCCTTAATCTTGCAACATGAATACCTAATGAGATTGCGGTCTGCTCTCCAGCAAGGAGTCCATCGAGCCATTGCCAGCGTTTGATCACAAAACCACTTAATAAACCAAAACTCATCAGTGGAATAAGTAAATTATCCCATCGAGCAAGGCCAAGTCCGCCCAGTGACCAAAATATAACGGAGCTCGCTGCTCGCTGATCGCCTGAAAAAATAAAATAGCTGGTTAATGCACTAAAAAGAAATGATACAGATAGGCCACACACGATTAGGTGTTCAGAACGGTGTGATTTGCTCATATAAAACAGCATTAAAACCACTATCGCAGATAAAATACCCCCACTGAACGCCGCGAGTGGTAAGGTGAATTCACCAAAATGGTTTCCAAAACGGGTGATCACAAAAACAGCACCGGCAGATGCGCCAGAAGAGAGGCCAAACAAGAAAGGATCGGCAAGTTCATTTTTGGTTGTTGTTTGCAGTAAGGTACCAACGATAGCTAGGCTTGCCCCGCAAAGTAGGGCGAGTAGCGCGCGAGGGATGCGTAAGTCGATAATAATGATTTTAAGCATTTCAGGGATCGGTTTAGAGGTAAACCCCAAGGCGGATAACACTTGATCATAAGTGATTAACACATTGCCTTGCATGATCCCCCAAAACATTAATCCTAACAGCAACAAAACTAACGCGATAAAAAATAGCATAAAACGGCGTATTGAGTGGCGCATGCTTTAGTCCTTTAAATATAAAGCATTGGCGAGTTTTTCAATCGCTTTTATATTTGCTGGACCCGGTGTTAATTCTGCATATTGAAGTTTTAGATATCGATGATTCCTCACTGCGGGGGTTAATTTCATTAAAGGGTGTGATTCAAGAAAAGCCTGTAAATGGTTGGCACTTAAACCGTCTTGATAATCCAACAAAATAATAAAATCAGGTTCAGCCATCGAGACTGATTCCCATGTGGTGGTTGTCCAACTGGCCTCAAGTGAGTCCATAATATTTCGGGCACCGGCGGCTTCAATTATGGCTGTCGGCATAGCATATTTACCGCTGGTAAACGGTTTATCTTCCCCTGAATCATAGACAAATACCTTTATTTTATCGGATGGATTGGCTGATTGAGGCAACACAGAGAGTTGGTTTTTCCATTCATTCACAAGTGTTAAGGCTTCGTGTTCTTTATTGAATATTTTACCGAGCGTGACCATGTCGTGATAGAGTAAACCCATACTGGCTTTATTGGTGTTGTGATTCACTACTGCGCAGCTTTCACTTAAAACTAAGGTTGGTATTCCATATTGCCGTAATTTGCTCGGTGTCACCTCACCACCAACGGTCATGCCATAATTCCAGCCAGCAAAGAAAAAATCCGGATTGGCGCTGAGTATGGTTTCTAATGATGGGTATTTGGGTGCAAGTTCGGGAATGTTGCCCATTTTTTGTTGAAATTCAGGCGTCATTTTATACCAACCACTTATCCCAGTCAGTCCAACAATACGATCTTGCAGATTTAAGGCAAACGCCATTTCAGCCATATTGATATCATGAATAATGGCTCTTTGTGGCGGGTGTTCAAAATAGAGCGGTTGGCCGCAGTTCTCGACGGTTATAGGCGACCCAGCGCTGTAGTGAGAAAAAAAGAGTAAAAGGCTAAATATAAATAGGCTTGTTTTTTTCATGTGGCATTTACCTTACGTTATATCTGGATTGGTGTGTCAAAAATCTTCATTGCTTTACCTGTTTTGGGATGGGCTACCGAGTAGCATTCCAGTCCGAACAGCGGGAATATTATTTCACTTTGTAGTACCTTATCAGGGCTATCGAAAATGATTTGATGACCTTCATTCAACATGAGCACTTTATTGGCAAAGGACGCGGCAAGTTGTAAATCATGTAAAACCGCAATGATCGTGGTATCTTGTTTTTTTACTAAGGATAACAGTTCGCTACGTGCCAGTGGGTCAAGGTGATTCGTCGGTTCATCTAATAATAAAAGATGCGGTTTTTGTGATAAAGCCCGCGCTAATGCGGCGCGTTGCCTTTGCCCTCCCGAGAGTTTTTCTAAGGGGACATGTTTAATTTTACTTAACCCTAAATCTTGAATCGATTGCGTGATGATATGTTTGTCTTTGCTATTTACGACATGTGGCAATAATCCTAAAGCAACATATTCTTCTAATGTTAAACGTAAATCGGGGACATCAATTTGTGACAGTAAAGCAATTTGCTTAGCTCGCTCTTTGGCCGGTATGGATTCAATCGGATTTTGTTTAAAATAGATTCGGCCTTGAGTATGTTTTAACTCCCGAATGATGGTACGTAATAGTGTCGATTTGCCACAACCATTAGGGCCGATTATCGCAATGCGATCGCCATCATTGACCGTAAAGTTAATGTTATTCAGCAATTTGATGTTCTTATTATTAAGATATACGCCCTCAAAGCTTAATACAGTTTGTTTTCTTTCCATGGTGATCATCATTGCTGAATTAATGTTATGTTATAACGTAACATTGTTTAATGGGAGGGTCAATACAAAGGCAAAAAAGAGCGAAAATTAGCCCGGTTGATTCCGTGCAGCATTGCTTGCTTTTGCAGTATCGTTAAACGGCTAACCGATACTGCAAATGCGTACTATTTGTGACGTTAGATGAGATGAGCTAATGAGTGAGCTCACGCAGTAACATAAAGGCTTGTGGGGTCTGTTCTTCACTGGTGATGAAAGCGCGTAGCTGCTTAAGTGGATCAAATCCTTTCGCCACCATTCCATCCGGGTTTAACGTAATTTGCCATTGGAGATCATGACGATGCGTTTCCCCTGCTAAAAACAGCGGTAGGTCGGGGGTTTTTACTTTAACTAACATTGCTGGTAGTGTTAAGGTTTCTGTCGCACCCAATACATTTTTAGCCAAAACAATCGCACCAAGTTGGATCGGTTGTAAAAATGATTGCACCTTACCCATCACTTCAGCACAATCACCTAAGGCATAGATATTGGCATCTGTAGTTTGTAATTGCGGATTAACCTCTATGCCACGATGGGTCGATAATCCAGCCGCTTTTGCCAAGGAAATATTGGGTTTTAGGCCTATGGCTGAAATGACGGCATCAACATCCGTCACCCAACCATTACGCAGTGTGGCTTTTAACCCTGTCACGGTTTTTTGCAGGTCGAGTAATTCATTATTCAGTGCTAGCTCGATCCCGATTTGGCTGAATTTTTCAGATAAGCGGCTGCTGAGCTCGGCTGGCATCAACAGTGACAAAATGTGGTGGGCACGATCGACTAATATCACGTGTTTTCCTGAACGTTGCAAATCCATGGCTAATTCACTACCGATTAAGCCTGCCCCAAGCACCATAACGCGTTTGGCGGACTGCAATGTTTCTTGATGGCGTTGATACTCCTCTTGGCTATTGAGCGTTATCATTAAATCGTTTTCCGGTATAACGGGAATCATGGGGGTTGCACCAGTGGCAATCACTAATTTTTGGTATCCGATAGACTGTTTGTCACAAATAAGCTGCTTCGTTTGGCGATCTATCGCCATCACGTGAGTATTGGCGTAGACGTGTACGTCATGCTCTTGGGCAAATTGGGCAACAGTTTGCCGAGTTAAATCTTCAGCGCGTTGTTTTAAGCTAAAAACATGGCTTAAATCAGGCTTATTGTATTCAGCGCAGCTATCTGCAGCGACTAATGTTATCGGCACTGCTTTATCGAGTCGACGCAGGCTTTTAACCAGTTGGCGGGCCGCGAAGCCAGATCCAATGATGACAATATGATTTTCCATGTGTCCTCCATTACATTGGGTCAAAGACTGATTTACCCAATGCACATCCCGGGCAAAGAAATGAATCAGGCACATCTGACCATGCCGTACCCGGCGCAACATTTTGTAATGGTTCACCCAGTGCCGGATCATAAACCCATTGGCAAACATTACAGATCATCGATTGACTTTGGGTCTCTGTTGCGCCTGTTGTCGGTTTGTCATTGATTGTTACCGGTATGGTTGGTGTGGTTAATGGGTGCAGTGCCCATTCGCGTGCAATTTTGCGGCCATGTTCGCGGCAGTCTGCTAACGCGTCACCGTCAGGGCGCCACTTTGCTTTAAGGGAAAGTGAAATATCAAATCCGGCATCCATTAAACGCGTTTGGATACGATCGACTGCTCCACCCGTCCAACCAAAGCTACCAAAAGCAGAGGCTCTTTTATTACGAAAACGCAGCCCAGTCAGTTCTTCCAGCATTCCAGCAATTTTTGGCATCATCACATTATTCATGGTAGATGAGCCGACAAGTACCCCTTTTGAACGAAATATCTGTGTTAAGATTTCATTTTTATCATGACGTGAAATATTGTAAATCTTGACCGCCACCGCCGGGTCAGTATCGTGAATCCCTTGTGCTATAGCATCAGCCATCATTCGCGTGTTGGATGACATGCTATCGTAAAAGATAGTAATGCGGTCTTCTTGGTAATCATTTGCCCATTCTAGATATTTCTCAACGATTTGGGTTGGGTTATCTCGCCATACAATGCCATGTGATGTGGCAATCATTGAGACCGGTAAGTTAAAACCGAGAATTTCATTAATCTTTGGTGTAACCAAACGACTAAATGGCGTTAAAATATTGGCATAATAGCGAATACATTGTTCATAAAGCTCAGTTTGATCCACTTCGTCATTAAACAGGTGTTCATCGCAGTAGTGTTGCCCAAAAGCATCATTACTAAATAGTACGGCATCTTGTGTCATATAGGTCATCATGCTATCGGGCCAGTGTAACATTGGCGTTTCGACAAAAATAAGCTGTTTACCGTTGCCAATATCTAACGTATCGCCGGTTTTGACGGTGATAAAATGCCACTCAGGATGGTGATGATGGCCATTGATTGAATCAATCGCGTTTGCGGTACAGTAAATAGGGGTATTAGGGATACGAGCCATTAATTCACTTAATGCTCCCGCATGATCTTCCTCAGCATGATTGATAATGATGTAATCAATCGTGTTAAGGTCAATCTCTTGTTCTAAATTCACAATAAAGTCTCGACTGAATTTTTTGTCTACAGTATCAATCAGGACATTTTTTGCTTCACGAATCAGATAGCTGTTATAGCTACTTCCTTGCAGGGTTTTATATTCTGTACCATGAAAATCGCGAACTTCCCAATCGCGTTGTCCTACCCAACGAATATTATTTTTAACATGAATTGCCATTGTTGTTCCCTCAATTGAAATAAAATGATAACGTTAATGTGTTATAGCAAACACCATGCCAATACTTAATGCTTTGATTTTAAATAAAATAAAAAATAATATTGTCATTTTGACAATGTGCTATAATTGTCAAAATGACTAACAGTGTGTCGAAATGACAATATATGAAACTTTCAATCCAATCCTTGGCCAACATTGCTATTGAGTTACAACATGGCGTATCAGGGCGTGACCGCTTTCAACGTTTAATCAGTAGTGTTAGGCAGCTATTACAGTGTGATGCTTCAGCTTTACTGCGTTATGAAAATCAACAATTTCGTCCATTGGCGATCGATGGTTTGTCACCCGATGTGTTAGGACGACGATTCGCATTATCATCTCACCCACGATTAGAGGCGATTGCGCGGGCTGGCAATGTCGTGCGTTTTCCTGCAGACAGCCTGTTACCCGATCCCTATGATGGGTTAATTCCCGGTCATGATGAACTTAAAGTGCATGCTTGTATTGGACTACCGCTGTTTGCTGATCAAGAGTTGATTGGGGCATTGACATTCGATAGCCTGAATCCGGCCCAGTTTGATGTGTTTAGCGATGAAGAGTTACGTTTAATTGGTGCCTTAGCATCATCAGCATTGAATACAGCATTGTTAGTGTCAATGTTAGAGAAAGACGCGTTACCAACCTATGATCGCATTGTGCCAAGAAAACGCAGTGTGTCACGTGCTAACGAAGAGATGGTCGGACTTTCCGCATCAATAAAACAGCTTCAACATGAAATTGACGTGGTTGCCAGCTCAGACCTTAATGTGCTTATCACCGGTGAAACGGGCGTCGGTAAAGAGTTAGTTGCCAATGCGATACACCAATTATCACCTCGCGCAGACAAGCCAATGGTATATTTAAACTGCGCCGCATTACCCGAAAGTGTTGCTGAAAGTGAACTGTTTGGCCATGTAAAAGGGGCCTTCACCGGGGCCATACATAATCGAACCGGTAAGTTTGAGATGGCAGATAACGGCACGCTATTTTTAGATGAGATAGGCGAGCTGTCATTAATTCTGCAAGCAAAGTTATTACGGGTGATTCAATATGGTGATTTACAACGTGTCGGCGAAGACAGTACCAAACGTGTTAATGTCCGAATTTTAGCCGCGACAAATCGTGATTTAAAGCAAGCAACGGTTGAGGGGCATTTCCGAATTGATTTATTTCATCGTTTAAGTGTGTTTCCGTTACATGTGCCGGCTTTAAGGGAAAGAAAAGGGGACATTATTTTGCTTGCTGGTTTTTTTGTGGAACAGATAAAAAATAAACTTAACGTGTCTCAGATAAGTCTTCCTACTGAAACGCTCACACTGCTTGAAACCTATTCTTGGCCTGGTAATGTCCGTGAAATGAAACATGCTATTGAAAGGGCTGCGGTGTTGGCGCGTGCGGCACAAAATCAAAATGAACTTATCTTGTATCATTATTTATTTCATTTACCGTTATCAGATGTTGCATCACACATTGAGCCTGAAAATCGCCATAAAGTTGGGACTGTTGGCGTCGCTAATTCATCTTCATGTAATCTACGCCAAGCTACCGAGCACCTGCAACGGCAAATGATTCGCAAAGCCCTTGATGAAAATAAGATGAATTGGTCAGCAAGTGCACGGACTTTAGATCTTGATGTCGGCAATTTACATCGGTTAGCAAAGCGCTTAGGGCTGAAATGATTTAATAAATGGTCTATTGAGGGTGCCTTGATAACCGTCACCAAGCATGACTGTTATCACCGGTCTTGGCCTTTTTAGCGCGTCTTAGTAAAGGCGTCACTTGTGATTTATTATGACGTATTTTTACGCATATTCACTGCACTTGCATTGTGACGATAGTAATCAGGTGTAACGCCTGCAATCTGTTTGAACATCGTGATAAAGGCCGATACGGAGCTATAGCCAACATCAAAAGCAATATTTTGCACTGTTTTGCCTTGTTCAAGTAATGACACGCTATATAAAAATCGTAAACGCTGACGCCATTGACTAAATGATAAGCCCAATTCGGTTTGACAGCGGCGTGCTAGGGTACGTTCTGTGGTGTAAACCTTGTCAGCCCATTGGGCAAGGGTTGAATTATCCGCTGGGTTGCGTTCAAGGGCTTTTAAAATCGGTGCTAAGTACTTATCTTGACTGCTTGGCAAATAAGTGTGTTGCCATGGTTCACTCAATAGCTGATCAATCAGCACCTGACAAAGTCGTAAGTCCTCAGGTGATTGTGGAACTTTTAATTTTCGATTAAAAAATGAATCAATAATCGCATGACTAATCGCACTTAAACTCAGTAAACACGCTTGCTGTGGCATCATTTGGCACTGGTTAATATTAATTGAGCGAAACCAAGTGGGTTTATGGTTATGGCTCGAGTGAGCAATATTGGGGGGGATCCATAAAGCAAACCCAGAAGGGGTTAAAAAACGTTGCTGAGCCACATCAAGGACAAAAATGCCCGATTTGACGCAAATAATTTGCCCCCAAGGGTGGCTGTGTGGCAAATATTCCGTATTCGCATTGACCGCTTCACTACGGAAAAACAGCAAACTTTCAGGGTAAGCTTCTAATGATGCATGGCGGAGTTCTTGAGGCATTGTCGGGACTTTCGTTAAGTAAGATTGTCTGATTATAGTACATTTTGTCTGATTTTAGTGATATATATTAAATGAGACAGGCTATACTAGCGATAATTTATTTTTGCTATGGGTTCGAGACACAGTATGGCGTATTTATATCCGTTAATCGCAGTCATTATTTGGGCAGGCAATGCCGTTGTCAATAAGTTGTCAGCAGGTGCAATCGATCCTGCGGTGATTTCTTTGTACCGTTGGTTGCTGGCCCTGTTATTGCTAACGCCATTTGTTTTAAAAGGGGTTATTGCTAATCGTCAGCAAATTTACCCTTATTTAGCCAAATTGGCGTTGTTGGGATTACTTGGCATGGCACTGTATCAAAGTTTGGCTTATTACGCCGCTTACAGTATCAGTGCATTGACCATCGGCATTTTTATTTCAGTTATTCCCCTTTTAACGATTTTGTTGAGTCTTTTTATTTTACGGGTACCGCCTACATTAGGGGTGTTAATTGGTAGCCTATTATCGTTTATGGGGTTGGTATGGCTTATCAGTGGTGGCCACCCAATTAAATTACTTGAAATTGGTGTGGGTCAAGGTGAGCTGATGATGTTTACCGCTGCGCTCTCTTATGCATTATACGGTGTTCTGACGAAAAAATGGGTCATGCCGATTCCTAGTTGGCAGGCCATTTATGTGCAAATTACGTTTGGGTGTTTAATTCTTTTACCTGGTTTTTTAATGGCCGATGATATTAGCTTAAATTCACATAATATTTGGTTGGTTCTTTATGCTGGTATTCCTGCTTCGGTGATAGCGCCCATCGTCTGGGTATTAGGGGTTTTAAAGCTCGGCGCAAATAAAGCATCACTTTTTTTAAATTTATCGCCCGTATTTACGGCAGTGATTTCAATATTACTGCTCAATGAACAGTTATGCAGTTACCACATTATTGGTGGTGGCGTGTCGTTATTTGGGGTGATTTTAGCGCAAAATTTAAAATACCCATTGGGCCGAAAACGTGCAGTGATTGCCGATGTTCAGCCTAAATAGGCTCGTGTCATTAAGTCTAACAGTATGACACATTAAGTAGAATACCGTTTTAAACTATCAATCACCACACGCAGTGCAGATGACACATTGCGATGTGGGTAGTAGAGGTGTAAGGCGGGTAAAGGCGGAATTTTTTCCTGAAAAATGGCAATAAGCTGATCACGTTCAAGTTCATGGGTAATCAAGTCAATCGGTAAATAGCCAATGCCTAAGCCCAATTTTACTGCTGTCAACGTTGGGTAATCATCATTAAATATCCATTGCCCCTGAGGTTTAATCTTTATGATGGTATCGTTATCATTAAAATGCCATTGGAATATTTGGCCATTGGTCAGCCGATAACAAATGCATTGATGCTGGGTCAACTCACTGATATTAGTGGGGATGCCATACCTGTCAAAATAGCTTGCTGATGCAACGACGGCCATTTTCATGGGGTCACTAATTGGTATGGCCACCATACCGTCAGCCACATCACTACCAAAACGAATGCCAGCATCAAACCCATCATGAATAATATCGACAAAACGGTTTTCGCTGATGAGTTCTAACTGAATATCGGGATATTGCAGTTTGAAATGGGCGAGTTTAGGTAGCAGTAAGGTTTCAATCACTTGTAAGCCGCAGTTAATTTTGACGGAACCAGACGGGGAATTTCGATGGTGTTCAAGTAATGTCAATTCATTATCAAGCTTGCTAAAACTGATTTGTACAGTACGCAACAGCTGTTCCCCAGCTTGTGTTAGCGCCACTTTGCGAGTGGTTCGATTAAAAAGTTGGATGCCCAGTTGCCGCTCTAATGCATGAATTTTTTTGCTTAATGCAGGGGAGGAGATACCGATTTTTTGGGACGCTTTATTAAAACTCTTTTCGAGTGCAACTTGTAAAAAGGCATATAAGTCATTGTAATTGGTATTTTTAAACATGGTCAAACCTCACTAATAAGAGCGCCTAAATATGATATCTGTCCAGTTAATCGAAAAAACGGAGTAATATCATTATTAACTTGTAGTTAATAGTAAATGAACCTTTCACTATCTTATCATCCAATTGTTAACCTATATAATGTTTTATCTCAGTCTGGCAATCAATAGAATTTAACAAAGGCATGACAATGAAATTAAAAACCCTGACCTATGCGTTATTACTCAGTTCAACTTTATTTGGAGCAACAACTATGGCAAATGAGCGATCGGCAACCGTCATTCAAATTCCAGCACAAACAATTCAATTAGAACAATCATGGGACAAAATTTTTCCACAAAGTGATAACGTCGAGCACCGTAAGGTCACCTTTAAAAATCGTTATGGCATCACATTAGTGGGTGATTTGTATATGCCCAAAGGAGCACAAGGTAAATTATCTGCCATCGCTGTAAGTGGTCCATTTGGTGCAGTAAAAGAGCAATCATCAGGTTTGTATGCACAAACGTTAGCTGAACGTGGTTTTGTGACACTGGCTTTTGATCCGTCTTTTACAGGGGAAAGTAGTGGTTTACCGCGTAATCAAGCTTCATCTGATATTAATACGGAAGATTTTAGCGCGGCAGTCGATTTTTTAGGTTCACTCGATAACGTTGATCGTGACAAAATTGGTATTTTAGGCGTGTGTGGTTGGGGCGGGATGGCGTTAAATGCCGCGGCGATTGATACTCGCATTAAAGCGGTTGCCACAAGCGTAATGTATGACATGAGCCGTGTTGTTTCAAAAGGCTATAATGACAGTATGACGAAAGACGAGCGCGTTGCAATGAAACAAGCCTTAAACCAAGCGCGTTGGGATGACATGAAAAATGATTATGCCACTTTGAGTCCACGTAATAATTTGACCTCGGATCACATTACGGCTGATACACCAAAATTTATTGCTGATTATTCTCAATTTTATACCACTAAACGAGGCTTTCACCCGCGAGCGGCTAATTCAAATCCGAACGGTTCTTGGGTGGTGACGATGCCGCTTTCATTTGCGAATATGCCATTATTAAGTTATGCCAATGAAATCACAGCACCAACGTTGATTGTCGCAGGTGAAGTGGCACACTCTCGTTATTTTTCAGAAGATGCCTTTAAGGCGGTTGGTAGCAAAAATAAACAACTGCTTATTGTACCGAATGCGAGTCACACTGACTTGTATGACAATACAACGCATAAAATCCCATTTGATCAGTTTACGCAATTTTTTAAAACTCACTTACAATAAATAAGTCATATCTCACGTGATGAGGCTCGTTTGGGCTTCATCACATTATGATAAGAGCCCCATCTCAATACTTTTTCTATCGTGGCTAGGCTATCTCTCCGCTTTGCTGACGGGATAATTAGCGCTTTCCCCCATTTTTAATGATAGGCAATTTGCACATAAATGGTGATATTTTACTCATTTTGCACCATCGAGGTTCATTCAATTGTGCATCATTGAACCATCATGTATCATATCGATTATTAAAAATTTTATATGCTTTATAAATCAGATAATTAAATTTTTTTTAAGTTAAAGCCTAAATTGGCACTATTATTGCAATAATTCTTATTATCAAAAATTATCAGCAATGATTACCAAAATTAGGTAATAACGTGATATAAGAAAGAACTGATGTTTTTTTATAACTCAATTTTGGGAACGAATTATGCAGTATGATCGTATTATTAAAAATGGTGTTGTTATTTTAGAATCGGGCGATGTTCAGACTGATATTGCTATCAAAAACGGCAAAATTGCCGCGATTGGACCGAACCTTAATGGTGCAAATGAAATCATCGATGCTAAGGGCTATATTGTCAGCCCTGGTATGGTTGATGTGCATGTTCATATTTCTGAACCAGGCGGTATTCGCGCTGAATGGGAAGGTTATAAAACCGGTACGAGTGCCTGTGCTAAAGGTGGTGTGACCACGTTTGTTGAAATGCCACTTAACCAATTACCGGCAACAACAAGTGGCGAAACAATTCGTCAAAAGTATGCAGCCGGTGAAGGTAAATTACATGTCGATGTGGCATCGTTCGGTGGGCTGGTACCCTATAACTTAACCAGTGGTGCCATTGAAGAGCAAGCCAAAGAAGGTGTCACCGCATTTAAATGTTTCATGGGAACCTGCGGCGATCCAACATTGGATGGTGACTTCGCGAATGTGAACGATTATGCTTTATGGGAAGGGATGCGTCAAATTGCCAAAACAGGCAAATTACTGGCGATTCATGCCGAAAATGCACCCATTACCGATATGCTAGGTAAACTGGCTAAAGAACGTGGTGAAACCAAAGTTTCCCAATATGTGGCAACGCGTCCTGTATTTACAGAAGTTGAAGCCATTCGCCGCGCTATCTTTTTTGCTAAGCTCACCGGATGCCGTATTCATATTTGCCATGTCGCGTGTCCAGAAGGGGTTGAAGAAGTCATCAAAGCGCGTAATGAAGGCGTTGATGTCACCTGTGAAACGTGTATTCATTATCTGTATTTTACCACGGATGAATTAGATGCAATCGGCCCATTAGCGAAATGTTCTCCGCCGATTCGTGATAAAAGTGCACAAGATGGTTTATGGAAATACTTATTCTCCGGTCATGTGATTACGGCGGTTTCTGACCATTCGCCTTGTACGTTTGACTTAAAAGATAAACCCAATGCATTTGACGCATGGGGCGGGATTGCCGGTGTACAAAATAATGTGGATATCTTTTTTGATGAAGCGGTTCAAAAACGCGGAATGTCATTAAAAATGTTTGCAGATATTATTGCTAAAAATCCTGCTGAACGTTTTAATTTACCAACAAAAGGGTCTATTACGGTTGGTAAAGACGCTGATCTAATTTTCATTAAACCACATTCACATTATGTCTTAAAGACAGACGATCTTGAATATCGAAATAAATTTAGTGCGTATGTTGGGCGTGATATTGGCGCGCAGGTTGTACGGACTTTTTTACGTGGCGAAACGGTGTATAGCTTAGAAAGCGGTGTTGTTCAATCACCGATAGGTCAGTTTATTCGTCGCTAAATAGGCGGTTATGCCAAGCATTTTGCAGTAGGAGCGTTAAGCAAATCATCTATTGTTTAACACTGCTTAATGCTTGAATCACGCATATCCGCTTTCATCATTTGTTTAATTTAGGAAAAGAGTTATGACAAATAACAATAATACTAGCCGTGCTCAAGTTGAGACGTTAAAAATCGATGAATCGTTAGTCCCAAAGACGCAAGCACAGCGGACGGTGAGTCCCATTGCTTACGCGTTTATGTGGATTGGTGATGGGGTCAATCTTGGTAATATGACGTTAGGTGCCAGTTTAGTGGTTGCCGGACTTGCTACGATGAATATCATCCAAACGTTTGTGGCGGCAATTATTGCGATTTTAATTATCTCTATCGTCTTTACGTTAAATGATCGCTTAGGCTATCGAACCGGTATTCCTTATGTTGTTCAATTAAGAATGTCATTTGGTATTAAAGGGTCCGTTATTTCATCCTTATTGCGAGGCATCCCCGGTATCGTTTGGTATGGTTTTCAAAGCTGGATCGGTGGTACGGCATTAAATGAAATCATTAAAGTCTTATCGGGTGGTGCATTTGATAATATTTTTGTCTGTTTCGTGATTTTACAATTTGTACAAATTGCGCTTTCACTTTATGGTTTCCATGCGGTTAAGTGGGTTGAAATTCTGATCTCAATTGTCATTTTATTGGCACTGATTTACGTATTTGCGATTTTATTAATGAACCATAAAGAAGTCATTGCCCAAAAATGGGTACGCACTGAAGGCACATGGGGCCTACCATTCTTTGGATTTATTATGATATTTTTAGGTAACTATGCCGCGATTTTCTTAAGTGCAGCGGATTATTCACGTGAACTTAAATCAGGCATCAGCAATCGTAAAAGAGGACTGCTTTATTTTGTGCCGATTGTTATTGCTTACGGTTTCGTTCTGACTATTGGTGCCATGTTAGCGTCTGCAACCGGTAATTCAAATCCTGTAAAAGCGTTTGCGATCGTGGTTGAGAATGACTATATCACGGTTGCCGTATCGGCATTTATCGTATTAGGCGCAAT
The DNA here is from genome assembly GCF_039542345.1 of Orbus sasakiae. Taxonomy (NCBI): domain Bacteria; kingdom Pseudomonadati; phylum Pseudomonadota; class Gammaproteobacteria; order Orbales; family Orbaceae; genus Orbus; species Orbus sasakiae. Next base: position 87,381 of record NZ_BAABHY010000006.1, read on the forward strand.
TGCGGTGAACATGGTTGCAAACATTATTCCGCCAGCTTATGTGATAACGTTATTAACCAAAGTCAAATATAAGCCCGCTGTCACCATCACTGGGTTATTAGCCATCGCCTCTTTCCCTTGGGTGTTAGTGCAAGACTCATCAGCTAAAGGATTGGGTTTATTTATTCTCATCTATTCTGCTTTTTTAGGGCCGATTGTTGCCATTTTATTAGTCGAATATTACATTTTGCGTAAACAGATAGTGGATGTAATGGAGTTATATAATGAAAAAGGACAGTTTACTGGTTTTAATAAAGCCGCCATTATTGCCATGCTAATTGGTGCGGGCGCCGCATTTTGTGAAGTGAGCTTATCTTGGGTTATTGGCTTTTTTGTGGGTGGCATTAGCTACCTGATTTTAACGAAATATGCTTTTAAAGATTCGCCTTTCCGTAAAGGCACGATATTTGATACCAAGTCAAAATAGTTTTAATTGACTGCTATAAATCAATTTTATTGAAACAGAGTACCTATTTAGCGTCATTAATGGGTACTCATTCACTAAGATTACTATGATTAATCTATTATTTGTTTAAGATTGAGAATATAAATGAAACTATTGGTCAGCTCACCACTGCTCTATTGGAAAAAGCTCATCTTTATTCTAACGGCTGGTTGGGCAATCATTTTTGTTTATCGCGCCTTATTAGTCCCCATTTATCCTGTTATTAGTCAATATTTTGGTGGTGTCACCAATGCGCAGTTAGGTTACATTTCCAGTTGTTATTTTCTTGGCTATGTTTGTATGCAAATCCCGTCGGGTTTATTAGTTGATAAAGTCGGGCGTAAGCAGATATTAATCCCCAGTTTTATGATTTTTGCCGTCGGCGCAGCAACGGTTGCTTTATCATCTTCTTTGTTTACGGTTTATGTTGGCAGCTTAATTGCGGGTATCGGATGCGGTACATTTTATGGTGTGGCGTATTCATTTACGGCGCAATATGTACCAGCAAGCAAAAAAAGTTTAGCAACCGCTATCGTCAATAGTGGTATTGCAATTGGTAGCAGTTTTGGGCTGATTTCATCGAGTTTTTTAGTGGGTCGCGGATTCTTGCCGTGGCAATATCTGATCATGATTGTGATTGGGTTCATTTTGATCATGATGTTTATTTTTCATCGGTTTATTTTGTCTGAAATCAAATTATCCAATGAGAGCACATCGGTTGATACGAAAAGCCCTGCAGAATTAACATCAACAGCCAGCGCGACGCCACAAGTGGAAATGAGTTTACTGCGCTCACTGTGCCGTCCCCAGATGATAGCAGCCTATATCCTTTATTTTTCAACACTATACACGTATTATTTGATCGACACTTGGTTACCCAATTTTTTAGAGGTTGAAAAAGGGGTGAAAGCAACATCAGTGGGCTTTATGTCATCCTTAGCCTTTTTTTCCGCTATCCCAGGAGCGCTATTTTTTAGTTATATTGCTGATGTCTTTTTCAAGAAAAAAATCCAGATTATTATTGCGTTAGAAGTATTGGCTGCACTGTGTTTATTTATGGCGGTTTATAGCGTTAATACAACTGTGATCGCCATTAGCATCATTGCTTATGGTTTTTTTGGTAAGTTGGTGGTTGAGCCGATTATTATTGCTTGGCTCGGTCAGTTTGCTTCACTAAAACGCTTAGCCACAACCTATGGTGTATTTAACTTTTTTGGGATGTCTTCTGCGGTTATCGTGCCATCGTTGACAGGGTATATTTCAGATATTATGCACAGTAAAAGTTATGCATTTTATTTAGCCATCACGATCACCTTAACCGGAACATTGATCTTTTATTTGATCACCAAATCTACTGGTGATTTAAAAAAGTCTAACTAATTGTTCTATTATCTGATAAGCCCTCAAACAGGTGTTTAAGGGCTTTTTACTGACACAACGAGCTTTATTCAGCAGCAACCGTAAAACGTTGTTGTACATGTTTTGCCGCTTCGGCTTCATCAATCATGGCGATGGCATAATCCGCGTAACTAATTTGACTTTGCCCTTGGCTATTTAGCAGTAGTGTATCGCCACCCGTAAGGTAATGTCCTGTTCTAACCCCGTCAGCAATAAACTCAGCAGCAGGACTTAAATAAGTCCACTGCACATCATCACGTTTTTTTAATGCATCAAACGCGATTGCCATACTTGAGGCTAGTGGCTTATATTCATCGGGAAAACCATCAGAATCGAGTAAACGTAATGTGTGTGCATCATCAACATATAAGCTACTTGCACCACCCACCACCAATAATCGGTTAGGTTTATGGCTGAGTAGATCGGCAAGATGTTTTAAACTGGTTTGATGAAGTGGTAATGATTCAGGGGCCCAAGTTCCAAATGCATCGATAATGACATCATAGTCTTTTAGATCGTTGTAACTTAATTGAAATAAATCTTTGATCACAACATGTGCTTTTTTGTTAACTGCTTGGTTTTCTCTACGCATCATCGCGGTTACGTCATGGCCTCGGCTTAGTGCTTCGTTGACTAAAAACAGGCCCGCTTTACCGTTTGCGCCAATGATTGCAATTTTCATCTGTAATTCCTCTTATGTTGGGTTGATTAAATACGATTTAACGTTATACTCAGCTTAATCTTGTCAGTATCTATTGTAAAGTAGGTACCCATTAGTACTATAGTTTCCTATTAGAAACTATTATTGATTTTAAAGAGGTTAGTGATGTTACAACAAAATGAAAAACTGCCTGCGTGTCCCGTGGAAATGACATTGATGTTGATGGGGGACAAATGGAAAGTGTTAATTGTGCGTGATTTGCTAACGGGGACTAAACGATTTGGTGAACTCAAAAAATCATTAAATGGCATTTCACAAAAAGTGTTAACCCAGCATCTTCGAATCATGGAAGAAAATGGCTTAGTCAGTCGTAAAGTGTATGCTCAAATTCCCCCTAAAGTCGAATACAGTTTAACCGATGTTGGAGTAAGTTTAAAAAACGTACACGATGCAATGTGCCAATGGGGTGAGCAGTATAAACAGCAATTTGGCTGCTAGGACGGATAACTCAACCGATAGTATATAAATCAGACACGATATGTCGAATTATATACAAATCAATGCATTTCATACTTATTTTTTGAAATTTATACATGATTTGTGTAACATGTGCCTCTCTATAATAATAGATAATCTGGCAATGTGTTTAGCGGTATGTTATTTATGCAAAACGCTGAAACTTGTTACAAATCAATTAACTAAAATAGGAAAAAGAGACGATGAAATTAAAACATATTGCAATTGTTACTGGATTAATGACGATGTCAGCGATGGCATTAGCCGATAATACGGGTTTTTATATGGGTGGAAAACTGGGTGCTAGCATCATTCAATCAAAAGATGTGCAATCAAATGGCCACTTTTACGATGGGCAAGGTTATGATTACAGTTCAGCTAAAGATAAAAATAAAACTGTTTTCAATATTGGTTTAAATGCAGGCTATGACTTTAATGTTATTTATGGTGTTCCAGTTCGAACTGAACTTGATTACACATATCGTACTAATGCGGATATTACCACATCGGATTATGTTTTTTCATCAATGCCGGCTCCTGGAGGTGGTGTTAGTGAAGGTGGGGAATACGATTCATACTCGTTTAAAGTGAAACAATCAACATTGATGGTAAATAGTTATTATGATTTTTATAACAGCAGTGATTTTACACCATATGTTGGTGTTGGCTTAGGGATGGCATTTGTCAAATACAGTTCTGAAGATGAATCTTATTCAAAAACAAAATTTGCGTGGGCGGCGATGGCTGGCGTTAGCTATCAAGTTACCAGCAACTTAACTGCAAACCTTGAATATCGATACCTTGATAGTGGTAAAATTAAAGATGAGTCAAATGATGGTATTTGGTATGAAGAAAGCTCAGCAAAATTAAGCTCACATGATTTAACGATTGGTTTACGTTACGCATTCTAATATCAACATCAATGAGATATATCGGGAACGTTATAACATCAATTACGTTCCTAATTCAGGCACTGTGTTTACTAAGCATTTAGTATTATCAGTGCTTTTTTATGTGCACTATTTTTGTATTAAGAATAAAAAATTCACTTTCTAAAAATCAATAAACATTTAACAACTCAATAAGTTAAATTTTACTAACGCGTCTCGCTAATAATCCGGTGAAGATGAATCAGTAAATAAAACTGCTCTTGTGATGATAAAGTGAGTTGATGTTGTTGTTGAATAAATCGTTCAATCGCTTCAACCACTGATTTTTCTAAGGTTAAATTGGCCGACATCTGTTGATATAATGATGTTGATTTGTCATCATTAAAGGGATTGCGCTGAATAATACGTTTGGCAAAGTAATTGAGATGGGTTAAAAAGCGTGAATAAGAAAAGCTGTCCCGGTCAAAAATTAAATGGGTAGAACGGCTAATCACGGTTTCAATATTTTTAACTAACTGGCTGACTTGTAGGTGTTCTTCTTTAGGCGAATTAAGGGCTGCATTGACAAAATGTAAGGCAATGGCAGATGCTTCGCTTTCTGGTAAACTCATCGCTAACCGTTCATTAATCAAATTAAGTGCAAACTTACCGATTTGATATTCATCTTTATAGCATTGGATCACATCGAGGTAGCTGAAGTTTTCATCTAAGTGACCGTCATAAAAACGTTTAACCATAAAAGCAATATGATCGGTGAGCGACAGATAAAGAGAGTCCATCACTGATAACTGATAGTGTTGCTGTGCATAAGCGACAATGTCGCGAACAATATGAAAGTAGGTTTCATCTAATTGATTGGCAAGATGGACAAAATCGAGCAAAAATTGTTTATCTTTTAGCAGAAAAATTTTTTCGACTTGCGATAGCTGCACATCATTGCCGATCGCTTGATTATAGCCAATCCCTTTGCCCATTAAAATGCACTCATTACCCAGTGAATCCACCGCAAGAATTAATGAGTTATTCATGACTTTAATGACCTGCATCGAGACTGACTCCTTATCCATAAATCCGCACGAATGACGGATTGATTGATGAACATGCGGCAACATAGTATAAGGCATTTTAGTGTTCTCACTAAAATCCCTTTATGACTTCAATTCTGTGCTCAGTAATCTATCAGTGATATTGCGTACCGTGCAAAATCATATTTAAAGTCCATGATTTTTAATCACATTTTGATACCAATAGAAGCTATCTTTTTTAATACGAGCCAGATCTTTAAGGTCATGATCATCGCGGTTAATATACACAAAACCATAACGTTTTTTAAATCCTTGATGTGAACTCAGCAGATCAATTGCCGACCATGGACAATAACCAAACAATTCAACGCCATCTTCCATGGCATCATAACATGCTGCAATATGTTGTTGGATATAATCAATACGGTAATCATCATGAACTTTGTTGTCAGCCGTTAATTCATCAGGCGTGCCTAAACCGTTTTCAGTAATGATCATGGGGAGACGATATTGATGATAATATTCGTTTAAGACTAATCGTAAACCCATCGGATCAATTTGTGCACCATATTTTGATGACGGCAAGTGTGGGTTTTTCTCTATTTTAAAATAGCCATATAAATCAAAATCAATATCTTTCTCTTTGGTACCAATTGGATGGCTAGCATCTGCGGGTAGGTAGCTTGCAACCAATGTGCGATAATAATTAACAGCAATAAAGTCTGGCTTTGCTTGTTTGAGTATTTGTGCATCACTTGGCTCAGTATGTGGATAAATACCGCATTGCGTTAAATATGTTTTGTAGTAACCTGGATAATCACCAAAACAGTACATCTCTAGAGCATAATTGGTTTTAAAGTTATCATTCATTTTTGCCGCCCAGACATCTTGCGGCTTATTGCTGCTTGGGTAGGTCATCGTTGATGATACAGCAGGCCCAATTAGACTTCCTTTAATCATATCATGGCAATCGTTTGTTGCCATCGCATGCGCGACAAACATATTATAATCCATTTGTGCACGGACTTTTTCGACATTTTCAGGTTGAACATGATACATATTCATGCGTTCATTCACCCGAATCATTAAGTTCTGCTCATTATTGACTTGCCATTTTTTGACGCGGTCACCAAACGCACGATAACAGGTTTGTGCATAACGTCTAAATGCCTCAATACAGCGTCGATCTTGCCAACCATTGTATTTATCAACTAACGCAAACGGCAAATCAAAATGGTAGAGTGTCACAAGGGGTTCAATATCATGTTCGATTAATAAATCGATCACATTATTGTAAAAATCGATACCCGCTGGGTTGATGTCACCATCACCATCAGGAATAATTCTGGCCCAAGAAATGGAAAAACGATACGCTTTTAAACCGAGTTCTTTAAATAATTTGATGTCATTGACATAATGGTGGTAAAAGTCACTGGCCACTTTACTATCTGCTTGCATATGCGAGCGTTGAAATGAGTTATAATCGGCGACAGTCATGCCTTTGCCACCCTCATCCCAGCCCCCTTCAATTTGAAAAGCCGAAGAAGAGGCGCCCCATAAAAAATCGTGTGGAAATTTTTTCATTTTATCAAACCCCTATGCTTGTATTTGTAATAATTGGTTGTTGGTCTCAATTTGAGTCTGTGCCGTTGGTGCAATTGTTGCATATTGCTGTGAATTTACGACAATGATCGATGTTGTTAAATCATACCCAGCCTGTTTAATTTTTTCGATATCAAAGCTGACAATTTTGGTGCCTTTTGTAATATGCTCGCCAGCTTTAACATGAGCGGTAAAATACTGCCCTTGTAAGTTAACCGTATCAATACCAATATGAATTAAAATTTCGATACCGCTGTCTAATTGCAAGCCGATGGCATGCAGTGTCGGGTAAAGAACGCTGACCGTACAATCTTCTGGAGCAACAATTTCCCCTTTATTTGGGAGTACCGCGATACCTTTACCCATTGCCCCAGAGGCAAACACATCATCTTTAACATCGGCTAAGGCAATCACTTTCCCACTGACCGGTGACATTAGTGCATGGTCAAGATCATGGGGGGGCTGTTTATCTGTCTCTTTTGGCTTATCGGCTTGTTTGTCATCATTTGGGATATCGGTAAAACCTAACACGACAGTCATAATACATGCACCAAAAAAGGCGATAGCACAGCCAAGTAAGTAACAGACAAAGGCTTTGGTTCCCGCGTTAGCGTAGACAGGAATAGTTAATACACCTTGATTTGCAAAGGCTGTACCATAAGAGCCACCCCATCCCATTAGTCCACCACCGATGGCACCGCAAATTACCGCGTAGATCATCGGTTTTTTTAAACGTAAATTCGCGCCATAAATTGCCGGCTCGGTGATACCAAATAGTGCAGTAACGGTTGCTGATGCCGCAACGGTTTTTAAATTTTTGTTTTTAGTTTTAAAAAATACGCCCAACGCTGCGCCAGCTTGTGAAAAGTTAGCCGCGCCAGCAAAGGCGAGCAGATTTTGGCGACCAGTTTGTGCAACGTCATTAATCCCAATCGGAACAACCGCACGGTGGGCCCCAAAGATAACTAGCACACACCAGATACCGCCAATAAACGCACCAAGCAAAATAGGGCTAAAATCCATGATGTAGTAATAAATCCAATTGACGAACTCACCAATATAAATCCCAATAGGTCCGAACACAATTAATGTTAATGGCACCATCACCAGTAGTGACAGCGTTGGCACCATAATGATTTTGAGCACTTCGGGCACATATTTATCAAAAAAGCGTTGGACATAACTTAAGATAAATACGGCAATAATAATGGGAATCACGCTTGAGACGTAATTGGCTTTTGTAATGGTAATATTAAATAGGCTGATGGAGTTTTGTCCTAACATCAAGGCGACTAATGCTGGGTAACACAGCGTCGCCCCTAGAATCATCGCTATAAATTCATTGGTTTTAAACACCCTCGCTGATGCATAACCTAAAATGATTGGCATAAAATAAAATACGGCATCTGAGGCAGCATTTAAAATAATATAGGTATCACTTTTTTTGATATCTGTTGCATAAAACGAGGTACCCATCATCACGGCAACCGCAAGAATCCCTTTTAGCATACCAGAGGCAGCAATCGCGGGAATCATCGGGGTAAAGATGGCCGTAATCACGTTTAAAATGCGGGTACCTAAGGCCACTTTTTCTTGGCCTTGTGCATTATTGGCAAGGTCACCAAGTAGCGGCTGCAACGCTTCATACACTTTGGTGACTTTATTGCCAAGTACGACTTGATATTGCCCATTACTCTCAACAACGGATATCACGCCTTCGGTTTGGAGTAATTTATCTTTGACAGCTTTGGATGTGTCAATGAGTTGAAAGCGTAAACGGGTAAAACAGTGTGTTAATCCGCGTACATTTTTTTTACCACCAACGAGCTCGAGTATCTGCGAGGCTATGCTTTGATAATCCATACGCTATCCTTTTGTTAACTAAAATAATCGGAAAAATTATTTCCAAAAAAAAAGACCAAACGCGCTTAACGAGTTCATTGCTGATGCAATGAAAACCGGTTAAGTACATTCGATCTTGCCTGCTATATCAGTAACACGTCAAAATGTAACAAATATCAATTTTCAATAAAAATAACATGATTTGAAATGTCAAACAAGCACAATTGAGGACTTGCAAAATATTTTTTTTAGATATATTTTTAAAAAAAGGCGGCTGCAATAAGGCAAGATCGTTTATGAAAAAAACAACAAAAAAGTCGTATTTATTGCTGATTATTGTCATATTTTTTTGGTATGCTCAATATGTTTATATTCCTTTTCAAACGCCTTACCTGATTGGTATTCACGTATCTGTGAATATGATTGGGATTATCATGGGGGCTTACGGTATTTCCCAATTTATTCTGCGTTTTCCAATGGGAATACTTGCTGACATTAAGCAGCGTCATAAAATTTTTATTGTCACGGGCTGTGCATTAACCGCGTTGGCTTCCATTGTGCGGGTCTTTTTTACCGATGGTATGGGCTTTTTAGTCGGTAATATTATTTCAGGTTTCGCGAGTGCCACGTGGATCTCGTTTATGGTGTTATTTTTAAGCTTTTACCCTAAATCACAGCGCACCGTTGCTACTTGCCGAATCATAATGGCCAATAATTTGGGCATGTTTTTGGCTTTTTTATCTAGTACATTACTATTTGAATATGGTGGCATGGTTTTTATTTGTGTACTGAGTGTAATCAGTGGTGTTGTAGCCACGGGATTGGCGCTAGGGCTGAGCTATCCCCATAAACTGGCTAAACCAACGCCAGTGAGATTATTGTTGACGGTATTTTCTAACCGTAAATTGCTGTTTTTTGCTTTTTTAGCGCTCATTCAGCAAGGGATTCAAATGTCGACCACGATGTCGTTTACCAATCAAATCATTAAAGGGCTTGGCGCCAGTGCTTTTGTTATTGGATTATCATCGTTAATCTATATGCTGTCATCTGTCTGCTTTGCAAAAATAGGTTCAAGCCCTTTATGTAATAAGTTTTGTAAAGCGACATGGATTACCTTGTCATTTGTGTTGCTCGCGGCTTACTGTTTCTTTGTTCCGATGGCGACGACATTTTGGTTGATTCTTGGGCTGCAAATCATACCAGGTATCTCAACAGGCATTTTATTTTCCTTTTTGACGGCAGAAGCGATGCAAGGTGTATCTCGCAGCGTTAATTCAACCGCAATGGGGCTTTTCCAAGCAATTTATGCGATCGGTATGACACTTTTCCCTATCGTTGTCGGCTACCTGAGTAAAATTTACTCACTGGGTTTTGCTTACGCGGTATTAGGGGGGATTGCGCTATTCGCTAGTGGTTTATATCTGGTTTCACTGAAAACGTCAGCGGTGCTGGATTAGGTTTTTACACTAGAATTAGCCATTATGATAAAAAAATAACGAAAATAAGTGAACAGTCCGACTCGTCATGCGCCAACATCACGAGTCGACTTAATATCATTAAATGAGTTTGGTCTCTTTCAATGATAATTTGAGGAAAGCATAAAAAATCGGGGCAAAGACTAAACCAATAAAACCAAATAGCGTTTCTAAAAACAACATGGCAATTAATAATTCACAAATCCCCGCTTGAATTTTTTTACCCACGATTCGCGCATTGAGAACATATTCAAACTTATGAATCACGATGAGGTAAACAATCACCACAATGGCCACTTTAAAGGAGACCGTGAAGGCCACAAAAAACATCAATACATTGACCACTAAATTACCAATAATAGGGATCAAGCCAAAGACAAACGTTGCCAAGACTAAGCTTTTGCTAAAGGGCAAAGAGACCCCAAAAATCGGCAGTACAACAAATAAGAAGATGGCCGTCATAATGGCATTAAATAACGAGATTAAGACTTGTGAAATTGCCACATATTGAAAGACTAGCACTAATCTATCAAGGCAGCCACTGAGGGCTTTAGTGAGTTTAGTTTGGTTTTGGCGTTTTTCCTCAATATTGCGTTTATTGGCTTGGAACCCAAGGATTAAGCCAATAATCATCCCCACAATAATGATGATTAAAATATGAAACATACGCGCAATCATATTTTGTAAATAAAAAATATGTTCTTTCAGGTAGGCAATTAAGCTATTTTTAATCTCTTCTGTATTATCAGGCAGATAGCTTCGCAGTGCATCGGGTAAGGTTGTTGACAGTTTATCAACCAGCAGTTTGATACTGTCCATGGTTTCAGCCGGATGTTTTGCTAGCCCGACAAACCAAGTAAATAAATACCAAAAACCGCCAGCAAAGATGACGAGAATCAGACTTGATAATAGCAATACGGATAGCAGTTTTGATTTATTACTAAACCGCGCCATTTTTTTTGATAAAAAATCATCTAATTTGATTGTTAATGTGTAGGTAAGCAATCCAGCTATCACCGCTGACATTAAATGGACCTGCATAAGGATTAAAAAAAAGATTGAAAATCCGACGACACAAAAAATATCCATTTTTTGATTATCATTAAGTAACATGGTAGTGAAAGTCCTTATTTTATGGTTAAGTGGCTATCATATAGCTGACGTTGATCACTATCAATGTGATTTTGTGTCATTCTTGCCGACACGTTGGCGATGAGGCGTGATTGAATTGAGCTTGGTAAGTAACGAAAACAGGTACGCTATGTTTAACATGTCACATAGCGTAACGCGAAAATAGTATTAACTGAGATCGATATTTTTACAACCACAAAAATAGGTCACAATAAATCCAGTCAGGTAGGTAATGATAAGACCCGTAAAATAAACTAACATTGCAGGCATGACACCATCATGTGATGTCATAAACGGAATTGCAATGATGCCAGAAGGGCCAAAAACTGAATTGAGTCCCATTGGTAAACCCAGCATTGCCACTAAGCCGATAAAAAATCCCCCAGCAGCACCACCAATACACGCGGTAATAAACGGTTTTATGCGTGGTAATGTTACGCCATAAATTAAGGGTTCGCCAATGCCTAAAAAGCCAGGAATGATCGCACCACTAATTTGTTTGCGTAACAAGCTCCCTTTCGGCGAACGAACAAATAAAGCGATTGCGGCACCGACTTGCCCGCCTCCTGCCATCGCAAGGATTGGGAAAAGTGAGTTAAACCCCTGATCGGCAACAAGTGCAATATAAACGGGAACAAAGCCTTGGTGAATCCCAAACATCACTGCGATTAAAAATAATCCGGCTAAAATTGCAGCCCCGATAGGGTTACTGTTTAAATGCTTAAACAAAAACGACATGCCATCAAATAAGTAAACACCCATTGGCATAATGACTAAATAGGTTATTATCCCCATAATTAATAAAGTGAAGGTGGAGGTGAGTAACATATCAAAGTTATCAGGGACTAAACGGCGAATGCATTGTTCAACTTTTGCGCCTAAAATTGTCGCAATTAAGATGCCGATAATATTCCCTCTGGCGTCGATAGCAAAACCAAAAAACTCAGTCATGCCTGAATAATAACCGACGGTGCCGGTTGCGTTATAGGTAAGTACAAACAGTGAAGCCAATATTGCACCATTAACACCTGAGCCACCAAAGGCTTGCTGAGCATTATAACCGACTAAAATACCTAAAAACGTAAATAACCCTTTGCTAAATACTTTAATATAACTGACTGAATCAACTAACAGTAAATTGGGTGACGTATCGGTTAAGATAACATTTTGTTCAATTAACGTTGCAATGCCTAGTAGCAGTCCTGCAGCAATAAAACCTGGAATCAGGGGCGTAAAAATGGTGGCAAATTTGGCAAAGAACCCTTTAATTGCACCATTTTGTCTCGATTTGATCTGGTCTTTATTGGCTTTGGTGATGTAGGATAAATCGTTATTCTGTGCGCTATCGCTAGCCGATGGGGTATTATGCAACTGCACTTCAACAAGGTCCTTGGCGGTTTGCGCTTTACCCGGACCTAAAATAATTTGTAATTGATTATCGCCATCCACGACGCCCATCACACCGTCAATCGCTTTAAGCGTCGCATAATCGGTTAGGCTATTATCAAACAAACCAAGCCGTAAACGGGTCATGCAATTCCCATTGCTGCGAATATTCTGCGTTCCCCCTACGGCGGCAATAATTTGGCTGATCATGTGCTGATTTATTTTTGACATAGATACTCCGCATCACATTAAGGTTTAATGGCTTGGCGAATAAAGCCACCGTTTTGATCGAGTAAAGCTTTCGCGTCGTTGGCATTGAGATGACCGAGGATCATAACAATTGCTGTTTTACAATGGCGTTGGCTCTGACTTAACGCTTGTTCTGCTTGCTGGCGATCGCAGTCGGTGGCTTGCATCACAATATTAATTTGGCGCTCAATGAGTTTTTGGTTAGTGGCTTCAACATCGACCATTAAATTACCGTAAACTTTGCCCATTTTGATCATCGCACCGGTAGTCAGCATATTTAAGACCAGCTTTTGTGCGGTGCCAGCTTTCATACGTGATGAGCCAGTGACAACTTCCGGCCCAACAACTGGCGTAATGGCAATTTTGGCAATACGGGCAATTTCACTGTGTGGATTACAACTAACCGCAACGGTGACGGCACCAAGTTGATTGGCATACTCAAGGCCACCAATGACATAAGGGGTGCGGCCACTAGCGGCAATCCCCACTAACACATCACGTTGATTAAAATCAATCGCATTTAAGTCATCAATACATAATTGTGTGTTATCTTCTGCATTTTCAACCGCTTTAAAAATTGCAGCATGGCCACCAGCAATTAGCCCCATCACCATTTCTGGCTTTGTGCCATATGTTGGTGGGCATTCACTGGCATCTAAAATTCCTAAGCGCCCTGATGTACCCGCACCACAATAAATTAAGCGTCCACCGTGTTTAAACGCATGACTAATTGCTTCAACGGCTTGTGCGATAGGTTCTAATTGTTGTTCAATAGCGAACGCCACTTTTTTATCTTCATTGTTAATCACTTTTAGCATGTCGAGGGTGGATAGATTATCAATCTGTTCACTATTGGGATTACGGCTTTCAGTGACCAGGTGGGTTAGATCGATGGTTGATTGCATTTTTTATTCTCTAAAAGGATGGGTTTGGAATATATTATTCCGTTTATTTGAAATTTAGAAATAAAATATCGTTTAATTTGTGACTAATATCACAGAAAAAATGCGCGCGACGTCGTCTTGAAACGGCGCAATGTGAGTTCTGTTGTCAGTCATTTTAATGTCAGGTATGATGAGCTTATTGTGCAAAATAGACGATGGTTTACCGATAAATTGAGGATATAGTGAACATTATTGAAAATATCAAAGCCAATCTTAATGGTTTCTCTGATGGGCAAAAAAAGATTGCTAGCTATATCGTGCAGCATAAAGATCGGATTGCGCAATATTCTTCGCAGCAACTTGCACAAAAAATTGGTGTGAGCCAATCAAGTATCATTAAATTTATCCAATTTTTGGGCTTTGATGGTTTTGCAACCTTTAAGTTGCAATTAGCGGCAGATATATTACGTTACCATCTCAATACCAAGCCAGATTTGCCGTTACATAATCAAATTGAACGAAATGATTCCCTTGAACTTGTTGCCAAAAAATTGTTGCAGGAAAAGCAGCAAGCGCTCATTCAAACAACCCAGAGTTTGAATTTTGCCATACTTGAACAATTAATTGAACAGATGATACATTGCCGACGTATCCAAATTGTGGGCATTGGTAATTCAGCCTTAACCGCTAAAGATTTAGCCTATAAGCTCCAAAAATTGGGATTGGCGGTCACAGCAGAAAATGACACACATATTCAACTTGCCATGGCGCAGTCATTAACCGCGCAAGATGTTTTGATTGTCATATCATACTCAGGCATGCATCGCGAAGTGTGTTTATCTGCTAAAACGGCTAAGCAAAATGGTGTCCCCGTTTATGCAATTACGTCGCTACAACGCAGCACATTACGCAAGTTAGCTGATTTTTGTTTAGATACCATTGCCGACGAAGTGCATTGGCGTAGTTCATCCATTTCTTCACGAACAGCACAAAATACCATCAGTGATTTAATTTTTATGGGGGTGGTACAGCAGTTAGGTGATCTGGCTGAAACGAATATAAAAAATAGTAGTCAGATGATTAAAACATTACAAAATAAGAATTAGTTGATGGATTTGCTGACTCCCCAAGCCAATTATAAACTTGGGGATAACAATGACATGACTAGCTACGCCATACCCCACGAATTGGTCGACTAAAGTGGGCAAGCACGGCAATCATACAGACTTCGATTGAAACAGCCCAATAAATATGACCTAAAATCTCACTCCATAACTCATAACCATTAAGATTCCATAACCAGCCAGTTGCTCCATTATCATAAACAGGGTTTCTAAAGCCAAGTAATGGAATTAAAAAGCCATGCATGACAACGGTAATGACGAGACCATAGAGTGCACCATACCATAATCTGACTTTGTTGCAGTAGTAAGAGCCAGCAGCGTACACAAATGCAAAGGCAAAGCTAAATAACCAGTGATAAAGGGTTACCGCGCCGAGTACCGTTGCGCCTTGGTAGACATAGTCGAGTGAATGGGAATTGATACCAAGCCAGCCAAACCAGGCATCAATATGTGCCGCTGGTGGTGAAATTTCACCGGGTACACGTGGGGGCATGTTGACTTCAGAGCCCCATTTGACTAATGAGCTAAAAAATCCACCAATGATGGTGGTCCAGATGATGATTTGACGATTACCTTTATTACCAAACATGAATAACTTCCTTAGTGAATATGGATGACCGATTAAATTGTATTTTAAAAAAGCACAGGTTAAAAGGGGGTTATATCAAGAATGATAAAAATAAATCTATTTTATCAATTGGTTAATTTACATGGTTTCGGCTTTTTAGTTATCTGTTCTTCGTCGTATTTCGCTGCAGTTAGACGCTATTAATGAAAAATCTAATACTTTAATAAGCGTATTTAACTTGTTATGATGAGTGTTATGAACATAAAAAGATAAAGGATGAGATATGCAGTGGATTATCAGTGATGAATTTAAAACCGATCTAAAAAAACTGGTGTCGCTCCTGACGAACCGGCCGGATCTTGAGTGGGTATATCAACTTATCGACAATTATACCATTGAAAGTGGTCGTGGTGAGCCACTAGCAGAAGCGAATCGATCTCCCTCAAATGTCACGCTCGATTTTAATCCCACGGAAGTGTTAGCTGACATCTTGCAACCTGAGTTTATGTTAGAACTTGATTTAAATGATGACGTGAAGCTGCTTAAAGAAGGCATTGAGGACTTATTGCTGAGTAATTTTGGCATACCGCGTGTTTCACTCCCCAATTTACGCCATTATGATAATCGTACCACGATTTCCAGTGATCTCGTGTTGAGTGATTTTAATCGTGAATTGAAGAAACAAGGCTTTAGCCTTGCAAATATTGAATCTGACGATGATTATTATTGGATTATTGTGTTTCCAAGCAGTTATTACAGTCAAATTGAACAATTAGTGAAACAATTGGGGGCTCAATTACGATGATCGTGATTAAATATGTGGTAATGATAGGCGTAACATGATGTTGGCTATTGAGCTTGCAATAAGATACAAATAAAGTAGGGATCTTATTGATCCGCATCGGTTTATCGAGTTTTTACACTATAATTATAGGTTATGACAATTTTTTAACGAAAATAGCGACGATGCTTCAATATGATCAATACACATAATGAAAATAGGAAAAATAATGGTTAATAATGATATATTACGCAGCATGCGCTATATGCTTAATCTCAGTGATGAGGGAATGGTCGACATTATCAAATTAGTCGGGCTTAATGTAACCAGTGCCGAGGTGAAAGCGTGGTTAAAACGTGACGATGATGCAATGTATCAACCCTGCTCAAACTATGTCATGGCTCACTTTTTAAATGGTCTGATTGTGTCTCGTCGAGGCCAAAAAGAGGATGTCACCATGGTTGTCGAAACGAAACCCACCATCAATAATAATATCGTGATGAAAAAACTACGTGTCGCATTTGCGTTAAAAGATACCGATCTAATCGATATTTATGCCTCCGTCGATTTCCGTGTTTCAAAACCTGAGTTGAATGCGATTTTTCGTCATGCTGATCATAAAAATTATCGGCAATGCGGTGATCAATTGCTGCGTTATTTTTTGAAAGGGTTAACGCTAAAAATGCGTGGAGAGAACTGCGAACACTAAAAAAGCGTTATGCGTGTCGATTCGTTTTGTGCCGCTAACACTGAATTGATTGATGCGTCATTTCACATCATATCTGTTTGAGTGGAGTTAATGGCATAAAATATGCATTCCTTAAAATTGACTATTCAATTTATAAGGAATCAACGATGATGAGACAACATTATTATCTGGCTATTTTATTGTTCACGCTGTGCTTTAATCCCTTATCTTACGCGACTTTTTCACCAAATCAGACGGTCGGCAAATACTGTGATACACCTTCACGTTGCTTAAATCCAATGACGACCAATGCAATGGTGACATCACCTAATTATTTAGCAACACAAGCAGGCGTTGACGTGCTGCGAAAAGGTGGCAATGCCGTTGATGCCGCGATTGCCATTGCATCAACCCTTGCTGTTGTTTACCCACAAATGAATACCCTTGGTGGGGATAATTTTTGGTTAATTTATAATGCTAAAACGCAAGAATTAAAAGGCCTTAATGCCAGTGGAAGGGCGGGTCATATGGCAACAATGGCGTTTTATAAAAAGCAGGGTTTTGATAAAATCCCAGCACGAGGGTATTTATCGGCCAATACCGTACCTGGTGCCGTTTCAGGCTGGGATGAAGCCTATCAATATGCCGCAAACAATATGCATAACGCTTTAGCGTGGCAGGATTTATTTAACGATGCAATCGGCTATGCTCAACAAGGATTTGCGGTTTCACACAGTTTACATCATTGGTCGACGATCAATACCGATAGTCATGATAAAATATTTCGTGATTTACAGCGTTTTCCTGAATTTAATCGTGTTTTTTTGAAAAATAATGCTGAAGTTTACCAAGTTGGTGAAATTCTCAAGCAACCAGACTTAGCGAAAACATTGACCATGATTGCCCAAAATGGTGCTACTGCATTTTATCAAGGCGATATTGCTAAAAATATTGTCAAGGATTTACAGCAAAATGGCGGGCTATTGACGCTTGATGATTTTACCAATCATCGTGCGACATGGGTGAAGCCGATTCATGTTAATTATCGAGAATATACTGCATATAATCTACCGCCGAATACGCAGGGTATGGCTTCACTTGAAATCCTCAATATTCTTAATAACTTTGATGTTAAGTCACTGGGTGAAGGTAGTGCTAGTTATTATCATTTAATTATTGAAGCCACAAAACAGGCTTTTGCTGATCGGGATAAATATTTAACCGATCCTGACTTTCATGATATTCCGTTAGATGACTTATTATCGGTTGAGCATGGGAAAGCTCAAGCCACACAAATTAATCTGCAAACCGCGCAAGTCGATATTAAGCCACTTGATCCTAAAGGGGATACGGTATGGTTTGGTGTCGTCGATGCCTATGGTAATGCCGTGTCTATTATACAAAGCATTTATCATGATTTTGGTTCAGGCATCGTGGCAAAAGACACGGGGGTTTTATTACAAAATCGTGGTAGTTTTTTCTCATTGGATCCCAATAACGTTAATCACCTTGAACCCAATAAACGAACGTTTCATACACTCAACCCGGCAATGCTATTTAAAAACAATGTGCCATATTTAGTTTATGGCACTATGGGGGGAGAAGGCCAGCCACAAACACAAGCTGCGATTGTGACACGCATTGTTGATTTTGACATGACACCACAAGACGCGATCAATGCACCAAGATGGCTACATGGTCGCACGTGGGGAGCATCCTCGAATGATCTGAAAGTTGAAGGTCGTGTCAGTCAAGATATCATTAAGGCACTGATTGCACTTGGGCATCCGGTAAAAGTGGTTGATGATTATACGGATACTATGGGGCATGCCGGTGCGATATTAATTGATTCACCACGCAACGTATTATTTGGCGCCACCGATCCCCGTGGTGATGGTTTAGCTGCCGGTTATTAGTCTCGTTGGTGACAGACTATCGTGGATTAATTTTGAGCTGAATGATAATGCCATAAGTGGATGAAGCGTGGTAAGAGAGTGAGGCATAACACACCTGACCAAGATAAGGTTTACGGGATGTTCAGTAAAAAATAAACCTTGTGGGCGCCAATAAGGGCACTCACAAGGTTTATGGGGTTTTACTTGCTAGCGCTGATCTGCTTTAAGGCCGCTTGAGCCAATAAATTCAGATAGTTCCATGGGCGATTAAAATGGGGTTGGAAGAAGAAGTCAGTTAAGGCAAGATCTTCAACCGTCATTTTATTCTGAATCGCTAATGATAATGTGTTGACCGATTGTGTAATATCATATTTTGACATCAGTTGGGCTCCCACAATTCGATGGGTTCCCTTTTCATAAACCAATTCCATAAATACTTTTTCAGTCGTTGGCATGAATTCAGGGCGATAATTATCTTCTAAATAAGCAGACTCTACATCAAGTTGATAACTTTTCGCATTGGCATACGTCACGCCTGTTGAACCAATCTTCCAACCGAATAAGTATAAGCCGGATGTACCTTGTGTACCACGATAAGCCAGTTTATGTTCCGTTAGATTATAGCCAATTAACAGACCTTGGCGTACCGCATTTGTCGCAAGGGGAATATAACTGCTTGTATCACTAGGATTATAATGGACCACTGTACTATCACCTGCCGCAAAAATATCCGGATTACTGGTTTGCATATACGCATTGACCTCAATGGCGCCATTTGGCAACATATCGACTTTGCCTTTCAGTAATTCTGTACTTGGTTTAAAGCCAATACACATAATCACTAAATCCGTGGATAGCTGTTGGTTAGGAGTAATTACTCGATTAACAGCACCATGTTGGTCTGCTTCAAACGCGGTAACCGTTTCACCTAACACCAGTTTAACACCACGTTGGACAAGCTCGCGTTCCAGAATTTGGCTAAAACGTGTATCGAGGTATTTGCTCAAAACATTATTTAGACCATCGATTAAGGTGACTTTTTTGCCCGATTCAACAAATGCTTCAACGAGCTCTATACCAATATAACCCGCACCAACAATGGTCACATTTTTGGCATGCTTAGCCTGTTCGATGATGACGTTAGCTTGGTTATAGTTTTTGCATAACAAAATATTATTATGATCAATACCATCAATGGACGGAATAATGGGCCATGATCCCGTTGTCATCACTAATTTATCATAACTGACGGTTTCAGATTGACTCGTATGTAAATCTTTTGCGGTAACGGTTTTATTAACGGTATCCACATTGATGACATCGTGTTCCATTTTTACATTTGCACCAAGTGAGCTGAGCTCTTTTGGGTTTGAGTAAAACAGACCCGCAGGATCACGAACAACACCGCCGACGTATAATGCAATACCACATGATAAGAAGGAGATATTATCATTTCGTTCATAAACCGTTACCTGTGCATCAGGGTGATTGGCTAAGATACTTTTTACGGCTGATGTGCCTGCATGGGTACAACCAATAACAACAACTTTCATAATTTACGACCTCGTTTAAGTTTAAATGTTTCATATTTATAAATCTAAAAATTGCAAAATTATTGGATTCAGTATATCGCTGTTTTTAGTAAAAAATATGCTTATAAACGCGGTAATAGCTATTTCAATGGTCGGTTTTTCTGATAAAATTCATTAATAAAAGTAAGGGTTTAGGTGAAAATCTGTTGTTTTTTAAGGCTGTGACAAGGCGACCGATTATCTGGCTAGATAAGTCGATTTTATGGTGGCAAAAAACCACCATCATCACAATTTAGTGTATTTGGCTTACTGGCACATTTTGGATTAATGGCAAGTTGGGTAGAGCAACGTTGATGGTATCCACCGCTGAATTAGGGCCAGTAAATATTCCCCGCCAGCTGCCAACACGAGGATTTTTTTGTGTATTGTAACAAAATGTCAGTTTTAGGCTTTCGGGGGCTTGGTATTTCCCTTCACTATCGATACTCAGTGGGTAACGTTTTCCGTTGATTTCCACATAAAAATCTTGTTGCCAAGATGTTGAGGATGGACTTTGGTAAATGGTTTCACCACTATACCCATCAACTTGAGCTTCAAATCGAAGATCCACTTTAATCATATTACCTTGTTGGGTCGCACGTAGCACATACCCATCTGCGTAACCACTTGCCGTGGTGACGGATTGCGCGTAAGTACTGGCTGAGAATACTGTCATTATGAATAAAACAAAAGATAACCATTTATTTTTTAAGATCATAAACATCCTACTACTTCTTATACAATGAATAAAAACGCCCCAATCGGTTGATTAGGGCGTATCAAATAGTGTGATTAGTTACTGCTTGTTGTAATTCCTAATGCTTTCGCTGCTGCATAGAATACATCGGTATTATCAACATAAAGTTGGCTTTCTTTAGGCGCATGGTAGTAAACCCCTAAATTGGCATCTTCTTTTGCTACTGATAAGAAATAGTCTGCACCCGCACCTTTTGCGTAAACAGGGACTAGTTCGCGTGTATGGGTATCTGAGTGCCAACGAACAAGAGGTAAAGCCCCTGCACCTTGATTGATAATATCAGAGTAGATCGCTGTATTCGAATCAGGTCCTTGCAATAAACCATTACCGTGGTCTGTTGTCACAATCACTAACGTTTCATCCCATGAGCTATTTTTTTCGACCCAGTCACTAACGGCTTCAACTGCTAGGTTAAAATCTATTTGCTCTTCGATTAAGCGTGGTAAGTTATTAGCATGTGCAGCCCAGTCAACGGCACCACCTTCAACCATGAGGAAGAATCCTTTTGGATTTTGGCTAATAATATTAAGTGCACCTTTTGTCATCGTTGCTAAATCGGGTTGATTATCTAATAATTGACCCGCAGCTACACCATTACGGTTAAACTGTAATGTGGCATTGTTTTGTGCAGTCCCGACGACTTTACTTTTACCTTTTAGGTCAAGTTTGCCATCGGCCAAGGCAATAAAGTCAGCCTTGCTTTCAACATGAGCATAGTCGGTTTGGCCTTTGATAATTTTATTCCATAAATCTTTACCACCGACATAACGAAATGCTTTATCATTGGCCGGCTCTGTATAAACGCCATTGCTGTTGTAGTAAGGATGGCCAGAACCCATAATCACTGAAGCTTGGCCTGAGTTGATGGCTTCTTGAGCAATGGCTTCATATTGGTTACGGCTGGCATTATGAGCTAAAAAGCCAGCTGGGGTAGCATGACTCCATTGCACAGACGTAATGACGCCTAAAGCACGACCGCTTTCCACGACATAATCACCAATATTTTTTAATTTTGTATCATCATTTGACCAGTTAATGGCATTGTTATAGGTCTTATGGCCTGATGCTAACGCCGTCGCTGCTGCGGCACTGTCGGTATAGTCTGCACGGGTGTAATCGTAGCCTTCAAAATAACCAGGATAGTTCCCTAAGCTGCCTTTAAACGTGGTGTTGACTTTTTTATCTTGCCATAGTGATTTTGAATCGAAGGTCACCGCATCTTTATTGCTGTGAGTCGGTACATTCGAGGTATTTAAGGGATAGGTTGAGGCAAAGACTTTGACATCAAAATCATCATAAACTTCATGACCTAATGCACCATGGCGATAATAGCTCGCAGCGTGCCATGTATTGATGCCAGCACCATCACTAATCAATAGGATAACATTTTTTGCTTTTGGGCTATTTGCGGGGGTATCCGCTAAGGCGAATTGATTTACGGTGGTACTTAATAAAATGGTTAAAGTGATTGCACTCAATCTTTTCATTATGGGGTCTCCAAGGGTTATCATCAGATATAACGTCGATAACAATACGATATTTTCATGACAACTTTATGACAGTATTCAATGATGATGAGTCGCAATCTTTGAATTGTGCTTGATGGGGAGATTGGTCTTTTGTGCATAAAATAAAAATGTATTTTATCGAATTTGAACCAACCAAAGACGTCTTCACCGACAGATCTGTCGCGTGGTTTGTGTGATGGTGGATTTCGCCAACCTATTAGGCAGAACCCTCCGTTTGATCGCTTGACGGCAATGCTACCGCCAAGTGTTTTAAAGCGTTATTTTTGGATGATGAAGAGATCATTAAGTTTATTTAGTGTGTCATCACAGGTCTGTTTAAGGTAGTCGAGATTAATATAATAACCATCGGCTAAATTAAATTGATAAACCACAGAATAGTTAACGATACCGATTTCATTACCGCCCACTTTTTTGGGGTTCTCGGTCACCACCAGCTTATTATTTCGCGCCTTACAGATATAAAATTCATGATCTGTTGATAAATCAAGCCTTTTTTCCAGTGTCAGATTCACCGTATTAATGAGATTTTTAACTAATATTTCCACATCTTCATAAAATTCACGAATACTTTCATACACAATCGGTTCACCTTGTGATTGTGCAATGCCATTAATGTGTTTCATAATATGGATTTTTTTTAATTTTTCGGTGATATCAAGTTTGATTTTGAGTACATCAGGGATATTAATGACGATATCGTTAATATGGCCTAAGCACCATATTTGCACATCTCTTTTAAAATTATTGAGTGTTTTATCAAACTCAAGATTAGTATGCTGCGTTTTATCACGCTTTTTGAATGGTGTTAAATCTAACAATGCATAGGTGAACATGGTATTGATTTTTGCAAAATCGTCACTTGTTTTCACAAAAATAACATTAAATTTATCATTTTCGAAGCCAATTAATGCTACATCATAGTCATCTAAAGCACGATTTTGGGTTAATTCCAATCTTAATTTATTAATGATATTAGTAAATTCTTCTGCTTCACGCATTGCCCAGCGGAATCCGTCGTCACGACTTCGAAATCCATCAGAGGTGACCTTAATAATATGACTGCAATTCGCTGAATTTTGGCCCACTTCACTAAAGCCGTAATCAGCACTCATATAATTTTGGTGCTCATTATGGGTTAACGTTAAAGTGACTTTGCCCGTTATTGAAGTATTAAGCTCAAAGGTTTTGTTTGTTATCATAATAACTCTATTAATATTATATGGTTATATATATTTTACCTAAATGGTAAAACGTTCACGATTTTTATCGCTTTAATATTGGCTGTTTTGATGTCAGTCTTACAGACATAATTTGCCAATATCCTTTCTCAAATAACATGACTAAAGGTTCATGACCTTTGTGCTTAAGGCATCTTCACCACATCATTGATAGGTATGTTTACAATACCGTATTTACAGAAATTGCGCTTATGACAAATCGTTATATGAATATGAGAATTTATTGTTATGCTCATTTTACAGTGCATTTTATACTGTAAGTAAAAAATTAACGATAACTACAATTGCTATTTATGTGTTTTAATTCGATTTTATATATCATTTAATACGTTATAATCAATGGGGAAAATAAGTATTGTGGCTAGCTCCACACAACATAATTTAAACGTAAATAACAAGGTTAAATAAACGATAAGTCTAACTTGAATGATGGTGAGCCACCATGTTGGTTAGGATTAAAATAAGCAGAACGTTATGATTGAATTTAAAAATGTAAATAAAATTTTTTACAAAAATGATCAGGAATTTAAAGTCCTCGATAATATTAATCTGTCGATTAATGATGGTGATATTTTTGGTATTATTGGTTACAGTGGAGCAGGTAAAAGTACCTTAATCAGACTCATTAACTCACTTGAAAAACCCACCTCGGGTGAAGTGTTAATTGATGGCCATAATCTTGCAAATTACAGCGCAAAAGAAATTAGACAAGTTAAACAAAAAATTGGCATGATTTTCCAAGGATTCAATTTGTTAGAAACCAAAACCGTCGCCGAGAATATTGGTCTACCATTATTGTTGACTGGGGTTAAACAAAAAAAACGCGATAAGATGATTGATGAGCTACTGGAGTTTGTTGAGTTATCTGATAAGAAGCATGCTTATCCTAACGAATTATCTGGTGGTCAAAAACAACGGGTCAGTATTGCTCGCGCACTGATTAATAAGCCTACAATTTTATTGTGTGATGAAGCAACATCAGCGTTAGATCCACAGACTACTCGCTCAATACTTGACTTACTAAAACGTATCAATAAAGAACAGA
Source organism: Orbus sasakiae (assembly GCF_039542345.1). NCBI lineage: Bacteria > Pseudomonadati > Pseudomonadota > Gammaproteobacteria > Orbales > Orbaceae > Orbus > Orbus sasakiae. The sequence continues at coordinate 112,120 of NZ_BAABHY010000006.1, forward strand.
ATGTTACCATTGTGCTTGTCACCCATGAGATGAGTGTGGTGAAACATATTTGTAATAACATGTTGGTGATGGAATTAGGTAAAATTATTGAACACGGCCCAGTGCTTGATATTTTTCAAAATCCGTCATCACCCGTGACACGTAAATTTATTAATTCTGTCATCTATGACAAATTGCCAACTAAGATCTTAAAAAATATGGCGCAAAATGGCATCACCAATATTTTTCGATTTGAATTTTTGGGATCATCTTGTAAACAGTCGGTACTCAGTGATGCGATCTTAAGGGCACAAGGCAAAGTCTCTATTAATATTTTATTTTCAAACATGATCGATGTTAAAGAACATGTTATTGGTTATATGTTTGTCAGTATTGAAGGCAATCAGGATGATGTTGACGACACCATTAACTATTTAAAAGAGCAACATGTGCGTATCGCAAAATTAGATGAGGATGGTAATTATGTTTGATTTTAGTACGACTATGACATTAGATCTATTTTTAACATCGATCTATCAAACGCTGTTTATGGTTGCTGTGTCATTATTTTTTGGTGCAATCATTGGTACTGTAATTGCGATTATATTAGTTGTTTGTAAACCTGATGGCATCAGCCCTCATGCGGTGGTTTACAATGTGTTAAATACCATAATCAATATTATTCGTTCCATTCCCTCATTGATTTTATTGGTCACGGTATTACCGCTATCAAAATTTATTGTTGGCACCTCGTTTGGTACCACTGCGGCAATTGTGCCATTAATCTTTTTTGTTAGTCCTTATGTGGCAAGGTTAGTTGAAAATTCATTGTTAGAAGTGAATGATGGGATTATTGAAGCAGCCGATGCGATGGGAGCAACAACATGGCAGGTAATCCGATATTTTTTGCTGCCTGAAGCAAAATCATCCTTAGTACTCAGTTTTACAACTGCAACGATAGGTTTAGTTGGGGCAACAGCCGTGGCTGGTGCAATAGGCGCCGGAGGTATTGGTGATCTTGCTTTAAATTATGGGTATCAGCGGTTTGATAATGTTGCAATGGTATCAACCATTGTTATTTTGATTATCTTTGTTCAAATTATTCAATCGCTCGGTAATAAAATTTCCAAATCAATGCGTAATCGTTATCGACGAAATTAGGGATAACGGTTTTGGTTGTGTATTGTTAGTTAATAAAAATATTGTGAATTAATCACATAACATTTGAGGAGTCAATATGAGAAAATACCTTTACTTGCCTGTTTTATTGTTGCTGAGTTTTATATTGATGGCGTGTGATAACTCATCCGATAAGTCTTCTGCGTCCAATACGGCTGATAAAAAAGAGATCGTGGTTGGTTTACCACCAAGTATGCATAATATTATGATGGAGCGCTTAGTTAAACCGGAATTAGAAAAGATGGGGTATAGCGTAAAATTGATGAATTTCAGTTCATTACGTGATTCGGATACCGCTATTGTTGAAGGTGCGATTGATTTAAATGCTGCTCAACATCAAGCTTATTTAGATGTGTATAATAAAGAAACCGGTAATGATTTAGTGTCATTAGTGCATATCCCATCGATCTCTGCGGCCGTTTTCTCAAAAAATCATAAATCGATTAATGACGTGGCTAATGGACAAACTGTGGCGATCCCTAATGATCCCTCTAATACATCAAGAGCTTTGATTTTATTAGAAAAATTAAACTGGATTACCTTTAAACCCGATACAAATTTAGGTACCGCAAGTTTACTGGATATTGCTGAAAATAAATATAACTTACAATTTAAGGTTGTATTATCTGAATTGATTCCAAGAATGCTTGATGAAGTCGATTTTGCGGTTATGCCTGGAGGCGTTGCTTGGATGAGTAAAGTCCCTGCTGAATATGCGTTATACCAAGAACAATTATCACCAGAACTTGAACTGATGGTCGTGGTGAGAAAAGCAGATGTGAATACGCAATGGGCTCAGGATGTTAAAACGTTATATCAATCACAGCAACTGCGCACATTCCTTGAAACGGATCCTGATGCAAAAGGCCGTTTTATTTGGCCACAACAATAAGGATTGATGGTTAGTTCATCATAATACTGACAATGTGTTTTTTTGCTTAAGATGCATTGTCAGCTAACATGGCAAGACGGTTTTTTTATATTATCGGTTTTAGTCTGCTATGCCGCTACCTTATCAAAAATTTACTTGTCACTAGTGCCACTCATCCTAAAAATAGATTAAAATTACGTATCAATTTTCACATGTTAAAAAAGTAAAGGAATGAAAGTACCATACGTAAAATATGGGAGACTTTTATCATATGGACACATCATGTTATTCACACTACTTAAAGGGTTTACTGTCAGCATTTCACTGATTTGTGCAATTGGTGCACAAAACGCATTTGTACTTAAACAAGGTTTATTGAAAAACAATATTTTTTGGGTCTGTACAGTGTGTTTTCTGTGTGATTTTTTACTTATGTGCTTGGGTGTATTTGGCGTTGGTGAAATCATTAGTGCGAATAATGTATTACTCATCACCTTAACGTTAGCGGGAGCAATTTTTTTATTTACGTATGGATTTTTGTCGTTCCGTTCCGCTTTCAAAGGGTTATCGCAACTCAGTGTGCAAAATGGTCGTACAAATAAAATTAGTGTGTTAAGTAGTATAACGGCAACGCTTGGCATAACATTACTTAATCCCCATGTATACCTCGATACGGTTGTCATTATTGGCGGTGTGTCGGTAACGTTAGCATCATCAATGGAAAAATTGGCTTTTGTTACGGGGACATTATTGGCATCATTGATTTGGTTTTATTCACTGGGGTATGGCGCACAAAAACTGTCGGTTTACTTTACTCGTCCAAAGGTTTGGCAAGTTATTGAGTTTTGTATCGGGGTTTTAATGTGGGCCATCGCACTGAGTTTATTGTTCTTTTTATACACACAGTTTATAAGTTGATAGTATTTATCATCAATAAAAAAGCCACTGATAAGCGTGGCTTTTATTTTATCAAGCATTTAAGCAGGTAATTCATTGGGCCGCATATCAAATACCAAGACTTCTGCATGCTTGCCCGAACTAAAATGCAGTTGTTGTTCATGACGGACTTTAACACCATCACCTGCAGTTAATTCGATACCATTTAACGTGATACCTCCTGTCGCAACATGCACATAAACATAACGGTTATCACCAACATTTAATGATGCGGTTTCATCACCATTAAATTGACCTGCATAAACGCGGATATCTTGATAAACTGAAAGCGATTGTTCATCGCCATTCGGCGAGATAATCAAGCGAAGTTTGCCGCGTTTATCTTGCTCCGTAAAATGGACTTGTTGATAGCGTGGCGTAACACTTTTACGATCCGGTATAATCCAAATTTGCAGTAAATGGGTTGTTTTATTCGCAAGCGGATTCATTTCGCTATGTAATATCCCACTTCCCGCACTCATCATTTGTACATCACCAGGGTTAATCACTTCACCGTTACCCATTGAATCCCGATGTTCTAATGCACCGTCTAAAACATAGGTAAAGATTTCCATATCTTTATGAGGGTGCGTACCGAAGCCTTTATGCCCAGCAATATAGTCATCATTGATCACCAATAAATCAGAAAACCCCATCTGTTTTGGGTCGTAGTAGTTAGAAAATGAAAATGTATGCCATGATTTTAGCCAACCATGATCGGCATGTCCACGGTCGTTTGCTTTACGTAATTCAAACATGGTTATCTCCTTAGTCATTAGGTTATGTCTCGCACCGTTTGATGCAATGCTCAATGATCGAGACGCATAATAATTGTTTATGTTGCAAATTTTAAAATTTAAAAAATACGTTATTTATTTAATATATGGTATATTTTATCTGACAATTTTGAATTTAAAAGCGAGTGTATTGCAACGATATTATCGAAAAAATCGAATATTATTTTATACATATCTTAACGCGTGCCAGTCAGATTGGCTTGATAAAATCAGGAGAGGTTATGTTACGCTTATCATTAGATGCTATTCATACAATTGATACGATAGCCCGTGCGGGTTCATTCTCAGCGGCTGCCGAGGTACTGCATAAAGTCCCCTCTACCATCTCTTATACGGTGGCGAAATTAGAAGAACAAATGGGGATTACGTTTTTTGAACGTAACGGGCCACACGTTAAATTAACGGCACTTGGGCAGGAGTTACTTGAAGAAGGGCGTTGTCTACTCAGCGCAGCCCAAGATCTGGAGTCACGTTTATATAAGATGGCACTGGGGGTTGAGGTCGAGTTAAATATTACTCTGGATGCCTTATTTCCATTATCAGCATTAACCGACCATATTCAGCAATTTATGCATTCAGCTCAATATACCCGTTTGCACTTTCAGCAAGAAGTGATGACAGGCACTTGGGAAGCGTTAATGCAACAGCGAGCTGATTTGATTATTGCAGGAGGCGTTGGTCCCGCAGGCGGCGGTTACCAAACCTATCCGGTGGGGAAAGTGTGTTTTGCATTTTGTGTTTCACCAAACCATCCTTTAGCAGCCCAAACGCAGCCTTTAAGTAAATACCAGTTACTTGAACATACCGCGATTGTCATCGGGGATAGTGCAAGGCATTTGCCTTTACGCACGGCGGGCTTATATGATGGGCAAAAGCAAATTACCGTTAGTAATTTAAACGATAAAATGGCTTTGCAAATAGCGGGCTTAGGGCATGGTTTTTTACCTCGGGTATGTATCGAACAGGCAATACAACAAGGCCTGCTGATTGAAATGCAAGTGATTGAGCCTAAAGCGGATGAAACATTCTATTTAGCTTGGCGTAGCGGCGATCATGGTCAGGCTTTAACGTGGTGGAAAAATGCATTATCTCAACAATGGTTGCCGGAGGTCATTAAGCCGATGCGTTAAAAGACGTGGTGCATTAACCGTCTATTTCGGGTTTTTAATTGACGGCCAAAAGAATAATTTAGTTTTATGAGTAGCTTAGAATTTGTGTTGAGATATCGCTTGATATTTGTAATGTTATAACATAACATTTGCAAAAAAATAACATAATACAGTAGAGACTCATGAAACAATTCACACTCAAAAATATCAAGAAACAGACACTCTATTCATTGCTTTTTACTTTTTCTGGTTTTAGCTTTTCATCCTTCGCTAATACCCAAGATACTATGGTGATCACCGCGACCTCGACGGCGTTATCTGTGCAGGATGCGCCCGCCAATGTCGCCATTGTCACCCGGCAAGATATTGCACAACGTAATGCTGTTGATTTGCAAGATGCGCTGCGTGGCGTACCGGGTATTCAGATGGCAGGAATTGGTATGAATCGCCAAGCGATAAGTATTCATGGCATGCCAACGTCTTATACACTGATTTTAATTGATGGCAAGCGTATTAATAATACGGATGCCATCGCACACGCGAATTTTGATTTAAATTCAGTGCCAATCGATTCGGTGGAACGCATTGAGGTGATAAAAGGGCCGATGTCGGCGCTTTATGGTTCAGAAGCGTTAGGTGGCGTCATTAATATCATTACACGTAAACATCAGCAAACATGGCAAGGTGATCTGAGTTTACAAGGCGGTTTAACCGACGGCTTATCAACCACACGTAATAATAAAATTGGTGGCTATTTAAGTGGGCCGATTGTTGATGATACGCTTTACCTAACGGTTAGTGGCGATCGTTATTATCGTGCTAATATTTTAAGCAAAGATAACCCGCAATTATCCGATTTCCAAGGCATTAAAAGTGATAATGCCAATATTAGCTTAAGCTATAAACCGACCGAGCAACAAACGATTGATATCCAATATTCTGATAATACTGATAAAATTAATCGAAATACCTCACGGGCTTCTCGTCCGCCTTTACCTGTGCAATATTATCAAGTAAATGAAAAAATACGCCGTAAAGGGTATAGCTTATCTCACCAAGGTAATTGGGATTGGGGGCAAACGACCGTCAATCTTTATCGTAATACGTTGGCGCATGATTTGCGTTATAGCCATAATGTCCCTGTTGGTAATCCACATCAGCATATTACCGATACCATTTTTGATACACATATTTCTGCCCCCCTTTTTGAGCGTCATTTAGTGACGCTGGGTAATGAATGGCGTAAAGAAGAACTCGAAAGTCAGGGCTTTACAACGGGTAAAAATAGCGTGATTAAAAATGCCTTTTTTATTCAAGACCAGATTGATTTAACGGATGATTATCGTTGGTCGTTATTAGTCGGGAATCGCTTTGATTATCAAAATAGCTTTGGTTGGAATAACAGCCCAAGGGTTTATTTAGTTCACCACGTTAATGATAACTGGACAATCAAAGGGGGGGGCGGGCGAGGGTTTAAATCACCAACATTAAAACAGAGTTCCGCTGATTATACTGCAACAGGGGGCGCGGGACGTTTTACTATACAAGGTAATCCAGACTTACTACCAGAGCAAAGTACCACTTATGAATTAAATACAAATGTTGTTATTGATGATTTACATTTTAATGTTGGTATCTTCCGTAATAATATCCGTAATCTGATTCAGACCCGATGTGTGCGTCAGTGCGGTGTTGGTGGCGCTGAATTACGCACCTACCAAAATGTGGATAAGGCAAAAATTCGTGGTATAGAAGCCGGTTTTGATGTTGATTTACCGTATCAATTTAATTGGGGTATCACCTATACCTATATCGATGCTAAAAACCAATTAACGCATCAACCGCTAGCGGGTCGTTCTAATCATATGGCAAATATGAAATTACAATGGCGTTATGATGATATGTTAACGCTGGTATTACGAGGTGAATACATTGGTAGCCAAATTGTCGATGGGACAACGGTTCGGTACCATGTCCCAGCTTATACGTTATGGCATGCTGGATTCAATGTCGATGTGACTAAAAATATCACTGCACAATTTAATCTGCATAATCTCACCAACCAGCGTTTAGCGGATAAAAGTGAGCACTATAACTATGAAGAGTTAGGGCGAACAATCACAGCTGGGCTAACGATTAAGTTCTAATAGGTGAGTCAATGATATTATTAAAACACTATAAATTTATTGTTTATTTGGTGGGGTGCTGTTTGTTTTATAGTTTCTATGCACCCGCAAGCGAGCCCAAGGCACAGCCTGTTGTGTATATCTTACATAGTCCCTTTTCGTTGGAGTCTAAGTTTGTAAAATTATCACAATGGTCACAAGATCACCATGTTACTGTTAAAGCATGGCCGGTGACGGATAACGCAGGTTTACCCGCGGATCTTGATCAAGCATCATTGATTATTGTCGATGCAATTCGAAGCATTGATTTAGTACAGCTACATCAACACTTAGATCCTTATCTAAAGCAGACCCAAATACCGTGGATTAGCTTAAATAAACAATCAGCGAATATAAAACAAACCATTGCGGCTACGATGCTAGGCTATTATAAAAATGGTGGTGAACAAAATTATCATCATCTATTTGACTATGTTTATCGCTATTTCAATCGTGGTGATAGTCAGGTTATCTACCCGATTAAATTATTACCCGTAAGCGGTTTTTATCATCCGGATGCTCCGGATGTTTTTGACAACATCGATCAATTAATGGCATGGAAGCAACAGACGGCTTCAGCTGATTTTATTAATGTATTATTTACTATCCATTCAAACTTAATCTCCGATAGTGAATTAAAAACCATTGAGTATATTGCACAACAAGCGAAATTAAAGGGCATATTTCCACTGTTTTATTGGTATGATCATCAAGTTCAGCAAGCCTTTGTCCCCCTTTTTAATGCTTATCCCATTGATGCGATTGTTAATACTCAACATATGCAGAATTTAGAGCAACGCAAACTTGAATTTGCACAAATTAATGTGCCTGTTTTACAAGCGCTCAATTACCGTTTTGGTGATATTTTTACGTGGCAACATAGTGTCAGTGGAATTTCACCGCAAATGACGGCTGTATTAATGACAATACCCGAAACGGCGGGTTTAAGTGATCCTTTAGTTATTTCGGCGATAGAAAACGGTGAAATCGTGCCGATTGCTGAACAAATTGATGGCTTATTGGATAAGTTGGTCAGATTAAGTAAGCTTAAAAATATGCCCAATATTGATAAGCGTTTGGCATTGCTCTTTTGGAATCATCCTGATGGTCAAAATAATATTTCAGCCTCCTATTTAAATGTGCCTAAAAGTATTGTTGAAATGATGCAAGCCTTTCAACGCGCAGGATATTCCATCTCGCCCGCAGATGAACAAACTCTCATTGTACAGGCGCAAAAGTTACTGCTCGGTTATTACGATAATACAACGTTAGATGAGCTGTTAGCGCAAGATTTAGCAGATAAAGTACCATTATCAGTTTATCAACATTATTTAGACTCGCTACCATCACAACACAAAGCGTTGATGATTAAAACATGGGGTGAACCGCAGAAACATTGGGCTTATCGCTCCGCCGATGAAGGCTACTTTATTATTCCACGGGCCATGTTTGGTCATTTAATGATCATGCCGCAGCCACCCAGAGCGGGCTCGCCTGAGGCTCATTATCATGACACAACGCTACCGCCAGATCATATTTATTTATTGGGTTATCTGTACCTGAGAATGCAATTCAATGCTGATGCGATTATCCATTTAGGAACACATGGCACGCAAGAGTGGTTACCTGGCAAAGATCGTGGTTTGTCCATCAATGATTTTGCGCTATTGCCGATTGCTGATTTACCTGTGTTTTACCCTTATATACAAGATAATATCAGTGAAGCATTGCAAGTTAAGCGCCGCGGACGAGGCATTACGATTAGTCACCAAACACCCGTTTTTGCCCCAGCTGGATTGTATGAAGAACTTAAAGATATCAACCAAGTTTTGAATGAGTATCAACAAATTGATGAGGGCATGGTGAAAGAGCAATTAAAGCGCAAAATTAATCAACTCGTGTTTGCCCCTTCACTCAATATAGGTCAAGACCTAGGCTGGCAAGAACACGATACATTAGCGCATTATGACGCATTTTTAGCTGACTTACATGAATACCTTGAACAGATCGCGGCAAAAGCAATTCCACTTGGTTTACATACCTTTGGCCAAGCCAATGAGGCTGATTTACGTTTAATAACAGTATTAATGCAATTAGGCGAAGAGTATTACTCATTATTTGCAACCCATCGCAATGATCTCTTTGCTTTGGATATTGAACGTTTAAAACAGCAACCGGCTTATTTATCACTGAAATATTATTTACATCAAGGCGGCCAGATCGATCAAGTAAGCGATCCATTGTTACAAGCCCAGTTGATGAAAGCGCAGCAATATGAAGGTAACTTAGCCAATATAGATGAGATGTCAGCATTACTTAATGGTTTAAGTGGTGGCTTTGTCCCGGCTTGCCGTGGTGGCGATCCATTACGTAATCCAGATTTAATCAATGGCTGTAATCTTTATGCGTTTGAAGCCGATAAAGTACCAACTCAAAGTGCTTATGAAACAGGTAAGCAAGCCTTTGAGCAGTTACTTGAAAACTATCAGCAAAATCATGATGGTATGTTGCCAAATAAACTGGCATTTAGCTTATGGTCATCTGAAGCGATTCGTCATTTTGGTGTTACAGAAAGTCAGATCCTACATGCTCTGGGATTACGTCCTGTGTGGGAACGTAATGGCCGAGTGAGTAAATTAGAGATTATCCCGGCAAATGAACTTGATCATCCGCGTATCGATGTTGTCATTCAGGTGACCGGTGTCTATCGTGATCAATTTGACGTCTTTATGCGCTTATTAGCAAAAGCCATCGATGAATTAGCGCACTATGACGAAGCCGATAATCCGATTCGTCAGCATAGTCAACAGCTTGCAAGGCAATTGATTGATCAAGGCGTACCGAGCCAGCATGCTGATGATTATGCGCAGCTGCGTATTTTTGGTGGTCAAATGGGCAGCTATGGTACCGCCGTCACTGATCTGACATTAGATTCGCAGCATTGGGACAATGATCATGTGATTGCCGAGCAATATCTCTCGAGTTTGCAATATGGCTATGGCGCAGCGGATGATAACTGGCAAGTAACACTCAATAACGTCAATTTGTATAGTGAACAGCTCAAAGGTGTTGATGTTGCGGTATTGGCTCGTTCAACCCATTTAAATGGCGTTTTGTCGACGGATCATCCATTTGAATTCTTAGGTGGATTGTCCCTCGCGGTAGAGTATTTAAATGGGCAGGCGCCGGATCTGTATATTTCAGATTTAAGGCAAAAGCAGCCAAAAACCGTTAAGTTAGATAAATTCTTAGCCACCGAATTACGTGCCCAGTACTTCAATCCACAGTGGATTAGTGAGATGAAAAAAGAGGGATATGCCGGTACATTAAGTATTTTAAATATGGCAAATAATTTGTGGGGCTGGCAGGTCATGAATCAAAGTGCAGTACGCGATGACCAGTGGCAAACGCTACACGAAGTGTTTATCAAAGATAAATATAATTTAGAATTAAATCAATGGTATGAAAAACACAATCCTTCGGCACAATTGCAATTGGTTGAAAGAATGGTTGAAGCCATTCGTAAAGATTATTGGCAGGCTGATGAGCAGACAAAACGCGAATTAGTTGAACGCTGGCAACAGCTGACGGCACAGGTGTCTTTAGTTGATAAGCATCAAGTCACGCGTCAATATATTGAACAGTTAGCGGCTGGATTTGGTTTACAACAAGCCAGTCAGTCATCTCCACCGATACTGCGAGGTCAAGTCTTAGCACAGGTTAGTGAACAATCCTCAACCCAAAGTCAAGAGATGACTTATCCGTTAATCGGCCTACTGTTGATTTTAAGCTGTTTTTTAAGCGGTATGATTTACCAAATAACACGAAATGTAAGGACTTAGTATTTATGAATATGCTCGAAACCGTGCTGTATGAAATCAGCCATCTATTTTTAATTCCCGTTCTAATCTTGATTTTATTATCACTGGCTTATGCTTTTTTTGCTTTAGGCAGCTTTTGTATTGAAGGTGGCTTACGTCGCTACGGTCGTTATCAATCGCCGTTACTTCAAAGTCGCGTTGCGCTTGATGATTTAGAACTGCAAGTAATGAAACGCTTAGAATTATTACGTGTGGTATCGCGTAGCACACCAATGTTAGGACTGATTGCGACAATGATCCCCATGGGGCCTGCGTTATTAGCATTAACACAAAGTGATGCAAAAACGATTGGTGAGAATTTGGTGGTTGCCTTTTCAGCGGTCATTTTATCGTTATTAAGTGCCAGTATTACCTTTTTTATCTTAACGATTAAGCGTCGATGGTTACTGGAAGATTTACGTACAATCGAAAAACAGCAAGGAGTTTCATAATGCGGTTTTTAGAAGATGATGAAATGGATGATCCATTATTGTCGGTCGTCAATCTTATCGATTTATTTTTAGTGGTTATTGGGATTTTATTGATTGTCATTGTACAAAATCCACTTAATCCATTTAATCAACAGGATATGACGATTATTGAAAACCCAGGTAAAGACAATATGAAGATTATTATTAAGCAGGGGGAAGAATTAACCAAATATGAAACGTCGCAACAAATTGGTGAAGGGGTCGGTAGCAAAGTCGGCGCAACCTATCGCCTTGATGATGGGCGAATGATTTATATTCCGGAATAAATCCTATCAATAAGGGGATAGGCTTAAAAAAATATCCCCTCGCGTTTGTTTTATTTATCTTTGTTAATAATTTCAATATTATTATTGTGTTAGTTATTTTTATCGCTTTTATATCGATAACTTGTTCCGCTAATAAAATCGCGCGACTATTGGCTTTAGCTAAAACGTTGTCATAAAAATGTAAAAAACTTTCCTTATAGTATGCCTGAATCATACACACAGGAGTTTTTATGAAAAAGCTGATTTTAGGCTCAATGCTAGCAGGCGTGATGGTATACAGTTTCACCGTACAGGCAAATGATGATTTAGCCACAATTGAAAAACTGGCTCGTCAAGAAGGCGTGGTCAATAGTGTTGGTATGCCTGATACATGGGCGAATTGGAAAGATACCTGGCAACAAATTACAGCAAAATATCAATTAGAACATGTTGATACCGACATGAGCTCAGCCCAAGAAATCGCTAAATTCAGCAATGAAAAATATAACGCCAGTGCAGATATTGGTGATGTGGGAATTTCATTTGGACCGATCGCGGTTAAAAAAGGCGTAACACAGCCGTATAAACCCACAACGTGGCAGCAGATTCCACAATGGGCAAAAGATAAAGAGGGTCATTGGGCAGTTGCCTATACCGGCACCATTGCCTTTATTGTGAATAAGCGTTTAGTTAAAGATATTCCGACCTCATGGCGTGATTTACTCAATGGTCAATATGTCGTTACTGTCGGCGATATGTTAACCGGAGCCCAATCCGTTAATGCATTACTCGCTGCGTCTTACTCCTTTGGTGGCGATGAAAAAAATCTGATGCCAGGTATTGAATTTTTCCAAAAGCTTGCAAAACAAAACCGCTTAAATTTGAGCAATCCAACGATTGCCAGTCTTGAAAAGGAAGAAGTCGAAGTTGCCATTATGTGGGATTTTAATGGGCTAAATTACCGCGATATTATTGATCGTGATCGCTTTGAGGTATTAATTCCTTCTGATGGCTCTGTCATGTCAGGTTATACCACGATTATCAACCGTTTTGCTAAGCATCCTAATGCGGCAAAATTGGCCCGTGAATATATTTTTTCAGACCAAGGTCAAATCAACTTAGCACTTGGTTATGCAAGACCAATTCGCTCAGAATTCATCACATTCCCAGCAGAAGCGCAAAATAAGCTGTTACCCGCTGAACAATACAAAAACGTCTATATCATCAAAGATTTTGATGTGTGGGAAAAGACCACGCGCACTATTCCACAGTTATGGCAAGAACATGTTGTCAGTGAGATGCAGTAGTCGAGTGTAATACATCAATACATTTTTCATGATTGAGTCACTGCCTTATGCAGTGGCTTAAGTTGCAAGGACGTCAAATGAATAAAGTCATTTTAGTTGTTTTAGATGGGCTAAACTACGCGGTAGCCGAGCATGCAATGGGCTATTTATTGGCTGAGTGTACGGCTAAAAAAGGCCATCTACGCGTGATTAATTGTGAGCTTCCTTCCCTATCAAGGCCGCTTTATGAGTGTATTCTAACGGGTGTTAGGCCTGTGGATAGTGGTATTGTGAATAATCAAGTCAGTCGATTATCGACGCAGAAAAGTATTTTTCACTATGTTAAACAAGCCGGCCTAGTCAGCGGTGCTGCAGCTTACCATTGGGTGAGTGAACTGTATAATCGTACTCCCTTTGATCCGATTCAAGATCGTCATGTTGCCGATAACGCATTAACGATCCCCTATGCGCATTTTTATTTTGAAGATCATTATCCTGACTCACACCTATTTCTAGATGCAGAACATCTCCGACGTCAGTATCATCCTGATTTTTTGTTTATTCACAGTATGAATATTGATGACACCGGTCACCACTATGGGAGTGATAGTCCTCAATATCGAAACATGGCACGTAAAGCAGACAGTATATTGTCAAATTTTTTACCGCAGTGGCTCGAAGAAGGCTATCAAGTTATCATCACCGCAGATCATGGCATGAACTGTGACCGTTCACATGGTGGTAATTTAACGGATGAGCAGCAAGTACCGCTGTTTATTTTTGGTCATCAACACGAGCGTTTAACCGAGCAAACGATCTTACAAACAGACCTTTGTGCGTTAACGTGTCAATTACTCAATATTCCCCACAATACAAAATGATACCCAAGGGTATGATAAGTGAGTGATTATGTCTAAACATCTTATCCGAGTATCACCCATTTTATTGGTGATTCCTTTTCTGATTGTGTTTTTTTTATTTCAATTGTTACCGTTTTATTGGGTATTTAAACACAGTTTTTTTGATGATTTTGAGCAGACTTGGGGGTTAACCAATTACTACAATATCTTTCAATCGAAGTTAGATATTAAATCAATCCTCTCGTCACTTTCATTATCTTTTTGGTCGACGTTGTTAGGGTTAACTATTGCACTGTGGGGGAGTTATTCTTTGACACAGATTAAGCAGGGTCGATTGCAGCATATTTTGCTTTCTTTCACTAATATGAGCAGTAATTTTAGTGGCGTACCATTAGCTTTTGCTTTTTTAATTTTACTTGGAGCTAATGGCTGTATTACCCTAATTTTAAGGCAGCTTGATATCGGGGTGATGAATATCAAAAGTACATCAGGGCTAATTCTTATTTATACTTACTTTCAGATCCCATTAGGCATTTTACTGCTTTATCCTGCTTTTCAGTCCGTAAAACGAGAGTGGAAAGAGTCAGCTGATTTGTTGGGGGCGTCGGTATATGCTTATTGGCGTTATATTGGATTGCCGATTTTGATACGGCCGATTATTGGTACCTGCATTATTTTATTTGCCAATGCAATTGGTGCATACGCAACATTGTATGCATTGTCAGGCAGTAATTACTTAGTGATTCCGATTCGAATCTCAGCGTTGATTACGGGCGATGTATTTTACGATCCTTACACCGCAAGTGCATTAGCGATGTTGTTAATGGTCATTTTAGTGACTATTACGATCATTAATCAGTTTCTGATCTCACCTAAAAAAATTGGGGAGAAATCATGAACCCATCGCGTTTTAGTCAAATTTACCATTATATGACATTGTTGATTGTTTTTTTGATCATGGCTATTCCCATCGTGACTACGCTAATTTATGCCTTATCAAGCAGCTGGGGGGCCTCCATTTTACCCGACAGTTTATCCTTTAAGTGGTTTGTCCAACTATGGCAAGATGCGCGGTTTTTAGCTGCGTTAGGGCGCTCACTTTTAATAAGCTGCGCGGCAATTGTGTTAACATTTGTGTTGTTGTTACCGCTCATCTTTTTCGTCACTTACTATGCCCCCAAAAGCCAAAAAATCATGAATTTCGTGATTCTAATTCCGTTTGCTATGCCGCCAATTGTCTCTTCGATTGGCTTAATGCAGATCTATTCTGAGCCGCCATTTCTATTAACCGGAACGCCGTGGATTTTGTTAGGTTGCTACTTTACGATTGCTTTACCGTTTGTCTATCGAAGTATTATCAATAGTGTTCAAACGCTGGCAATCCATGATCTGATTGATTGTGCAACACTATTTGGGGCAAATAAATTCTACGCGTTTTTGCGTATTATTTTGCCTAATTTACGACATGGTGTATTGAGTGGTTTATTGTTAGCCTTTTCATTTTTAATTGGTGAGTTTGTGTTTGCCAATATTTTGGTGGGTAATCGCTTTGAAACATTACAAGTGTACTTATTCAATATGAATGGGAAAAGCGGGCATTTTGCTAGTGCAATCTTGTCGTCTTATTTCTTTCTTGTCATGTTATTGAGTTTTATTGTGATGCGGGTCAACCGCAAAAAAGGGTAGTGTATGAGTTATCTTCAAATAAAGCAGGTTCATAAAATATTTGGGCGTCAAACCATTTTAAATCACATCAGTTTTACTGCTGAACAAGGTGAGTTTGTGACATTGCTTGGCCCAAGTGGGTGTGGTAAGTCATCATTGTTGCGCTGTATCTCGGGTTTAACATCACTTGATGGTGGGCAAATAATGCTTGATGGAAAAGAGATTACCCACATGGCACCTAAACATCGCCAAATTAGCATGGTGTTTCAACATTATGCATTATTTCCCAATATGACGGTGTTTGAAAATATTGCATTTGGTTTAAAAATGCAAAAGTTACCCAAAGAACAGATTCTGTTTGCTGTAGAAAAAATGGTCGATTTGGTTGATCTCAAACCCCACTTACATAAATTACCTACGGCGTTATCTGGTGGTCAATGTCAACGTGTTGCATTGGCACGCTCCCTAATTGTTAAACCTAAATTGCTGTTATTAGATGAACCGTTATCGGCCTTGGATGCAAAAATTCGTAAACATTTACGGCAACAACTTCGTCAAATTCAAAAAGAGCTGAATATGACAATGCTATTTGTGACTCATGATCAAGAAGAAGCATTGACTATGTCAGATAAAATTGTCTTGCTTAACCAAGGTAATATCGAACAAATGGGGGATGCTGAATCCCTTTATTTATCACCTTCCTCCCGTTTTGTGGCTGAATTTATTGGTCATTATAATTTACTTAGTGCACACGATTTTCAGCATTTAACGCAGCAAACTAGTGAACAATCCGTTGCAATTCGTCCTGAGTCGATTAAGATCGGTGAACAAGGGATTGAT
This sequence comes from Orbus sasakiae, assembly GCF_039542345.1. NCBI lineage: Bacteria > Pseudomonadati > Pseudomonadota > Gammaproteobacteria > Orbales > Orbaceae > Orbus > Orbus sasakiae. The sequence continues at coordinate 128,403 of NZ_BAABHY010000006.1, forward strand.
GCAGAAGTCGTTGATTATGCGATGCTTGGTAATATTATTCGTTATCAAGTTATGGTGCGGGGAATTGTGCTATCGGTAGATCATTTGCATCGCAGTGAACACGATCTATTTAAAGTCAAAACCCCCATAAAAATCAGTTTCACACCTAATCAATTTCATTTTATTCGTCACTAGGAAACATCATGATTGCCGTATTTGATTTAGATAAAACACTTATCAATGAAGACTCAACAACATTATGGAGTCAGTGGCTATGCCAAAATCAATTGGTTGCAGATATACCGGCTTATTTGCAGCGTGAACAAGCACTTATGCAGCAGTATGAAGCCCGTCAATTGGATATTGCTGACTATATCAAATTAACGCTACAACCAGTTATTCACCTACCGTTTGAACAAATGGATATATTAGTTTCACGGTTTATTGATGAACAGATCAAACCTCGTATTTATTTGCAAAGTTTAGCACTACTTCGACAGCACCAGCAGCAGGGAGATGCGGTATTAATCATCTCGGCGTCTGCACAGCTATTAGTGGGCGCAATTGGTCGGCGCTGTTTTCATGTTGAACATGCCTATGGCATTGATGTTAAAAAGACTGCTCAAAATTACACGACAGAACTGACGGGTATTGTGCCATATCAAGCTGGCAAAGTGGATAAGTTACGTGAATATACCCATCAACAATACGGTCATTTTGCTGACACTTATTTTTACAGTGATTCCATCAATGATGAACCGTTATTACAATTAGTCCAGTTTCCACAAGTGATAAACCCAGATTGCAAGCTACATCAATTAGCACAAGCTAAGCAGTGGCCCATTCATTATTTTGAAAAAACCGTCAGTGAGTTTAGCGATCAGGTTATGACTGATTAGTGCTGTGCTAAGGAGAGGTATTGCTTGAGCCACCGAATGTCCATTGATGAGTGATGATTAACACCCTATGTCATAAAATTGCCATGATCATTGGTTATGATGAGGTTGATCATCGATGAAACAGATCTCATTTGTTTCGTTCACAATAAATAATAATTCCAATTCATTTAGGGGTTAATAATATGATATCTCGGCGTAATTTGATTAAAAATGTGTCGCTAATTTCTGCAGCCTCATTACTCACACAAGCCGCTAATGCATCAACGGTGACACAACATACAGTGAATGAGTCAAATACACCGCCGCTTGATACATTGCGTTTTGGTGTCATTGCTGATCCACAATATGCGGCGATTCCCTCTAACAAAGGCAGTCGTTTTTATGCCAATAGTTTATGGAAACTTGAAGAATGCATTGCCGCATTTAATCAAACCGATTTACATTTTGTGATCACGCTCGGTGATATGATTGACCGCCATTGGAGCAGTTATGATGATATATTACCCATTTATGATCGGCTAAGGCACCCTAATTTTTTTGTGTTAGGCAATCACGATTACTCGGTCGCGGCTGACTACCTTCAATCCGTTGCTCGAATCAATGGTTTAGATAACACCTATTATGACTTTTCAGTTGGGCAATACCGCTTTATTGTGTTAGATGGTAATGATGTGAGTTTATTTGCTCCGCCTAAAGGTAATCCTTATCTTGGTTTGGTTGATGATCCTCGCATTGCGATTGCAACCGAACGTTTGGCTAATTTACAAGCTAAGGGCGCGATCAATGCAAAAAGTTGGAATGGTTCCCTGTCTGAAACGCAATTTAATTGGCTCAAGTTAACGTTAGCTGCAGCAAACGAGAATCACGAGTCGGTGATTGTTTTTTGTCACTATCCTGTGTTTCCGGCAAATGAGCATAATTTATGGGACAGTGACGAACTCGTTGAGCTGCTTACTGCTTATCCCAATGTTTTAGCCTATTTTTGTGGTCACAATCATCAAGGTAATTATGGTAAGTTAGCGGGCAAACATTTCATTAATCTAAAAGGGATGGTCGAAACCCCGACAACAACGGCGTATTCGATTGTCACGCTATCTGAAAATCGTTTGGATATTGAAGGTTTTGGACGTGAAGAAAGTCGTTCACTTGCAATTTAGCTATCCTCGACGGAAAGTAGAATGATCGATTTTACAGCGAATAAAGGATATGTCTTTAAACCCCGTTTATATCAGAGCGTCTATTTGATGGCTGACTGGACTATAGCCGACGAATAATCATGCTGTTTTTACACTATAATTCACTATTATGATAAAAAAATAACGAAAAAAGCACAGTTAAGCGTAGATTTGCAGCGAACAGATGCTTCGCTGCCGTGTCATAGCCTATTTAAGGTCGTTCACCTTCAAGGATGCGTTTTTCGATCTCGTCTAATACCGGTGGCAAGTCTGCAATCGTATCTATTACATAATGTGCGCCAGCGGCTTTCATTTTTTTAGCGGCTTCATGACGTCGTTTTTTTTGTTGTTCAGGTGAGAGCGCTTGCCATTCATCTAAACTTAATCCAACTTCGTTACCACTTATCGTTACGCCGACAGTCCAGGTGCCTGCATTTAATCCTTCTTTTATTCCCACACCAGTATCGTCAACTTTAACCGCGGTATAAGGATAACAAATGCCCAGATCTGCAAAAGTACGATACATCATTAATGGAGAAGGCCGGCCTTGTGATAAATCACCTGCACATACCAGATTATCTGGCATATAGCCTGCATTGGCGGCTAAGGGTAACAACTTTTCCATGATGGGGCGGTTATAACCAGTCGTTGAACCGATTTTTATATTACGTTTACGCAGTTCCCCAATCAATTCAAGTGTGCCAGGAACCAGTTGGGCAAAGTCTCCAATAATCGCCATGTTCATCGGCGTAAAAACGTCATATAGATGTGTAGCATCATCATCTGTTGGTGGGTGGCCATAACGTTGTTGCCACTGTTGATTAATCGCTGGTAAAGCAAGTAATGCTTTTATATGATCGAGTTTTGCCATGCCCATTGGCGTACGGGCTTGTTCAATCGTGAGCTGAATATCAAATTTGTCAAATAATTTAACAAATGCCCCCATCGGTGCACACGATCCAAAGTCAATTGTCGTACCGGCCCAATCAAATACGACAGCCGAAAGTTTATATTTATTTTTCATGGTTATTCCCATTTATCTCAGTTAATCTTCATTTTTTGCATGCAATATTTTATTGTATCAACGACTTGTCGAATTTCTTTGCTACCAATTGCACCAATGCATCCGATACGAAATGTCTCAATATCCGTGAGTTTGCCTGGATACAACATAAATCCTTGTGATTTGATATCATTATAAAATGTTTTAAAGTCATAATTTGGTGACGTCGGAGCTAAGAAGGTAATAATAATAGGCGAAATATAATCCGGGTTTAAAAAAGGTTTTAATCCCTGCTCTGATAAGCCATCAAGTAACATTTTACAGTTTTCTGTGTAGCGAGCTAAACGAGCGACTTGACCACCTTCTTCAATAAATTGTTGCACTGCTTCCGCTAATGCAGCAACGACATGCGTTGGCGGAGTAAAGCGCCATTGCCCTGTACGTTCCATGTAAAGGTGCTGGTCATAAAGGTCAAGTACTAATGAGTGGCTATTGTTAGCACATTTAGCAAGTATTGCTTTTCTAATGAAGACAAAGCCCATGCCAGGAACACCTTCTAAACATTTGCCACTTGCTGAAATGAGGGCATCAAAGGTAACGTCTTGACTGTCAATGGGTAGGGCACCAAATGAGCTCATTGCATCGACAATTAAGCCGACATTAAATGCTTTACACAGTTCACTGATTGCGACTAATGGATTAATGATTCCGGTACCTGTTTCACAATGAATGAAGCCCACATGTGTGATTGTTGGATCCGCTTGTAAGGCAGCTTTAACCGTATCTGGATCAATGGGTTCTTGCTCTATTTGACTTAAGATCGTTGTTTTACGCCCCATCATGTTAGATAGTTTGGCCATACGTTTGCAATAAGCGCCATTATCGAGAACTAAAAGATGCCCCCCTTTTGGTACTATGGTGGCGATTGCAGCTTCAACAGAAAAAGTACCACTACCTTGTAATGGTACGACCACATAGTGTCCTTGGTCATTAATGATATCTAATAATTGTTGGCGTAATTTGGCCGTGAGTGCATTAAAATCACTATCCCAAGATCCCCAGTCCTTTAACATCGCTAACTTGGTTCTCAGTGTGGTTGTCAGTGGGCCTGGGGTCAGTAAAATATTGTCTCTGTCCATATTATTTCCAGTAAGTTTTTAGGTTGAATTATTATGACTGGCGCCAGCGTTGTGTACGCTGATCAACAAACCATCCAAGTAATAAATAAATAGCGGTTGCCGCCATTGAAATAGCCGTAATCATTACCGCCATCGCGGTTGCTCCGCCAACATCACCCGCATCATCTAAATTCAAAATAGCAATTGAAGCAAGCTGGGTTTCGGGTGAATAAAGGAAGATCACAGCTGAAATTGTGGTCATTGCATTAATAAAAAAATATCGTGATATATCGATAAGACTTGGTAAACATATCGGTAATGTGACACGCCACATTGTTTTATAAAACGGTACTTTTAAGGAGTCTGATACTGCTTCAAACTCTTTATCAATCGCTTTTAAGGCGGTAACCATTGTCATGTGGCAGGTCGTGTAAAAATGAATAACCGTACACAATATTAATAATGGCATCGTTTGATATAGCATATTAAGTGGGTTCGTTGGGGCATTAAAAAAGAAGATGTAACCTAACCCCAACACTAGACCCGGCACGGCCATCGGTAACACGACTAACAACCGAATAATGGTATGTAAATAATAAAATCCTTTGGTTTTTTCCAAAATATAAGCGCCTAAAAATACTAAACCCGTGCCAAGCAATGTGGTGCCAACTGCTAAAATTAAGCTATTTGAGATAGCAACACCTAATTCAGAATCGAATAGTACAGACCGGTAGTTAAGCAAACTCAGTGTCAGGTTATAGGGCCAAAAGCTAACAAAAGAGGCGTAAACAGCCATTAAAAACATAGCCAGCATTAATAGACCAATCAAACTGCAATATGTCATCATTATTCGATCAAATCGTAAATTCACTTTCGGGATTAATGTGACTGCCCGTGCTGATAACGAAGCGCTATGTTTATGGCGTATGATGTAATCAACACTGAATGTGAGTAACGCAGGTAACAATAGCAACATTGCAACTACCGCCCCTTGCTGAAAATCTTGCTGACCAATAATTAAACGGAAAATATCGGTGGCCAATACATCAAAGTCACCACCAACAATTTTAGGGATTCCAAAATCCGTTATTACCAAGGTAAATGAAACTAATGATGCTGAAATTAAACCATATTTAATACTGGGCAAAGTGATCGTAAAAAATTTACGTATATTACTCGTACCAAGCGCATTTGCAGCCTCATAAAGTCGACCATCAGCGAGTGATAATGCGGTGACCAAAATCATAAGAACATGCGGAAAAATAGCAAAGCATTCAGCTAATATAATACCGGATGCGCCATATATACTGTCAAACCCTAAACATTGCCAGACAGATTTAGCGATGCCTTGATTACCAAACCAGTATATTATTGATATTGCGGCAAGGAGCGAGGGCGATAAGAGGGGGAGTAACGTGAGCGAACGCAAGAGTTTTTTAAACGGCATACAGCTTCGAGTTAATGCATAAGCAAACGTTAATGCTAAAGGCATAACGATCAGTGTGACTATCACGGCAACAAATAGACTGTTAAATAGACTTGTTAATAATGATGGAGAACTCAGATAGCGGGTTATCGCTGTTGCACCAGACATCTTTGAATAAGAGTCATCAAAGATTTGCCATAAGATTGCTAATAAGGGGCCAATTAAAAAAATACTCAATAACAATAAGATGATGAGTAGCACTAAAAAGACCAATCCATTACCATTTTTAATACCATTAAATCGTTTAGCATAACCATGTGGTGAACGGTTTTTGGTTGATACGCTTAGCATTTTATTATACCGAAAAAACATGAATACGATCAGTGCGAATGGCAAACGGCAGGGACTGACCTTGTTTAAGATTCAGATCATACATTTGGTTCACTGAAAATTGTAACTGTAATGATTGGTGAGCTAATCGACTCACTTCGAGTTCAGCAAGACATTTTCCACCTAAAAATTCAATGTGTTTAATAATCCCAACACAGTGATCGTTATGAGCGGGTAATTGTTCGATAATACGATCTTCTGGTCGCAGATAAAGTTTGACTTTTTCACCGTGTTTAAACCGTTTTTTTTGTTGACTTTGTAAACGTAATTCACCACATCTAAACCAATGATTACCTTCTGCAATTGCATCAAGGCAGTTAATTTTACCAACAAAATCAGCGACAAAAGGTGAGACAGGATTTCGATAAATCTCAAGTGGGCTACCAATTTGCTCTATAATGCCATGATTCATGACAACGACGCGGTCTGCGATTGAAAGCGCTTCTTCTTGATCATGAGTAACCATAATTGTTGTTAAGCCAAGCTGCTTTTGTAAACGGCATATTTCATTACGTAGATGAACTCTGACGGTTGCATCAAGTGCAGATAAGGGTTCATCAAGCAGGAGTAAATTAGGTGATGTTGCAAGTGCTCTAGCTAAAGCAATACGCTGCTGTTGTCCTCCTGACATTTGCGTTGGGTATTTATCACCACTGTCGGCTAAACCAACCAAATTAAGTAATTCAGTTACACGAGTTTTGATTGCGTCAGTACCATATTTTCGATTAACCAGTCCATAAGCAATATTTTTGGCGATAGTCAGATTGGGGAACAACGCATAAGATTGAAACACAATACCATAGTCACGTTCGGCTGGGTGACGATGTGAAATATCGAGTCCTTGTTGAATAATTGTCCCCGATGATTGTTTTTCTAGACCCGCAATAATCCTGAGTAGTGTCGTTTTTCCACAACCGGAAGGGCCTAAAAAACAGACTAATTCTCCTTGATTAATAGCGAGATTAATCTCATTTAAAGCCGTAAATTGACCAAATTGTTTGTTGATGTGTTTTAACTGTAAATAAGATTCCATCAGCCAGTATCCCCTTTACTTATTTTTTGGCTCTGATTTGTTCGCATAACGAGAGCTCCACTCTTTCAAAATGGTATTTCGTTCACTGGCTGCTAAATCGAAATTCATCGGTATTAAACGTGATTCATAATCATCTGGAATATTCGACAGTTTTTCTGCAACACCTGGTTGCCCAGTAATAGCGAAACTTTTACCATAGAGTTTCATTGCTTCAGTACTCGATGCCCAATCAGCTAATATTTTGGCAGCGGGTAGTTTTTTTGTACCCACATGGATAGCAAATGCTTCGACATCCCATCCGAGTCCTTCACTAGGGAAAATCAGATCAATAGGTGCACCTTTGGCTTTATTTGTATGCCCTCGGTATTCAAAAGAAATACCAATAACGTATTCGCCTGTTGCTGCCATATTGCAAGGTTTTGAGCCTGAATGTGTGTACTGAGCAATATTTTTATGAAGCCCATCCATAAATTGCCATCCGCCTCCCTTACCTTGTTCATCCCCCCACATTTGCAGCCAACTGACAACATCAAAATACCCTGTACCCGATGACGTTGGATCTGGCATGACAATTTGGCCTTGATAAATGGGTTTTAATAAATCATGCCAGCTTTCTGGTTTAGGCAGGTGTCTTTTTTCTGCTTCAATGGTATTGAAACAAACCACTGCGCCAGTCACATCAAGTCCCCACCAATAAGGTGGATTATGGCTATCTCGATAATCCGATTTAATATTGACTAAATTTTGTGGGGCATAAGGTTGGAGCATTTGCTGTTGTTTAAGTACTCCTAGTCCTGTAATAGCAACACCCCATACAACATCCGCCTTGGGATTGCTTTTTTCTGCCAATAATTTAGAGACAATAACCCCCGTTGAATCACGCACAATACGGAGCTGAATATCGGGATGAACAGCATTAAATGCTTTTTGGTAAGTTTTAATTTGATCGGTTTCAAGCGCAGTATAAACCGTTAATTCCGTTTTATTGGCGAAAGCATGCGGTGATAAAGCAAAGAGGATACTGATGGCCAGTATTGATTTTAATTGTTTCATGTTAATTCCTGATTATGAATTAATTTAGGTAAAGTATAAAAAAAATCTGTGTCATTTTAATGACAGTAACAGAAGGTAAACGGGGTTTAAGGTTAGGGCGTAAGTTTGTTTTAACTTATCTATTTCGTCAAAATAACGATTGAAATAATAAGTAAATATTTTAAATAGTGCATACTTTTCTAAGATTAATTGGTTTAAGATACTTTTATGGTTTATTTAGTCAATACAATGTGACGATTATGCTGGTCAATTCAAATACTCAAAACGAACACTTCGGAACCTTACTTGGTTATGCGCCAGGTGGGGTTGCAATCTTTTCTTCAGACTATTCGACGGTGAATAAACAAGATTACCCTGATGATGCCTCTTTTCGTAGCTATATTGGTCATGAATATATGGGCTATAAATGGCAGTGTGTTGAGTTTGCGAGGCGTTTTTTGTATCTTAATTATGGTACAGTGTTTACGGATGTAGGAATGGCATATGAGATTTTTTCATTGCGTATTTTGCGTCATGTGGTCGATGAGGCATTATTACCCTTACAAGCTTTTGCCAATGGTAGTCAAAAGTCACCTGTCGCTGGAGCTTTATTGATCTGGCAAGAGGGAGGGCACTTTAAACGTACTGGGCATGTGGCTATTGTCACCGATGTTTTAGCTGATAAAGTCAGAATAGTTGAACAAAATGTCGTTCATGCACGTCTACCTGCTGGACAACAATGGACCCGAGAATTACCCTTGTCAGTGATTGACGGGCATTACCATTTGCAAGATACATTCAGTGATACCACGATTTTAGGGTGGATGATTCAAACCGATGATACGACCTATAGTTTGGAACAGCCAACAACGCCCGTTGATTTTCGTCCAATTCACTGTGCTCATGTCCCTAATCATGGACAGTTTGATGGTGAATGGCTAGATGCGAATGATCCTGTTCAAGATGCTTATATTCAAGCTAATGGTCATGCCGTTAATCATGATGATCCCTATCAGTATTTTACAATATCAGAAAGTGCTGAACAGGAATTGATTCGGGCTACCAATGAGCTACATTTAATGTATTTGCATGCAACGGATAAAGTATTAAAAGATGATAAATTATTACGTAATTTTAATATTCCTGAAATTTTATGGCCACGCTTACGTTTATCATGGCAAAAACGTCGTTATCAAATGATCACTGGTCGATTAGATTTTTGCATGGATGAACGTGGTTTGAAAGTCTATGAATATAATGCAGATTCGGCATCTTGCCATACCGAGACGGGATTAATCTTACAAAAATGGGCACAGCAAGCGGAATTATCTGTTGGCTCAAATCCCGGGGATAAACTGTTAGATACCCTTGCCGATTGTTGGAAACATAGTGACGCTAAAAAGTTTGTACATATCATGCAAGATAATGATAAAGAAGAAAATTATCATGCATTGTTTATGCAACGTGCTTTAACACAAGCCGGATTTGAAAGTAAAATCTTACATGGGTTGGATGATTTACATTGGGATAAACAGGGGCAATTAGTTGATAATGATCATCGAAAAGTAGGCTGTGTTTGGAAAACTTGGGCATGGGAAACGGTGCTTGAGCAGCTACGTGAAGAGAGTGAATCACAAGTATCAGCGCCACCAATACGTACTGGCCATCCTGAAAATCATGTGCGTCTGATTGATGTATTACTACGCCCAGAAGTTTTAGTTTTTGAACCGTTATGGACAATTATTCCAAGTAATAAAGCGATTTTACCCGTATTGTGGTCACTATTTCCTGATCATCGCTATTTACTGGAATCAACATTTTCATTAAATCAGGATTTGGTTGAAAAGGGGTATGCTGTTAAGCCGATTGCTGGGCGCTGTGGTAACAATATTGAACTCGTCAGTCACAATGAACAAGTGCTAGATAAAACAGCCGGACGCTTTGAACAACAAGAAAATATTTATCAGCAATTATGGTGTTTACCCAAAGTGGCTAACCAATATGTGCAAGTCTGTACCTTTACGGTTGGTGGACATTATGGTGGGACCTGTCTACGATCCGACACCTCATTGGTAATTAAAGGTGAAAGTAGCATGGAACCATTAAGAGTGTTACGTGATGAGGATTTTACAGGCTAATTTATTGATGCCTTATTTATATTACGATATTAACGCATTCTTAAGCACTAAGAATGCGTCTTTTTAATGCTATTGAGCAATATTTGCAGAGGCTTTTACTGCTTCGATAACGGCATTACGTAAGCCAAATTTTTCTAGCTGGGTGACGCCGCGGATAGTGGTGCCCCCAGGTGAACAGACGCCATCTTTTAACTGCGCAGGTAGCATGTCTTGTTCCAATAGAACCGTTGCTGCCCCTAGTACGGCTTGCTTACTGAGTAAATAGGCTTCTTCACGCGATAATCCCGCCAGCACACCGGCATCAGCTAATGCCTCAATAAATAAGGCCACATAAGCTGGCGAACAGCCAGCTACAGTACTACTAATATCAAGCTTAGATTCATCAACAAGGGCAATTTTACCGATTGCCGAAAAGAGCTGTTTTGCCTCATCTAACTGTTGAGCCGAGACCTGTTTTGCCGCGCTCATAGCTGTCATCCCTTGGCAAACGGCACTTGGAATGTTGGGAATAGCACGAATGACGGCAATATGCTGTGGTAAGTGCTGGTAAAATTGCGCTAAAGTAAATGATGATGCGGCCGAAATCACAATCGTGTTGTCTTTTAAATCTGCGTTAATTTCATCAAGAATTGTGGGTAAAATACGTGGAATGACAGCTAAAATAACGATGTCTGATTTTTTGACCAATTCTCGATTATCAGTATGAAATTGACACCCCAGTTGTTCAGCTAAGGTTTTTGCTTTCCCACTCGAACCACCACTAATTAACAAGTGCTCTGGCGTAGTGTAATGGCTTTTTAATAAACCTTTTAATACTGCTGAGCCTAAATGGCCCACGCCAATCATGCCAATCTTTTTCATTTTTTCTCCTATCATCTTTTCGCAAATCAATGGGTTACTATATCGCTAATTGAGTAAAAGTGATAGGGCATGATGGTATTTAAGTGTATTTCGTTGGGATAGGAGAAATCAGAAAAGCCATCTACAGCGAGATGGCTTATGGATTGCCTTATTTATTTGACATTAATTTTGATTTTTCAATGCAGCTTGTAACGGCATTGATCACGGACGGCCTAAAACCGGTATCTTCTAATGTTTTTACTGCTTCGATAGTGGTTCCACCCGGTGAGCAGACCATATCTTTTAACTCCCCAGGATGTTTGCCCGTTTCAAGTACCATTTTAGCAGAACCCATGACCGCTTGTGCTGCAAATTTATAGGCTTGAGCACGAGGCATACCGGCAAGGACCGCGGCATCGGCCATCGCTTCGATAAACATAAAGACATATGCCGGAGAGGAACCACTGATACCCGTTACCGCATGGATAAGGTATTCAGGTACGGCTTCAGACTCACCTAAGCTGTTAAAAATCGTAGCAATTGCTTTTAATTCAGTAGCCGTAACGTTTTCATTTTCAGTGAGTGATGACATCGCAGCATTCACTAAAGCGGGGGTATTTGGCATCACACGGACAATTTTATAGCCTTTACCAAGCTCTTTTTCCATGGTTTCAAGTGTCACGCCAGCAGCGATAGACACAATAATCGTTTTTTTCGATAATTTAGGCTTAATCGTTTTTAACACATTTGGAACAGTATTGGGTTTGACGGCTAAAAATAAAATATCCGCAGCTTCAGCCACTTTAACTTCAGAATCAGCCGCATTAATGTTAAGTTCTGCACTCAGTTGTTTCACTTTATCGTGTAAAATATCAAATACAGTGATTTGTTCTGGTTTCGCCACTTTACTGGTTAATAGTCCCTTGATAATGGCTAATCCCATATTTCCTGAACCAATAAATCCAATATGTTGTTTCATAAATCTTTACTCCCCTCAATGATGTTAAAATTCAATTAAAGGAGCCGTAAGTTGCTCCTTAATCAAAATTCGGATGGTTATGATTTGTCTGCGGGTTGTTTTTTCTTTAAACCCAAAATCTCAGGTTTATTCACCACAATAATCCCTAAGCAAACGAGTACTAAGCCGATCGCAAGGGGTAAGGTAAATACGTCTTGACCAATCATGATAGCGAGTAGACTACCTGATACCGGCATAAAGAATTTAAACATCGATACTTCACCAATTTTGGCATATTGTACGACCCAATACCAAAGGCCAAATGTGACGCTTGATAGTAGGGCTAAAAAGACTAACAGAACGGTACCTAAGGTTGTCCAGTGAATTAAGCTTAGACTTCCACCCATCATCAGACCAATCACAAATAGGGCAATTGAACCAATCAGCAGATTCCAACCTGTCATAACAAAAACGGGCAATGTTGAACCAATTGCACGAGCTTGCATCATGCCAATGGCGGCAACTAAACCATACAGTAACATAAAGCCATCACCTAATAAGTTAAAGCTAAATAACTGTGAAATATCAGCTGTTGGTTTGGTAATATTAACAATAATCAAACCAGCAAAACCTAAAATTAAGCCGATCCATTTTGCTTGGTTCATTCGGTCATTTTTATACGCAAAATGTGCTAATAAAATTGAAAAGAAAATCGATGCCTGTGCCAATACGGTCGATTTGATTGTGACGGTATGCACTAATCCAATGTTAAAGAAAAAGTAAGCTGCGGTTGTACTGACGAGCCCCATTGAAGTGACATCTATCCACTGTTTTTTGGTCACTGCAAAAATATTTTGTTTCATGCAGGCAGCCATCATTAACGTCATAATTCCAGCAAGAAAAAAACGTAAACTGATAGCCGTTAAGACTTGTCCATTGTAATTATCACCGAGTAATTGTGGTAGTAAATTCATCTCCTCATACATGACTTTAACTAATGGAAACGGGGTGCCCCAAAGCACATTAACAAAAATAGATGTTAGTGCTAAAACGAGCGCACTTGGTGCTATTTTTTTAGCGATGTTATTCATCGTGATATCCTCTAAATTTAAATTTGAACATAGCTAAAGAGTTAGCAGATTAACTGTTTAGCTATGTCCAAACCCCTATGCAACAAATACATAATAGGTTTGGCTTTATCAGACATCAAAATGTATCCATTATTAAATCACGATTGGATACATTTTGCTATATCATTTATAAAAAATGTATACATTTTTATCGAATAAAACGATATCAAATTGAAATAATTAAGATTATTGATGATTGATAGAGAGGCTTATTGATCATTGCACCGTGCTAAATGAATCAAAAAGCCTTGATAAATATGTAGAATAAACGTTATTGAGTGACTTTATTACATGGGGTTTGATAGTGCATCAAGCTATCTTTTGTCGATTGAATATGTTGTTCTAGCACGATAATAACGCGATTAACGTCTCTTTCCTTACATGCATTAAGAATTTCAAGGTGGTCTGAATTAACGGTTTTTATATCCGTTGCGTTTGTCATATCTAGATGAAAATTTGCATAAGGTGATGAGGTACTCATACAATAAAGTTTAATCAGCGCGGTTAATTGTTTATTTTTCGCGGGTTCACACAAACCTAAATGAAATAAACGATTATTTTCAGCCCATTCCCCCGGTGTTTGTGAGTGATGGTATTGTTCTAAAATCTGTTCAAGATGATCAATATCGGCTTGGGTCATTTTAGGTACAGCAAGTTTTGCTGCGCGACACTCTAATGCAATACGAATATCGAGTAGGTCACAAATATCATCGATACTTGGCGCGGCAACTACAGCACCACGATTCAGTTGTGTTTTGACTAGACCTTCCATCTCTAATTGACGTAAGGCTTCTCTAACGGGGATTCGACTAGCGTTAAAACGTTCTGCAAGTGCCTCTTGTCGTAAACGCGTACCTGGCACAATTTGGCCACTTAAAATATCATTTCGTAATTCATCTCGAATTTTATACGATAATGATTTCTGATTTGGTTTTGATTTTGTTACACCCATATTTACTCATCTTGTTTTTGCTTATTATAATAATTATCTTGTTGAATAAATGTTGATTATTCAACAGTACCTAATGCTTCACTCAATTGAGATATCCAATATCATCCTGACAAACCTAACTTTTTACGGTGATATAAACCGTTTACTCATGATCTAACCGTAAAGAGGGGGTCCTTTGATTTATGATTAACCTTGATACATTTTCAATAAAAATAGGCAAACCAGAGCATCACCTTGATGGCGGTTTATGGCTTGTCACTACATCATAAATCTATTTTCTGCCACTTTGCTAGCACATAATATAAATCAAAATCTTGATTAAAACCAATTTTTACTGCGCTAATTACTGATATGCTAGCGCTTACAATAAAGATTTGTATAATAGATTTGTCATTAATCATATCACATGGAGCAAGGCATGTTTTTAAAACGGATATATACAGTTTTTATATTACTTTTATTGTCTGGATTGGTCGCGGGTTGCCAAACACTTGGCCAATATAGCTTATCTGAACAATTTGTGAATAGTGCCTTACAAAAACAGCTAAGTCATTATAATCAAAGTGTTGATGCAGGTGATCTGTTTAAAATGAATGTCACATTTAACGATATGAATCTTAATATTGGTCGGCAAGAGGCTAATAAAGTGGTTGCTGATGGCACCGCTAAAGCTGCTATCCAAACGCCATTGGGTAAACAAAATGTGAGCTTACGTTTAAATTTAAAAGCATTACCTGAATTAAATAAACAGCAAAATGCCATTTTTTTACGTCAGGTCGAAATTGCCGACTATCAACTTGATTCCAGTTTAGGTTCAATCAGTTCAGGGCTATTTTTGCCTTATCTTAATCAAGCATTACAACTGTACTTTGAACATAATCCCGTTTATCAATTGGATAAAACGAATCAGTTAGAGTACTTAGCTTTCCAAACCGCTTCAACAATAAAAATTGAACAAGGTAAATTTGTTTTTTCACTCAAGTAATTCGCTGTTGATCTAGGTGAAACAGTAAACGGTATAAAAGGTCGTTGTGTGCATAATACATCGACTAAGACGTTTGATGAGATCTTAATTATGAACTCGCTACTTCTCGTGTCTGCTGACTAAGGGCACTACATATTAATCGTGATTTTTAAGTTGGCTTACCGAGGAGGTTGAAGATGTTTATCTTAACCCATCAGACTTATAGATAAACAGTAAACGTGTTGTTAGGGTAAAATTTTTACGATGTCTGAACAATGATTATGGAAAAAAATAAAGAACAATTGAATTCTTAATATTCTCTTAATCTTTTTTTTGTTTAATAACCGTATCAACTTGATAAAGGAGAAAAGAGATGAAAAAGATTATCCCATTATTTACAGTCGTAACATTAATGTTTACCGGTGCGGCAATGGCTAAACCAACGCCTCCAGGCCCTGGTGGATTTATCGGTGATCAAGCAACTCAAGAACGATGCGTGGGTGGACCTGCTGATTGTCGTGGTCCACAAATGGGGGGAATGGGTGGTTTTCAAGGCCCATCCATCAGTGTTAGCACTGTAGAACAAGTTAAACAGATGAACGATGATCAAAAAGTTGCATTACGTGGCTATATCATTCAGTCATTAGGTGATGAAGACTACATGTTTAAAGATGATACCGGCACAATTCAGGTTGAAATCGACCATAAACGCTGGAGAGGCCAGGTCATTACACCAAATGATTTAGTTGAAATCCAAGGTGAAGTAGACAAAGATTGGAAATCGATCAATGTTGATGTGAAACGCATTATTAAATTACATGCTGATAAATAAATATTTTGCTAACCAAAATGTCAATATATCGACTTTTGGTTAGATGTATTTTTGGCTGGTTGAACAGATAGTTTATTGTCATATTAGTCATTAGAGGTCATGTTATGAAAAATAAATGGTTTCAAGTCACCGTTGCGGTTGTTATTTGGGGATTTATTGCTAACAGCTTATTTTCGCATCATGGTGGCATGATTGGTCGCTTTATGCATCGCACGGTCGGACGAGTTTTACCGCCTGAAATTTTAGGTATACCCAGTTTAACCATTGTGTTTATTATTTTTACTGTTATTTTTGCGCGTTTAGCTTATTTATTTATTTTTAATGAAAAAGAAGAATCTGCAACGAAATCATAGGTTGAACATCATTAATTTGTTGATAATGATGGTTTTCTAGCGTGTCATAAACACAATAAGATAAAGGGCGTTGTAATCAACGCCCTTTAGTGAGAGATTATTTTTGTTCGCGTTCGATTGCACGATAGCCAATATCATGGCGATAAAAAGCACCATCCCAATTAATCGTTTTGACTTGTTCGTAGGCTCGCTTTTGAGCATCAGCAACAGATAAACCTAATGCAGTAACACAAAGCACACGACCACCTTGTGTATAAACCTGATCGCCTTTTAAGTGAGTTCCAGCATGGAATACTTTGCAATCACTCGCATCATGATGAGGTAGGCCACTAATTTTATCATCCATTTTATAATCACCAGGGTATCCACCAGCGGCCATGACGACGCCAAGCGCAGGCCTTGAATCCCAGTCTGAGTGGACGGTATTGAGTTTGCCTTCTGTTGCTGCCAAACATAATTTAACCAGATCGGATTGTAAACGCATCATGATGGGCTGTGTTTCAGGATCGCCAAATCGACAGTTAAATTCGATGACTTTAGGATGACCTTGCTTGTCAATCATCAGACCGGCATATAAAAAACCTGTATACGTATTGCCTTCGGCCGCCATTCCATTAACCGTTGGATAAATAACTTGATCCATGACGCGTTTGAACACGACATCGGTGACAACGGGTGCCGGTGAATAAGCCCCCATGCCACCTGTATTTAAACCGGTATCTTTGTCACCGACCCGTTTGTGGTCTTGACTGGTTGCCATCGGTTCAACATTTTTACCATCCACCATCACAATAAAACTGGCTTCTTCACCGTCTAAAAACTCTTCAATCACGACTCGATGACCCGCTTCACCAAAGGCATTGCCCGCCAACATATCATGTACCGCCTCTTCCGCTTCTTGTAATGTCATGGCAACAATCACGCCTTTACCTGCTGCAAGACCATCGGCTTTAATGACTATCGGTGCACCTTTTTGTTTTAAATAAGCCAGTGCGGGTGCGATTTCTGTAAAGTTTTGATATTCAGCCGTCGGAATATGATGACGTGCTAAGAAATCTTTAGTAAACGCTTTTGAGCCTTCAAGTTGGGCTGCGGCTTGAGTTGGGCCAAAAATATTGAGACCTGCTGCTCGGAATTTATCGACCACGCCCAAGACTAAAGGGGTTTCTGGACCCACAATCGTCAACCCAATTTTTTCTTTCTTTGCAAAAGCGAGTAAACCTTCAATATCGGTTGCTTTAATATCGACATTTTCTAAATTGGGTTCTAGCGCTGTCCCTGCGTTTCCTGGTGCAACAAACACTTTATTAACTAATGGTGACTGTACCACTTTCCAAGCCAGTGCATGTTCTCGACCACCGTTACCGATAATTAATACTTTCATCTAAAACCTCATTTAAACTAATTTTTAGAGAATAAAATTCATCATTTTCAATATGATTAATTAATTATATTAAAAAACTTTAAGCAAAAAACTACAAAAAAAAGTATCCAGCATGGAATAAAAAAAATGCCAATTTTAACTTTCAATATATATGATAATACTAAATTCCAAATTGCGGTTATTCCTTGTATTAAACCATTATCGGCATCGTATTTAACATCATATATCTCACTAATCATCATATAAATAGGTACAGGGATGAAAGCAATAATAAAAAAAATAATAGCGCCAATAATTGGGATATCAAAAATATCAAGCATTGATTTATGAGGCGTTTTTAATGTAATCATCATCCAACATATTTCCTAAATATCATTTGAAATATTAATGACGGAAATGCCTCATCTCGGTAAAAATCATAGCGATATTATGCTCATCAGCAGCTTGAATCACTTCTTCATCGCGGATCGAACCGCCAGGTTGAATCACACAGGTGATGCCAACTTGTGCCGCTGCATCAATGCCATCTCTAAATGGAAAGAATGCATCTGATGCCATAACTGAACCTGCAACTTGTAAGTTTTCATCTTGTGCTTTGATGCCTGCAATTTTAGCCGAGTAAACGCGGCTCATTTGCCCTGCACCAATACCAATGGTCATATTATTTTTGGCGTAAACGATTGCATTTGATTTTACAAATTTTGCTACTTTCCAGCAAAATAGGGCATCCGCCAGCTCTTTCGGGGTCGGTTTACGTTTACTCACAATTTTAAAGTCGTGTTCCGTCACCATACCAAGATCGCGATCTTGTACGAGTAGACCGCCATTGACGCGTTTAAAATCAAGTCCTGCAATCCGTTTTTGCCATTGTCCACAGGCTAATACACGAATGTTTTTCTTACTGTCGAGAATCGTCAAGGCATCACTATCGATATGAGGCGCGATAATGACTTCAACAAATTGCCTATCAATGATCGCTTGTGCTGTCCGCGCATCAAGGGCATGATTAAAGGCAATAATTCCGCCAAACGCTGAGGTTGGATCCGTTTGGTACGCATTCAAATACGCGTCATAAATTGATCCACTGATAGCTACACCACAAGGATTCGCATGTTTTACAATAACGCAGGCTGGCTCATTAAATTCTTTAACACATTCAAGGGCGGCATCGGTATCGGCAATATTATTGTAAGATAATGCCTTACCTTGTAACTGTGTGGCGGTTGCGACACTTGCTTCTTTAACGGCTTCTTCAACATAAAATGCGGCACGTTGATGGCTATTTTCGCCATAACGCATATCTTGTTTTTTGATATATTGTAGATTAATTGTGCGAGGAAAGTGCCCAGACGGTTTGTCTGTTTCACCAAAATAAGGGGGAACCAATTGTCCAAAATAGTTAGCTATCATGCCATCATATTTCGCGGTATGTTCAAACGCTTTGATAGCTAAATTAAAACGGTAATCTAAACGCAATCCATTTTGATGACTATCCATCATACTAATAATGTGACTATAATCATCACTGTCGACCACAATTGCCACATCTTTATGATTTTTAGCTGCAGAACGCACCATTGTTGGTCCACCGATATCGATATTTTCAACGGCTTGTTCTAATGTGCAATCTGGTTTAGCAACCGTTTGCGCAAAAGGGTACAAATTAACCACAACCATGTCGATCGGATCGATATGATGCTGAGCCATCACGGCATCATCGGTATCGCGTCGACCTAAAATGCCACCGTGAATTTTAGGATGCAACGTTTTGACTCTGCCATCCATCATTTCAGGAAAACCAGTATAATCAGAGACTTCAATAACGGGGATATTGTTTTCGATCAGTAACTTGGCTGTGCCGCCGGTGGATAAGAGTTCAACATGACGTTGTGATAGGGCTTTTGCGAATTCAACTATTCCTGACTTGTCAGATACACTAAGCAGGGCTCGACGAATAGGACGATGCGTTTGCATAGGACTTTCTCCAAATTAATCTTTGAAGGTTAAATTAGGACAGTAGTATACAGAATTTAAACAGAAAAGTTTAGTAATTTGAAATAATGTAGAAAAAATGACCTATACAAATAGGTCATTTTATATTGATGATTAGTTAGAAATAATCAAACGGCCATGTAAAGGTTGAATTGGTCGATTGTTATGGTGTTTGAACTCATGTTCAAACTTCTCAATCTCATCTTTAGATAAGGTCATTGTGTCTTTTAGAATGACCCATGTTACACCTTCAGTACATGGTGGCGTGGTTAAAGAACCTGAAAAACGATAATACCCTGTTGATTTTGGTAAGAATGCCGCAATGTTAATTTTATCAAAATCTACTGGCACTTCTTCTTCTTCACTTAAGATAGAAAGAAATTTCTCAACAACGGGATTTTTGTCACCTTCTTCAAACATGATTGCCATCACAAGTAACTCACCTTTGTCATTTTTATGAACAAAGTGACCTTCAAGTGGGAAAGATTCACCATTGATTTCATTTTCACTTGGTGCATGGAAGTGGAACTGTACTAATGTATACTTCTCACCATTTACAACAACGTAATCATTGGGATTTTTTTCATTGATTTGAATCGTATGCCCATTATTCACAATGTTACCTGAGGTTTCACCATAGTGGATTTCAAGATCAGTAACTTGTGCTTTAATTGCACCAGAGATATTGACTGGTGACTGATTTCTACCTAAATCACACATTTGGTATTCAGGTGTCAATTTCGCCCAGTTTTCAGGTGTTGCTTCACCTTCATAACCCCAATGCACGCCAGCCATAACTGGTGAAGCAAGTCCCATTGTAGCCATCAAAAGTGGCATCGCTTTGATTATTTTTTTCATACAAATTCATCCTTACAATAAAATACATTTTATATAAAATGTAGTCGCATTCTACGCCTTTTGTTATTGGCAACAAGTGGAGCATTTTAAAAATAGCATTTTTTATCCAATTTTTTCTGATTAATCTTGGCTATTATTTGGCTTTTCTAATGTTAAAACGGCAATCGATATGTAAAAGTGTCTATATATTAGTTAAAACAGGGAATCGGGGCTGAATCAAACTTTCAAATAAAATCAATAAGCTAAAATAGGCAGTTGGCGGAGAGTAATCACGTCGGAGTTTGATTTTTCAGCGTTTAAACCTTGGACCACATAAAATGGTACCAAGGCGCGATCAATTAGGCTATTTTTGAGCCAATTTTTATTGTAGCAGCGATATTGCGGGCACTCAGAAACAGATTTTTCTTAGCTGTAGTTGCATCTAAAGCCTCATCTAACGTACAAATTTGCGTTAAAATACTAAACATAGCGGAAATACCATAGGGATACACAATTTCAGCTTTATCACCTAAACTACCTACAATGGCAATAACGGGTTTATCATGTTTTTTGGCGATTGCGGCAACCCCAATCGGGACTTTACCATTAATGCTTTGGTGATCAAGTCTACCTTCGCCTGTAATCACTAAATCAGCCTCTTTGACTAAACGGTCTAAATTCAGTAATTCTGTGATAATTTCGATACCTGGCCGTAGTTTTGCGTTTAAAAATGCGAGCAGTGCAGCCCCCATTCCCCCCGCAGCACCTGTGCCAGGAATATGTTCAACATCAATATTGAGGTCTTGTTTGATAATCTTTGCAAAGTGTTTAAGATTGTTATCAAGCAAGGTTATGTCTTCTTTTGATGCCCCTTTTTGTGGACCAAAGATAGCTGAAGCCCCATTCTCACCGGTCAATGGATTGGTCACATCGCATGCGACTTCAAAATCACAGTGAGCTAATCTTGAATCCATTTCACTAATATCAATGTTGACAAGATCAGCTAATGCTTGACCACCATAGCCAATTTGCTGACCGGTTTTATCAAGTAGTTTTACACCTAATGCTTGTAGCATACCCGCACCACCATCATTAGTTGCACTGCCACCTATGCCGATGATAAATTTGCGTGTACCTTTGTCTAATGCATCATAAATTAATTCACCTGTTCCATAAGAGGTGGTGATTTTTGCATTACGTTTATTGAGTGGAACGCGTTCAAGTCCACTGGCGGCAGCCATTTCGATAATAGCACACTGATTATCTCCTGAAACGCCATAAAAAGCAGATCCTTTTTCACCCAAAGGATCGGTAATCGTTGTGTTTATGATGTGCCCATTTAGCGCATGAACCATTGCTTCAACGGTTCCTTCCCCACCGTCAGCAACCGGTAACAGGGTATATTGTGCATGAGGGTATATGTCTGAGAATCCCTCTTTTATTGTACTGGCAATATCGGAGGCACTTAGGCTTTCCTTAAATGAATCAGGCGCAATTACGATTTTCATATATATCCTTCCAGAGCAATGTAATGTTATTGAGTATGTTTCCATACTCAATAAATATTGCATCTATTTAATTTCTATTTTTGCTAATTTTTCATAGTAACAAGCAAGTGCACTATGATCACATTCGCCCAATCCATCAGTACGAAGTGCTTGCATCATTTCCATTACCGCCGCTGTTAAAGGTAGTGAGGTCCCTATTCCATGTGACGTATCTAAGGCATTTTGTAAATCTTTTATATGTAAATCAATTCTAAAGCCCGGTTTAAAGTTACGATTTAAAACCATTGGTGCTTTTGCGTCAAGTACGGTACTACCCGCGAGCCCACCTCGAATTGCTTGATAGACTAATTCAGGATTGACACCTGCTTTTGTTGCTAATACGAGTGCTTCTGACATCGCCGCAATATTTAATGCAACGATCACTTGGTTTGCTAATTTCGTTACATTTCCTGCACCAATATCGCCAGTATAGACAACTGAGCCAGCCATGGCTTTCATAATGTCATAATATTTATCAAAAGTCGCCTTATCACCACCGACCATTACCGATAACGTGCCGTCGATTGCCTTTGGTTCACCACCACTGACAGGGGCATCAAGCATGGTCAATCCTTTTTTAACCACCACATCATGAATTTCACGGCTAGCGAGTGGTGCAATCGAGCTCATATCAATAATCGTTGTGCCTGCTTTCGCACCATCAATAACCCCATTTTCACCCAAAATGACGTCTTTTACATGTGGAGAGTTGGGTAGCATGGTAATAATAACATCGCATAGTTTTGCAACATCTTTTGCTGTTGCTGCACTCTGTGCTCCTGCCGCAACTACGTCATCGACTGCGACTTGATTTCGGTCGCATACAACTAATGAGTAACCTGCTTTAAGCAAATTTTTACTCATCGGTTTACCCATAATACCTAATCCAATAAAGCCTATTTTCATTTTAAACTCCTCTCTTTTTTACTAAATTAAAACAACTCGCGTTATTTTAAATATTTGTCTGCTAGTGCCTGTGTCGCACCACGTAATAAACCAAGATCATTACCAACGGCAACAAAGGTCGCGCCCATTTCAAGGTAATGCCTTGCATCAGCTTCAACAGGTGCTAAGATGCCACAGCCTTTATTGTATTTTTTCGCAACATCAAAGACTTTTTTTATGGCGGCCTGGACTTCAGGGTGTTTTGGATTACCAAAGTGGCCTAAAGAGGCAGATAAATCACTTGGTCCAACAAAAATACCATCAACCCCCTCTACTGCCGTTATTGCTTCAACGTTATCAACGGCTTGTTGAGTCTCAATTTGTAACATGACAGCAATGTTTTGATTAATTTTTTCGAAGTAGTCTTTGATTGAACCAAATGCATTACTGCGGTGTGAGACTGACACGCCTCGGACGCCTTGCGGTGGATAACGGGTATAGGAGACCGCCTGCTTCGCTTGTTCTTCCGTTTCAATATAGGGAATCAAGAAGTTGTAAAACCCGATATCCAATAAACGTTTAATTAACACTTGATCATTCCAAGCGGGTCGAACTACCGGGGCACTAACACTATCTTTTAACGCCATCAATTGTGGGATAAAGGTTAAGACATCATTAGTGGCATGCTCGCCATCTAATAGTAACCAATCAAAACCAGCAAGTCCTAAGACCTCTGTTGCAATCGGGCTTCCTGTTGCAGCCCAGCAACCAATTAAGGTTTTACGAGCCAAAACATCGTGTTTGAACTGATTATGGCAAGTTGTTTTTTTCATAATTTACCTTCATTTATAGTATAGACTTAATCTGATTTTCAGTAGGGATGGTGACCCCCTAACTATTTTTAATCATTCACGGTTATTGGGTTTATTCAATTTAACGCACTAGACACGGTTTTTTATGATCAAATGTCCAGTTTGGAATGAGGTATTGCATTGCAACCGCATCATTACGGTTACCAAGTCCCATGCCTTTAAACAGTTCATGTGCTTTCATTACTTGATCCATGTCGATATCGATACCTAAACCTGGTTTTTCTGGTACTTTAATTTTTCCACCGACAATTTGTAGCGGCTCTTTCGTTAAGTGTTGATTACCTTCTTGCCAAATCCAATGCGTATCAAGGGCGGTTGGGTTACCCGGCGCGGCTGCACCAACATGTGTAAACATGGCGAGTGAAATATCAAAGTGGTTATTAGAATGAGAACCCCATGTTAAACCAAATTCATGGCACATTTGTGCGACACGGACTGAGCCGTTCATTGTCCAAAAATGCGGGTCAGCTAATGGAATATCGACCGATTGTAGTGATAAGGTATGGCCCATTTGACGCCAATCGGTTGCGATCATATTGGTCGCGGTGGGTAAACCTGTCGCACGGCGAAACTCTGCCATGATTTCACGACCAGAATAGCCTTGCTCGGCACCACATGGATCTTCAGCATAGGTCAATGTATCTTTTAAATATTTACCGATACGGATTGCTTCATCTAACATCCAGCCACCATTTGGATCAAGGGTTACTCGCGCATTAGGGAATTTTTTCTTAATAGCAATTACGGCTTCAGCTTCATCATCGGCGGTTAATACCCCCCCTTTTAATTTGAAATCTTTAAAACCGTACTTTTCATAGGTTGCTTCTGCAAATTCTGCAATCGCTGTTGGCGTTAATGCCTCGTTGTGACGGATGCGATACCACTCACATTTTTCATTCGGTTGACTTTGATAAGGTAAATCGGTCTTAGTGCGATCGCCAACATAAAATAGATACCCGAGCATTTCAACTTCATCGCGTTGTTGCCCATCTCCGAGTAAAGAAGCCACTGTCACGCCTAAATGTTTACCAAGTAGATCCAACATGGCGGCTTCAATTGCAGTGACCACATGGATGGTTGAGCGTTGATCGAAGGTTTGGTTACCACGGCCGCCGACATCACGATCGGCAAACTGTGTTCGCACCGTATTCATTACATTTTTATATTCACCGAGTGTTTTACCAATAACAAAGGGTTTGGCATCTTCTAACGTTTTGGTCACCGTTCCAACACAAGGTACTTCACCGACGCCGGTGTTACCAGCGTTATCTTTTAAAATGACGATATTACGCGTAAAGTAAGGTGAATGAGCACCACTTAAATTCAGTAACATACTGTCATAACCGGCAACAGGGTAGACATGCATTTCAGTAATAATAGGTGTTGATGACGTCATAATTTTTTCCTCATTAAATCTTTAATAAATGAATAATTAACGAACCATACAAGGGCGCTTGCGATCAAATTTCCAACCGGGGATTAAATATTGCATTGCAATCCCATCATTGCGAGCACCATTAGGTAATTTTTTATATAAAGCGTGAGCTTGTTCAACCTGTTGCATATCTAATTCAATACCTAAGCCAGGTTTATCATGTAACTTAATTTTACCATTTACAATTTGTAATGGTTCTTTAGTTAGGCGGTCTTGACCCTCTTGCCAAATCCAGTGGGTATCTAATGCTGTCGGATTACCTGGTGCACTTGCTCCAACATGACTAAACATGGCAAGTGAAATATCAAAATGGTTATTGGAGTGGCATCCCCAAGTCAGTCCCCATTCATCACATAATTGTGCAACGCGGCTAGCTCCGGTGAGTGTCCAAAAATGAGGGTCGGCTAGTGGAATATCGACGGCTTGTAGCATAATTGAATGGCACATTTCACGCCAATTGGTCGCGACCATATTGGTTGCAGTCGGTAAACCGGTTGCTCGTCGGAATTCAGCCATAATTTCACGACCTGAATAACCATCTTGTGCCCCACACGGGTCTTCGGCATAGGTTAAAACGTCATGCATACCCTTACAAAGTTCAATTGCTTCATCAAGCATCCATCCCCCATTTGGGTCGAGTGTAATGCGAGCATCTGGAAAATGTTTTTTTAGTGCCGTCACTGTTGCAATTTCTTTTTCGCCTGCCAGTACGCCGCCTTTCATTTTAAAGTCTTTAAAACCATAGCGATCTTTTGCAGCAGCTGCTAGTTCTACCACGGCTTCGGTTGTCATCGCCTGACGTCGACGAATGTTATACCATGGATGGCTGTCTTTAACTGGCTGGGTATACGAAAGGTCGGTCTTTTGATCATCACCAATATAAAATAGGTAGCCTAGCACGGTCACTTCATCACGCTGTTTACCTGGACCTAATAATTCAGCCACAGGCACATTAAGGTGTTGTCCCATTAAATCAAGCAGTGCGGCTTCTAACGCTGCAACCGCATTGACGCGTAACTCAAATGTCCATGCTCCTTTGCCAAAGGTATCATAATCGGCATTGAGGTAGCCTTGGTGCATGTCATTCACAATTCGGTTTAAAATTGAAATTGGCCGACCAACAACATGAGGAATCGCTTCGATTAAGGCATTTTCAATTGTAGTACCACCAGGTGCTTCGCCTACACCGGTATGACCCGAATTGTCTTTTAGTACCACAATATTACGTGTATAAAATGGACCATGGGCACCCCCAATGTTCATGAGCATGCTGTCGTAACCGGCAACGGGTATCACTTGCATTGAGGTAATTACTGGAACAGATTGTGTATTCATCATAAACGCTCTCTTCTTATCTTTATTGATTCATTACTTTTTCAATTCCATACGCTTGATGGGACCCACTAAAATCAGATAGCTAAATGCGGCAACAAAAGCATGACCCGCCACAAAGACTAATGCCCATTCGAAGCGACCGCTCCATGCCACGATATAACCGATAATGATGGGTGAAATAATACTTGAAGCATTGCCAAACATATTAAATAGTCCGCCAGCAAGTCCACTCATCTCTTTAGGCGCTGTGTCAGCCATGACCGCCCAGCCTAATGCGCCCACACCTTTACCAAAAAATGCCATGGACATAAATAAAATCACTAAAGCAATCGAGTCGACATAGTTACAGAAAATCATTGTCATTGAAAATAGCATACCCATAACAATCGGCGTTTTACGTGCGATAGAGAGTGAACCTGTTTTTCTCATAAGGTAATCAGAAAATACGCCACCACTAATCCCACCAATGAATCCACAAATTGCAGGAATAGCGGCTGCAAATCCGACTGCTTTGATGTTCATACCACGTTCAGTGGCAAGATAGATCGGGAACCATGAGATAAAAAAGAACGTTAAACAATTTATGCAATATTGGCCTAAATATACGCCTAATAACATACGATTTGACACAAGCTGTAATAAATAGCTTAATTTCGGACCTTGTTTTTTACCGGTTGAGTCTTTCTTCTGATCCATATCAACTAATGCACCGCCTTCAGCAATGTATTGCACTTCGGCTTCATTGGCCCAAGGATGTTCTTTCGGATTATGAATCATAAATAATGCGGCAAAACTCACAATAATACCGACACCCCCCATAAAGAAGAAAACAGACTGCCAGCCATATTCATGTGTTAACCATCCCATAATCGGCGCAAAAATAACCGTTGCAAAATATTGTGCTGAGTTAAAAATAGCCACCGCCGTTGCACGCTCTTTTGCTGGAAACCAAGCTGCAGTGATTCGGCTGTTGCCAGGGAATGAAGGGGCTTCAGCAAATCCCATTAAAAAGCGGAACGTAAATAACATACTGATAGCCCATGCACCGACAAAAAAGTGCACAGTACCTTGTAAGAGGGTAAAGATAGACCAGAATAAAATACTACAAAAGTAGATGCGTTTTGAACCAAATTTATCGAGTAGCCAACCGCCCGGCAATTGGCCAATAACATAGGCAATACCGAATGATGACATGACCCATCCCATGTCTGCTGCATCAAAACCGAGTTCACCTTGCATTGCTTTTCCAGCAATACCGAGTGTTGCGCGATCGCCATAATTGATCGCTGTTACAATAAATAAAAATACGACTATCATCCAACGAGTGTTAGTCTTTTTTAGTGTGTGTACCGTATTGTTTAATTCCATGTTTAGCCCCTAAACTGTATTTAATTATTAACTTTATATTCGGTTATTATCGGCATAGAAAATTGCGTGATAGTTGGTACTAAAATTTCTATTTAATTGGTTAATTAGTATGGATAGCTAACAGCAAAATATCATTAGGCAAATGTACAAAAGAGAGTAGGGTGTAATGATTATTTTTGTGTAATATGATGAAGCAATGTTATCGTCTTCACATAAATTTATGCGGTGCTAGGCTTTATGTGACGAAGGTCAAATGGTTATAGATAAATGAATAAAAATAAATGGTTTTTATGTATTAATATTGTGTAGTTACACAATATGATATTCGTTTTATCTTTAATATTATGGAGTGATAAATGTGAGCTGGAGATAACGATAATGAAGCATAAGCATGCTGAGCCATTATATATAAAAATTAACTCAATCGATAATGTTGCAATTGTGGTAAATAACGAGGGTTTACCTGCTGGGACAGTGTTTTCTGATGGTTTAACACTTATTGAACATGTTCCACAAGGACATAAAGTCGCCTTACACGATATTTTACAAGGGCAGCCGATTATTCGTTATGGTGAAGTGATTGGTTATGCCATGATTGATATCAAGCAGGGGAGTTGGATTAACGAAGCTGTTACTAAGATGCCAACAGCACCACAATTACATGAATTACCCATAGCGACCAACGTTCCCGAACCCCTTGAACCATTAGACGGTTATACTTTTGAGGGATATCGCAACGCTGATGGTAGTGTTGGCACGCGTAATTTGCTTGGTATTACTATGAGCGTTAATTGTGTGTCAGGTGTCGTTGAACACGTTGCGAAACTGATCGAACGAGATTTACTGCCTAAATACCAAAATGTTGATGGTGTTGTCGCATTAACGCATCTGTATGGTTGTGGTGTAGCAATCGATGCTCCTGCCGCAATCGTTCCCATTCGTTCGATTCATAATTTGGCTAAAAATCCCAATTTTGGTGGGGAAATTATGGTCATCAGTTTAGGGTGTGAAAAATTTCAACCGGAAAGGTTATTAAAGGGCACCGCCGATACGATTCCCATTAAACTAGAAAGTGTGGATGATATTGTAACATTGCAAGATGAACATGGCTTTAAAGCGATGGTCGATCATATTATGCGCGTTGCCGAACGGCATCTTATCCGATTAAATGGTCGTCAGCGTGAAACCGTTCCTGCCTCTGAATTAGTGGTCGGTATGCAATGTGGTGGAAGTGATGCGTTTTCAGGGGTCACATCGAATCCATCAGTTGGCTTTGCGTCAGATCTATTGGTGCGTTGTGGCGCTACTGTTATGTTTTCTGAAGTGACAGAAGTACGCGATGGTATTCATCTTTTAACACCGAGAGCGGCAAATCAAGATGTTGGACAAGCACTAATCCGTGAAATGCAATGGTATGATGATTATTTGGCAGCCGGAAAAGTGGATCGTAGTGCCAATACGACACCCGGTAATAAAAAAGGCGGTTTAAATAATATTGTTGAAAAAGCGATGGGCTCAATTGCAAAATCGGGTAGAAGTGCGATTGTCGAAGTCTTATCGCCAGGTCAAAGGCCGACAAAACGAGGATTAATTTTTGCGGCAACCCCAGCCAGCGATTTTGTGTGTGGAGCACAGCAAGTCGTATCAGGTATTACGGTACAAGTTTTTACAACTGGCCGAGGTACCCCTTATGGGCTTGCTATGGTGCCAGTAATCAAAATGTCGAGTCGTAATATTGTTGCAGAGCAATGGTTTGACTTGATTGATATTAGTGCTGGCGATATTGCCATCGGACAAGCTACGATTGATGATATTGGCTGGCGACTATTTAAGTTGATTTTAGCGGTCGCCAGCGGGAAAAAACCGTGGTCTGACCATTGGGGATTACATAACCCTCTGGCAATATTCAATCCAGCACCAGTAACTTAGAAATAGGATTTACCTTAGCAATGATAGTGTGGATTGATCATTGCTAAGGCTGATATTTCGCTCATTGTTCAATTTCGGTCAAATTGTAAAGCAATATACAGCAGTATGCGGTCATCAAATTTAGTAAGATTTAAACCTGTCAATTTAGCAATTTTATTGAGGCGATACTCTAATGTATTGCGATGAATAAATAACGCATTTGCCGTTTCGCTGTTTTGTACATTGCAGTTGAACCACGTTTGCAAGGTCTTTTGTAGCACACCATTGTTATCCGAGAGTTTTAATTTTCGAAGGGGTAAAAGTAACTCATCGGCTTGCCAATCATAGCTTAATCCATGTAGCAAGACAGGTAAAATCAGTTCCTGATAGTAATAGTTACGCACATCAGGCATTCTTTGTTTACCAATAATCATGGTGGTTTTAGCCGTTTGGTATGACTTAGCTATTTTATCATTACCTTGAGCAAAATAATTACCGAGCGCGATGCGAATGTGCAGTGGACTGGAGTTTTTAATTTGTGTAATCAAGTTTTCTAATTTTTTTTGATGTTCACTCAAATCCCAACGATTAAAACGGTTAAGTGCTGGCATTAAAACGACAATCTCGGTTAGCGACTTGATGGCGACTAAACTGTTTTTAGCAATGAGCTCTAGTGCATTTTGTAAATTTTGCAGCTCACTCATTGCTGTTTCAATACCGAGTTGACCACTATCGATTTCAACGACGGCTGCAACACGTGGTAACTCTAAGTCAATATTAAGCTTACTAACCCATTCAGACAAATTTGAGTTTAAATTATCGGATTGAATTAATGATAGAATCAACTCTTCTTTGATGCGATTATCTTGCGATAATTCATTGAGTAATTGAGCTTGTTCCATCATCATTTCAGCCGACATGCAAACCAGTTTACCAAATTGAGTAATATTCGTTGGTTCACCCGTTAAGCCAATTACGCCAACAACGTGTTCATTGAGTTGGAGCGGTAAATTGACGCCTGGTTTTACCCCTTGCAGTTTTTGTGCGGTAGCACTATCAATTGATACAACGCGTTTTTGTGAAATGGCCAACATGGCCCCTTCGTGCAGTTCACCAATGCGCTCCAAATCACCACTACCAATAATGCGACCATTGGCGTCCATGACATTGATATTGCAATCAATGATTTTCATTGTTCGATCAACGATCTCTTGTGCTAACTGTTTTGTTAGGTTGTAACTGTTCATTACAAAATATCTCAATGTGTGAATTAGGCTAAATGTATTTTATTCGCTGACTTGATATAGCACCTATTTTTACACTATATCGCAAATCATTATTACTGATTGATGCTTTGTATCATATTACATTGGTTATTGATGGCAATAAGATTAAGAAAAGCTTGTGAAGTCAGTCGTTATTTTATTTAAATTTTGTTAGGATAGACGGCAATAAAACGTTATGTTAGAAACAAGAATATGATTATCCTTTCATCAATACAAATTCGTCGCGGTATTAACTTACTATTAGATAATGCTAGTGCAAAAATCAATCCAGGTCAAAAAGTGGGACTTGTTGGCAAAAATGGTTGTGGTAAATCAACCCTATTTGCCCTCATTAAAGGTGAAATCGTCGCTGATGCTGGTGAACTATCAATACCCAATCATTGGGAACTGGCATGGGTTAATCAAGAGACGCCTGCTGTTGATATCGCCGCTATCGAGTATGTGATTGATGGTGACCGAGAGTATCGAAGGCTTGAACAGCAACTTGCTGATGCAAATCAACACAATGATGGAAACTTGATTGCAATAATCCACAGTAAACTTGATGTGATTGATGCTTGGACCATTTTGCCTCGTGCTGCATCATTACTAAACGGCTTAGGCTTTTCACAAGAGCAGCTGACCCAGCCAGTAAAATCGTTTTCGGGTGGGTGGCGGATGCGCCTTAATCTTGCTCAGGCACTGATGTGTCGCTCTGATTTATTATTACTTGATGAACCCACCAACCATTTAGATCTTGATGCAGTGATGTGGCTAGAAAAATGGCTAAAAAATTATACAGGTACGTTACTGCTAATTTCCCATGACCGTGATTTTCTCGATCCGTTAGTGGATAAAATTATTCATATTGAACAACAAACCTTATTTGAATATTCGGGTAATTATTCTTCATTTGAAGTGCAACGCGCAACCAAGCTGTCTCAACAGCAAGCATTGTATGAGCATCAACAGCTCAAAGTTGCACACTTGCAAAGTTATATTGATCGTTTTCGGGCTAAAGCGACCAAAGCAAAACAAGCACAAAGTCGCATTAAAATGCTTGAGCGTATGGAACAAATCGCACCTGCCCATGTCGATAATCCATTTCATTTTGCTTTTCGTCCATCAGATTCGTTACCTAGCCCATTACTGACTATGGATAAGGTGGTAGCAGGTTATGGTGACAAGATTATTTTAGAAAAAATAAAACTTAACCTTGTACCCGGTTCTCGAATTGGCTTACTTGGCCGTAATGGTGCGGGGAAATCGACCTTAATCAAATTATTAGCCAGTGAATTGCAACCATTATCTGGCATGATTCATTTAGCTAAAGGTGTACAATTAGGTTATTTTGCTCAGCATCAGTTAGAGTATTTACGTGCAGATGAGTCACCCCTGTGGCATCTTACACAAATGGCTGAACCTAAAAATACCGAGCAGGAATTACGTAATTATTTAGGCGGATTTGATTTTCGTGGCGATAAAGTGAGTGAACCCATCAGAACATTTTCTGGTGGTGAAAAAGCTCGTTTAGTACTGGCATTGATTGTTTGGAATAAACCTAATTTATTATTACTTGATGAACCGACTAACCACCTTGATCTTGATATGCGGCAGGCGCTGACTGAAGCATTAATTGATTTTGAAGGTGCGTTGGTTGTGGTCTCTCATGATCGTCATTTACTACGTTCAACAACGGATGAGTTTTATTTAGTGCATGATAAGTTGGTAGAACCGTTTGATGGTGATTTAGAGGATTATCAAAAATGGTTAAATGATAGTCAAAAAGTCGATAACAGTACGACACCTGATGTTTTAGTCAATAATGTATCAGCTAATGATAAAAAAGAGCAGAAAAGGAAAGATGCTGAACGACGAGCACAACTGCAACCGCTTAAAAAATCATTAGCAAAATTAGAGTTAAATATGGATAAATTATCCCAAGAATTGCAAAGTATCGAGTCTCAATTAGGGGATGCTGCAATCTATGAATTATCACAAAAAGAGCAACTGACTCAATTACTGATCAAACAAAGTAAAATCAAAGCGGAGCTTGAGGAAACAGAGCTTGAGTGGCTGGATATACAAAATCAAATTGATACTTTTGCCAGTTAGTATACTGGCAATATCCCTCTTACCAACTGACACCAAAGCCTAAATTGTAGTTGGTATTATTACTATTGCCATCTTTTGTTCGACTTTTATCTTTATTGAAGGTCGTACTGATAATAAACCAATCGGTGACTTTATAAGAGGCGCCAAGTGTGGCACTAAGATCAAGTGCGACAGTATCATCAAAGCTCCGTCCAATTGAACCCGTGGTAAAAATTCGAATTGCTTTACCACTAAAGAAACGTTGATAGTTCCATCGTGTTGTTGCCAAAGGGTGGCGCGATTCATCACCATCTTGATAATGCATTTCTTGATAGTTGAGGAGTAAGGCTAATGAAAATGAGCTGAGCTCATTATCCCATAATTGATAACCAGGCCCTGTACCAAAACTTTTTTTCGACGCAATTTTTTCTATCCAATCATGCTTATATTGCACACTGGTTTGCCAGAAAATTGTGGGATCAATAAATTTATCAACCGTGTATTGTGTGGTGTAATAGTAACTGCTTACGCTGTCATTTTTTAAGCTACGGCGTAAGTTCACTGACATATTATGACGCCATAAACTGTGTTTGACCGTTAAATCTGTATCAAAAATATACTGCTCAGTTTTTTTTGTACCTTTGTCATAAAAAAATCCCCCTTTAATATTACCATTAAAGGTCACTTCATCAAGGAATTCATTAATTTTCTGTTTATATAAAATGAGGTTATTTGTAATTGAAACGGTTTGCTCTTCACCGCGTTTATCGACGATGATCATCGCACCTGGTTCTTCAGAGGGCTTAATTTCGCTGATATAAAATTTTTCGGCATGCAGATCATTTTTAACCACGGCAGGTTTATCAATTGTTAGGGTCTTAACTTCTGTCGCTTTAATGGTAATGGTGCCTGCATATTTGGTTTCCAATACCATTTTATTACTGTCGATGACTTGAATAATTCCCGTGATAATATCACCATTTTTCATCCACACGGTATCGGCAAAGCAAAGTGAGGGTAATAAAATCAATAAAGTTACAAATAGCTTTAGGTTATAAAACATAATCTCTGCATGATGTTAAATTAATTATTGAGTAATTTTTCAATATCATTGATCACTTTTCTATCCGGTAAAAAGATAATCAAGTGGTCATCATCTTCAATAATAAGATTACTTTGTGTAATGAGAACATCATCACCTCTTACTATTGCCCCAATCGTTGCACCGGAAGGCAACTTAATGTCATTTATTGAACGACCAATAATTTTTGATGTATCTTTATCACCATGCACAACTATTTCAATCACTTCAGATGTGCCTTGGCGTAGTGAAACCACTTTTGCTATTCCTGATTGCCTCACATGACTTAATAATGCTGAAATAGTGGCAAGTTGTGGGGAAATGGCAATATCGATAACACTATCATTAATAAGCTCAAGATAAGCTTGCCGTTGAATCAGTACGATCACTTTTTTAGCGCCCATTCGTTTTGCGAGCATAGATGACATAATATTGGATTCATCGTCGCTAGTGACCGCAATGAAAAGATCGATTAATTCAACTTGTTCTTGTGATAACAGTTCTTGGTCTGCGGACTCACCATGTAAGACTGTTGTATTCGTCAGTTTTTCGGCAATCAGCTCAGCTTTAGCCGCATTGCGTTCAATGAGTTTAACTTGGTAGTCATTTTCTAGTCGTTTAGCTAATGCGACGGCCACACTGCCACCACCACTAATGATAATGCGTTTATAGGGTTTCTCTAAACGTTGTAGTTCGCTTGTTACCGCTTTAATATTGGATGCTTCAGTAATAAAATAAACCATATCACCAGCTTCAATAATGGTCGAAGCGATAGGTCTAATAAAGCGGTTTTGACGATAAATTGCAACAATTTTAACATCAACGTGTGGTAGATGCTCTTTTAATTCAGAAAGTTCACTGCCAACTAAAGCACCACCATAATATGCAGTAACCGCAACTAAATAGACTTTATTTTCATAAAAAGAGGCAATTTGGAGTGCGCCTGGGTATTGCACAAGTTGGCTAATATGTTGTGTGATTAATATTTCAGGTGAAATAATATGGTCGATCGGAATACCATTATCTATCGAGAAAAGCTGATACTTATCATCACTGTATTCAACGGCACGAATACGGGCCACTTTTTGTGGAATATTAAACAAAGAGTGGGCGATTTGACAGGCAAGCATATTGGCTTCATCTGAGTTCGTAACGGCAACAAGCATATCTGCGCTTTCCGCCCCTGCATTTTCAAGCACTTGTGGATAAGAGACTTTCCCTTGAATTACGCGTAAGTCAAATCGTTCTTGTAATGATTGTAACTGTTCTGCGTCTTCATCGACGACAGTCACATCGTTTTCATGTTCAGTGACCAGATACTCCGCCAGCGCACTACCTGTTTGACCCGCACCAAGAATAATGATTTTCATAATTTAACCAATGTTATCTCATCGTTATCCACTAACGAACAAATCCAATAGCATCATAGACTTTATCAAGTGTTTCTCGTGCACGTATATTGGCTTTTTTAGCCCCTTCTTGCATAATTTCTTGTAATACCTTTTCATTATCTCGGAATTGATGATAGCGAGCTTGTAATTCACCAAGCATACTTGAAACTTGCGTGGCAACTTCGGTTTTCAAATGACCATACATTTTACCTGAAAACTCACTTTCTAAGGTTGATAATGATTTGCCGGTTATACCACTTAAAATATCTAATAAATTTGAAACACCGGCTTTATTTTTAACATCGTAGCGAATTACTGGTGGTTCATCAGAGTCAGTCATAGCACGTTTAATCTTTTTCTCGATATCTTTAGGATTCTCAAGTAAGCCAATCACATTGTTACGATTATCATCTGATTTTGACATTTTTTTAGTCGGATCTTGCAGTGACATGACCCGTGCCCCAGTTTTGGCAATAAACGGTTCAGGGACTTTAAAAATATCACCATATAGTGCATTAAAACGAGCTGCAATGTCTCTTGATAATTCTAAATGTTGTTTTTGGTCATCGCCAACGGGCACTAAATGAGTTTGATAAATCAAAATATCTGCGGCCATTAATACGGGATAGTCAAACAAACCTGCATTGATATTTTCAGCATGTCTGGCCGATTTATCTTTAAATTGAGTCATGCGACTGAGTTCACCAAAATAGGTATAACAATTTAGCACCCAAGCAAGTTCAGCGTGAGCTGGGACATGAGATTGTACAAAAACAGTACTCAGGTTTGGGTCAATACCACAGGCTAAATAAAGAGCAAGTGTATCAAGTGTCGCTTTTTTTAATTTTTCAGGATCTTGACGTACCGTGATCGCATGTTGATTCACAATACAGTAGATACAATCATACTCATTTTGCAATGCAACCCAATTTTTCAATGCACCCATATAATTGCCTAACGATAATTCGCCAGAAGGTTGTGCGCCACTAAATACAATTGGTTTACTCATAATATTGTCCTGTCTTGTCAAAATTCGATGTATTATTTTTTAGGTTCCGCTTTGGGGCTAGGTAACAGTGTTAAGATATCTTTAAAGTCATCAAAAACATAATCAGGATGGCTTTCGGTAATTGATTCACCATAGTTATAACCATAAGTTAAACCAACCGTTTTGCACTGTGCATTTTTAGCTGCACAAATATCATTTTTTGAATCACCCACAAATAATAATTGGTCATGGTAAAGACCAAATGTCGCCATGACTTGGTATAATGGTGCGGGATGAGGCTTAAGTTTTATCACATCACCACCACCTAATACGAGCGAAAAATAAGGCTCTAATTGAAGTGATTTTAATAATGCGGGCAAGAATTGCTTTGGTTTATTGGTGACTAATGCCATTGGGTATTGGTTTTGTTTTAAATACGCTAATGTGCTAATGACATGTGGAAAAAGTTGTGTACCCTGATCGATAACATCATCATAATGGCGATTAAATAGTTGTTTAGCGTGTTCAAATACACTTTCTGAGCCATTGACGCTTTTTAAGATACGTTCAAGCAAAACATCTACCCCATTACCCACCCAGTTTTTCACTTGTTCATTGCTGACCGTCGGTAGTGATAAGTCATCAAGCATACGCTGTGCAGCTAAGGCAAGCCCTGGTACACTATCAACCAATGTGCCATCAAGATCAAAGGCAATCGCTTGGATATCGTTTAGTTTATTCATGATAATCACGCTACAGTCGCTAATTGTTGGCGCATTGCGTCAATGACAGTTTTATAGTCAGGATGACCAAAGATTGCTGAGCCAGCAACGAACATATCAGCGCCCGCTTTAGCAATTTCAGCAATATTATCAATTTTAACACCGCCATCGACTTCTAATCGAATTTGACGACCAGAGTCATTAATCATTTTACGTGTTTGCGCAATTTTTTTGAGGATATACGGAATAAAGGCTTGTCCGCCAAAGCCTGGGTTAACGCTCATAATAAGAATGAGATCAACTTTATCAATGATGTAATCCAAGCAATCAAGGGATACTGCCGGGTTCAATACGATACCCGCAGTGCAACCTTGATCTTTGATAAGTTGTATTGAACGATCTAAATGCGTTGTTGCATCTGGGTGAATTGAAATATTGTTTGCACCCGCTTTCGCAAACGCGGTTACTAGTTCATCAACGGGAGATACCATAAGATGGACATCGATGGGGGCAGTAATGCCATAATCACGCAGCCCTTTACAAAACATAGGGCCCATAGTTAAATTTGGCACGTAGTGGTTATCCATCACATCAAAATGTACCACATCAGCACCTGCATCAAGGACTTTTTGAGTATCTTCGCCTAAACGCGCAAAATCAGCAGACAATATTGATGGTGCAATTAAAAACTTTTTCATTATTCTTAACCTCTTCAGTATTTATGTTGAAGAAAGACGAAATTATCTTATTGTGATTGATTATATAATATCTTAGTGATAACGACTACTTAATCCCTTTGGGATTCTACGAATACAAGACTAATAATTCATCAATTTTTTTACGGCCTTGACCATCACAGCTGATTGAACGTCGCGTTTCAACCGAATAGATATCCGCTTTTTGGTACCAGCTACGTGTGTGAGTTGTATCATGATTTGAGATGAGTACGGGAATATTTTGTTTCGCTAATTTTTCAGCTAAAGCAGCAAGGCGTTTTTGATCATTAATACTAAAATCAATCGAATAGTAAGCTGTAAAGTTTGAACTTTCCGAAAGGGGGACGTAAGGTGGATCACAGTAAACAACGGATCCCTCTTTCGCTTTTTTCATCACTTTATGGTAGGGCGCACAAACGAATTCTGCTTTTTGCGCTTTTTCTGAGAAAGCCATAATTTCTCTTTCCGGAAAATAGATATTTTTATACTGACCAAAAGGTACATTATATTCGCCACTACTATTGTAGCGACATAATCCGTTGTAACAGTGACGGTTTAAATACAGAAACAGTAATGCTCTTTGGTAAGCACTTTCACTGCGATTAAACAGTTCTCTTAATTGGTAAAATGCAGCTGTTTGATTATTTTGCTGAGTAAACAGTAGCTTAGCATCTTCAATGAATTTATCTGGCTGTTTTTTTATGATATTAAACAGCGAGATTAGGTCGTGGTTTATATCAGCCAAAATATAACGTTCATAATTGGTATTAAGAAACACAGAGCCAGCACCGACAAAAGGTTCGATTAATGCATCTCCCTCCGGTAAGTATTTTATGATTTTATCAACAAGTGAATATTTTCCACCTGCCCATTTAAGAAAAGCACGTTGCTTTTTCAAATAAGGCTCCTATTTTTTACATCAAATGAAGGTGAAATTGTGATCATTGGGATAATTTCTCTTTGTTGACTTGTGCACCTGATTTGATCCATGGCGTGCTTTTTTGTAGATCTTGCGGAAGTAATTTAGCGGCGTCTTTCGCTTCTTCAATCGTAGGGTAGTTGCCTTTTATTAAGACAAACCAAGGTTTTTGCTCACGACGTGTTTCATAAATTTGGTAGTTAGATAATTTTTGTTGTTTTACAAATGTCATTATGCTTTCCAGCGAGGAAGAAGAGGTAATTTGAATCGTATAATGATTATTTTCTAACACTTTTTGTAAAGGGAGCTCTTTGATGTTTTGATCAACATTATTGCTTTGGCCTTCAAAGAGTACTGTTTCACTACTTTTGGGGTGCGTATTAAGCTCAGTTATTTTATCTGCTAAAATATCAGCGACTTCACCTGGGATTTCAATGCGTTCTTTATCAGGCGCTGTATTTTGTTGCGTTTGCGTCGCTTCGCGAGAAATTTTTGGAGGTACTATCGTCTGATACTCAAGGTCAGCAGCATGATTGTTTAAGGCTGGATTAGTATTATTTTGTTGTGAAGATGAATCAGACGTATCTGATTTAAATAACACAAAGCTTAAGGATAGTAAGAGAATCAGTAATAATAAGATTAAGATAATCCACTTTCTTTTTGATAGAAGTGGATTATCAGACTTAGGTGAGACTGTTTTTTTAGGAGAACTTTCTGAAACATATCGATCTTCTTTATCAGGGCGAATGGACTCGTTCACTTTTATCTCCTTTTACGCTAAGTACTTAAAATTGAATAATATAACTTATTATATTTGCTCAATTTTTTCAATGATGTAACTTGCTACACCTTTAGCGCTTTGCTCATCTGTTCTTATTGTGATGTCAGCAATTTCTTCATATAAAGGAACACGTTCACCAGCAAGTTCTTCATAACGCTCTCTCGGTGTATTATTACCTTCAAGTAATGGACGGCGTTTATCTTTTTGTGTGCGAGCCATCTGTTTTTCGATGGTCGTTTCTAAATAAACAACAATCCCTCGCGCTGATAAACGATTACGAGTCTCTTTTGATAAGATTGATCCGCCGCCTGTTGCAAGGACAACACCTTGTTTTTCCGTAAGCTCGTTAATAACTTTCTCTTCTCTTGCCCGGAAGCCATCTTCACCTTCCAGATCAAAAATCCAGGCAATATCTGCGCCGGTTCGTCTTTCAATTTCTTGATCTGAATCAAAAAATTCCATGCCAAGCTGTTGTGCAATCTGCCTACCAATCGTACTTTTACCTGCACCCATTGGGCCAATTAAAAAGATATTACGCTTCTCTGCCATTGTAATTTCATCATCTGTATAAGTTAAAAATATATACAGTTTATTGCCAACAATACTGTTGTAAACTGTAATAGTTAGTCATAGTCTCCGTCTAACGACCAAATTTTAGGGCGATAATTATCGCAGGAGATAGTCCTATTTTGCAATAGGAATTTTAGATATTACTTTTAATGAATAACTGATCGCTACTATGATAGCTTATTCATCAATATTCTCAATCTAAATAAATTAGTTAATCGTTCTTGACTATTAATGAATGCCAGCCAGATGCAAATCATGAATGTTTAATGCGCCAACTAATTTCCCGTCATGATCAACAACAGGAGCGGCTGTAATATTATGATCATTAAATGATTTTAGTGCTTCTATCGCTTTCCAGCTTTCAGGAAGGCGATAACCTGGTTTGGTCATAACATGTGTAATCTCATCTTGTAGTGTACCATGATTGAGTAGTAATCGACGTAAGTCACCATCAGTGAAAACACCAATAATTTGATTATTTTGGTTACAAACAGCAACAAGACCAAGACCGGTACGACTTAATTCTAACATTGCATCAAATACGGTAGTATGCTCACTAATTTTAGGTACTCGCTCACCAGTACGCATGACATCTTTAACATGATTAAGCAATTTTGCCCCTAAGCTACCTGCTGGATGCGAACGCGCAAAATCTTCCTCTTTAAACTCTTTGATACGCATCAAAGCAATGGCTAAGGCATCACCCATTAATAATGTATTTGTTGAGCTTGATGTTGGTGCCAACCCCATTGGGCATGCTTCTTTTTCAATACTAATATCCAATAGTGCATCTGCGGATTTAGCTAAAGGAGACGTTAATCCACCAGTAATGGCAATCACGGGGACTTTCATCTCTTTGAGTATGGGTAATATCAAGTTAAACTCTTTTGCACGACCAGAATAGGAGATGAGTATGACAATATCATTTTCTGTCACCATCCCTAAGTCGCCGTGCAATGCCTCTGATGGGTGCATAAAAAATGCAGGTGTCCCTGTGCTTGCTAATGATGCGGCAATTTTTTTACCAATATGGCCGGATTTCCCAATGCCTGACACAACCACTTTGCCTTTAATCGACAATATTAATTCACATGCTTTAACAAAATCATCACCAAGACGTGTTGGTAACTTTTGAGCCTCATATAGTTCGAGTTCGAGAAGTTCGCGACCATATTGCAGCAGTTTATTGCGATTTGTTGAGTTCATTCTTTTAACCTTACTGTAAAATCTTATTTTTAATATTTGATATAAATATCAACCAATCATTAGTCAGTAACGCTCGGTAGTGTATCAAGTAATCATCAGTAATTATAGAAAATATTTTAGTGTTATGATTATTAACAATAATGTATTTTCATCCTCCCTCGTAAGATAAGTTGATCATCTGACATTAACGGGTCATAATAGTATTTGACTCGGGGTGTCACGCGTTTGTTTTTTACGCAATGTGGCTGAGACTTTACCCGTAGAACCTGATCTGGCTCATACCAGCGTAGGGAAGTCATAGCTCACCTTGATTGGCTATTCTTCTCTACACATATAAAGAGGAGGAAGCATGCCAACGATTATTCCATTTAAGACTATTGATGCTATTTATTATCTGCAACAGCTGCAAAATCACAAACCGCTAGTGCATTGTATTACCAATGATGTAGTACAAAATTTTACGGCTAATGTTTTATTAGCAATCGGCGCGGTACCTGCAATGGTGGTTGCTAAAGAGGAAGTCAGCGATTTTGTTGAGGTATCCGATAGTTTATTAATTAACATTGGTACCATCACTGCACCGTCAGCCAAAAGTATGCTACTGGCGGTTCGTTCTGCAATGCAAT
The DNA here is from genome assembly GCF_039542345.1 of Orbus sasakiae. NCBI lineage: Bacteria > Pseudomonadati > Pseudomonadota > Gammaproteobacteria > Orbales > Orbaceae > Orbus > Orbus sasakiae. The sequence goes on from NZ_BAABHY010000006.1 coordinate 170,547, forward strand.
CGCAAACCCCTTGGGTACTTGATCCTGTTGCCGTGAGTAGCGCATTACCCTATCGAACAGATATTACGCAACAGTTGTTAACATTTAAACCGTCTGTGATTCGTGGAAATGCATCTGAAATTTTAGTTTTAGCCAACCAAAAATCATTATCAAAAGGCCCTGATAGTCAAGATAGTACTCAATCTGCACTGTGTGCAGCCAGACAATTAGCGATCGAATATCAAACTATTGTTGCTGTCACGGGGCAGATTGATTATATCACTGATGGTAAGCGGGTTTATTCGATTAGCGGTGGAGATGTTGCATTAACACGCGTGACAGGTGCAGGTTGTTCATTATCAGCCCTTGTTGCTGCATTTGTTACTAATGTTAATGATAAATTCAGTGCCACTGCCGCCGCGTGTTTAGTGATGAAAAGGGCCGCAGAATTGGCAAATAAAAGCCAAGGTATGGGGTCATTTGCGGTTTCTCTACTTGATCAAATCTCATTGATTAAGCTCGCTCTTGCTAGGGGGGAAAGCGCATGAAAAAACAGTTAAATTTATCACTTTATTTGGTGCTGGATCCAACGTTATGTGGTGGCATTGAGGGATTAGTTAATACCACAAAAATTGCGGTAGGTAATGGTGTGACGGCAGTGCAACTTCGTGCTGAACAGATGTTCCATCGTAGAGATTGGTATTTGGCTGCTTTAGCATTGAAGCAACTATTAATGAACACGCCTGTGCCACTAATCATTAATGATCAAATTGATATTGCTTTAGCCGTTGATGCGGATGGGGTCCATGTTGGGCAAAATGATTTACCAGTGCATGTTGTTCGTCGGTTGATTGGACCTGACAAGATGATCGGACTATCAGTATCGAATCAACAACAACTTAGCGATGTTGTATGGCCTGACATTAACTATTTAGGCATTGGCCCTGTTTTCCCTACTACCTCAAAAAAAGATGCTGCACCCGCATTAGGACTTGCGCAATTTTCACAACTAATAATACAAAGAAAATGTCCAGCAGTTGGGATTGGCGGGATAAATTTAAGCAATGTAAAAGCGGTTATTCAAACAGGAATCGATGGCATTGCGGTGGTGTCAGCAATATGTGGTCAACGCGATATTAAATTCGCCACAACCGAATTGAGCCACGCTATTTACCAGACACGAATGTTAAGGAGCTAGTTTATGCCGATAGCTTTAACGATTGCAGGCTCAGATCCGAGCGGCGGCGCTGGAATTCAAGCAGATCTCAAAACATTTTCCGCTTTGCGAGCCTATGGCATGTCAGTCATTACCGCTTTAACGGCACAAAGCACCCAAGGTGTGGATGGTGTATTGGCTGTTCCTGCTGATTTTGTGAAACAACAATATTATTCAATTATGCGCGATAGTCCGATTGAAAGTATAAAAATAGGGATGTTGATGAATAAAGAGATCGTCTACGCGGTCAGTCATATGCTAAATCAATATCCAGTTCCTTATACCGTTTTAGATACCGTCATGATAGCGAAGGGAGGACAAGCATTATTGCGCGATGAGGCGATTGAGGCGATTCGACAATATTTGATTCCACTATCAACGATTATTACACCAAATTTACCTGAAGCCGCAGCCTTACTTAATTGTGATGAGGCAACTAATGAAAAACAGATGTTAGCGCAGGGTAAGGCGTTACTTCAGTTTGGCTGCCAAGCGGTATTAATGAAAGGCGGCCATTTGGCCTGTGATCAAAGTCCTGACTATTTGATTACTGAACATCAAGTTAGTCGATTTAATGCACCAAGAATCAAAACTAAAAATACTCATGGTACTGGCTGCACATTATCGGCAGCACTGACGGCTTTACTACCTACAATGCCATTGATTGAGGCGGTTGAGCAGGCTAAGCATTACCTAAATGGCGCGATTGAACATGCTGATACATTACATATTGGAAAAGGAATTGGACCTACTCATCATTTTCATCATTGGTGGTAGTGTTTGTTCTTTAAAAGATATTTTTTAAAGTAAAATAAGTGCCTTAAATTCTAAAAAATTGCTTATTTTATTGTTTATTTTAATGTTTTAAAAATAATGATTATCTTAAGCGATAATCGGTTTTAATTGTTTAATTTTAATCGTTTTTTTATTTATTTTTGATATTCATCAATTGTATTTTTTTATAAAGCTTGCTAAGCTGATAAAATAAAAATAAAAATAAAAATAAAAATAAATATAATTTTAAGTCATGATGCGATAACTTTTCTCTCTGAACAATTAAGGAATAAGGGTAATTAGTTATAATTCAAATGGATAATATCTTTTGATGCAAAACTGACAGATAACTCACTTTAATTAATATCGGAAAAAATGATGAAAAATAAAACGATTTCTAATCGGAATGCTGTTACTCATGCAGCATTATCCGACTCTCCGTCCTGTTACCCTTATCTCAGTGGTAAAAATGATAGACATAACCGCGCATATTTTAAACGAAACTCAAAACTTATTTTGAGCCGAAAATATACATTATCGACATTAAGTTTATTAATTGGCTGCATTGCACCCGCATGGGCAGATGATAATCCAATGCCAACTGCTGAAAACTCTGGATTTAACTATAAGTATAGTAGCCAAGATACGCCGAATCCTTATTTACACTATGATGAAGAGACAGGGCAAATATCATTTGTCGATCCAACCGGTGCTTTAACTGGCCATGTTTTTGATCAAAGTTACTTTGGTAGCCAAGATAGTAATAATACCTACAGTTCGATTGCTGGTGCAGATGTTGCGCCTGTTGTTAAACTTTATGAGGGTAATAATGTGTCTGGTGGCGGCATTATATTAAATACTCAAGGTGAAAATGCATATTCAGTACTCTATAACAACTATGCGGTAGGTGTTGAACTCAATAATAGTGACGGTGGTACGGTTTATGTTAACCATAATAATGCAAACCAAGCAAAAGTAACAAATACTGGCAGCAACAGTTATATTCTTATTGAAGATAGTTCAGCTCAAGATGCAACATTGGTTAATAATGAAGGCTCGATGGCATTACAGGGTAATTTAGCTAATGGTGCTACAATTACGAATAATAATGGTACTGTAACTGCTGTCAATAACTCAGTTCAAGACGCTACGTTAACGAATAACCAAGGCACGATGACATTTCAAAACAATTTGGCCAATGGTGCAACCATTACAAATAATAATGGTACTGTCGCTGCTTTACAAAATTCTGTACAAAACGCGAATCTGAACAATACTGGAGAGTCTGCGAAATTTTTTGCTTATGGTAATGATATCACCGGTGCTCAAGTTGAAAATGGTGAAGGAGCAACGCTAATCGTTGGCGATTGTACTCTTGCTCTGGGTTGTACCGAAGAAAAAGGCACAACGGCTAAAGATGTCATGATAAATAATGCGGGTAAATTTTATTTAAGCGGCAATTTCAATATCACTAATGGTCAAATTAATAATAATGGTGAGTTATTTATTAATAATGTGACGATTAATGACGGTATTTTAAATAATGTTCAAAACGGCCAAGTTACATTAAGTGGGAGTAATCAAATTACGTCACAAGTTAATAATAATGGTGACGTTTCAATCACTGATGGTAGAACTGATTTTATTGGTTCGATAACAGGTAGCGGTATGATTAATATCGCGGAAAATAGCATCATAAATTTAATGTCAGATTCATCAACGTTTAGCGGTAATATATATAATGATGGGATCTTAAGCGTAAAAAGTGATGCAGAAATTGGTGGTACCATTTATGTGAATTCAACGGGTGTCGTGATTGGCACAGGTACCGTCGGATCAATTAATGCAGCAAGTGGTTCAACGATTTATTCAGGTAACTATCAACAAGGTGGGGCTTTAACCGTTGATGGTGACTTTGTCGGTGATAATGCGAACGTTGTCTTAGACACCATTATGTTAGATCAAGCATCAGACGATAATGTCTTCACGATTACAGGTCATGTATCGGGTACGAGCTATGTCACAGCACGTTATTTAGGTGGACAGCCACAATTAGATAAAATTAAAGTCATTAGTACGGGGTCTTCTGATGAAGATGCTTTCGTACAAGGCGGGCGCATTGTGGGGGGGGCATATGATTATCGTCTCGAACAAAGTGATGCAGATTGGTATTTAGCGAAGTCTACTTTCCGCCCAGAAGTTGGTGGTTATGTTGCAAATATGATTGCTAGTAATACGTTATTTAACCTTAATCAGCAAGATTATATCGGCACTGATCAGTTAACTCGTCAAAACAATCATGGAATGTGGTTGCGTCAGCAAGCGGGTTATCGCCAATTTAATTTATCGGATAATCAGAATCAAGTGAATGCCTCTCGTTATGTTGTTCAACTTGGCGGTGATGTTATTTCCGGTTCAACGGACCAACGGGATAAATACCAATTTGGTTTAATGGCGGGTTATGCTAATCAACAAGCTAAAACGTATAATCGTGTCTCTGATTATCAATCTAGAAGCCATATTACTGGTTATAGCGTGGGTATCTATGGTGGCTGGCAGCAAGATGCGGGTCAATTAGTCGGGTTATATACTGCCGGTTACCTTCAGTACAACTGGTTTAATAACCAAGTTGATACCGATAGTGGCGCTGAACGGTATAAAAGTCATGGTGTTAATGTGTCATTTGAAGGTGGTTATCGTGCTAAATTAGGCAGCTACCACACACTGGCTGGATTGGAAAATCAAATTTACTTACAACCAGAGGCTCAGATTAGTTGGTTAGGGGTTAAAACTGATGATCATCAAGAACGTAATTTAACTCAGGTCAGCGGTGAAGGTAAAAATAATATTCAAACGCGTCTTGGTGTGCGATTATTTATTGATAGTAAAAGTTATTTAGACCTTAATGATCCGCGTCATTTTCAACCTTATGTTGCGTTAAGTTGGATTCATAATAGTCGCCAATATGGGGTAACGATGAATGATACAACGATTTATCAACAGGGTAGTAAAGATCTTGCTGAGTTAAAAGTGGGCTTGAATGTTAAAATGAGCGATGCCTTATCAATGTGGGGAAATGTTGCTCACCAACAAGGTCAGCATAGTAACCGAGATACGCAAGCAACATTAGGTATACGTTACACGTTTTAATAATACATTATTGTATTAAAATTTATGCCTTATTAGAGATAATAAGGCATTTTTTTTATTAGAAAAAAAGTGATGAAGCCGGATTAATGATGATTACCTTTAATATACACTTGATTATTAAGAATATTATTTGGGTCAAAACTCTGCTTGATTTTTTGCATCATTAAGCGGTTTTCCAATGGAATTGCGGCATTAAAATATTTCACTTTTGCCGTCCCGATACCATGTTCTGCTGATGGTAATCCTTTTAATTCATGGCATTTTTGGTAGAGTGCATCGTGTACTTGTTGCAACTTAATCGCCCACTGGGCTTCATCAAGTTCATCGCGTAAAATACATAAATGTACGTTACCATCGCCAGCATGACCAAAGGCTAACATTCTTACACCGCTTTCGATTTCTAGTTGCTTGGTAAAATTAACAAAATCAGCAATTCTGTTAATTGGGACGACGATGTCAATCGGATCTTGTTGAGTAACGGCTTCAACTGCACGCACTAATGAACCACGAATAGCCCAGATTTGAGCCGCTTCAGCTGGTGTTTTAGGGATTACATAGGGCACATTACCGAGGGTCGTCAGTAATTGCTCACGTTGTTTATCAATGGCGTTTCGATCATTGCCGTCGAGCATAATAATCAAATAGGCTTGTGAGTCCGGCAATGGAAACTCAAAACCTGAATAATTCTCACCCCATTTAGCCACTTTCTGCTCAACAAACTCAAGTGCGGTTGGCGTTAAGGTTTGTAACACTTTGGTGATATTGGCTATCGCTTGTTCTATGGAGGTAAAACCCACAATCATGGTTTCTATAATGCTAGGCTTTGCGATCAGTTTTAAAGTACACTGAGTGATAACGCCAAGTGTCCCTTCGCTCCCAATAAACAGATGCTTGAGTGATAACCCAGTATTATCTTTAATATTTTTACTACCAATATTTAAGATGGTACCATCGGCTAATACTACTTCAAGTGCTTGTACATAATCACGTGTCACCCCATATTTTACCGCTCTCATGCCACCAGCATTGGTACTAACATTTCCGCCAATTGTTGATTTTTTTTCACCTGGATCGGGGGGATAGAATAGATGATGTTGTTCAACGTATTGTTGTAAGTCACTTAAAAAGACACCTGATTGGACTGTGACAGTGAAAGTCTCCTTATCTAATTCGATGATATTATTCATTAATGATAAGTCTAAGATTATGCCTCCATTTGGAATGGTTGAACCGACCAAGTTTGAACCGGCACCCCGTGGCGTAACACTAATTCCATTTTGGTTAGCATAGTGCATAATTTTTGCCACTTCTTGAGTCGTTTTGGGTAAAACTAATAGGTCAGCTTGACCGTGTTCAAGTTTTAGCCCATCACTCAAATAGGAGGATTCAATCCAACTTTTTGTGATGACGCGTTGTGGATCATTGATCATTTCCATTATCTGTTTCATGTCTTTTATCCATTATTTATGACGTTTATCAAGGTAGTTGGCTAAACTATCACCTAAAAACTGCAAGAGTTGTACAATAATAATCAGTATCACAATACAAATGATTAATACTTCGGTGACATAGCGCTGGTAACCATAACGAATCGCCAAATCACCGATACCACCACCACCCACAATCCCAGCCATTGCACTATAACCAATAAGTGATATAACCGTTACTGTCGCATGGCGAACCAGTTGCGAAAATGCTTCAGGAAACAAAATCCCCGTAATGATACGCCAATGAGATGCACCACTTGCAACCGCGGCTTCAACCACACCATTATCAACTTGACTAAAAGCGTTTTCAGCAAGCCTTGCATAAAATGCAACGGCTGCCAGTGATAAAGGGAAAATAACGGCCTTTGGCCCGATAGACGTGCCGACTAAATAAAAACCAGCAGGTAACACAGCAACCATGAGGATTAAAAAAGGAATTGACCGCGTCGCATTCACAATAAAACCAGAAATCTGATTGATCACTTTATTTTTAAAGAAGAAACGGCTTGATGTGATATATAAAAATAATCCAATGATCGTACCAAATAGAATTGCAGCAAGTAATGACCAACCGACCATAATAAAGGTTTCTTTAGCTGCAATCCAAAGTAGGTCAGTAATATCAGCCCAATTTAGTTTGATCATTAGCTTATATCCTCAACAATTACATCATGTTTTCTTAATGAGGCAATCAGCATAATAATATTCTCATTTTCACCAATCAGTTCCACAACCAAATTACCTAAGGCTTGGTCGTTAAAATATTCAATAAAGCCATGCAAAATATTAAACGTGACATTTGCCTGCATGGCTGACTCGTGTAGTACTGGCTGAGTTGCATTTTCATTAATATAACGTAGTCGAACTAATTTACCCTTAACACTCTTTTTAACATTCGCAGGTAAAGCCGTGCTTTCATCAATATTTAAAAATGCTTGTGTAAACTGTTTTTGTGGTGACGCAAACATAGCAAAGGTATGATTCAGTTCGACGATTTCACCTTTTGACATCACTGCAACACGATTACAAATCTTTTTTACGACATCAATTTCATGGGTGATTAACACAATCGTTAATTTAAATTTTTGATTAAGTTGTTTAAGCAGCTCTAAAATTGATGCCGTGGTTTGCGGGTCAAGCGCACTGGTTGCTTCATCACATAGTAGTATTTTTGCATCGTTAGCTAACGCTCGAGCAATACCAACACGCTGCTTTTGGCCACCACTTAATTCTGCTGGGTATGCATTAGCTTTATCACTTAAACCAACTAAAGCCAGTAGCTCTGCAACTTTATCTTTAACAACCTGACCTCGTTTACCCGCCGCTTTTAATACAAAGGCAATATTTTCATAGACGGTTTTAGATGACGCTAAGTTAAAGTTTTGAAAAATCATACCAACTTGAAAGCGAAAGGCTTGCAAGTCTCGTCCAGATAAATGACGGATATCCGTACCATTTACTAAAATTTGCCCAGCCGTTGGATAAGCCAGACAGTTTAATGTTCTCACTAGCGTGCTTTTCCCTGCACCACTTGAGCCGATAATACCAAAAATGTCGCCCTCATACACATCAAAGGAGACATTTTTTACAGCATCAATGGTCTGGTGTTTCGATTCAAAACTGACCGAAACATTTTTTACTTGAATAAGGGGGTTATGATCCATAACGTTTAATACAACTGATAATCGGGTTTTTGGAAAGTATAAAAGATACCGTTTCTATCTTCAATGACGTGATTAAAACCGTCAGATTTTAAAACGTCAACAATATCTTTACCTAGTGTATCAACTGATTCGGTACGGATTGCAATAACATTTTTAAGATCTTTGTCTAGCACTTCGGTATACAGTGCTTTGGATAAATCTAAACCTGCACCAATTGCATAGTTACCATTGACAACCGATAATACCGCACTATCAAGAGAACGAGGTGTTTGTGGCGCTTCAATTGGAACAATCACAAGTCCATATGGGTTTTCGATAATATCTTTAGGCGTAACTTCACTTGGTTTTGCTGTTGGATTGAGTTTAATTAATCCTGCTGCTTGTAAAATACGTAGAGCACGGGCTTCATTGGTGATGTCATTTGAAATCGTGACTTGATCACCCGCCTTTAATTGTGAAAAATCTGTAATCTTGTTAGAAAAAATCCCAGCACCTGCGGTGGGTACAAAGGCAATTGCAGTCAGATCTAAATTACGTGCTTGTTTAAAGTTATTAAGGTAACTTAAGTGCTGAAACAAATTAATATCAATTTCTTTGTTTGCTAAAGCAATGTTAGGTTGTACATAATCACTAAATTCACGAATCTCAATTTTATAGCCTTTTTTTTCTAAACCGGGGGCAATGGCTTGTTTAAACATATCGCCATAAGGGCCTGCGGCAACACCTACAATTAATGTATTTTCACTTTTGCTGTTATCACACCCGGTTAGAGCGAAAGCGGCAAATAAGATACCTAGACCAACGCCTATGATTTTTTTTAACATGGTAATTTTTCCTTCAATTTTGATAAACGCGCCAATGCAGCAACTAAAGTTTGTTCTTTCTTGGCAAAATGGAAACGAATGTAACGATACTCTGGTTCTTTAAAAAAGGCTGAGCCAGGGACAGCGGCAACACCAACTTCTTTAATCAACCATTCACAAAATTCAAAATCAGTCTCAAAAGGGTTAAACGCCGAAATATCGACAAGCACATAATACGCACCTTGTGGTTCGTAATAAGATAAACCAATTTGGTCTAGACCCTCTAAAAATAGGCGGCGTTTTTCACTGTAAGTTTGTGTTAATTGCGCATAATACTCATCATCAAATGCGAGCCCTGCACACGCAGCTTTTTGTAATGGTGCCGCAGCGCCAACTGTTAAGAAGTCATGGATCATTTTACAACCATCGATAATCTTTTTATCAGCGATAATATGACCAAGTCGCCAGCCAGTTATAGAATAGGTTTTCGATAATGAGCTGCACGTAATGGTGCGCTCTTGCATGCCCGGAAAGCTAGCCAGATAAAGGTGACGATGTGGCTCGTACACTAAATGTTCATAAACTTCATCAGTGATGACATAAGCATCAAATTCAATCGCAAGTTGACTAATATAGTCTAACTCTTGTTGATTAAACACCTTACCACATGGGTTACTTGGATTACACAGGATTAATGCTTTAGCACCTTGTGCAAAGGCATCTCGTAATTGCTGTTTATCAAATTCAAACGTGGGTGGAATCAATGGCACATAAATCGGTGTTGCATCCGACAAAATTGCATCTGCCCCATAGTTTTCATAAAACGGCGAGAAAATGATGACTTTATCTTTTGGATTACACACAGTCATGACAGCGCACATCATTGCTTCCGTACTACCACAGGTGACCAGCACATTTTCATTTGGATCGATATTAATATTCATCAATTTTTGTTGTTTTTTTGCCAGTAATTGTCTGAACTCGGCTGACCCCCAGGTGATTTCGTACTGATGTGGTCCATTATCAGCCGCGAGTTTTAATGCGGTGACTAATTCTGCGGGCGGATCGAAGTCAGGAAATCCCTGAGATAAATTGATGGCATCATATTGGTTAGCGATGCGCGTCATACGGCGGATCACTGAATCTGAAAAATGGTTAAGTCGATCAGCTAATTTATGCATAGTGGTAACATCACAATAAAAGGGAAAGTCGATCATTATAATATAAGCGCGCTAGAAACGGGTTAAATAATAAATTTATATATCCTTATAGCTTTTATTTATATACTAATAAATATTACTGTCTTATTTATATAACAAATATCGTGAGTTAGCTTTGACATCGGTGGTGAATTTTTATAAACACGGTATAATTATTGCCAATTATCATTAGTTGGTACAATCATGAAATATACTGATTTAAGAGATTTTATTGAACAGTTAGAAAAGCAGGGCGAGCTCAAGCGTATTAGCTATCCTGTTAATCCACATCTAGAAATGACCGAAATAGCCGATCGTGTTTTGCGTAGTGAAGGCCCAGCATTGCTGTTTGAAAACCCAATTGGTTATGATATGCCAGTATTGTGCAATTTATTTGGTACGCCAAAGCGCGTTGCTATGGGGATGGGTCAAGATGATGTTTCGGCTTTACGGGAAGTGGGCCATCTGCTCGCTTTTTTGCGCGAGCCTGATCCTCCAAAAGGTATCCGTGGTTTCTTTTCTGAATTACCGAAATATAAGCAAGTATTAAATATGCCCGTGAAACAGCGTTCATCTGCCGCTTGCCAAAGTGTCGTGTTAAAAGATGATGAGGTTGATTTAATGCAAATTCCAATTATGCATTGTTGGCCTGATGATGTAGCACCATTAGTGACATGGGGATTAACGATTACCAGAGGACCATATAAAGAACGGCAAAATCTTGGTGTATATCGTTTACAGCGTTTAGCTAAAAATAAGCTCATCATGCGCTGGTTATCCCATCGTGGTGGTGCGATTGATTTTCAAGAATGGCAAAAAGAGCACCCAGGGGAAAAATTCCCGGTTGTGGTTGCCTTAGGTGCTGACCCGGCAACAATTCTTGGTGCGGTAACCCCTGTTCCTGATTCATTATCTGAATATGCATTTGCAGGATTATTACGTGGGCATCGTACTGAAGTGGTCAAAGCACTTTCTTGTGATTTAGACGTACCAGCCAGCGCAGAAATTGTCTTGGAAGGCTATATTGATCCAAATGAGACGGCATTAGAAGGACCGTATGGTGATCACACTGGGTATTATAATGAAGTTGAGCGTTTTCCCGTTTTCACCATTACACATTTAACGAAACGTAAAGATGCAATATATCATTCGACCTATACGGGGCGACCACCGGATGAACCTTCTGTAATGGGGCTGGCACTAAATGAGGTATTTATACCTATTTTGCAAAAACAATTCCCTGAAATTGTCGATTTTTATTTGCCACCTGAAGGGTGTTCGTATCGCATTGCTGTCGTTACTATTAAGAAACGTTATGCGGGTCATGCCAAGCGGATTATGATGGGCGTGTGGTCTTATTTACGGCAATTTATGTATACCAAGTTTGTCATTGTTTGTGATGATGATATCAATGCTCGTGATTGGAAAGATGTGATGTGGGCAATTTCAACCCGCATGGATCCTAAACGGGATGTGACATTTGTTGAACATACACCGATCGATTATTTAGACTTTGCATCACCAATATCCGGGCTTGGTTCTAAAATTGGATTAGATGCAACCAATAAATGGCCAGGTGAAACGTCGCGTGAATGGGGGCGTATTATTGAAAAAGATCCCGATGTTGTCGCGCACGTCGATCAAATTTGGGATAAATTGGGATTATAGATGTAAATTTCATCGTGAAAACAGATCATTTTTACACTATAATTACCCATTATGATAAAAATTTAACGAAAATAATGAGCGTGTAATTAGGTAAAAACAAATACTTAATAGCTCTTGCTTTTCGTTTAAATCTGTAGCATAATGTTGCCCTCATTTAACTTAGGGGAGCTGTCTGTTATCGGTTTAACAGGGCGTTAGCACCCGAGATAAGGAAACACAAATGGCAAAGAAAGTACAAGCCTACATCAAGTTGCAAGTTGCAGCTGGTGCAGCAAATCCTAGTCCGCCAGTTGGTCCAGCACTTGGTCAACACGGTGTGAATATCATGGAATTCTGTAAAGCATTTAATGCAAAAACAGAAGGTTTAGAAAAAGGTTTACCAACTCCGGTTGTTATTACTGTATATTCTGACCGTTCATTTACATTCATTACTAAAACTCCACCTGCTGCAGTTCTTCTTAAGAAAGCTGCTAAAATCAAGTCTGGTTCTGGCGAACCTAACAAGAAGAAAGTAGGTAAAGTAACTAGCGCGCAGATTCGTGAAATTGCTGAATTGAAAGCTGCGGATATGAATGGTGCAACTATTGAGACGATGATGCGTTCTATTGAAGGAACAGCTCGCTCGATGGGTCTGGAAGTGGAGGGTTAATCAATGGCTAAACTATCTAAAAAAGCTAAACTTATCCGCGAAAAAGTGAATGCAACTAAACAATACGAAATTAATGAAGCGATTGCTTTATTAAAAGAATTAGCAACGGCTAAATTTACTGAAAGTGTTGATGTTTCTGTAAATTTAGGTATTGATGCGCGTAAATCAGACCAAAACGTACGTGGCGCTATCGTTCTTCCGAACGGTACTGGACGTAGTGTTCGCGTCGCTGTGTTTACACAAGGTGCAAACGCAGAAGCAGCTAAAGCTGCTGGTGCAGAACTTGTTGGTATGGAAGATTTAGCGGATCAAATCAAAAAAGGCGAAATGAACTTTGATGTTGTCATTGCATCACCAGACGCTATGCGTATTGTTGGTCAATTAGGTCAAATTTTAGGGCCACGTGGCTTGATGCCAAACCCGAAAGTGGGTACTGTAACGCCAAACGTTGCTGAAGCAGTTAAAAATGCTAAAGCAGGTCAGGTTCGTTACCGTAACGACAAAAATGGTATTATCCATACCACTATCGGTAAAGCTGACTTTGATACAAACCAATTAAAAGAAAACTTAGAAGCATTACTTGTTGCGCTTAAACGTGCGAAACCAGCATCTTCTAAAGGTGTATTTATTAAGAAAGTTAGCCTGTCAACCACTATGGGTGCAGGTGTTGCTATCGATCAAGCAAGCTTGAGCGCAGCAGTCTAAACTTTTTTAATGTAGTAAAGAATCGGTTGGTGTCTGGCCTAATCCAGACCCCGTCCAAGACCGTAGGTGTAAGGTACAATAAATGTATTTTACTTAATTTTCCTACGTAGACGGTGACAGAACCTAAAAGTTATTTTAATTAGATAAATATAGTTGAATTAACAGGACTCTGCTCACCGTAAATACGCTAATTATTAGTCTGACAAATGTCAGTCTTAATAATTGGTATAGTGAGTCTAGGCGTAAGCCTAGTTTAATTCAGGAGCAAAACTAATGGCACTAAACCTTCAAGATAAACAAGCAATTGTTGCTGAAGTTAACGAAGTAGCCAAAGGTGCGCTGTCTGCAGTTGTCGCGGATTCTCGTGGCGTTACTGTAGAAAAAATGACTGCATTACGTAAATCAGCTCGCGAAGCTGGCGTTTATATGCGTGTTGTTCGTAACACGTTATTACGTCGCGTCGTTGAAGGTACTCCTTATGAGTGCTTGAAAGATACGTTTGTTGGTCCAACTCTTATTGCATTTTCAAACGAGCACCCAGGTGCTGCAGCGCGAATTTTTAAAGCGTTTGCAAAAGAAAATGACAAATTTGAGATTAAAGCAGCAGCCTTTGAAGGTGAGTTAATTACTGCGGCTAACATTGACCGTTTAGCAACGTTACCAACTTACGAAGAAGCATTAGCTCGCTTGATGTCGACCATGAAAGAAGCCGCAGCAGGCAAATTGGCTCGTACACTTGCAGCAGTTCGCGATCAAAAACAAGAACAAGCTGCGTAATTTTGTTATTAACAAATACGCAAACTGTTTTAATTGTGAACAATTTACTAATTTTAAAAAATTCTATATTTAGGAAACTATATTATGTCTATCACTAAAGAACAAATTTTAGATGCAGTTGCTGAAATGTCTGTAATGGACGTTGTTGAACTAGTATCAATGATGGAAGAAAAATTCGGTGTTTCTGCAGCAGCAGCAGTAGCAGTTGCAGCAGCGGGTCCAGCTGAAGCAGCAGAAGAGAAAACTGAATTCGACGTTATCTTAAAAGATATCGGCGCTAACAAAGTAGCAGTTATCAAAGCAGTACGTGGTGCAACTGGCTTAGGCTTAAAAGAAGCTAAAGACCTTGTTGAATCAGCTCCTGCAACAGTTAAAGAAGCAGCTAGCAAAGATGATGCTGAAGCACTTAAGAAAGCACTTGAAGAATCTGGTGCTGTTGTCGAACTTAAATAAGTTTGATTTAAATAGTGCAGCCTGAAAAGGCTGATGGCTGGGGGTTTTTTACCTCCAGCCTTTTTGCGCTGTAATAGGTGTGAAAAAGAAATTGTATATAGCGATAAATGAAATAATATATAATTAAAATCCTAATCAATTGATATTTATAAATATTTCGAGCAGGTGTCAGATTACAGTCAGGGTCTGATGAATATTTAATAAAGCCGATATGATATTAATTCCAATATCGACGGCCGATCAGCAAGTTGAGGAACTAATGGTTTACTCCTATACCGAGAAAAAACGAATTCGTAAGAATTTTGGTAAACGTCCACAAGTGTTGGATATACCCTATCTTCTTTCTATTCAACTTGATTCGTTCCAGAAGTTTATTGACCAAGATCCAGAAGGTCAATATGGTCTAGAAGCCGCTTTTCGTTCAATCTTTCCTATAAAGAGTTATAGTGGTAGTGCAGAACTTCAATATGTCTCATTTAAAATGGGTGAACCAGTTTTTGATGTAAAAGAGTGTCAAATCAGAGGCATCACTTATTCTGCGCCATTGCGTGTTAAATTACGTTTAGTGATTTACGATAGAGATGCGCCTGAAGGAACGGTAAAAGACATTAAAGAACAAGATGTCTACATGGGTGAAATTCCACTCATGACAGATAATGGAACGTTTGTTATTAACGGTACCGAGCGTGTAATTGTGTCTCAGTTACATCGTAGCCCGGGTGTGTTCTTTGATAGTGACAAAGGTAAAACTCACTCGTCAGGTAAAGTGTTATACAACGCAAGAATTATCCCTTATCGTGGTTCTTGGTTGGACTTTGAATTTGATCCTAAAGATAATTTATTTGCTCGTATTGACCGTCGTCGTAAATTACCAGCAACAATTATTCTACGTGCTTTAGGTTTTGAAACTGAACAAATCTTAGATATTTTCTTTGAAAAAACCGTATTTGAAGTTGCAAAATCTAAATTAAAAATGGATTTACTGCCTGAACGTTTACGTGGCGAAACCGCCCTTTTTGATATTGAGTCGAAAGGACAAGTTTATATCGAAAAAGGCCGCCGTATTACAGCAAGACATATCAGACAATTAGAAAAAGATAAAATTACTAAAATCGATGTGCCTGTTGAGTATATTATTGGTAAAGTTCTGGCAAAAAATTATGTTAATGAAAGTACTGGTGAGATTATTGCTCCTGCCAATACACCAATTTCATTAGAGTTACTGGCTGAATTAACTAATGCTGGTTACAAAAAGATTGAAACATTATTTACCAACGATCTTGACCACGGTTCATTTATTTCAGAAACATTAAATGTTGATCCAACAAACGACAGATTAAGCGCGCTTGTTGAAATCTATCGTATGATGCGTCCTGGTGAGCCACCAACAAAAGAAGCCGCAGAATCATTATTTGAAAATTTATTCTTTACTGAAGAACGTTATGATTTATCGGCTGTAGGTCGAATGAAGTTTAACCGTTCATTAAATCGTGATGATATTGAAGGTAGTAGCGTATTAACTAAAGAAGACATTATCGAAGTAATGAAAAAACTCATTGCTATCCGTAATGGTCACGGTGACGTGGACGATATTGACCACTTAGGTAACCGTCGTATCCGTAGTGTTGGTGAAATGGCTGAAAACCAATTCCGTATTGGTTTAGTCCGTGTTGAACGAGCAGTGAAAGAACGCTTATCATTAGG
Organism: Orbus sasakiae; assembly: GCF_039542345.1. Taxonomy (NCBI): domain Bacteria; kingdom Pseudomonadati; phylum Pseudomonadota; class Gammaproteobacteria; order Orbales; family Orbaceae; genus Orbus; species Orbus sasakiae. Next base: position 186,775 of record NZ_BAABHY010000006.1, read on the forward strand.
TGATCTTGATGCATTAATGCCACAAGACATGATCAATGCAAAACCAATTTCAGCTGCAATTCGTGAGTTCTTTGGTTCAAGCCAGTTATCTCAGTTTATGGACCAAAATAACCCATTATCTGAAATTACACATAAACGTCGTATTTCTGCATTAGGACCTGGTGGTTTAACGCGTGAACGTGCTGGCTTTGAAGTCCGTGACGTACATCCAACCCATTACGGTCGAGTGTGTCCAATCGAAACCCCTGAAGGGCCAAATATCGGTTTGATCAACTCACTTGCGGTATATGCTCGTACCAACGAATATGGTTTCTTAGAAACTCCATACCGTCGTGTAATTGATGGCGTTGTGACCGATGAAATTAACTACTTATCAGCAATCGATGAAAGTACTTATGTTATTGCTCAGGCTAACTCAAACTTAGATGATGATGGTCGCTTCAAAGAAGATCTGATTACATGTCGTTTAAACGGTGAGTCTGGTTTATACAGTGCTGATCAAGTTAACTATATGGACGTTTCAACACAACAGATCGTGTCGGTCGGTGCGTCGTTGATTCCATTCCTTGAACACGATGATGCGAACCGTGCCTTAATGGGTGCGAACATGCAACGTCAGGCAGTGCCAACATTAAAAGCGGAAAAACCGTTTGTTGGTACAGGTATGGAACGTGCAGTAGCGGTTGACTCAGGTGTAACGGTTGTTGCCAAACGTGGTGGTAGCGTTCAATATGTGGATGCATCACGTATCGTGATTAATGTGAATCCTGATGAGATGTATTCAGGTGAAGCTGGTATTGATATCTACAACTTGACTAAATACACTCGTTCAAACCAAAACACGTGTATCAACCAAATTCCATGTGTTGATTTAGGTGAAAAAGTTGAACGTGGTGACGTATTAGCTGATGGTCCTTCAACAGACCTTGGTGAATTAGCCTTAGGTCAAAACATGCGAGTGGCATTTATGCCATGGAATGGTTATAACTTCGAAGACTCAATCTTAGTGTCTGAAAAAGTCGTGCAAGATGACCGTTTCACTTCGATTCATATTCAAGAATTATCCTGTGTGTCTCGTGACACGAAATTGGGTGCTGAAGAAATTACAGCGGATATCCCAAATGTTGGTGAAGCTGCATTATCTAAGCTCGATGAATCAGGAATTGTGTATATCGGTGCTGAAGTGAAAGGTGGTGATATTCTGGTTGGTAAAGTGACACCAAAAGGTGAAACACAATTAACACCAGAAGAAAAACTACTTCGCGCTATTTTTGGTGAAAAAGCCTCAGATGTTAAAGATACTTCGTTGCGTGTACCAAATGGTGTATCAGGTACTGTTATTGACGTCCAAGTCTTTACGCGTGATGGCGTTGCTAAAGATAAACGTGCTCTTGAAATTGAAGATATGCAGTTAAAACAAGCTAAGAAAGATTTAACTGAAGAGTTCAAAATCTTAGAAGCAGCGTTATTTGCTCGTATTAAAGATATTCTTGTGGCAGGTGGTATTGAAGCAAGTAAACTTGATGTGTTATCACGTGAGAAATGGTTAACAATTGGCTTGTCTAAAGAAGATAAACAAGCGCAATTGGAAGAGCTTGCTGCTCAGTATGATGAAATCAAAGCTGAATTTGATAAGAAACTTGAAGCTAAGCGAATGAAAATCACGCAAGGCGATGATTTACAACCAGGTGTTCTAAAAATTGTTAAGGTGTATTTAGCGGTTAAACGTCAAATCCAACCGGGTGATAAAATGGCGGGTCGTCATGGTAACAAAGGGGTTATTTCAAAAATTAACCCAATTGAAGATATGCCATATGACGAAACGGGTTGTCCGGTCGATATCGTGCTAAATCCACTTGGTGTTCCATCTCGTATGAACATCGGTCAGATTTTAGAAACCCATTTAGGGATGGCTGCTAAAGGTATCGGTATTAAAATTGATACAATGTTAAAAGAACAACAAGAGTTAGCTAAATTACGTGACTTTATTCAAAAAGCTTATGATTTAGGTCTTGGTGCATCACAAAAAGTTAACGTTGCTGAATTTACTGATCAAGAAGTGAAGACTTTAGCACAAAATCTTCGTAATGGTATGCCGCTTGCAACACCTGTATTTGATGGTGCAAAAGAAGCTGAAATTAAATCATTACTTGAGTTAGGTGATATTCCAACATCAGGGCAAATTACCCTTTATGATGGCCGCACTGGTGAGAAGTTTGAACGTCCAGTAACTGTTGGTTACATGTACATGTTAAAACTTAACCACCTTGTTGATGACAAGATGCATGCTCGTTCAACGGGTTCATACAGCTTGGTTACTCAGCAACCGCTTGGTGGTAAAGCTCAGTTCGGTGGTCAGCGCTTTGGTGAGATGGAAGTGTGGGCACTTGAAGCTTATGGTGCTGCATATACTCTACAAGAAATGTTGACAGTAAAATCGGATGACGTAAACGGTCGTACGAAGATGTATAAAAATATTGTAGATGGTGATCATCGTATGGAACCAGCTATTCCTGAATCATTTAACGTATTGTTAAAAGAGATCAGATCGCTTGGTATCAATATTGAATTAGATGAAGAGTAATTGTTCTGATTTTAAGATTGCTATTTATACGGGTAATCGGCTAACAATGCGATTACCCAGTTGGTTTAACTCCATAGGAGCCAATTAGTGAAAGACTTATTAAAGTTTCTAAAAGCACAAACTAAAACTGAAGAGTTTGATGCGATTAAAATTGGGTTAGCGTCACCAGACATGATCCGTTCATGGTCATTTGGTGAAGTTAAAAAACCAGAAACCATTAACTACCGCACATTTAAACCTGAGCGTGACGGTTTATTCTGTGCCAGAATTTTTGGTCCAGTAAAAGATTACGAATGTTTATGTGGAAAATATAAACGTTTAAAACACCGTGGTGTGATCTGTGAAAAATGTGGTGTTGAGGTGACTCAAGCTAAAGTTCGTCGTGAGCGAATGGGGCATATTGAGTTAGCATCTCCAACTGCACACATTTGGTTCCTTAAATCACTGCCATCTCGTATTGGTTTATTACTTGATATGCCACTACGTGATATTGAGCGTGTGCTTTATTTTGAATCATTTATGGTTCTTGACGGCGGTATGACAAATTTAGACCGTGGTCAAATTTTAACTGAAGAACAATACCTTGATGCACTTGAAGAGTTTGGTGACGAATTTGATGCGCGTATGGGTGCTGAAGCCATTCAAGAGTTATTACGCAATTTAGATTTAAATGCGGAATGTGAAACATTACGTGATGAGTTATCAACGACTAACTCTGAAACTAAACGTAAGAAACTCACTAAGCGTATCAAAATTATTGAAGCTTTTGTTCAGTCAGAAAATAAACCTGAATGGATGATTTTGAACGTATTACCGGTGCTTCCACCTGATTTACGTCCATTAGTGCCACTCGATGGTGGTCGTTTTGCAACGTCAGATCTCAATGATTTATATCGTCGTGTGATCAACCGTAATAACCGTTTAAAACGTCTATTAGATCTTGCAGCCCCTGATATTATTGTACGTAACGAAAAACGTATGTTACAAGAATCCGTCGATGCATTATTAGATAATGGTCGTCGTGGCCGTGCAATTACTGGTTCAAATAAACGCCCATTAAAATCACTTGCTGATATGATTAAAGGTAAGCAAGGTCGTTTCCGTCAAAACTTACTTGGTAAACGTGTTGACTACTCTGGTCGTTCTGTAATTACAGTGGGTCCATACTTACGTCTACACCAATGTGGTTTACCGAAAAAAATGGCACTTGAGCTATTTAAACCATTTATTTATGGCAAATTAGAGCGTCGTGGTTATGCGACGACGATTAAAGCCGCTAAAAAAATGGTTGAACGTGAAGATGCGATTGTTTGGGATATTTTAGATGAAGTGATTCGTGAACATCCGGTATTATTAAACCGTGCTCCAACACTTCACAGATTAGGTATTCAAGCATTTGAACCCATCCTAATCGAAGGTAAAGCGATTCAGTTACATCCATTAGTTTGTGCGGCATTCAACGCCGACTTCGATGGTGACCAAATGGCTGTACACGTTCCATTAACACTTGAAGCGCAAATTGAAGCCCGTGCATTGATGATGTCAACTAACAATATCCTATCGCCAGCAAGTGGTGAGCCGATTATTGTTCCATCACAAGACGTGGTACTTGGTCTTTACTATATGACGCGTGATAAAATTAACGCGAAAGGTGAAGGCATGGTATTAACAGGCCCTAAAGAAGCAGAAAAACTGTATCGTTTAGGTGTGGCTGAATTGCATGCGCGTGTTAAAGTGCGTATTACTGAATATCACCGTAATGATGCTGATGAATGGCAAGAGTCAATTTCACTAGTTGACACAACAATTGGTCGCTCAATTTTATGGTTAATTATGCCTAAAGGGTTACCGTTCTCTGTGGTTAACCAGCCGTTAGGTAAGAAAGCAATTTCTAAAATCTTAAACGTGTGTTATCGCCAATTAGGTATGAAAGAGACCGTTATTCTAGCTGATCAGGTGATGTATACTGGTTTTGCTTACGCAGCACGTTCAGGTGTATCTGTTGGTATTGATGATATGGTTATTCCAGCTAAGAAAGCGGGTATCATTAATGAAGCAGAAACCGAAGTTGCTGAAATTCAAGAACAGTTCCAATCAGGTTTAGTAACAGCTGGTGAACGTTATAACAAAGTTATCGATATTTGGGCAGCCGCTAATGAACGTGTTGCTAAAGCGATGATGGATAACTTATCCACTGAAAAAGTTATCAATAAAGAAGGTAAAGAAGAGACGCAATCATCATTTAATAGCATTTATATGATGGCCGACTCAGGTGCTCGTGGTTCGGCAGCGCAGATTCGTCAGCTTGCTGGTATGCGTGGTTTGATGGCAAAACCAGACGGTTCTATCATTGAAACACCAATCACAGCAAACTTCCGTGAAGGCTTAAACGTACTTCAGTACTTTATTTCTACGCATGGTGCGCGTAAAGGTTTAGCCGATACAGCATTAAAAACAGCAAACTCAGGTTACTTAACTCGTCGTTTAGTTGACGTGGCGCAAGACCTTGTTGTTATTCAAGATGACTGTGGAACACACGAAGGTGTGATCATGACCCCAGTGATTGAAGGTGGTGATGTAAAAGAGCCACTACGTGAACGTGTATTAGGTCGTGTCACTGCGGAAGACGTATTAAAACCGGGTAGTGCAGATATCTTGATTCCACGTAACACGTTACTTGACGAAGCATTCTGTGATTTATTAGAAGCGGAATTAATTGATAGTGTTAAAGTACGTTCAGTGGTTTCATGTGATACAGACTTCGGTGTTTGTGCAAACTGTTATGGACGTGACTTAGCACGTGGTCATTTAGTGAATAAAGGTGAAGCAATCGGGGTTATTGCAGCACAATCAATCGGTGAACCAGGTACACAGTTAACGATGCGTACGTTCCACATCGGTGGTGCGGCATCAAGGGCTGCAGCTGAATCAAGCGTACAAGTTAAAAACAACGGTAATGTTAAATTATCGAATGCTAAATTTGTTATCAATCCAGACAAAAAACTTGTTATTACCTCTCGTAATACAGCGTTAACGGTGGTTGATGAACTTGGTCGTATGAAAGAGACGTATAAAGTCCCTTACGGTGCGATTTTAACCAAAGGTACAGGTAGCACAGTTAAAGCGGGTGAAACCGTTGCAAACTGGGATCCACATACCATGCCAGTTGTATCAGAGGTTCAAGGTTTAGTTAAGTTTGTTGATATGGTTGATGGTCAATCAATTACGCGTCAAACTGATGAGTTAACAGGTTTATCTTCAATTGTTGTACTTGATGTTGCAGAAAGAACCGCAGCTGGTAAAGATCTGCGTCCTGCAATCAAAATTGTCGATGCGAAAGGTAAAGATGTGTTTGTAACAGGTTCAGAAATGCCTGCACAATACTTCTTACCAGGTAAAGCATTAGTACAATTAGAAGATGGTGCGCAAATCAATATCGGTGATGTACTTGCTCGTATTCCACAAGCATCGGTAGGTACTAAAGATATTACCGGTGGTCTACCTCGCGTTGCAGATCTATTTGAAGCGCGTAAACCAAAAGAACCCGCTATCCTTGCTGAAATCGATGGTATTGTTTCATTTGGTAAAGAGACAAAAGGTAAACGTCGTTTGGTTATTTCACCAGCTGATGGCAGCGAACCATACGAAGAGATGATTCCTAAATGGCGTCAGCTTAACGTATTTGAAGGTGAGCATGTTGAACGTGGTGATGTGATTTCAGATGGTCCAGAATCACCGCATGATATTTTACGTTTACGTGGCGTAAATGCTGTAACGCGTTATATTGTTAACGAAGTACAGGAAGTTTATCGCTTACAAGGCGTAAAAATCAATGATAAACACATTGAAGTTATCGTTCGTCAGATGCTGCGTAAAGCAACGATCATGAATACAGGTAATTCACGCTTACTTGAAGGTGAGCAATTAGAAGTATCTCGTATTAAAATAATGAATCGTGAACTTGAAGCACAAGGTAAAGAACCAGCAACTTATATCCATGACTTGCTAGGGATTACTAAAGCATCATTGACAACTGAATCATTTATTTCTGCCGCATCGTTCCAAGAAACAACACGCGTGTTAACGGAAGCTGCTGTCGCTGGTAAAAATGATGAACTTCGTGGTCTTAAAGAAAACGTTATTGTTGGTCGATTGATTCCAGCAGGTACGGGTTATGCTTACCATAAAGAACGCTTACGTAAACGTTCTGTCGGGGTAGACACAACAACAGTATCTGAGCCAACCATGACTGCTGAAGAAGCAACTGCCAACTTAGCAGAGCTACTTAACTCAGCTGAAGACTAATAGGTTGTTTCGCTTTCTAAATAAAAAAACCGCTTTTAAGCGGTTTTTTTTATGAGTGAATGATAATCATGACGCTGTGGCCCATTAGTCATCACATTTATTCTTCCCCTCCTGATTATTGACTAAACTGGTTTTGTTTAATTTATGCGATGTGTCATACTATGATAAATAAGTTTGTTACTCTGGCTTAACTGTAATGTTGGCGATTCGCTTAATTAACATCACTTCGTGTAATGAATGCTATGAACTTAAAAGAGATGACTTAAATCATGATAACGTTTTGTTATTATTTTAAGATGTAGGTAGATACAGTCACCAACGTATTTCATTTGATAAACACAATACTTAGTATAAAAAAGAGAATATGAATTATGATCATTCCTTGGCAAGAGCTAGATGAGTCAACGCTAATTAACATTATCGAGAGCTTTGTATTACGCGAAGGGACGGATTATGGTGATATTGAAAAATCGCTTGCTGAAAAAGTTCAGGATGTCCGTGAGCAGCTCATCCAAGGCAAGGTTGTGATTGTATGGTCTGAATTACATGAAACCGTCGATTTGAAACCCACTGATAAATTGCTATAAAACCAAGCAGCAAAAGGTATAACAAGCGATTAAAATAATCTCTGATATATAATTTTTTGAATAAGTTTGATATAGTGTCACATAATAACTCGATATTGTATAACTGGAGTAGGACCTAATGATCATTAGCAAACAACAATCCGATACAACGTTAGAATGGTTTTTATCCCATTGCCATATTCATAAATACCCAGCTAAGAGTACGTTAATTCATCAAGGTGAAAAAGCCGAAACACTTTATTACATTGTTAAAGGTGCTGCTGCAGTGCTCATTAAAGATGATGAAGGTAAAGAGATGATTCTTTCTTACCTCAGCCAAGGTGAATTTATCGGTGAATTAGGTTTATTTGAAGAAGGCATGGAACGTAGTGCATGGGTTAAAGCACGAACCAGTTGTGAAGTTGCAGAGATATCTTACAAAAAATTTAAACAACTGATTCAAGTTAATCCCGATATCTTAATGAAATTAGCCGCACAGATGGCAAATCGTTTACAAGTGACATCTGAAAAAGTGAGCAATTTAGCATTCCTTGATGTGGCTGGTCGAATAGCGCAAACGTTATTAAATCTTGCTAAACAACCTGATGCGATGACGCACCCAGATGGTATGCAAATCAAAATAACACGACAAGAAATCGGGCAAATTGTAGGTTGTTCAAGGGAAACGGTTGGGCGTATTCTAAAAATGTTGGAAGAGCAACATTTAATCTCTGCTCATGGTAAAACGATCGTTGTTTACGGTACGCGATGATAATTTTGTAAAGTTTATTTTAATTGAGCTCATTTTTTTTACATTTTTTTAATTATCTAATTGAATCTTTAAAGAAATATAAAGGCTTAAGGTAAGTAAAATAAATTTACTGGCTTTTATCGGTTATGTTAACATGATCATTAGTTTTTTATAGAAGTGTAAATAGGGAAGGCATGACACAACATAAACTCATTCCAAATCATGTAGCTATTATTATGGATGGAAATGGGCGATGGGCCAAAAATCGCAACCAGCTCCGTGTCGTTGGTCATCGAGCTGGCTTAAAAGCAGTAAGAAAAACCGTTCAACATGCCAGTTTAATCGGCATTAAAGCGTTAACATTGTATGCTTTTAGCAGTGAAAACTGGAAAAGGCCAGAACAAGAAGTTTCAGCTTTGATGTCTTTATTTGTCTACGCATTAAATCGTGAAGCCAAAGTGCTTCATAAAAATAATATTCGCTTGAATATTATCGGTGATACCGCTCGCTTTTCATCTCAACTGCAATCCATGATTGATGATGTACAACAGCTAACCCTTCAAAATACAGGATTAGTGCTGAATATCGCAGCCAATTATGGTGGGCGATGGGACATTACTCACACCATTAAGTCAATTATTAAAAAAGTTAATGATAGCGAGATGACTGTCGATGATATTAATGAAGAAACCATCAATAACCAAATTTCATTACATGATCTTCCTGCAATTGATTTGGTGATTCGAACAGGTGGTGAATATCGTATAAGTAATTTTTTACTATGGCAAATTGCTTATTCTGAACTCTATTTTACTGATATACTATGGCCTGATTTTGATCGAAATGCACTTGATGAAGCTATTTCGACATTTAATAAGAGAGAGCGGCGTTTTGGCCGAGTCATAGAATCTTAAAATTAGGATAAGTAATGTTAATTCAGCGTTTATTGGCAGCCATAGTTTTAATACCATTAGTCATTATCTGTTTATTCTTTTTACCGCTGACTGTTTTTGTCGCAGTAATGGTCGTTATTTTTGCATTATCAGCATGGGAATGGACACAGTTTCTGCGTTTAACGTCACGGAGTAATAAAGTTTTATTTACCTGTATTCTAACAATACTGGCTGTTGCCATCTATTACCTATCGACGATAACGGATCAAATTCTTATTTTTAAATCTGTATTATACATCTCATTGATTTGGTGGATCGTGGCATTATTGCTTGTGATCAGTTATCCCAAAACAACGACTTTGTGGCAAAATAATGTGATTAAATCGTTGTTTGCATGTTGTACTTTAATCCCATTTTTTATTGGTATGATTCAATTAAGACAAATTCATTATTCTTATGATACATACCATGGTGCATTTTGGTTACTGTATGTATTAATCCTTGTTTGGGCAACTGATTCTGGCGCTTATTTTGCCGGACGAGCATTGGGTAAACACAAGTTAGCACCGAAAGTTTCACCAGGTAAAACCCTAGAAGGCCTTATCGGTGGTGTTTCGCTATCATTGATCATTACGGTGATTGTATATGCTAGCAATTATTTTGCTGTGTCTTTTTCTCATCTTGTTATCAGTTCGATTGTTGCGATTTTAGTTTCCGTGTTGGGCGATTTAACGGAAAGTATGTTCAAGCGTGAAGCGAATATCAAAGATAGTGGTCATCTCATTCCTGGTCATGGTGGTATTCTTGATCGTATCGATAGTCTCACTGCTGCGATTCCTGTTTTTGCTGCCCTTTCATTGTATCTTTTATAGGATTCTTTCGTGATTTGGACAACATTAATTTTTTTAATTACCATCAGTGTGCTTGTCACTGTTCATGAATTTGGGCATTTCATTATTGCTAGGCTATGTGGCGTAAGAGTTGAATGTTTTTCGATTGGTTTTGGCAAAAAGTTATGGTCTTATACCTCTAAAAAAGGAACTGAGTTTGCGATCGCGTGCATTCCACTTGGTGGATATGTCAAAATGTTGGATGGTCGTAATACCCAACTTACTGAACAAGAGATCCCCTTTGCGTTTAATCATAAGTCGATAGCAAAACGGGCTGCGATTATTAGTGCGGGGCCGATTGCCAATTTTATTTTAGCGGCATTAGTATATTGGTTAATTTTTCAAATCGGCGTACTGACTTATCCTGTCAAAATTGCTCAAATTATTGCCAATACGCCTGCTGCAAGTGTAAATATTCCGCAAGGTGCGGAACTAAAAACGATTGCGGGTATCAAAATAGAAAGTTGGTCTGATGTTAATTCAGCATTAATTAATGAGATGGGTAAAGATAACGTGGTTATCACTTATGATACGCCAACCGAACATCATAATGAGATATGGGTGGATATTAAAAACTGGCAATTTGATATTGAAAAACAGTCTCCGATTGCTGCGTTTGGTTTTGTCCCTGCACCTGTAGAGATTTACCCCATTATCAGCAAGATTGTTCCTCAATCAGCAGCTGAAAAAGCAGGGCTACAAATTGGTGATGAAATTCAATCATATAATAATCAAACATATCATGATTGGGACAGTTTTGTTACATTGATTAAAACGGGTCAACCTATTGAGCTTAATGTAAAACGAGGTAATCAGTCCGTTGTGTTGACATTAACTCCTCAGATGGATGTTAATGCTAAAGGTGAAAGAATCGGTGTAGTAGGAATTTATCCGACGAATAACACAAGTGTAAAACAGTATGATATAGTAAGCGCATTTGTTAAAAGTATCGACCAAACTGGGTTGACGATAAAATTGGTAGTGCGATCATTTTACCAATTAATTACTGGTGTGATCAGTATTAAAAATTTGTCTGGTCCAATAACAATTGCCAAAGGTGCTGGGCAAACCGCAAGTTATGGCTTTGTGCCATATTTGTTTTTTTTAGCATTTATTAGTATTAGTTTAGGTGTAATTAATCTTGTACCGTTACCGATGCTAGATGGGGGGCATTTGATTTTTCTCTTAATTGAAAAAATGAAAGGTAGTCCACTGTCCACAGCAACACAAGAAGTCATGTACCGGTTGGGATTTATTTTATTAATGGTCATAATGGGTATCGCGTTATTTAACGATTTTCTAAGATTATCCCTATGATGGAATGGAGTAATATATAATGAAGGTGAGCCTCACAAATGAGAATTAATAAATTACTCATAGCATCTTTGCTTTTTAGTTCTTCTGCTTATAGCCCCGTTGTTTTTGGTGCTGATGATTTTATGGTAAAAGATATAAAATTTGAAGGATTACAACGCGTTACATTGGGTGCGGCATTATTAAAAATGCCAGTACAAGTTGGCGATTATGTTAATGAATCTGACTTAGGTAGTATTATCAAATCCCTTTATACAAGTGGTAACTTTGAAAATATCACCATCGCTCGTGATGGCGCGACATTAATTATTCATGTTCAAGAGCGCCCAACAATCGCAAGCATTACTTTTTCAGGTAATAAATCCGTTAAAGACGATATGTTGACATCTAATCTCGATGGATCCGGTGTACGTGTGGGCGAATCATTAGATCGTACGACCTTATCTGCCATTGAAAAAGGGCTTGAAGATTTCTATTACAGCATCGGTAAATATAACGCAAAAGTTAAAGCGGTGGTGACACCTCTAGCGAGAAACCGCGTTGATTTAAAATTAGAGATAGCCGAAGGGGTTTCTGCGTTAATTGAACAAATCAACATTGTTGGTGCAAAAGCCTATTCTTCTGATGAGCTGATTTCTCGTTTTGCTTTGCGAGATGAAGTGCCATGGTGGAATATGTTAGGTGATAGAAAATACCAAAAACAAAAACTGGCTGCAGATTTGGATGAGCTACAAGGTTTCTACCTAGATCGTGGTTATGCTCGTTTTAATATTGATTCAACTCAAGTCAGTTTAACGCCAGACAAAAAAGGTATTTATGTCACAATTAATATCAATGAAGGTGAACGTTATAACTTGTCAGATATTGAATTAAAAGGCAATTATGCTGTTCATAAAGATAAAGTTGAACAAATTGCAACTGAACAATTGAAATTGGGTGAACTCTATAACGGTAAAAAAATTACCGAAATAGAAGACCAAATTAAAAAAATGTTAGCGAATTACGGTTATGCTTTCCCTCGAGTGATTACTCATCCTGAAATTAATGATACCGATCATACAGTTAAATTGATCTTATTTGTTGATGTGGGGCCGCGTTATTATGTTCGTAAAATTAATATCGTTGGCAATACTGTCACAAGTGAAAAAGTTATTCGTCGTGAATTGCGTCAAATGGAAGGTGCATGGTTAAGTAATGATTTAGTCGAATTAGGTAAAACACGACTTAACCGATTAGGTTTCTTTGATGTGGTTGAAACTGAAACTGAAAAAGTCTCGGGTGTTGATGATCAAGTCGATATTACTTATAAAGTCTCAGAACGTAATACCGGTAGTATTAAATTTGGTATTGGGATCGGCTCGGATAGCGGCTTAAGCTTTAATGCAGGTATTGCACAAGAGAACTGGTTAGGTACAGGTAACAGTGTCTCATTTGATGTGAATACCACCAATTCAGATAAAACAGCATCAATTTCAGCCGTAAACCCTTATTTCACCATTGATGGTGTCAGTTTAGGTGGTAGTGTTTACTACAACACCTATAAAGCGGATAAAGAAAACGGTGACGTATCTGAATATTCTAGCAAAACGTGGGGAGCCACAACCAATTTAGGTTTCCCGATTAGTGAAAAGAATTTTCTTCGTTTTGGTCTTGAATACGCAAATCATAAACTCGATGATATGGATGCCCAGTATGGAATGTGGCGTTACTTTAAATCAATGGGTGAAAATGTTGCAAATAAGAATAGTGTTTCATTTAATGCTAATGACTTATTAGTGAATGCTTACTGGAGTTATAACTCTCTAAACCGTGGTTACTTCCCAACCGACGGGATAAAAGTTACCGCAAATGGTAAAGTGACGTTACCGGTATTTGATAACCGTTTTGCAAAAATGGTTGTAGATGGATCTTACTATTATCCATTAGATTATGATCAAAAATGGGTATTATTAGCGCGTGGTCGTCTAGGCTATGGGCTTGGTTTTGGTGGTAAAGAACTCCCATTCTATGAAAACTTCTATGCAGGTGGTTCAACCATACTACGTGGTTTTAAATCGAATACAGTTGGTCCAAAAGCAGTTAAATTCAAGTCTAATTGTGATTTATCTAATTATGATGGATGTTCGGCTTCTAGTGATGCTGTTGGTGGTAACGCCCTTGCATTTGTCAGTGGTGAGGTCATTGTGCCAACGCCATTTGTCAGTGAAAAATATGCGAGCAGTATTCGTACATCATTATTTGTTGATGCCGGTACTGTGTGGGATACAAAGTGGGATATCAACAATAAAAACATTCCTGATTATGGGTCACCGTCTGATATTCGTGTGTCAGCCGGCGTTGCCGTGCAGTGGATGTCGCCATTAGGGCCACTCGTGTTCTCATATGCTCAACCAATCAAGAAATTTGATGGTGATTCTTCGCAGCAGTTCCAGTTTAATATTGGTTCTACTTGGTAATAAAATAAAAATGTTATTTTTAATATAAAAGGTGATTAGTGTGAAAAAAATTATATCAGTTATGGGATTAAGCGTAGCATTGTTATTTACTTGTGTTGCTAATGCTGAGACAAAAATTGCGATTGTTGATGTTGTTTCTGTATTACAGCAAATGCCACAGAGAGAAGCTGTGAGCAAAACGCTTGATTCTGAATTTGAAGCTCGTGCTAAGGTGTTACAAGAAGAAGAGAAAAAAGCGAATGACGCAGCACAAAAATTACAAAAAGATGGTATGACATTATCTGCTTCAGAAAAAACTAAATTAACTAACTTAATTAAAGCATTTGAAGACAAAGCTAAAGCATTTTCAGTGGACTATCGTAAACGTGAAAATGAAGAAGCAAGCAAATTATTAACAAAAATTCAAGATGCTGTTGTTAAAGTTGCAGAGCAAGAAAAATATGATCTTATTTTAAAAGCAGAAGCTGCTTTTTATGCTGTTGATGCTGTTGACGTAACAAGCAAGGTTTTGGAACAGGTTAAAAAATAATGCATTCTTATAAGCTTAAAGAACTTGCAGAAAAATTAAACGCTGTTTTAGTGGGTGATGAAAATCTGGTTATTAACAGCATTGCTTCGATGTCGACCGCTGAGCAAGGGCAAATCACATTTTTATCTGATAAAAAATATCAAGATCAGCTCATAACCTGTAAAGCCAGTGTTGTGGTATTAACCGAGGAAAGTTTAGCTAAATGGAAAGGTGCAGCATTAGTTGTGACTAATCCTTATTTAGCCTATGCAAAGCTTGCTCAATTGCTTGATACTACACCATTACCTGCACAAGGTATCGCATCATCTGCAGTGATTGCAGATGATGTCGTTTTAGGTCGTCATGTTGCAATCGGAGCAAATTCCGTCATCGAAAGTGGTGTATCCCTAGGGGATAATACAATTATTGGTGCTGGTTGCTTTGTTGGTAAAAATACTAAAATTGGTGCAAACACAAAGCTATGGGCCAATGTTGCTATTTATCATAATATTCAAATTGGCGATAATTGCTTAATTCAATCTGGTGCTGTCATTGGTTCCGATGGATTTGGTTATGCAAATGATCGGGGTAATTGGATTAAAATTCCGCAGTTGGGTCGTGTGATAATTGGTGATCATGTTGAAATTGGTGCATCGACCACCATTGATCGTGGTGCATTAGATGACACGATCATTCGTGATGGTGTGATTATTGATAATCAATGTCAAATAGCGCACAACGACTATATTGGTGAACATACTGCCGTTGCAGGTGGTGTGATAATGGCTGGCAGTTTAAAAATTGGTAAGTATTGCATGATCGGCGGTGCGAGTGTGATTAATGGTCATATGGAAATTTGTGATAAAGTCACGGTAACTGGCATGGGGATGGTGATGCGTCCGATTTCTGAACCGGGTGTCTATTCATCAGGAATTCCTTTACAAACCAATAAAGTTTGGCGTAAAACCGCATCATTAGTCTTACATATTGATGAGATGAATAAACGATTAAAATCGTTAGAGAAGGAACTATTAAAAGTCTCGACGTAAGCAGTATCGAACTGTATAATGCATGCCTATTTTATAAACTTTGTTGTGTTTGATTGTCTTGGGCAAAACATTTAAAAAATACAAACACAAAATAATTCATGATTCTGAGGTACCAAAGATGCAAGTTTCGGTTGAAACAACACAAGGATTAGGTCGACGTTTAACGATAACTATTCCATCAGCAGATATCAAAAAAGCAATTGATAAAGAACTCATTAATACTGCGAAGAAAGTCCGTATTGATGGCTTCCGTAAAGGTAAAGTGCCATTAAAAGTTGTTGAACAGCGTTATGGCGCATCCATTTTACAAGATGCATTGAGTGAATTAATGCAACGTCACTTTATTGAAGCGATTATTCAAGAAAAAATCAATCCAGCGGGTTCACCAACTTATATTCCAACTGAATATAAACAAGGTGAAGACTACCCGTTCAGTGTTGAATTTGAAGTCTATCCGCAAGTAGAAATTAAAGACCTTGATAAAATCGAAGTTGAAAAACCGGTTGCAAATGTCGTTGATGCTGATGTTGAAACCATGATCGAAACACTGCGTAAACAACAAGGTACATGGAAAGAAGTGACTAAAGATGCACAAGATCAAATGCGTGTTGTGCTTGATTTTGTTGGTACCGTTGATGGCGAAGAATTTGAAGGCGGCAAAGCGACTGATTTTGCACTTGTATTAGGTCAAGGCCGTATGATTCCTGGTTTTGAAACCGCAATTTTAGGTCATAAAGCAGGCGATTCATTTGATATCGATGTGACATTCCCTGAAGATTATCATGCTGAAAATTTAAAAGGTAAAGCCGCTAAATTTGCATCTACCTTGAAAAAAGTTGAAGAGTTAGAATTACCAGAATTAACTAATGACGTGATTAAACGTTTTGGTATTGCTGAAGGAACCATTGATGGTTTAAAAGCTGAAGTCCGTAAAAATATGGAAAGAGAGCTTAAAGCAACTGTACGTAACAAAATTAAAGCACAAGTGATTGACGGACTTGTCAAACATAATGAAATTGACGTCCCATCACCACTTGTTGATCGTGAAATTGATGTGTTACGTCAGCAAGCTATGTCACGTTTTGGTGGCAATGCTAAGCAACCTATGGATTTACCAAAAGAGATTTTTGAGCCAGAAGCAAAACGTCGTGTGATTATTGGTTTATTATTCAGCGAAATTATCGAAAGCAACCAATTAAAAGCTGATGAAGATCGTGTTAAATCTCTAATTGATGAGATTGCGACAGCTTATGAAGATCCGAAAGAAGTCGTTGCTTATTATAGCAAAGATAAAAAAGCATTAGAGAACTTGAAATCTGTTGCATTAGAAGATCAAGTGGTTGATATGTTACTTGAAAAAGCCAAAGTAACCGATAAAGTATACTCATTTTCGGAATTAATGAATCAGCAACAACAAGCTTAAGTTTTAGTTGATTTTAGAACAAGTTATAGCCCAAAATACGTGTATTCTATTTTGGGCTGTTTTATTTAGTTAGGAGGAAAAATGTCTTATACAAATCATTTATTAGAGCAAAGTATGAATTTGGTCCCGATGGTTGTTGAACAAAACTCACGCGGGGAGCGAGCATATGACATTTATTCCAGACTTTTAAAAGAGCGCATTATATTTATGACAGGTCAAGTTGAAGACCATATGGCCAATTTAATTGTTGCTCAAATGTTATTTTTAGAAGCTGAGAATCCAGAAAAAGATATTTACCTTTACATCAATTCTCCTGGTGGTGTCATTACTGCGGGTATGTCAATTTATGACACAATGCAATTTATTAAACCCGATGTCAGTACAATATGTTTAGGTCAAGCATGTTCAATGGGGGCATTTTTATTAACCGCTGGTGCAAAAGGGAAACGTTATTGCTTACCTAATGCTCGAGTGATGATTCATCAACCGTTAGGTGGTTTCCAAGGGCAAGCATCGGATATTCAAATTCATGCTAAAGAAGTCTTAAAAGTCAAAAATAGAATGAACGAGTTAATGGCTTTGCATACTGGACAACCGTTAGACGTCATTGAAAAAGATACTGACAGAGACAACTTTATGTCAGCACAACAAGCGGTTGACTATGGGCTAGTTGATGCTATTTTTGATAAAAGAGCTTAACTGTCAATCAGATAATTAGATCTATCTTGTCAGATTTTGAGCAATTTTATATATATTGTCATAACAGGTGGTTGTAGTGAATAAAGAAAAATCATCAAAATTACTTTACTGTACTTTTTGTGGCCGCAGTCAACATGAAACGAAAAGACTGATCGAATGTTCTTCGTCTATTTATATTTGTGATGAATGTATTCATTCTTTAAATGAGATGTTAAAAAGTGATGAAACGGATTTTACTCAACAAGAAGATCTTGCCGCCAAACCATTGCCAACACCTCATGAAATTAGAGCACATCTGGATGAATATGTCATCGGTCAAGAACAAGCTAAAAAAGTCTTGTCTGTTGCGGTGTATAACCATTATAAACGTTTACGTGTTCCTAAAGGCCAAAATGGGGTAGAACTGGGTAAAAGTAATATTTTACTTATTGGTCCAACGGGAAGTGGTAAAACGTTGTTGGCTGAGACGCTAGCTCGATTCCTCGACGTTCCATTTGCTATGGCGGATGCGACGACGTTGACTGAAGCGGGTTATGTCGGTGAGGATGTTGAAAATATTATCCAAAAACTGCTACAAAGCTGCGATTATGATGTGACTAAAGCACAACTCGGCATCATTTATGTTGATGAGATTGATAAAATCTCACGTAAATCCGATAATCCTTCGATCACGCGTGATGTATCGGGTGAAGGTGTACAACAAGCACTCTTAAAAATTATTGAGGGGACGGTAGCATCTGTTCCGCCTAAAGGGGGACGTAAGCATCCTCAACAAGAATTTTTGCAAGTTGATACATCTAAAATCTTATTTATCTGTGGCGGTGCTTTTGCTGGGCTTGATAAAGTGATTGCAGGTCGAACATCAATTAATTCAGGGATTGGTTTTGGTGCTGAAGTTAAAGCTGAAAAACAAAAAGCGACTGAGTCTGAGTTATTGGCGCAAATTGAACCTGAAGACTTAATTAAATTTGGTTTAATTCCAGAGTTCATAGGTCGGTTACCTGTGTTAGCGGCACTATCAGAACTGGATAAAGCAGCATTAATTCAGATTTTAACTGAACCAAAAAATGCATTAACCAAACAATACCAGGCCTTGTTTGAACTAGAGAATGTTGAATTAGAATTTACATTAGATGCACTTGATGCGATCGCCAATAAGGCAATGAAGCGTAAAACGGGCGCAAGGGGATTACGTTCAATTGTTGAAAACATTCTTCTTGATACCATGTATGATTTACCATCATTAAAAAATGTGAATAAAGTTATCGTTACCGGCGAGACTATTGAAAAGCAAACATCTCCAGAACTGATTTATAATCAATAAATGAAAGCCTACATTTTATCTTATCTATAAAAATGTAGGCTTTCATTCTATAATACAATTTAACCTCCATTTAAATAATCAATATATTGACTGTTGATAGGCTTGAATATTCATAATTAGTCCCAATATAGTTTCAATGTGAAGTTGATACAGCTAGAGAGAGTGATATGAGAACAAAACAATCAAAACAGGTGATGCCAGTTTTACCGCTACGTGATGTAGTCGTCTTTCCTCATATGGTTATCCCGTTGTTTGTTGGTCGAGATAAATCTATCCGTTGCTTAGAAAAAGCGATGGAGATGGATAAACAAGTCTTTTTAGTGACGCAAAAGGATGCTACCCAAGATGATCCACAAGAAGGTGATCTTTATTCAATTGGGACAATAGCCAATATTCTGCAATTACTAAAATTACCCGATGGCACAATTAAAGTCCTCGTAGAAGGGGTTGAACGAGCCAAACTAACCAATATTGTTGATCAAGACGTTGAAGACTTTTTTATTGGTAATATCCAACAAGTTAAAGAAAAAAATGCCGCTTCAATCAATGAAGCCTTAGTTCGCGTTGTGTTATCTAATTTTGAAGAATATGCAAAATTAAATAAAAAGATTACACAAGAAGTGGTTGATTCAATTCGGTTAATTAAAGAACCTGAGCAATTAGCCGATTCAATTGCAGCGACATTGTTTATTAAAGTTGATCAAAAACAAGAAATTTTAGCGTGTTTAGAATTAGAGAAACGTTTTGAATTTTTAGTTTCAATGATGGAATCTGAGATTGATTTATTGCAAGTGGAAAAAAATATTCGTCAGCGCGTCAAACAGCAAATGGAGAAAGCGCAAAAAGAGTATTACCTCAATGAGCAAATTAAAGCCATTCATAAAGAATTAGGTGATATAGAAAATAAACCTGATGAATATGAAGAAATTATCGCTAAGATCGAAAAAGCCAAAATGCCGAAAGAAGCTGTCGATAAAGTGATGGCTGAGCTTAATAAACTCAAAATGATGCCAGCCATGTCTGCTGAAGCGACGGTAGTTCGTGGTTATATTGACTGGATGCTTCAGGTACCATGGTCGAAAAAAAGCAAAGTTAAAAAGAGCATAAAAGAAGCGCAAAAAGTACTGGATCGTGACCATTATGGATTAGAGCGCGTCAAAGATCGCATTTTAGAATATTTGGCGGTACAAAGCCGTGTGAATAAAATCAAAGGACCGATTCTTTGTCTTGTTGGGCCGCCAGGTGTCGGTAAAACCTCACTTGGACAGTCTATTGCGAAAGCAACAGGCCGTGAATATGTTCGTATGGCTTTAGGTGGCGTTCGTGATGAAGCTGAAATTCGTGGGCACCGCCGTACCTATATTGGCTCGATGCCTGGGAAGTTAATTCAGCGCATGACAAAAGTCGGCGTAAAAAACCCATTATTCTTATTAGATGAAATTGATAAGATGTCATCTGATATGCGTGGTGATCCGGCCTCAGCACTTCTTGAGGTTTTAGATCCTGAACAAAATAATGCGTTTAGTGACCACTATTTAGAAGTTGATTATGATTTATCTGATGTGATGTTTGTCGCGACAGCAAACTCGATGAATATTCCTGCGCCTTTACTCGATCGTATGGAAGTGATTCGTTTATCTGGTTATACCGAAGATGAAAAACTGAATATCGCCAAAGAACATCTATTGCAAAAGCAAATTGATAACAGCGGGCTTCAATCAAGCGAAATTGTGATTGATGATTCAGCCATTATGGGCATTATCCGCTATTATACACGTGAGGCAGGTGTACGTAGTTTAGAACGTGAAATTGCTAAAATCTGTCGTAAAGTCGTTAAAAAATTAGCATTGGATAAGCAAACGAAAAAAGTGGCGGTAACACAGGATAATTTACACGATTTCTTGGGTGTTCAACGCTTTGATTATGGCAAAATTGATGATGAAAACCGTATTGGTCAAGTGAATGGTCTAGCTTGGACTGAAGTTGGTGGTGACTTACTTACTATCGAATCTGTCAGTATACCTGGTAAAGGTAAATTAACCTATACCGGTTCGTTAGGTGATGTGATGCAAGAGTCAATCCAGACGGCATTAACGGTTGTCCGTGCAAGAGCTGAAAAATTAGGTATCAATAACGACTTTTACGAAAAACGTGATATTCATGTCCATGTGCCAGATGGTGCGACACCAAAAGATGGCCCAAGTGCAGGTATTGCAATGTGTACTTCGTTAATTTCGACGTTGACGGGTAATCCGGTTCGAGCTGATGTGGCAATGACGGGTGAAATCACCTTACGTGGTCAAGTGTTACCTATTGGTGGTTTGAAAGAGAAACTCTTGGCAGCACACCGCGGTGGAATTAAGACTGTTATTATTCCAATTGATAACGTCAAAGATCTTGAAGAGATTCCAGACAATGTCAAATCAGAACTGGACATTCATCCTGCAAAATGGATTGATGATGTTATTACTGTTGCACTGGCCAATAATCCTTTTGGGATCGAACCGATTAAAGTGACGAAGAGTCCAATAAAACGGACTGTCAAAAAAAGTAAAAATATTATCCCTGTTTCGGGCACGATTAATTAATCGTCTTTAAACCTTAAAGGCTGGCTTGATGCCAGCTTTTTTATTATCATTTATCCAATAGCGTATTGCCGTAGATATGGTATACTTTCGCAAATTAAATTGGGTGAATTGAATACTTATTTCAGTGAATAAACCTTAATTAAGGTGGATTATTCAATGGAGAATAACAACATATGATGGAAAAAATTCGTACTGCAGCAAATAGTTTAATTGTTAAAATCATTTTTGGCATAATTATTCTTGCATTTATTTTTACCGGCGTCGGTGGCTTTCTTGGGCTTAACTCAACGAGTGCTGATGATGAACGCTTATATATTGCCAAAGTCGATGGTGAAGGAATTAGTCGCGCTGGATTTGAAGAACAAGTCAATCAAGCGTTACAACAAAGCTTTTCACTCGGTGCTGACGACTCTATTAAACCGATCATTCGTCAACGTGTATTTTTGTCTAATGTTGGTAATCATTTAAGCTATAAATTATCAGAAGACTTAGGTGTTAAAGTCTCCGATCAGCAAGTCAAAGATGCCATTCGTCAACAAGATGTCTTTTTTGTGAATAACGCGTTTAACAATGAACGTTTTCTTACTTTATTGCGTCAAAATGGTTATACGCCAGATATGTATGCAGAGCTGATTCGAGCGGATAAACAAAAAGAACAGTTGCTTGTTGGTTTGTTGTTAACGGATTTTGCTTTACCTGTTGAATCCGAGTTATCTGAATTGGTGGGGCAACAGCGCAAAGGGTATTATGCTAAAGTTTCAATTAATGATGTTGTTGATAAAGCCGCAATCGCGGTGACGCCAGAAGAGCTACAACAGTATTATCAAACGAATATCACAAAGTTTAACCGTAGTGATCGTGTTAAAGTCAAATATGTTGTTAACAGCTATTCAGATGCCATGCAGAAAGTGAAAATTCCTACTGAACAAGATATTAAAGATTATTACCAAGCTAATATCTCGCAATTTATGGAACCAGCAAAATATGAATACTCTTTAATTCAAGCTAAAGATGAAACTGATGCTAAACAAATTGAACAAGCCATTAAAAAACAAAACAAAGATGCAACATCTTCTTCTAATTTAATTAATTTGGGCTGGTTTACTCAGGCAACAGTACCTGATTACTTGTCACATTTAAATTTGACCAAAAAAGGTGATTCGAGTACGGTCAATATTGATGGTGAATATTATGTTGCTGTGTTAAGCAATCTTTCACAAACGCAAAAAATGCCATTTGAATTTGTTGCAACGAAAATTAAAAATGAACTTTATGATAGTCAAGTTCAAAAATTATATAACGAAGCAAATGATAAATTAATTGCAGCTCGTGGCAAATATCAGACGTTAGAAGATATTGCAAAAGAGACTGGATTAGCATTATCTGCACCAGAAGACTGGCAAACTCGAAATGAATACATGTCTATTGCAGCAAATGCGGAATTACAAAATGTATTATTTAGTGAACCGATGATTAGTAATGGTCATGCAACCAACAATGTTTCTGACATTGTTGAGATTAGTGAACCAAAAGCAACCTATATTGTTCAAGTGTTAGATTATCGTCCAGAGGGGATTGCGCCTTATGAAGAAGTGGCGAATTTAGTGAACGAAAGCTTAACGACTGAAAAATCGAAATCCGTATTTGATGCAGAGCTTAAGAAAATTGCGCAAGCCTTAAATAGTGGCGAAAGTGATAACCGCATTAATTTTGCTAATCAATATGATGTGACGCGTACATCAGCCGACTTAGATCAAAGTACGATTGATATGATTTTTGGTTTAACTCCGCCGTCACAAGGTAAAGAGGTATATGGATTCGATATGAATAAATATAACTCAGCAGTGATTGCAGCATTGACTGATGTAAAAAATAGCGATGATAAAGATTTATCACAACAAATTACTGAAGTGAATAAAAATCAAATTTTTATGAGTTTAAATACAGACTTACGTTCTAAGGCAAAAATCGAAATTATGCCAAATGCAGATCTGTGATAAAACTCGCAATACATCAGATTGTTTTGATAGAACTAAAAGCCACATTCGTGGCTTTTAGCATATTTAGACTTACAGTAATCCCGTTATCTCCTTTTATGTCATATTAGCTTTGCATATGTTTGCAATCATTTAAGGAGTTATTAATGAAAAAATTGAAGTACTATCTTACTATTATCACTTTGTGTATCACGTCAATCAGCTATGCTTTAACCTGTTATGCTGAGTCAGCCAGTTATCAATCACCATCAGCCACTGCGCCTAGTTTTACGGAACAAATTAATATAAATCAATCAACAGCCGAACAAATGGCAAAATATATTAATGGGATTGGAATCAGCAAAGCAAAGAGAATCGTTGAATATCGTGAAAAATTTGGGCCATTTGTGTCTATCGAGCAGCTAAAAGACGTCCCCGGAATTGGTCAATCGATTCTTGATAAAAATGCAGGTAAGTTAAGATTATAATCGAGATGAGGCCGTAAGGCCTCATTGATGGGATCGGGTAAAGATGTTTACCTTATTGTATTTGTACTGTATCTTGCCGCAAATTGTCAGTATAATCATGGCCAATCAACGTCTTTTAATAGGTTCTAAAAATGGCATCATGGAATATTGCAGTTGTCGGTGCAAATGGGCAAGTCGGCAGTGCACTTGTTGAATTATTACAAAACAGCGCGCTTGAAATTGATCACATTGATCTGCTTGGTAGTGATAATAGCGAGGGCGAGGTTGTTCGCTTTGCGGGTAAAAATATCACGATTAAGCATATTGATAGTATGGATTGGTCACAGGCTCATCTTGCTTTTTTTGCAGCTAACCAAAAAGTCTCTCAAAATTATGCGCGTATCGCAGCTGAAGCAGGTTGTATTGTTATTGATGCAACCGGTGAGTTTGCTTTAGATGAGTCCATTCCATTAATTCTACCAAAAGTTAATGATCATTTGCTAAGTGAATATCGCACTGAAAATATTGTTGCTGTTGCGAATGCGGCCGCAAGTCAGGCATTACGGTGTATTAATGCTTTAACGGATATTGAACAGCTGTCCTCGTTACATATTAGCAATTTGATTCCTGCGTCTTATTACGGTAAACAAGGCGTCAATGAATTAGCAGGTCAAAGTGCTCGATTATTAAATGGTTTACCGGCTGAAAATGATTTTTTTGAAAAGCAATTAGCATTTAATGTATTACCTACACTTGCAACAGATGATGAAGTGATTGTTGAACAAATTCGGCGTATTACTGGTAATTATCAGTTATCGATTTCTATTGACTCAATTATTGTGCCGGTGTTTTATGGTTTGACACAAGCCGTCTCCTTTGAATCCGCTTTACCACAAACCATAGAGCAAGATCCTGAGCTATTTGCTAAATACGGCGTTGATGTTTCAACAACTGGCTACCCAACCCCGGTCACCGTTATTAACCGTGAACAGGCTGAATCACAATTGATTTACCTTGCTAATTTACATTATAGTTATGGTAATCAACAACAAATTCAGTTTATGAGTGTCAGTGATAATATTCGTTATCTTGGCGCTAAAATTTTATTAGAAACAGCTGAAAAATTACTGACAGATTATATTGATTAGGCCGCGCAATTGTCATGAAGATAGCACTTGGAATTGAATATGATGGAAGCCAATATTTTGGTTGGCAAAGGCAGCAAAATGTTCAATCCATCCAACAAAAGCTTGAAGAGGCCTTGAGTAAGGTTGCGAATGAATCCATCTCAATATTTTGTGCGGGACGCACAGATGCGGGTGTACATGCAACGGGTCAGGTAGTCCATTTTGAAACGACGGCTATGCGCGCTGTTGGTGCTTGGACAATGGGCGTAAACGCGAATTTACCTCACAATATCGCGGTTAAATGGGCGCATGAAGTGGATGAGTCATTTCATGCCAGATTCAGTGCAACTGCAAGACGGTATCGTTATATTATTTATAACCATCCATACCGTCATGCAATATTAAATCAAGGTATTACCCATTACTATCAGGTCTTAAACGAGCAAAAAATGCACGATGCAGCGCAGTATTTACTGGGTGAAAATGATTTTAGTTCATTTCGCGCTGCACAATGTCAATCTTTATCTCCTTATCGTAACATCCATCATGTTAATGTGACTCGACAACACAATTTTATTATTGTTGACATCCAAGCTAATGCTTTTGTCCATCATATGGTGCGTAATATTGTTGGTAGCTTAATGGAAGTTGGTAATGGTAACCAACCGCAAGCGTGGATTAAAATACTATTAGACGCGAAAGACCGTACATTGGCCGCTGCAACAGCAAAACCCGAAGGATTATATTTAGTCAATGTGATTTATCCTGAGCAGTTTCAACTACCTAAGTCAGCTATTGGGCCGCTTTTTTTGCCTTGATGACAAATCAGAATAGGGGTTTTTTACACTATAATCATACCTTACGACAATAATTTAACGAAAAAACAGTATTAAAATTTTATAATCATGCTAGATTTAATGAAAACTAAAAAATAGCTATTAAGTAACGGCATAAAATAATATACAATAGTCATAATTATCCAGAGTGTAAAAAACTTTGTAAACTAACAGAAGGTTAATAATGAGTTGGATTGAAAAAATTCTTAATAAGAATAATATCTCATCAGATCACAAAAAAGCCAATATTCCAGGTGGCGTTTGGACTAAATGTAGTAGCTGTGAACAAATCATTTATCAGGCTGAACTTGAGCGTAATTTAGAAGTGTGTCCTAAATGTGATCACCATATGCGTATCCCTGCGCGTGTACGTTTATACCGCTTTTTAGATGAAGGTTCTGATGTTGAAATCGGCACTGATTTAGAACCGAAAGATATTTTAAAATTTAAAGATTCTAAAAAATATAAAGATCGTTTAGCAACTGCACAAAAAGAGACGCATGAAAAAGATGCGATGGTTGCAATGAAAGGGACGCTATTTGGTATTCCTGTTATTGCCGTCTCTTTTGAGTTTGCTTTTATTGGTGGATCAATGTCATCGGTTGTTGGGGCGATGTTTGTTCGAGCCGCTGAGCAAGCGATTGAAGATAAATGCCCGCTAGTTTGTTTCTCAACCAGTGGTGGGGCGCGTATGCAAGAAGCCTTATTTTCACTCATGCAAATGGCCAAAACGAGCGCGATTCTTGCTAAAATGCAAGATGAAGGATTACCGTATATTTCTGTCATGACTGACCCGACAATGGGCGGCGTTTCAGCCAGCCTTGCAATGCTCGGTGATGTTAACATTGCTGAACCTAAAGCACTAATTGGCTTTGCGGGTCCACGTGTTATTGAGCAAACTGTACGAGAAACCTTACCTGAAGGTTTCCAGCGTAGTGAGTTTTTATTAGAAAAGGGTGCGTTGGATATGATTGTCCATCGTAAGGATATGCGCGCAAAAATTGCCAGTATTCTCGCTAAAATGATGAGAGCACCTGATCCATTTAATGAAACATCAGTTGAATCATTGTTAAACAAGTAGTTGATATAATTGTCATAAAATTACTATGAACTCAAGCAACTTACCAAAACCAGATGCCATGTCCAGCTTAGCGACATGGCTTCATTATTTAGAGCAGATTCATCCTAAAACAATTGAGTTAGGTTTGGATCGTGTGACTCGTGTTGCCGATAAATTATCGGTACTCAAACCGGCTCCGTTTGTTTTTACGGTTGCTGGCACCAATGGAAAAGGCACGACTTGTCGAGCCTTGGAAATGATATTACTCGAGGCTGGTTTTAAAGTTGGGGTCTATAGTTCGCCTCATTTAATCCGTTATACCGAGCGTGTACGTATTAATAATCAAGAATGTCCTGATGTTGGGCATGTTAATGCTTTTGAGCAGATTGAAACTGCGCGTCACGATATTTCGTTAACCTATTTTGAATATTCGACCCTCGCGGCATTATTGCTATTTAAACAAGCAAATCTTGATGTGGTGATACTTGAAGTGGGTCTCGGTGGCAGACTTGATGCAACAAATATTGTTGATGCAGATGTTGCAGTCATTACCTCGATAGCGCTGGATCATACCGATTATCTTGGCAATACCCGCGAAAGTATTGGACGCGAGAAAGCAGGAATTTTCAAACCACAGTGTATTGCTGTTGTGGGTGAACCGGACATTCCACACACGATTTATGATGTTGCGCATCAAAAACACGTTCAACTCCATTGTTGCCAGCCAAATCAAGATTATGATTGGCAATATCAACAAGATAATCATCATTCATGGCAGTTTCGTTCGCAATCCTCGCATTATGATAATTTACCGATGGTGAAAATTCCATTGGCGAATGCGGCAACTGCATTGGCCGCATTAAGTTATAGTCGCTTAGCGATAAGTGAAAAATCGATTAAAAACGGTTTAATGAAAACCGAATTGACTGGTCGGTTTCAAATTATTCGACATGACCCTATGGTGATTATTGATGTTGCACATAATCCACATGCCGCAACTTATTTACAAAAACAGTTGCAGATACTTCGAACAAGTCAACCTAACACGAAAAAATTGCGGCTTGTTATTGGTATGTTAAAAGATAAAGATATTGCATCGACAGTACAGATTCTAAGCGCTGATGCTTGGTACTGTGCAACGCTATATGGCGAAAGAGGCACCGATGCTTCTGAGATTGCTAAACATATTCATATTCGTGGTGACCAGACGATTCAACGTTTTACATCCGTTGAACATGCTTTTAAGCAAGCGATACATGATGCCGATAAAAATGACATTATTGTTGTTTGCGGTTCATTTCATACGGTATCTGACGTTTTAAATTTGGTGGCAAATGAATAATAAAAAACGTAATCAATTAATTGGCTTTATCACGCTGATCTTAGTTGCCTTATTAGTTGCGCCTTATGTGATAACAAATAAATCAAGGCAGGCAGACACATCCATTCCATTGTTATCTTCTACTAATGAAATAGAGAATGAATTAGTACAAGATATTGAAGAACTTAATATAATAGACCCACCATTATCACCAGATTCTCAATCGCCCGTTATTAATTCGGTACCCGAACAAGTTGTTAGTGCACCAATTGAACAAACCCTAACAGCTGATAATAATCCCAATACAATAAAGAACTATGTTATACAATTAGTCGCGTTAAAAAATAAACGTAAAATTGAAGAGTTAGTGGCCCTATTAAGACTGAATAACTATGATGCGTATACGACACCGCAAGTTCCTCAAGAAGGGATATTAACGCGGTTGTTTGTCGGTCCCTACCTGACTAAAGAACAAGCGGATATGGTGATCATTGATTTAGAGCATCTGACTAAGTTAAAAGGCTTTGTCACTACAAAGTAGATTAAACCATTAATATAGCATGAGCCGTAAGGCAGTAAAACAGAGAGATACGTTATGATGAATTGGGTTGATTTTACCATTATTGGTATTATTGTCTTTTCTGCCTTAGTCAGTTTAGTTAGAGGGTTTGTAAAAGAAGCACTCTCTTTACTCAGTTGGATCTGTGCTTTTTTTATTGCAAGCCAGTTCTATTTTTATATTAGTGATTATTTTACTTATTTTAACGACGAATTCGTGCGTAATGCGATCGCTATTGCGGTATTATTTGTTGCAACATTACTCGTTTGTGCTGTGATTAACTATATTATTAGTGAATTAGTGCAAAAAACGGGGTTATCTGGCACGGATAGGGTGTTGGGTGTTTTCTTCGGCATTTTACGCGGTATATTATTAACGGCTGCGGTGTTGTTTTTTGTTGATACCTTTACGCCATTAGCCAAAAGTGTGGCATGGCAAGAGTCTATTTTGATTCCTCATTTTCATTTTATTGTTCGTTGGTTCTTTGACTTATTACAAAATTCATCGTCATTTTTAGTTAAATAGTGGTGATAATCAATCTCTTATTAGGAGTGATCTTATGTGCGGAGTAGTAGGTATTGTTGGCTTTAGTCCGGTAAATCAATCAATTTATGATGCATTAACCGTTTTGCAACATCGTGGTCAAGATGCAGCGGGTATTGTGACAATTGATGAAAATGACTACTTTCGTTTACGTAAAGCAAATGGCCTTGTACAAGATGTTTTCCAGGCCCAACATATGCAACGTTTGCAAGGGAATATTGGCATTGGCCATGTTCGTTATCCTACCGCTGGGAGTTCTAGCGTATCGGAAGCACAACCTTTTTACGTGAATTCACCCTACGGAATTACATTGGCACATAATGGTAATTTAACCAATACCAATGAATTACGCGATAATATGTTAAAGCAAGCGCGTCGCCATATTAATACAACATCCGACTCAGAAGTCTTACTTAATATTCTGGCGAGTGAATTGGATAAATTTACAACCGATAGATTAACGCCAGAAAACATCTTCTCAGCGATAGAACACGTTCACCAAACAATAAAAGGCGCCTACGCCTGTGTGGCGATGGTGATTGGTCATGGCTTGATTGCATTTCGTGATCCAAATGGTATACGGCCATTAGTGATTGGTAAGCGAGTGCTGAGTAATCAAAAAACTGAATATATGGTTGCCTCTGAAAGCGTTGCTTTAGATACATTAGATTTTGAGTTTTTACGCGATGTTGAACCTGGTGAGGCGATTTATATCACTCAAGATGGGCAATTATATACCAAACAGTGTGCTACCCATGCTAAATATTGTCCGTGTATTTTTGAATATGTTTATTTTGCCCGCCCTGATTCATTGATGAATGGTATTTCAGTGTATCAATCACGTATTTTAATGGGGCAGAAATTAGGTCAAAAAATCGCCAAAGAGTGGCAGGATTTAGATATCGATGTGGTCATTCCCATTCCAGAAACATCTTGTGATGCGGCATTAGAAATTGCACGTATTTTAAATAAACCTTATCGTCAAGGCTTTGTGAAAAATCGTTATGTAGGCCGCACCTTTATTATGCCAGGTCAAACAATGCGTCAACGTTCAGTCCGACGTAAATTGAATGCAAATCGGATTGAGTTTGAAGGTAAAAATGTGCTGTTAGTTGATGATTCAATCGTACGAGGCACCACATCGCAACAAATTCTTGAGATGGTGCGCTCAGTAGGGGCGAAAAAGATTTACTTAGCATCAGCGGCTCCTGAAATTCGTTATCCCAATGTGTATGGTATTGATATGCCCGTGGCGAATGAACTTATTGCTTATAATCGTAATGTGCAACAAATCGCACAAGCTATTGGTGCTGATAAACTAATTTTTCAAGATCTTAATGACTTAATTGCGGCAGTCAGAGAAGGTAATCCTGAATTAACCGAATTTGAATGTTCTGTATTTGATGGTCGCTATATCACTGGCGATATTAGTGAGTCTTATTTGACTAATTTGCAAAACAGTCGTAGTGATACAAGTAAAGGCGCCTTACAAAATAAAGATGCTGAAAATTTAGAAATTTATAACGTTGATCAATAAAACAGATGAACTTACAACATAACCAAACAGTCAAAAGACGTATTATTGTCGGTATTTCAGGGGCCAGCGGGGCGCTATACGGTATTCGGCTATTGGAACTGTTAGCAACCCTTGACGACATAGAAACGCATTTAGTCATTTCTCGTTCCGCTAAGCGTACGATTGAACTTGAAACTGATTATGGATATGAACGTGTGACGCGTTTAGCTGATCACTTTTATGATATTACGGATATTGCAGCAAGTATTTCATCGGGTTCATTTAAAACTGACGGGATGATTATTGTACCGTGTTCAATCAAAACCTTATCGGGTATCGCACACAGTTATAGTGATAATTTACTAATTCGTGCCGCAGATGTGGTATTAAAAGAACAGCGTAAACTTGTACTGTGTGTTCGTGAAACGCCTTTTCATTTAGGGCATATTCAACTGATGCAAACTGCGTGTCAGATTGGCGCCACAATTATGCCATTAGTCCCTGCCTTTTATCATATGCCTAAAACGATTGATGAATTAATTAATCAATCGTTAACTAGAGTGCTTGATCAGTTTAATATTCGTACTCATTTTAACTATGCATGGCAAAACCCATCAAAGTAGTAACCATTTGTAAAGAATCATTCATCTTCTCAAGATTAATTCTAACAAAAATGTCATGTTTTACCTTTTATTTATCTTATTGATTTTAAAAAATAAAATAACAGAAAGGTTAATTAATAACCAAATCTTAACAAAATTGTTATTGATCCATCGTTAATATTTAGATAAATTTGCTGCAAATTTTGTAAAGAATTTTAAATTCTGTAATAAATAAGAAAGTTAAATAATTAAAATATAGATATTAATAATAATATCAAATAATGATGAATAAATAAGGAATAATTAAGATGAAAAAGAATCTTAATTTATCAGTGGTTGCTGCATTCGTTTTGGCAGCATTAAGCTATAATGTTGCTCAGGCTAAAACCAGTCAACACACTTCTACCAATAGCAAAGATGTGAGTTCTGCTAAAGCAGATGATGTACGCGTTTTTGTAAATACTCAACAACGTAGCCTATACCAAATTGCCTTATTAAGTGGTATTTCAATTACTGAGCTGCGCAAAATCAATAAAGGCGAATATGATAATGTTGATGTTGTAAAAATAGGCCAAAGTATTGTATTACCGGCTCATTCATCATTATTGCCTGCTGAATCTAAAGAAATTAAAAAAGAAGAAAAATATAGCAATCTTCCAAGTTTGGGGTCATCCGATAAAATTGATGTGACAAAAGATGATTCGATGGAACGTCAAGTTGCTACCGTTTTGCAGACATTAGGTCAGCAAGACTGGGATAACATGTCTTCTGAAAAAATCAAACAAGATCTGAATAATAAAACTCAAGATTATGCTGAAAGCTATGTTCGTAACCAAGTTCATACTCAAGTGATTGATCCTATTCGTAATGCTGCACAAGACTTTTTAGGACGTTTTGGTACCGCACAATTGCAATTTGATGTCAGTGACCAAGCTAAATTGAATAATATCAACGTGAAATTATTTAGTCCTTGGTATGATTCAGATCGTACTTTAATCTTTTCGCAATTAACCTATCAAGAATATGAAAAAGATCGCCGTATTGGTAACTTTGGTATTGGTCAGCGTTGGGATATTGCCGATAACCGCTGGTTAATTGGTTACAACGTATTTTTTGACCATGATTTTGGACGTAATCACAACCGTCTTGGTTTAGGTCTTGAAGCTTGGTCAGATTACATGAAATTTGCTGCCAACTACTATACGCCATTATCTGATTGGAAAGACTCTAAAGACTTTGATGATTACTTAGAGAGAGCCGCAAGAGGTTTTGATATTCGTTTCCAAGGGTATCTACCGTCTTATCCACACCTTGGTGCGTCATTAATGTTTGAACAATACTTTGGTGATAAAGTCGCGTTATTCGGAAAAGATCATTTACAAAAAGATCCGTATGCTGTCACGTTCGGTGTGGACTATACCCCGGTACCATTATTCACAATTAAAGGTGAACATAAACAGGGTCAAGACGCACATAAAATGGCTAAAGTTGAGTTGACAATGAATTACCGTTTAGGGGTGCCACTTAAAGACCAACTAGATCCCAATATGGTCCAAGTTGCACGTTCACTCAAAGGAAGCCGTTATGATTTAGTTGACCGTAATAACTACATTGTCCTTGAATATAAAGAGAAAAAATTTAGTGTCGACTTAGCCTCATTAGGTGAATTTGAAGAACAAACCATTGTTCCTGTTGTCATCTCTGTCCATAATGTTAAAGGTGGCTTGTCAGCATTAAGCTGGAATAATTTAACGGGCAGTGCAGATTTAAATGCGCTAGGCTTACCGCGAGTTGCTGGAAATGGTGACTTATGTTACAACCGTGGTAGCTCTGTAATGGGGACGTTATGTCCTGCTGGCAATGCATGGAATGAAACGGTTGGTGCGGCAACAAGCGATATTTCAAACTGGTCAATTCGTGTACCTGACTATATTAATGCCACAACAGGTGAACGTAATCCAACATCACTTAGTGGTGTATCTGTACCGGGACGTTATACTTTTGATGTTACCTTGACATCAAACAATGGATTGTCTGCATCATCGAATACATCATGGTTATCCATTAAGCCATCATCAACCCGTCGTACCGTTGTGGTTGAAAACGTATCACCGGCAAATCCAAGCGGTAACGCGCTAGGTTCTACCGTTGCGGATGCCGCATCAATTGATGGTGTGACGACAGTTAAATTAGAAGCGTATTTATTTGATACATCGGTTTTACCTGCACCAGGCGCCGGTTTTAATGATGCATCGATTTTAGTGAATTACCCAAGTGCATTCGATCTTGATAAAATTAATACTTATTGGAGTGGCGTTACTCACGATGGTAAAACCGTTAAATTTGTTAATGGTAGTGCATCAGATGCTAAGTGTGATGTGGTTGACGGGACACCAGAGAGCTGTTTATTAGTGAAATCTGTGCAAGCTGTGGCGGGTTCACCTGATAAATATCAATTAAATGTTGCAACAACTGCGCCGTTAGGTGAAGTCACGGTTACGGCTAAAATGAGTCCGTATGGTCAAGGCACGATACCTGTCTACTTTAGTACAACATCGGGTGCAGCTTGGTTAGCGATTTATGATACTAGCAACGGTAGTATGGTTGCTTATGGTCAAGCAAGTGGTGAAGCAAATTCAATTGTTGCTGTATCGAGCGCGGCGAATCCGTTTATCGTCGGTAAAACGTATGAAGCAAGAGGCTATGCGGTTGACCCTACCACATCAGGTGCTACACCGATTGCTAGCTTAAATTATGTCTGGTCACTGGTTGGTGACAATATTGCAGCATGTCCATCATCAGATGGCGTGAGCTACAACACAGTACTAAATGATTTTGTGAGCCAGCCAAACGGTCCATGGTTTAATGTCAGTACGTCAAACCAATACACGATTAAAGGTTTAGTTGCGGGTAATGTCAGTATGGCAAGTAACGGCTCAGCTGGACTTACAGTGGGCAGTCAATCTTGGGGTGCATCACATCCAGCTGCATCGCCACAAGCGTGTGCTGGGGATCAAGGATTTAAGTTACAAGTTACCGCTTATTAATACAGAATTTTGACAGTCATGAATAGATTCATTGACTGTCATCAAGGGACACCTCAAATGGTGTATTTATATAAATACAACACAGTATGTTGAAGAAATAAAATAGGAAATTTTAACTATGAAAAATTTAACCATCAAAAAAGTCGCATTAGGTTTGTTACTTGCTGGTTATGCTGCGAGTGGCGCTTTTGCAGCAACAACTGCTACAACAGCAGCAACGATTAAAGGTAATGCCCCAATTATTAAATCAACCGACGCAACACCGACTGAAGGTAAATATTCTGTTCAGGTACAACGTCTTGACTCGTCTAGTGTATGGCAAAACCTTGCTTCAACAGAAAAGATGAAAGTGGGCGATAAAATTGTGATTAGCTTCGATTATTCAGATGCGGATGGCGATGCAGCTGAAGCTAACTGGATCACAACAACGAAAACTAAAACTACGGCAGATGGTAGTGCATCATTAAAATTTGAAGTTAAAATCAATGGTACCACAACAATAATTGGGCCTGAAACCGGTTACACTAATGTTGTCTCTGGCACAGCTGGTAAATATGAATATATTATTCCAAATACTGCAGGTGGTAAAAAGCTAGACATTAGCTTAACGCCCGTTTCTAAATTTGGTGACCCATACTACGGCACTTCATTAACCGGTAACTTATTCTCGACAACCAACACAACGGGTCCAAGTGTACCACCAGGATGTGAAGATGATTCAACCACGCCATGTATTTTACCAAGCGATGATGATGTTATCGTCAGAATTGTTAAAGGGTCTACGCCAGTAACAGGTACAATCCCTGCTCAAACTGCATGGTACGGATCTTCAAGTACAGATGATACTATTCCAGAGGCAAATATTCCTAAAGTGGGTGATCAATTCACATATGTAGTTGTGGATACATCAAGCGGTTCTGAAGTCAACGTAACATCAATGTATACCAAAGCGTCTTGGAACTTCGCCGGTACCAATACTGCAGCACTAGGTGCAACTGCGTCTGATTCGACTAAAGTGGTTTATGCAACGAGCTATACAATTGGTATCAATAGTGCAGATGAAATTGCTAAATTATACCCAACAGCACCAGAAGCTGGTGCACAGGGGTATAACTTGTCTGTAACGGTTGCTGCTGAATAATTTCATCTTTAATCGGATATCATTGATTTAAACCACTCTTCGGAGTGGTTTTTTTATGGCTAAAAGCGGCATTATTTTATCAAAAACTATGGCTAAACATGCATGATATTGCACAAATTATGTTATGCTTAGACCATCTTATCAAAAAGGATAATAGATGATGATGAAAGACCCTTTTTATAATCGAGAAGTCGAAAAGTATGATTCTCCTATCGCAAGTCGTGAACTTATTTTGAGCTACTTAGAAAAAATTGCCAAGCCGGCTAACTTAGACAATATTGCACAAGCGATGGCGCTGACGAGTGAAGAACAAAAAGAGGCTTTACATCGTCGTTTACGAGCGATGGAACGAGATGGTCAATTAATTTTTACCCGCCGGAAATGTTATGCGCTACCTGAAAAGTTAGCGATGGTAAAAGGTTCTGTGATTGCACATCGCGATGGTTTTGGTTTCTTACGTGTTGAAGGCCAACCGGATGATTATTTCTTATCTCCAGAACAGATGCGTAAAACGCTTCAAGGTGATGTGGTACTTGCTCAACCAATGGGTAGTCAGTATAGAGGTAAAACCGAAGCGCGTATTGTGCGAGTGCTCGAACCGCGTAGTAATCAGATTGTAGGACGCTATTTTATTGAAGAGGGGATTGGTTTTGTCGTGCCCGATGATACCCGTTTAAATTTTGATATTTTAATTACTGAAAAAACCCCTCAAACAGTTCGAATGGGCACGGTTGTTGTTGTTGAATTACTCAAACGACCAGAATTTCGAAAAAAGGCAGTGGGTAAAATTACCGAAATTCTAGGCGAAAATATGGGGACGAATTTAGCGATTGAAATTGCGGTACGTAATCATGAAATACCCCACGTCTTACCGACTGATGTTGAAAACGCCGTAAGTCAACTTTCGGAACACGTCTCTCCTCAGGCTAAAAAAGGCCGTAAAGATTTAACGCAATTACCCTTAGTCACCATCGATGGTGAAGATGCACGTGATTTTGATGATGCCGTTTATTGTGAAAAAAATAAAGGAGGCGGTTACCGACTCTGGGTTGCCATTGCTGATGTCAGCTATTATGTTCGCCCAAAAACAGCGTTAGACAAAGAGGCTTGCAATCGAGGTACCTCGGTTTACTTCCCATCAAGAGTCATTCCAATGTTACCCGAAGTGTTATCTAATGGATTATGTTCACTTAATCCACAAGTTGATCGCTTATGTATGGTATGTGAGATGACTCTTTCTGCAAAGGGGCGTTTAACAAGCTATCAATTCTATGAAGCGGTGATGAATTCGCACGCAAGGTTAACCTATACTAAAGTACAAAAAATTCTTGATGGGGATCAAGCGTTACGTGAACACTACCAAGCACGTGTTAAAGATCTTGAAAATTTATATGCACTTTATAAAATTCTAGACAAAACGCGCGTTGCACGTGGTGCAATAAGCTTTGAATCTGCAGAACCTAAATTCATCTTTAATGCTGACAAGCGAATTGAACGCATTGAAATGGCACAACGTAATGATGCACATAAAATTATTGAAGAATGTATGATTTTAGCCAATGTTGCTGCGGCTAAATTAGTTGAAGAACATGATATGCCTTCTTTATACCGCATTCACGATAAACCAGATGAAGATCGACTGAATAATCTGCGTAGTGTGTTAAGTGAGTTGGGATTAACGTTTGAAGGTGGGGATAAACCACAACCTAAAGATGTTGCTAAATTAATGGATCTCGTTGCCCAAAGGCCTGACCGTGATATGATTCAAACCATGATTTTACGGTCAATGAAACAAGCTGTTTATGATCCGGAAAATCGGGGCCATTTTGGCTTAGCCCTGGAATCATATGCCCATTTTACTTCACCAATACGGCGTTACCCTGACTTGTTGTTACATCGTACCATCAAAGCAATTTTAGCCAGTCAAGCTCATAAATCAAGTAAAACGGGCGGCTATCAATATACAATGAGTGAAATGCTCTATTTTGGTGAGCACTGTTCGATGACAGAACGGCGCGCAGATGAAGCCGTTCGAGATGTGGTTGATTGGCTAAAATGTGATTTTATGCAAGATCACGTAGGTGAAGTATTTGATGGTGTAATATCAAGTGTGACCAATTTTGGTTTCTTTGTTCGCTTAGATGATCTCTTTATTGATGGTCTAGTGCATGTTTCGACACTTGAAAATGATTACTATAGCTTCGATGCGGGTCGTAGTCGTTTAGTCGGTGAGAACAGCGGTTTTTCTTATCGCTTAGGTGATAAAGTTAAAATCAAGGTGGAAGCGGTCAATCCTGAAGAACGCAAAATTGATTTTAGCCTTGTCGGCAGTGACAATAAGCCTCGTCGGCAAGGTAAAACGGTCAAAGATAGAACAAATAAAGCGCGTAAAGCACAAGACAGTAAAGATGATGTCGCTAAAAAAACATCTAAATCATCGACAAATAAAAAAACGAAAGCAAAAGCTAAAGTAAAAAAAGTATCAAATAAACAACCAGCAAAAAAGAAGAAGTCAGCTAAATGAGTGAAATGATATATGGTATCCATGCTATGCAAGGCATGTTAGCGCGTTCACCTGAACGAATTTTAGATGTTTATCTGTTGAAAAATCGTGATGATAAACGATTAAATAGTGTGATTGAAGAATTAGAATCATTAGGGATTGCGATTAAATTAGTGGATCGTAAATGGCTTGATGAACAAAGTGCTAATGGTGTTCATCAGGGCATTATGGCAAAAATAAAAGAAGGGCGTAGTTATCATGAAAATGACTTACCCAATTTATTGAGTCAAAAACCAGAGCCTTTTATTTTAATTCTTGATGGAATAACCGATCCTCATAATTTAGGTGCCTGTATTCGTAGTGCCGATGCGGCTGGTGTGGATTTAATTATTGTCCCTAAAGATAAATCCGCACCACTTAATGCGATTGCTAAAAAAGTGGCATGTGGTGCGGCAGAAAGTGTCCCCGTCATTCGAGTAACAAATTTAGCTAGAACGCTGCGAATGTTGAAAGATGAATATCAGATCTGGATTGTCGGGGCGGCAGGTGAAGCCGATCATTCACTGTATCAAAGTAACTTGACGGGCAAATTAGCGATTGTCATGGGCGCGGAAGGTGAAGGTATGAGACGCTTAACCAAAGAACATTGCGATGAATTGGTGAGTATTCCGATGTCAGGATTTGTATCGTCGTTAAATGTTTCTGTTGCCACCGGTATCTGCTTGTTTGAGTCAGTAAGACAAAAAAGCCACAAAGGCTAATCACATTATGATATGCATAAAAGGATAAATGATGTTTGGCAAATTATTAAGTAAGATTTTACCTAACAAGAAACCCGCACCACAACCGACAGGCCGTGAACTGTATGGTCGTAATAACGTCGGCTATCCAACTATGCATCTTTCTCGTCACATTGATGATGTCATCAACCAACATTATCGTGAAATTAAACCCTTAATTAAATTTTACAAAGAGACGTTTTTATTTAAGTGGGGACCGGCTATTATTAATAATTCACTGGATAATGAACAGCTAAAAAATTTATCAGGACGTAATGTGCAGATGGTCTATTTGCTCTTATTTCGGGATATGTTACGGCATATTGCGGATTATATTTCACCTAAACATGCCCCCGAAAGCTGGCCTGATTTATTAGCACAAGATGTGCTTGAGCGTTGCAATATGCTCGGTGATGACGATGATACCGATATTGAGTTTAAACAAGTATTATTTAACGATACACAGCGTTATGATATTGATAATGAAACGAGTCAGCAATGGGTTGAGCTTGTCGCCGGTCTCATTGATGTACCCGCTAAAGATTTGTATTATTGGCACCGTTCATTAACGAATACCATTTTGAAAAAAGTCGCTAAAAAACATAAAAAATAAGCCTAAGAACGGATGAAATCACTGCGGTACAAAGCGGTTCGGTTTGAAACCGCCTATGTGGCTATTTCAAACATATCCACATTGCGTTTGTGCATTAAACGCTACTTTTTACACTATAATCATAGCTTACGATAATAATTTAACGAAAATTATCGATTAACTATCTGGATTTTCATCTTATTTATCGCACATATGGGCATCATTACAATGCCCAGTGTTTTATAATGGTCTCTTCATCACCGGCAGTTAGAGAGATGAGGCAACACATTTAAATGACAGCAAGTGCTTGTTCAAGGTCGTTGATTAAATCATCAATGTTTTCAAGCCCAACCGAAATTCTCAATAGTTGATCTGAAATTCCAGCAGCTTGTCGCGCCTCGGCAGTGATCCCAGAATGGGTCATGGTTGTGGGGTGAGATAAGAGACTTTCTGTTCCACCAAGTGATTGAGCCAGCGTAAAAATTTGTAACTGTTCAACAAATTTTGGAATGTTATCAGCGCTGGTATTGAGCTCAAAACTCAGTAATGAACCAAATCCTTTTTGCTGTTTTTTCGCGATTTCATGCCCTGGTGTCGATGGCAATGAGGGATGGTGAACCGCAGCAATTTTAGGATGATTAGCTAAAAACGCTACAATGCTAAGGGCATTTGCTTGCTGTGTTAATACACGAACGGATAATGTGCGTAAACCGCGCTGTAATAAATAGGCATCAAATGATGAATTAGCGGTGCCAATATTATTTGACCACCACAATACGTGATCTGCTAATGTTTGGTTGTTAAAAACTAATACCCCTGCCAGTAAATCTGAGTGCCCATTTAAGAATTTAGTACAGGAATGAACAATAATATCAGCACCAAGTGTAAATGGGCTTTGTAAAATAGGCGTCATAAACGTGTTATCAACTAAAACTAAAGCCCCCGCCTCGTGTGCTAATTTTGCGATTTGCTCAATGTCAACAACGCGTAATAATGGATTACTGGGCGTTTCAATTAGGACGAGTTTAGGTTTGAGCGCCAACACATTTTTGAGTGCTTCCAAATCAGATTGATCGACGAATTGTGCTTTAAAATATCCTTTTTGGCTTAGGCTATTAAAGAGCCGGTAACTTCCCCCATAACAATCATGGGGTGCAACAACCAAATCATTGGGTGAAAGAAGCGCGACAGAAAGTAAATGAATAGCTGACATACCGCTATTTGTCAAAATGGCATCGACACCGCCTTCTAATGTGGCAATGGTGGTTTCTACCGAATCACGATTAGGTGTTGATTTACGCCCATAGTCAAATTGTCTGGGTTTGCCAAATTCTTCAAACTGATAGCAAGTGGATAATGAAATTTTAGGGATCACTGCGCCATGTTGCTCATCACTATTGAGTCCCCCTCTTACCGCAACAGTTTGTTGGGATAATGATTTTTGTACAGCCGATTTATGTGTTGCCTTTG
Organism: Orbus sasakiae; assembly: GCF_039542345.1. Lineage (NCBI taxonomy): Bacteria > Pseudomonadati > Pseudomonadota > Gammaproteobacteria > Orbales > Orbaceae > Orbus > Orbus sasakiae. The sequence continues at coordinate 227,664 of NZ_BAABHY010000006.1, forward strand.
TCATCATCTTTTCCTCTTATAAATCGAATACGTTTAAGCATAACATAAAGTAATAAGACGTCAATATGTCTAGATGTCTAAATATCTTGATGTATAGATTGCGAGCCATCGAAAAAAACGATAAAATTAACCATAGTAATTGTGATATTAATGGGTAGAAACGAGGCTACTATATGATGGAATGGAATGGCGACTATATTAGTCCTTATGCAGAGCATGGCAAAAAAAACGAGCAAGTTAAAAAAATTACGGTTTCAATCCCATTAAAAGTATTAAAAATTCTAACGGATGAACGAACGCGTAGACAGGTTAATAATTTGAGACATGCAACAAACAGTGAATTACTGTGTGAAGCGTTTCTTCATGCATTTACCGGGCAGCCACTCCCTAGTGATGATGATTTAAGTAAAGAACGTAATGATGGAATTCCGGCGCAAGCAAAAGAATTAATGATTAAGTTAGGGATTGATCCTGATTCGTTAGAGTATTAAATTATTTTATTTTAGGCATAAAAAAAGCGCTATCAATTAGCGCTTTTTATCATGTTACTTATCGGTAATTATTTTTTACCGCCAACCATAGCAAAACGTTGATTGAATTTATCAACACGTCCACCAGTTGCAACATCACGTTGTTTACCAGTATAGAATGGGTGACATTCACCACATACGTCTAAATGGATATCGTGACCGACAGTTGAATGCGTTTTGATTGTATTACCGCAAGAACAGGTTGCTGTAATTTCTGTATAATTAGGATGAATACCTTTTTTCATTTTGAGCCTCTCTTTTGTGTATCGCTATATAAATGGCTGCCTTGCAACAAAATTTATACACCATACAAATGTTAAATAACACGAATAAGGTGGCGGATTATATACCCATCTAGGTATTGCGTCAAGTCTGTCGATTAGCTTGATATTTAAATAGCTAATTGTTCGATTTGAACTTGAAGCGTTAATCTTTCACCGTTGCGTAACACGATAACAGGAACCGTTGTGCCCGGTTTAATTTCAGCGATTTGATCCATCGTTTCTATAATCGATTTGACGGGGTTACCATTAACCGAGATTAAAATATCATTGGTATTAATGCCGGCTTTTTTGGCTGGACCTTCTGCATTCGTCACTAAAATACCCAATACAACAGGGTGATCACTTGGGTTTTGGGTTGGTGAAAATTCTAACCCATCGACCCCGATATAACCGCGAATAATTTTGCCATCTTTAATTAATTTATCCATGATTTTGGTTGCAAGTGAAGTTGGAATTGCAAATCCAATGCCTTCTGGCACATCATTTGATGTACTTTTAGCAAATGATAACGTGTTAATACCCACTAGCTCACCTTTCGTATTCACAAGTGCACCCCCTGAATTGCCGTGGTTAATCGATGCATCGGTTTGGATAAAATTTTGTCGCCTAATTGGGCTTAAGCCATCACGTCCGGTTGCACTAATAATACCTTGTGTGATTGTTTGCCCGATATTATAAGGATTACCAATCGCTAATACGACATCGCCAATTTTGGGTGCGCGCGCTAAATTAATCGGGATAACGGGAATATTGGAAGCTTCAATTTTGAGTATAGCAATATCCACTAATTTATCTGAACCGACTGATAGTGCTTCAAAAATACGGCCATCTTGCAATGCCACAATAATTTGTTGTGCATTTTCAATAACATGGTAATTGGTAATAATATAGCCATCTTGGCTCATGATCACACCAGAACCAAGTGGTGTGATGCCTTTACTGACATTTTCAGGCACAGAGGAAATGGAACGACTATAAATATTAACAACAGCAGGCGCGGCTGCTTTGACGGCTTGGTTATAACTTAGGGGTTCGTTATTAAAAATGGTATCTGGTAAAGATAACTGATTACCATTACGCAATGACGGAAAAATAATAAGTAGTACGATTGCCAAAACAGAGCCAATCAGAGCTGGCCAGAGTATTTTTTTTAGCATAAGTTATCCTGTCAAATCATGTCACTTTATCTGTTTTGATAATACCACAGAAATAAAAAAAGCTAATGCAGCAAAGTCATTTTTATTCATCTAATATCAATTATTTAACAGTGATTAGAATGATTTGTGTATGATGGTAAGTCTCATTCATTAATAAAAAGGAGCGTTTAACGCCCCTTTGTGATGAGAAAAATGAGTTAACGTAGAATCAAGTATACTCGGCTGTTCCCACGTACAATATTTAACGCGATTGCAGCGGGTTTACTATCAATAATTTTACGTAAATCAGCAATATTATTAATAGGGTTTCTATTTACCCCTGTGATCACGTCACCTTCTTGTAGGCCTAAACGTGAAGCCGGTGAACCAGCCACAATTTTATCAATTAATACGCCTTCTTGACCATTAGCTTCACCATTAATCAAGTTAGCCCCTTCTAAATTAGGGTGTAACGTTTTTGCCTCAGTTGAAGATTCGTCGCTATTTTTAAGTTTCACTTTAACATTTAACGCCTTTCCATCACGGATTAAGCCCAGCGTCACATCTCGTCCTGCACCCGCAGTCGCAATTTTAGCGCGTAACTCGGCAAAGCTTTCAATCGGTTTTCCATTCATTGATACAATCACGTCACCGGCCTTAATTCCAGCCTCTTTTGCGGCTGACTCATCGAGTACTTCACTCACAAAGGCGCCTTTTTGTACATCAAGATCAAATGCTTTAGCAATATCAGAGGTCAGTTCATTTCCTTTGATTCCTAATACACCACGTTTAACTTGACCAAATTCAGTTAATTGGTCAGTTAAACTTTTCACCATATTACTTGGTATAGCAAAACCAATACCTACATTTCCGCCACCAGGCGCAATAATTGCGGTGTTGATACCAATTAGCTCACCATTTAGATTAACTAATGCACCACCAGAATTACCGCGGTTAATCGAAGCATCGGTTTGAATAAAGTTTTCAAATCCATTCATATTCAGGCCGGTACGAGCAAGAGCTGAGATAATACCAGAGGTAACGGTTTGCCCAATACCAAATGGATTACCAATGGCCACAGCAAAGTCGCCAACGCGTAATTTATCCGAATCAGCCATTGGGATTGCGTTAAGATTTTTAGCGTTGTCGACTTGTAATAAGGCGATATCTGTTAAGGGATCCTTACCAATTAATTTGGCGGTAAATTCTCGACCATCATTGACTTGAATCATAATTTTATCTGCATTATCGATGACATGGTTATTAGTGACTACGTAGCCTTTATCTGCATCAATAATGACACCTGAACCTTGTCCAGTAAAGGCTCTTGACTGGTTTTCTGGGTAACCAAAAAATCGTCTAAACTCTTCGGGAATATTATTTTGAACTTGAGCTGTCCCCTCAACCTTAATACTAACAACCGACGGCAATACGTGTTCAAGCATCGGCGCTAAGCTGGGTAGTGCTTGAGTTTTACCTTCCGATGAAGTAATAAAAGAGGGCAATTTAATCTCTGCTTGGGCTACAGAACCAAGGCATAAGCCAATTGCTAATGTTAAAACAGTTAAACTTTTTTTAGGGAAATTAAATGTATTATTCATTTTTATAACTCTCACTTTTTTATGTAACACAAAGTAAAATTAACCAAATGGATTAATAGACTCAACGTGATTGAGTCTATTTTAAAGAATCTTTAGCTTATCTATAGCTAAATAGGAAGATGATTTTAGTCTTTTGTTTCTTCAGTTTTTAATAATCCTGATGGATTGCCTGAATAATCTTTAGGTGGCGTCGTACCTGTCAGCGGATTATCGATATGGGTTTCATCTTCGCTTAAATGCATAGTGGGTGCAACTTTTAAACTATCAAGATCTTCTTGAGAAATTAAATTGCTCGAATTTTCAGCCATATGTTGATACAAGCGACGAAACTCTTTTGCCATATTATCTAAAATTTCAGCACTATGAGAGAAATGCTTCACAATCATTTGTTTTTGCGCAACAAGTTCTTGTTTGGCTTCATCAAGATCACGTTTGACTTGGTTATATTTTCGTGACTTAGGACTTAGCACATTAGTAAAGATGACGCCAATAATAAGACCTAAAACTAAGCCAATGATCAGATAAGTTGTCATTTCCGAATCCATGTTATCTCCTTGATATTATAAATGTAATTTATTTTAACTTACGTGTTATTTGCTGTAGTTAACTATTGTCTATTTTTGTTGCGTGCTTGGCAAGCTTAATCAAACTGCTTTTTAACTTTGGTGAACAGTTATCAGCAAGAGCTAACAGCATTTCGGCACTTTGAAGTGTTATTTTTCGCTGATAAACAGCCGCATCATCACAGTGTAGTTCGCATCGATTACGATTAAGTTCAGGATTAATTTTAAATTGAATTGAGGCCAATCCACTTAAACCATTTTGGCGTAACTGTGAGCGGAGTTTTTCTTGCTCGTAACGTAACCGTGTTAGCCAACTGGCTGATGAGACTTCAATAATCAAAATACCAAGCCGATAGTTTGCAACACGGCATTGCTCAGCTAATGGCGGGGGTAAAAGTCGATTGAGTAAATGATTTAGTGTGGATAATGCTTTACCTCGCTCTTGAATCGTCAAAAGCGATGGGGCTTTAAATAAGTTAAATAGAGCCTTTGGTTCACTATGGCGCATTATTGTAATCAATACCCAACAAATAATAATAATGATTAATTTACTACAAGTTAGTCATGAAGTCCTAATCAAAAAAAGAGAATTTACACAATATTAAATATTATTTACAGCCAAAACTCAGTCATGATTTGTTTTTATGTGATGAATAAAAATAATTCTTATAAAATAAAACCATCGTTTTTATAATTAGGATATACTGAGTGACAGTAATTCATCGATAAAGTAAAGACAATGAGGATTTGTGGCTAAAAATCGATTATCGAAAGTTCAACAAAGACGTGTTGAGGAAAAACACAACAAAAAGCTTGTTAAACCAGAAGAACACTATGATGATGGGGCTTTTTCTGCGCCACAAGACGGTGTGGTCATTAGTCGCTATGGTAAGGTTGCGGATGTTGAAAACCAACAAGGACAGATTTTTCGTTGCAATATTCGGCGTACGTTAAGTTCAATTGTGACTGGGGATAAGGTGATTTGGCGACAAAATATTGATCCTCTCGTCAATAGTATAATTGAAGCGGTACATCCTCGTCATTCTGAATTAGTCCGTCCCGATTTTTATGATGGTATTAAGCCTGTAGCAGCCAATATTGATCAAATAATGATTATTTCAGCAGTATTGCCTGAATTATCATTAAATATTATTGATCGTTACTTAGTCGCTTGTGCCGCGACCGATATTGATCCTGTGATTGTTCTCAATAAAGTGGATTTACTTGATAGCCAACATTTGGCTGAATTGACATCATATTTAGATTACTACCGTCAACTGAATTACCGCGTACTGCTACTATCTTGCAAAAATGAACAAGGTTTGGACGAATTTAAGCACACTTTACAAAATAAAACCTCAATTTTAGTTGGGCAATCTGGCGTTGGTAAATCAAGTATTATTCACCAACTGTTACCCGAATTATCCGCTCAAGTTAATGTTGGCGATATATCAGAAATGTCAGGATTGGGCCAACATACAACAACATCAACACGACTTTATCATTTACCAAGTGGTGGTAATATTATTGATTCGCCCGGAATTCGAGAGTTTGGCCTATGGCATTTAGAACCTGAGCAAGTTATGCAAGGTTATCCTGAATTTTATGACTATTTAGCAGATTGTCAGTTCCGTGACTGTAACCATTTAACTGATCGTAATTGTGGTCTACAAAAAGCAGCTAAATCTGGCAATATTGCGTCATGGCGATTAGACAACTATCATAAAATTTTACAAACCATGCGTGAAGTAAAAGCCAAAACAAATAAAAGTTTTAAATAAAAAAAACCGTTTCTAAAAACGGTTTTTTATTCATGTAACTAATTGTTTGATTTAATTGCTAAGCCAATGGCGACATAAGCCCAGCCTTGAAATATTAAGTCAATACCAAGGAACATACCCAGTATCCACAAGCTGTTTGATGGCCATCCTGCCATAATCATTAAACCTAAAACGAAGGTAATCATCCCAGAAAATAACCACCATCCCCATTTTGGAAAACCTTGATTATTCAGTGCACCAATAATTTGGGTAATACCACTGACAGCTAATAGGAAAGCGATAATGAGTGTAAATGCAGCTGATGCCGCGAGTGGTTGTGTAAACGCGACAATACCCGCAATAATATACAGCACGCCCATTACTGCCCACAAGGCTGTTTGACCGGCACCTTTAATTCTAAATGAGTGGGCCGCTTGTGCGATACCCGCGATTAAAAGTAGTGATCCGATAAAGTAAATTGAAAAAACCGTGGCTAAAAATTCATAAGAAAGTGCTAAACAGCCTAAGATAATGAGTATTGCCCCAACGGCAATAAACCAACCCCAATTACGTTTAAGTTGCGCTGAAAGATTCGTTAAATCTGGTGTGATTGTTTTCATAAAAATACCTTTTAAATCGGGTTATTGATATGAATATACTACGCTTAAATTTAAGATAATTACATGTATTTTTTTAGGTTTTCGTGCGCTAGGATGTGAGCCGGACAAATATTTAAGCACGTTAATCCGGCACAGTTATCGGTATGAAATGGATGTATTAGATTAATTTAAGTTTTTGTACGCAAGTTTCGCTTAATTGGTTTTTGATTGTGTTGATTGATGTAGCGACTTGGCCAGATTTCTTGTGGTTTCATGCCTATTGCTTGTGCAATAATCATTTCACCTTTTGTCCATGGTCTAACTAAAGCATTACTGAGCGTCGAAGAACTGAGTCCTGCTTGTCGAGAAAGCCCTGAAAGCGTTAAACCACGTTTTTTTAATGCGGCAATAATATCCGCTGAATGCCAGTCTTTAAGTGAATTCGCCATTACCCTTTTCCTTATTTTCTATCTTATGATATGCTCTATTTTGTTACTCAACTTAGTAAGTTTTTGTGTTAAGCAAAGTGAGTAAAATAAGTGTGTTAGCATTTTATTGTAACATATTTTCTTTATTTTCGATATATTTTCTTTAATTTCTAAAAATGGGTGTAAAATGGCAAAAGTATGGTATTCATCAAAAGAGCTAACGGCAATAGAAGGGCTACCATCCACAATGCAGGGAATCAACCGAAAGGCACGTGTTGAAGGTTGGAAAAGCCGAAAACGTAGTGGTGTGCAAGGTAAAGCGATTGAGTACCACATAGACAGTTTACCCGATTTTGTTAAATCTTATCTTATTCATGTGCAAGAGTTACCTGCTGCTTATACCATCACACCCGTTGAACCACTTCAACTTTGGATATCGGCATTCTTAAGATTAAAAGCAGAAGAACAAGATGCAGTCATGGCATGGTTAATGAGAAATGGTGTCAAAGAGTTAGTCAGTTTTGTTGAACAACAAGACAGCCTCGATAGTAAATAACCAAGATGAGATTGTTTTCTTTATTAATAAGTATTTGCTAAAGAGTTAAGCTAGGATATACTTTAATCCTATGGTTTTAATCACATAAAATAATAGTTGTAATGGAATTATCAATGGATACACAGCCAGAGTTAAAAAGTAGTAAAGATATTATTGTTTATTTGTCTAATCAGTTTCCTAATTGTTTCACAATAGACGGTGATGCAAAGCCATTAAAGATCGGTATTTTTCAAGATCTTGTTGAACGGTTAGCAAAGGAAGAGCAATTTAGTAAGACGAAATTACGTGTAGCATTGCGCTCATATACCGCAAGCTGGCGTTATTTGCATTGCATTAAAGATGGGGCTAATCGTGTTGATTTAGATGGTAACGCGTGTGAGGCCATTACATCTGAGCAAGCTGAACATGCTCAACAGCAGTTAAAAGAAAGCAAAGAAAAAGCGAAAGCAAAACGTATGGCAGAAAATAAAAATAAGCCAACGCGTGCTAACGCAGCAGATAAAAAAGCTAAAGTTCATACTCGAAACAGTTCACCTAAATCGAAACCGACTGTGAAATCGAATCCCGCTCAACCTGCCTTACAAAAAGTTGAACTTAGTCGCCTTAAGATTGGGGCTTCTGTAAAGGTGATCTTGGGCTCTAAACCCGTACCTGCAGTTGTGTCTAGCATTGAAAAAGAACAGGTTAAAGTGAAAGTGTCATCTGGCATGGAACTGACAGTCAAAGCTGATCATATCTTACTTTAATTGCGCTATAAATTGAGATCTTGAATGAAGAATATAATGCGTTGTGTATTTGATAAATACCGTTTATTGGGATTAATTTTGATTGCAGGATTGCTATTTGGTAATCTTGCTCAAGCAAAAAATTATACCATTGATGAGTTACCCGTCCTTGAGCCCGATCCGATCCATGATGTCGTTGCAAGGAGAGTTACCAACTATTTCACTCAATCTCATTTTCGTGATTTCAATTTAGATGGCGTTTTTTCATCTAAGATTTTTGATCGATATTTTAAGCTGCTTGATGGTAATAAATCGATATTTATTAAACATGATATTGATTTATTTCGTGAAAAGCAGACTCAACTTGGTCAGGAACTTCGTAATGGTGATGTTAAAACAGCGTTCGATATTTATAATCTATCGTTAAAAAAACGTTTTCAACGCTATGAGTATGCGTTATCACTCTTAGCATTACCAATGGACTTTACCGTTGATGAATCGATCAATTTCAACCGAGATGACATGGCTTGGCCAACAACAGAAGATGAACTGGATGAGTTTTGGCGAAAACGTGTCAAATATGATGAACTCAGTCTTGCTTTAACCGGTAAAACAGAGGATGAAATTCGTGAAACGTTAACTAAACGTTATAACCGAATTTTAAGAACATTGATACAAACAAAATCTGAAGATGCATTTCAAGTCTTCATGAATGCATTCGCCAGAGAGATTGATCCACATACAAGCTATTTAGCACCACGAATCAAACGAGATTTTGATTCTGAAATGAGCCTCTCTTTTGAAGGAATCGGCGCAACACTAAACCAAGAAGATGACTATACACAAATTGTCTCATTTATTACAGGTGGCCCAGCTGAACGCAGTAAACAGCTTGCTATCGGTGATAGAATTATTGGTGTAGGGCAAAAAGGTAAAGCGATTGAAGATGTTATTGGTTGGCGACTTGATGATATTGTCGAGAAAATTCGCGGTCCAAAAGGTACAATCGTTAAGCTTGAAATTTTACCAACAGGTAATAATAGTAAACCTAAAATTATCGAGATTACGCGCGATAAAATTCATTTCGAAGACCGTGAAGCTAAACTATCAATTAATCATTCGGCTAGAGGGGATATCGGTATTATTGAAATCCCGAGTTTTTATATCGGTTTAACCGAAAAAGTCTCACAATTATTAATTGAAGCAAATCAAAAAAACCTACAGGGTATCGTGATCGATTTACGCAATAATGGTGGAGGCTCATTAGCTGAAGTGATCACGCTAACAGGACTTTTTATTGAAAAAGGGCCGGTAGTTCAAGTTAAAGATAATATGCAAAAATTAGCGGTCTATGATGATAGGGATGACAATATCTATTATCGTGGGCCAATGGTTGTAATGGTTAATCGCTATAGTGCATCAGCTTCTGAAATATTTTCAGCCGCCTTACAAGACTATGGACGAGCAATTATTGTTGGTGAGAATACATATGGCAAAGGCACTGTGCAAACATCCCGAAATATTGCTTATCCTATTGATGCTAAAATTCACCCAGATTGGCCAGCTTTAGGTGGCGTTCAATATACGATTCAGAAATTCTACCGTATTAATGGTGGGAGTACACAACTTAAAGGTGTCTCTCCAGATATTGAAATGAGCACTTCACAATACGTTGATGAAACCGGTGAACGCTATTTGGATAATGCTTTGCCTTGGGATAGTGTGTCTGTTGCACGTTATAACGTTTTATTTGATAACAATGCGATTTTACCTGAGTTAACTAAACGTCATGAGACTCGTATTAAAACTGATCCAGAGTTTAACTACTTAGAAGAAGATATTGCCGAATATAATATCAAAAAAGATAAGCAATATGTCGTTTCATTGAATAAAACGTTACGTGAAGATGAACAGAAGCAAAGTGATGATAAAGAACTATTGAGAATGAATGAGCGTTTGAAACGGGAAAATTTACCTGAAATTAGTCAGTTAGATGAAGTTCCTAAAGATTTCAAAGCCCCTGATGCATACCTTAATGAAGCGGTTGAGATTGTATTAGATCTATCTCAGTATTATGGTGATTCGACTAAAAATGGTCAATCATCAAATATTAAATATTAATTATGCTTAAGTGAGCAATAACATTAAGGAGTTTATAATGTGTACAAATTTAAAATACGCACTAGTCACCGTGGTTGCAGTCTTAATTATACTGGGTATTTTTGGTAGCTTTGTGGTTGCCCACTAAATCTGCTCTGCAAGCGATGAAATAATCCATTAGAGTATTGACCTTAAGGCTATCAAACATTATAGTATGCGCCTTGAGTTTTTGTGAGGTTTCTGAGCTGTTTTAAGGGCACACTAAAAACTGTTGCCAATCAGGTATAGCTGGCAATATATCAAGGGTTATATAACGTTTTGAGAGTATCAATTTTTAAATAAATTGAATTAAGTACTTTGTGTCGATTTATCTGGTTGATAGCAATGATCCGGTAAGTCATCCGTAATGATGTAAAGTATTCCAAAAAAGCATTCTGAATAAATGGTGAGGTGTCCGAGCGGTTGAAGGAGCACGCCTGGAAAGTGTGTATACGGCAACGTATCAAGGGTTCGAATCCCTTCCTCACCGCCATTTAGATGTTTTTTGATTTTAGGAATAAAACCCCCTGTTTATCGACAAAATCTGATTACTTACCTTTTGCCTATCTGTAACGACTTTAATGGCGTAAAGATGAATACATGATACGTCACTTATATTCCAACAATTATTTACGATGAATAAATAAAAAGGGACCTAGGCCCCTTTTTTGATGATGATAGTTATACCATTCACTAAGATAATAAAATCATAATATATGCAGCAAATACCACTAAATGAGCCGCCCCATTAAGCTGGTTTGTTTTCCCTGTTAAAAATGACACCACGGATAATATTAATGCTGTGGCAAGAATGACAACATTTGGCATAGAAAGCCCGAATTCAAGATTCTGATTAGTCAAATAAGCAATCAAACAAACGGTCGGTACTGTCAGCGAGATTGTTGCAATAACCGAGCCAAAAAAGATGTTCATAGCCCGTTGTACATGGTTGCTAATTACCGCTTTTAACGCACCAAGTCCTTCTGGTGACAAAATCAATAATGCAACGAGAAATCCTGTAAATGCAGGAGGTGCATTGGCTGCATCTAATAAGTTTTCAAGTGGTATTGCATTCATTTTGGTAACGGCAATAACCGAGACTAAATGCACTAATAGGCAGAATGCATGCCACCAATTACCGTGAGAAGAGGGCTTACCATGGTGGCCTGTATCATCACTTTCTTCATCTTCATGTTCGTAGATAAATAGTTCTTGATGGGTTTTGGTTTGAATGATTAAAAAAACCGCATACATCACAGCCGATAAAATTGCAACGACAGCGGCTTGTAACGGTGAAAAAGTATTACCTGGTAATGTCGTTGGTAAGACTAAAACAATAAAAGCGAGTGGGATAATGGAAATTAAATACTGCTTAATACCGGCGAGATTAACGTGCTGGGTTTCAAATTTTTGACCACCAATCAAGAGTGCAATACCGACTAAACCTCCGATCACAATCATAATGACAGAAAAGAGAGTATCCCGCATTAACGTTGGTGCAGTATCACCTGTTGCCATTAACGCTGAAATTAAGCTTACCTCTAAAATCACGACTGATAAACTTAAAATCAAAGAACCAAATGGTTCACCTAGACGATGGGCAAGCACATCAGCGTGGCGAACAACACTGAAGGCACTGTATAAAATCGCCGCTAAAGATAATAAATTAATGGCAATGATTGTTATTAAACTTTGGCTATCTTGGAAAAAATATAAAATAGGTAACGTGATTAGTGTTAAGATAAGTGCATACTCTTTATGCCGTGATTTTGATTTGTGTGTCATAATGCTCCGTACTCTTTGATCAAATTAATAACGATAATCTGGTTAATTTCACCAATTTTTTTATCTTGAGTTTGAGTTTTAAAGTAAGAACAACTAAACTATATCAATACTTGAGGTGAAACGTTCAGGTAATAACCATTATAGTAATAGGGCAATTATAACGTAATTTGTCTATTTTTTACTAACATATAACCTATTAAAATGATTAATAATTTTAATTAATTGATGAGAACATGATTATGTATTTAAATGAGATCCGCAGTGAATTAAACCAAGCCGTAGACGTTTTAGCTAAATTTATTGGTGATGATAATAATATAAAAGCGATAGAACAAGCTGCCGTGATGCTAGCTACATCATTTAAGCAAGGTGGTAAAGTGTTGTCTTGTGGTAATGGTGGTTCTAATTGTGATGCGATGCATTTTGCTGAAGAACTCACGGGTCGTTATCGGGATAATCGTCCTGCGTATCCCGCAATAGCCATTTCAGATGTGAGTCATGTTACCTGTGTTGGTAATGATTTTGGTTTTGATGCCATTTTTTCGCGTTATGTCGAAGGTGTAGGGCAAAAAGGTGACGTGCTACTGGGTATATCAACTTCTGGTAATTCGGCTAATGTGATAAAGGCAATCAATGCTGCGAAAGCCAAAGGTATGAAAGTCATTGCTTTAACAGGTAAAGATGGTGGTAAAATTAATGGACTTGCAGATATTGAAATTCGAGTTCCCCATTTTGGTTATGCTGATCGCGTGCAAGAAATTCATATTAAGATCATCCATATTTTAATTTTACTGATTGAAAAAGAGATGGCGAAAACAGATTAATCGATAAACTCTTTAAATGGCAGGCTAATTATGTGTGAATTATTGGGGATGAGTGCAAATGTTCCAACCGATATTTGCTTTAGTTTTAAAGGTCTTGCTAAACGGGGCGGTGATAAAGGCCCCCATAAAGATGGCTGGGGCATTGCTTTTTATGAGGGTAAAGGTTGCAGGACATTTAAAGATCCGCAACCTTGTAGCTATTCACCTATTGCTAAGATGCTTGAAGATTACCCGATAAAGTCTGAATTAGTGATTGCTCACATTAGACAGGCTAACCGAGGTAAGATTGCATTAGAAAATACGCATCCTTTCACGCGGGAATTATGGGGTAAAAACTGGACGTTTGCGCATAATGGCCAATTAACAGGTTATAAGCAACTGGATACAGGGCGTTTTGACCCCATAGGGCAAACGGATAGTGAGTATGCATTTTGTTATATTTTAAATCAACTTCAGTCACGTTACCCAACTAAACCAAGACATTGGCCTTCAGTCTTTCGTTTTATAAAACAGTGTGCAGACAAACTAAACCAGTTTGGCGTATGTAATTTATTATTATCTGATGGTCAATTTTTGTTCTCATATTGTTCAACTCATCTTTATTGGATTACGCGTAAAGCCCCATTTGGTAAAGCAAAATTAGTTGATGAAGATGTTGAAATTGATTTTCAAAAGCATACGACACCAAATGATGTTGTTACCGTCATTACGACGCGCCCGTTAACATCAAACGAAGATTGGCATAAAATAAAAACAGGGCAAGCACATCTGTTTAAACTGGGTGAGAAAATTTTTTAATTTAGCTGATTTTTTTTGCATTGGTACGAACCATGGGCGGTTCATTTTTGAACAAGTATTGTAAGTAGCACAATGTGGTCAAACCAATAAGACCTAGTACATACCAAGGTAGGGTTGGCAAATCAATTTTTATAGCAATATCATATAGCCAACCGGCCCCAGTGTAGCCAATAAACCCTCCTAAAGCTAGCCCTAAGCGGCTAAATCCCATATAACTGCCTTTTGCTCGTGGGTTAGCTAAAATCGTGCTTAATGTTTCTCTTGCGGGTTCTGCAATGATCGCACCAAAGTAAAAAAGCGCAATCAGTATAAAGAGTAGTGTTAACTGTGTGGCAAATGCGATAGTTATAAATCCCACGGTCATTAATAAGAGTCCAAATTTGAGCCGTTGATCAAGCCTAAAATATTTTTCACTGAAGCGAGCGAGCGGGTAAAGTAGTGTGAGTGAAATTACCGCTTGAATTGCATACATCCATTTGACATAACTAGGGCTTCCCGCTATTTTTGTGACAGTGAGCGGTAACATCAACATGACTTGTACCCACAAAATATAGTATCCCGTTAACGACCAGACATAAGCAGTAAATTTTTTATCCTTAATGACCATTTTCATGCCACCGACTATCGGTACTTTACCCAATGCGATGTGATAAGCCGGCAAATAAATTAGATTAAAAATCCCACAACAGAAGAAAACAAGAGCGCCAAGCCAGCAGACGAGTTGGAAATCATAATCAATTAACCAGCCACCAATTAATGCACCAATAACCGCCCCAGCATTATCTTGAATCATTAATAACGAAATGAATCTACCGCGTTCGTGTGGACGGGTAAATTTAATGGCGAGTCCCATCCTAGGTGGATCAAATAATAAGCCACCTAATGCTGAGAGCAGGCATGATACAATCAGTATCCAGGGTTCAATCGCCAATGCCATTGAAACAAAGCCGATACAACGTAAAAACATACCAGCGATAATCATTGGCTTTGCACCAAAGCGATCAGCTATGGCCCCGCCAATCAATCCGAAGCCTTGTTGCACGAATTGTCTAAAGCCAAGCGCAAAACCAACAAAGAGTGCACTCCAGCCGATTTGACCAACAAAATGTGTCGATACTAGCGGAAAGACAACATAAAATCCCAGTACAATAAATAAGTTATCTAACAGTAATATTGTTTTACCCATTTTACGGGCTTGGGATGGTATCGGCATTTATTTTACCCTTTCAGCTAAATATCTCTGATAATCTGGAATATCAATGGTGACTTCGTTGGTAAAAATTTGTGACTGAACCAATGCATTAGCCGTTGCTTGATTAGTGGCGACCGGAATGTTCCACACTGTTGCTAGCCTTAATAAGGCCTTCACGTCAGGATCGTGGGGAACAGCATTTAAAGGATCCCAAAAAAAGATCAAAATATCGATTTTCCCTTCAGCAATCAATGCACCAATTTGTTGGTCACCACCCATTGGGCCGCTTAACATCGCTTTAACTTCTAAGCCTGTTTCATTCTTAATAAGTGTCCCAGTCGTTCCTGTTCCACATAAGTGATGATGTGAGAGCTCTTCTTTATTTGATTTACACCAGTTTAATAATGCTGTTTTTAAATGGTCATGTGCAACGAGGGCAATATTCTTTTTAGCTTTCAAAGTACGCGTTGTAAATTGCATAAAATCTTATCCTAATTCCATACTGTTTATACAGGTTTTATCAGAGTTTATAACAAAGTGCAAGAGACGATAAATAAAAATACAGAGAAACGATGACAGGTAAAGAAAAAGGCACCGAAGTGCCTTTCATACTAACTGATCTGTTAACAGATAATTAGAATTGGTAGATTAAACCTAATGCTAAAGTATCTTTGTAATCAGAAGGTGATTTAGATTCTTTAAGTAAGTTGATTTTGTAGTCAACGATTGCAGTTAAGTTTTTGTTGAAGTCATATTGCATACCAACTTCTACATATTTAGCTAGGTCTCTGTTTGTACCTGAGCTTTTATCTTTATGTTGAACATAAGCTAAAGATGGAGTTAAACGACCCACTTCAAAGTCAATACCGTATTGAGCAACAAACTCAACACCACGGATTTTCTTTTCATCTTGTTTAGAGTGGTTATAGATAGCACCTAAATATAGGTTGTTTGCATCATAGTTAATACCAGCGATGTAAGATTTAGCTTTGTCATCACCTGCAGTTTGTGCATAACCAGCACCAACTGTTAAACCAGTATCAAGGATTGCATACTGTGCATTTAAACCATAAGCTTCTTTATCAGAACTTAATTCTTCAGCAACTTTAGCACTGTTTGAATCAGCATATTGCGCAGCAAAGCTTAAACCTTCAACCACACCGAAGAAATCGCTGTTACGGTAAGTTAACACACCTGAAGTACGTTTACCTAAAACAACATAACTAGTTGAATCACCACCGAACTCAGGTAATACGTCAGTATAACCAGTGATTGCTTTTAATACGCCGTCATTTTTACCATAGTCTAAAGAACCAACTTGACCAAAGTTTAAACCAGCGAATGCATAACGCACTTCTTTAACACCATCAGTGTTGTATTCGAATTCAGCACGGCCATAACCTGATAGTGAATCAGTTACTTGAGTTTCACCAGTGAAACCTAAACGTGCAGTAGTTTTGTCGCCTTCGTCGTTACCATTTTTAGCTTTTTCGCCAATATAGTTAAGTGCATAAACACGACCATTTACGTTTAATTTGTTGCCGTCTTTGTTCCAGATTTCGATAGACGCATTTGCTGCACCAGCAACTAAAAGTGCTGGGATAGCGATAGCTAGTAGATTACGTTTCATTTTATACCCTCATTGGTGTTGTTATTAAGACACCTGCCACTGCTCTAGGTTATTACCGTTGAGAGTTTGGTGTCAGTTGTTATTAATGACCACTCACCATAAGTAATCATTGATTTGTTTTACAGTTATACAAATTATATTGAATTTTTTTTAAAATCAAGTGAACTTTTCATAAAATAGACTGTCTAATCGTAAAACCACATCTATTTGCTTAAAAAACGAGCAAAATTGCTACTCGTTTTATATTTTATTTTTCATTTGACTTAAAAATTCGCATTTCTTGGTGTTCTCGGGAACGGGATAACATCGCGTACATTTTGTACTCCTGTAATGTACACAATCAGACGCTCAAACCCTAAACCAAATCCTGAATGTGGTACAGTACCATAACGACGTAGATCTCGATACCACCAGTAATCTTCTTTGTTGAGCCCCATTTCATCCATACGTTTATCAAGCATATCTAGACGCTCTTCACGCTGTGATCCCCCGATAATTTCACCAATACCAGGCGCCAAGACATCCATTGCAGCGACGGTTTTACCATCTTCATTCATTCGCATATAAAAAGCTTTAATGTCTTTTGGATAGTTTTTAACAACCACTGGCGCTTTAAAATGTTTTTCGGCTAAATAACGTTCATGTTCGGAAGCTAAGTCAATTCCCCAACTAACTGGATTTTCAAATGTGGCATCACAGTTTTGAAGTATTGTAATTGCATCGGTATAATCAACTTGCGCGAAGTCAGAACTGATAAAACTTTCTAAACGAGTGATCGCTTCTTTATCAATATGCTCGGCAAAAAATGCCATATCATCGGCACGTTTTTCTAATACCGTTTTAAAAACATACTTGAGCATATCTTCGGATAGTTTGGCCACATCATCAAGATCAGCAAAAGCGACTTCCGGTTCCATCATCCAAAATTCTGCTAAATGACGAGTTGTATTTGAGTTTTCAGCACGGAATGTTGGACCAAAAGTATAAACTTTTGATAAAGCACATGCATACGTTTCAGCATTTAATTGTCCTGAAACCGTTAAAAATGCTTCTTTACCAAAGAAATCTTTATCAAAATCAATTTTTCCTGCATCCGTTCTTGGTAAATTTAATAGATCAAGTGTTGAGACGCGGAACATTTCGCCAGCACCTTCGGTATCTGATGCGGTGATGATTGGCGTTGATAACCAAAAAAAACCACGTTCATCGAAAAATTGGTGAATCGCTTGTGCTAATGTGTGACGAACACGGGTAATTGCACCAACAATATTGGTACGCGCTCGTAAATGAGCCACTTCACGTAAATATTCTATCGAGTGACGTTTAGCTGCCATCGGGTAGGTATCGGGATCTTCGACAAATCCATAAACATCTACGGATGTCGCTTGAATTTCATATTGTTGTCCTTGACCTGGACTTTCAACCACTTTCCCGGTGACTTTAACCGAACAACCCGTGGTTAATTTTAATACGTCATGTTGATAATTGGCTAAGCTGCTTTCAACGACAGCTTGAATAGGATTAAAGCATGAACCGTCATAAATTGCTAAAAATGAAATGCCAGCTTTGGAATCGCGGCGAGTTCTAATCCAGCCTTGGACAGTAACCGTACTGCCAACAGCAATTTTACCTTGTAATACATCTGTGATAGGTGCAATAACGCTCATTTTGTTAGTTTCCATTATTCTTTATTTAACTGTTTGTTACATTAAATGTTCTTTTTAACTCTTCGATAAAACCCGTATCTTGTGAAATGGTTTTACCAGGACTATCTGATAATTTTGCAACAGATTGACCATTGCACTCAACTAATTTTATGACAATATTTAGCGATTTTGTATTCGATGATTCAGTCGTTGGAATATCGCATGCAAGGTGGCCACCCATACCAAATGATAGTTTAACACGATTGTGAAAATGACGGTAAATCTTAATCGAGCGATCAAAATTCAAACTGTCTGAGAAAACCAAGAGTTTGGTTTTCGGGTCAATTCCAAGTCGTTCATAATGGGCAATGGCTTTTTCACCCCATTCAATCGGGTCACCTGAATCATGGCGAAGTCCTTGATACTCGGTTGCAAAATGCAGATTAAAGTCATTTAAAAAGGCATCCATCGTAATACAATCAGTCAGCGCAATACCTAATGTATCTGGATACTCATCTAACCAAACCTGTAATGCTTTTGTTTGACAGTCAGCTAAATTTTCAACTAAACGTTGATGAGCTTGAAACCATTCATGGGCTTGAGTACCAACAGGCGTAAGTCCAAATTGATAAGCCAATAAATAGTTACTGGTACTGGTAAACTGGGTAAAATGATCCTTTAAATAACCCACTACTGCTTTTTGTACTGCAAATGAATAACGCCTTCGGGTACCAAAATCCATAAGATTAAATTCTGATAGATCAAGTCCATGAGTTTGTTCTTCAAATCGAGTAAGCTTGTCTTTTAAATGCTCAATCGCTTCTTTGACCCCAATATGTGGCGTCCGGTCACGATGAACAACTTCACTAATAACAGCTAATAAAGGGACTTCCCACAAAATGACATCTAACCAAGAGCCTTCAATACGAATAGCAAGTTGACCATTATCATTTTGTATGTCGATTAATTGACTATCATAATGCCAGTTTTTAAGCCAATCTAAATAGTCTGTCTTAAAATAGGGGAGTGATTGCAAATAAAGGTATTCATCATCGGTAAGACGCAATGATGCCATCAAATTTATTTGATGTTTAATTTCATCAATATATTGACCTAATTGCTCTTGATTACGACAACGAAATTCAGCGACGACAGTGACATCACGATAGTGATGGAAAACCGCTTGTTGCATATGTAATTTATAAGCATCAGTATCTAACAGCGATGTTAATATTGGTGATTGCATGTAAATTGATTAATCGTATTTGCATGAAAAGTCCAATGATTATAGCAGAATAAAAATTAAGGAGTACATTATTTAATGATGATTATTGTTATTTCGTATAATATTGTGTCATTGTTTTCACTAAAATAGAGTTAATTATGAGCCAACAACCGATTGTTAAATATCGTTTAGATTATACTAAACCTGATTTCACTATTACTGATATTGATCTCGATTTTGATTTATCCGCTGATATCACGACAGTGACCGCAAGAAGTCGTGTCGTTAGACAAAACTCACACGCCACAACACTGGTACTTGATGGTGAAGCACTAAAACTGATTTCAGTCAATATTAATGAACAACCTTGGCAAGATTATCAATTAACCGTAAATGGTATTGAAATCTATGGGGTGCCACCTGAGTTTACTCTGACCATTATTAATGAAATAAAGCCGATAGATAATACAGCATTAGAAGGTTTGTATGTTTCAGGTGATGCGTTATGTACACAATGTGAAGCCGAAGGGTTTCGCCATATCACTTATTATCTGGATCGGCCGGATGTATTAGCTCGGTTTAGTACGCGTATCACGGCAAATAAAGCACAGTATCCCTATCTATTATCTAACGGGAACCGTATTGCACAAGGTGAATTAAATGATGGGCGCCATTTTGCACAATGGCAAGATCCCTTCCCTAAACCTTGCTATTTATTTGCGTTAGTTGCTGGCGATTTTGATGTATTGCGTGATGTGTTTATCACACAATCTAAACGTCAAGTTGACTTAGAAATTTACGTTGATAAAGGTAATTTAGATCGGACTCAATGGGCTATGACCAGTCTCAAAAATTCAATGCGTTGGGATGAAACCCGTTTTGGACTTGAATATGATCTTGATATTTTTATGATTGTTGCCGTCGACTTTTTCAATATGGGGGCAATGGAGAATAAAGGTCTCAACATTTTTAACTCAAAATTCGTATTAGCTAAACCGACTACTGCAACCGATGATGACTATTTAGGTATTGAAGGGGTCATTGGTCATGAGTATTTCCACAACTGGACGGGTAATCGTGTGACATGCCGCGATTGGTTTCAATTAAGCTTGAAAGAAGGACTAACCGTTTTCCGTGATCAAGAATTTAGTGCTGATTTAGGGTCACGAGCCGTAAAACGTATTGATGATGTTAAATTATTACGAACGGTGCAATTTACGGAAGACGCCAGCCCGATGGCTCATCCAATTCGACCTGACCAAGTCATTGAAATGAATAATTTTTATACGGTCACTGTCTACGAAAAAGGTGCAGAAGTCATTCGTATGCTGCATACCTTGTTAGGGGAAGAAAAGTTCCAAGCAGGTATGCGTTTATACTTTGAACGTCATGATGGTAGTGCCGCAACATGTGATGATTTTGTGCAAGCGATGCAAGATGCGTCAGGTATTGATTTGACACATTTCAAGTTATGGTATAGCCAATCAGGAACACCACAGTTGATGGTTACAGACCATTATGACCAAGCTTTGGGGCAGTATTGTTTGACGGTGAAACAAGTCACACCACCAACCGCCGATCAACATGATAAACAGCCTCTGCACATTCCCCTTGATATTGAATTATATCACGCTAATGGTGAGGTGATTCCATTACAATATCAAGGTAAGGTACTTGATAATGTATTAAATATTCACCATAGTGAGCAATCTTTTACATTTGATCAGGTCAAGGAAAAACCGATTATTGCCTTATTGCGTGATTTTTCTGCTCCCGTCAAATTACACTATCATTATCATGATGATGAATTGATTTTTTTAATGCAAAATGCGACGAATGCTTTTAATCGTTACGATGCTGCTCAAATGCTGTTGGCAAAATACATTGCAATAAATGTGGATCATTATCAACACGCTCAACCATTCGTTTGTCCTGATAGTTTGCTTGATGCATTTCGGGGGATATTACTATCCGAATCACTTGACCCAGCGCTCATTGCACAAATTTTAACCCTACCGTCTGAAAATGAAATTGCTAACCAATTTGATGTCGTTGATCCCGATGCGATTCATGCCGTGAGAGCTTTTTTGTTAGCCACATTTGCCAATGACATGTTTGATGAATTACTCGCACTTTATCGCCATCATTTGATGGCAGAGTACCAGATTGATCACACTCAAATGGCTAAACGCGCATTAAAAAACGGTTGTTTAAATTTGTTGGCTTTTGCCAATGATAACGCATTGATTGATCAATTAGTGGTTAAGCAATATCAAGATGCCGATAATATGACAGACAGCCTAGCAGCATTAAATGCCGCTGTAAAAGCTCAGTTGCCAGCAAACAACCAATTATTACGTTCTTTTGATGATAAATGGCATCAAGATGGTTTGGTTATGGATAAATGGCTTATGCTACAGGCAACCAGTCCGCAGCCTGATGCATTGGAAAATGTGAAAGCGTTACTCACTCACCGTTCATTCACATTAAATAATCCGAACCGCATTCGTGCTTTAATTGGTGCATTTGTGAATCATAATCCGGTGGCGTTTCATGCTGCTGATGGTCGTGGTTATCAATTTTTAGTTGAGATGTTAACTGAACTTAATCAAAAAAATCCGCAAGTCGCTTCGCGCTTAATTGATCCACTAATTCGTTTTAAACGCTATGATCAAAAACGTTCTGCATTAATGCAAAATGCATTGCAGCGTTTATTGAAACTCGATAACCTATCAAAAGATCTATATGAAAAAATAACCAAAGCATTAAATGTGTGATTTTTATACTATAATTGCATGTTACGATAATATTTTAACGAAAAAAAGGCAACTTATGTTGCCTAATACATTAAAAATGAGTGTGGATGAACCGTGAATATAGTCATTGAAGAAATAACCAGTCATCAATTAGCTGAAATGCTAAAGACCCAATCAGACGATCTCTTTTTGCTTGACGTTCGAGAAGAGAATGAAGTTGAAATCAGTCGGATTGAAGGCAGTGTTCATATTCCGATGAATTTGATTCCACTTTATTTAGATAAGATTCCTGATGCTAAAAAAATCGTCATATATTGTCATCATGGCGTACGAAGTTTAAATGTCGCTTACTATTTGGTTAATAACGGATTTGATGAAGATACCCTTTATAATCTCAAAGGGGGAATTGATGATTGGGCCATAGACATTGATCCGTCTATGCCACGCTATTAATGACACTGGTATTTAAATGCCTTTTACATTTTGACAATTATCATAAATCGTAAATATCAGGTAGAATGCGTTAATTATGCGTTTAATGATGATTTATGCTGAGTAGAGCCAATGACAAGATCAACCGTCAATTCGTCACCGACCAATAATTTGGTTGAAGTTCATGATATGTCTTTTTATCGAGGAACACGACCAATTTATAAGAATATGAGTTTGTCTGTACCGAAAGGCAAAGTGACAGCAATCATGGGTCCATCAGGTATTGGTAAAACAACGCTATTAAGACTTATTGGTGGTCAACTCAAACCTCAATCGGGTCAAATTCTATTTGATGGTGAGGATATTCCAACAATGTCTCGCTCCCGTTTATACGAAGTGCGTAAACGGATGAGTATGTTATTCCAATCAGGTGCATTATTTACGGATTTATCGGTTTTTGATAATGTTGCTTATCCTTTGCGAGAGCACCTGAATTTGCCTGATCCCATTTTACATAATTTAGTATTAATGAAATTACAATCGGTTGGTCTGCGTGGCGCTGCGAATATGATGCCATCTGAACTTTCTGGTGGCATGGCTCGTCGAGCGGCATTAGCAAGAGCTATTGCTTTAGATCCTGAGTTAATCATGTTTGATGAACCTTTTGCGGGACAAGATCCTATTTCAATGGGGGTCATTGTTAAACTGATTTCCGAATTAAACCAGTCATTAGGGCTGACATGTATTGTGGTTTCTCATGATGTTGATGAAGTGCTTAGCATCGCCGATTATGCTTATATTGTTGCCGAACAACATATTATTGCAGGCGGCACATCACAAGAACTTCGTCAAAATCAAGATATGCGTGTAAAACAGTTTTTAGAAGGGCTTGCTGATGGACCTGTACCATTTCATTATCCTGCGGATGATTATAAAAGCGATCTAAGTCGAGGTAGTCGTTAATGTTGAATCTTCTTGCCAAAATAGGGCGCTCAGGTATTAATTTTATCGAAATGTTTGGTCGTGCTGGTATTATGCTATTTGGTGCCTTAATTGGTAAACCACAATTCAAAAAACAGTTTCCGTTGTGGATTAAACAGTTTTATTTTGTGGGTGTCCAGTCACTGACGATCATCATTGTGTCTGGATTATTTATTGGTATGGTACTGGGTTTACAAGGCTATTTTATCCTAACGATGTTTAGTGCGGAAGCAAGTCTTGGTATGTTAGTGGCCTTGGCACTATTACGAGAATTAGGGCCAGTAGTTGCCGGACTTTTATTTGCTGGTCGAGCTGGGTCAGCCTTAACCGCTGAAATCGGCTTGATGAAAGCAACTGAGCAGTTATCTAGTATGGAAATGATGGCTATCGATCCGCTGCGACGTATCATTGCTCCGCGTTTTTGGGCTGGCTTTTTCTGTATGCCCTTTTTAACAGCCATTTTTGTTGCGGTAGGGATCTTAGGTGGTGCACTCGTCGGCGTTGAATGGAAAGGTATTGATGCTGGGTTCTTTTGGTCATCAATTCAAAGTAATGTTGATTTTTGGCATGATATTGTGAACTGCTTTATCAAAAGTTTTGTTTTTGCTATTGCTGCAAGCTGGATCGCACTTTTTAATGGCTATGATTGTGTGCCGACATCTGAAGGCATTAGTAAAGCAACTACCAGTACCGTTGTCTATTCATCGTTAACTATTTTAGGGTTAGACTTTATTCTAACCGCATTAATGTTTAGTAATTGAGGTCATGTAAACATGAATCGTAAAGTTGAAATCACCGTTGGGTTGTTTATGGTTATTGCCATTTGTTCAATCCTCTTTTTATGTTTTAAGGTTACCGATGCCAGTTCATTTACCCATAAATCAACCTATCGTGTTTATGCGGTATTTGATAATGTCGGGGGATTAAAAGCCCGCTCACCAATCAAAATTGGTGGGGTTGTTATTGGCCGAATTTCAAATATTTCCCTCAATAATTATAAACCTTATGTCACTATGGATATTGATGGGCGATATAATCAAATCCCAAGCAGTAGTAGCCTTTCGATAAAAACATCAGGTTTACTAGGTGAACAGTTTGTTGATGTGTCATTAGGGATTGAAAAGAGCTTTGAAAGCGAACTTGATGATCTTGATGCGCAAGATCGTGGCGTTGCAGATGACCCGTCAGTGAATCATGAAAATCAAATCCCTGATTATTTTGAGGAAGGGTTTGTTGTACATAATACAATCCCCGCAGTGGTTATTGAAGATTTAATTGGTAAGTTCTTATACAGTAATGATGCGTCTAAAGATAGCCAATCGAACAAAAAAGAACAAACGAGTAAATAGGAGTTAAAAGCATGTTAAAAAAATTACTGATTGTTGCCACACTTTTTTTTACCCCTTTTGTGATGGCGGCTCAAGCTGATATGCAAAGTCCATATCAAAAAACGGAAATAGCGGCGGATAACGTTTTCAAAGCAATTAATAGTCAAAATAGCCAAATTAAAAACAATCCTGAAATTTTAAGAAGTATTGTTAAAACAGATCTATTACCTTATGTGCACGTTAAATATGCAGCAGCACTTGCATTAGGTGATAATTATAAAAATGTTGATAAAGCGGATAGAGATGCTTATTTTTCGGCATTTGAACAATACTTGGTACAGGCATTTTCACAAGCATTATCAATGTACAATGGTCAAACCTATCAAGTTGAAAAAGATCAAGATTTAACGGGGAAAAATATTGTTGCGGTCCGCGTATTGTTAATTAATGCAGATAAAAACCAGCAGCCTATTCGTCTTGACTTCCAGTGGCGTAAAAATACGGCAACCGGTGAATGGCAGGCTTATGATATGGTTGCTGAAGGGGTGAGTATGATTACGACGAAACAAAGTGAGTGGTCAACCATTGTTAGACAACAGGGAATAAAAGCGCTAATTGTGCAATTACAACAACAAGCGAACCAAAAAATTGACCCTAATGCCAATCCATCGAGTAATGGTCAAGCAAAATAGTCAGTTGTTATCTGTTATTTAAAGAAATAGATAAAATATATTTGCCCGTATGGTTATGCCATACTTATAAAATATTGTGATTAGGGAATGATAATGCCAGCGACAATTACCACAGAGGTTCGAGATGAGATACTGTACCTTAATGGCGTATTAGATTGTCATACACTTGATTATGTTTGGCAGCAAAAGCAACAGTTGTTAGATACGATAAAGGCGATTGATGTTTCAAAAGTGACACGCGTTGACTCGTCAGGATTAGCCCTATTAACGTATTGTTGTATTCAGCAAAATGCAAAATTAATTGCAATCAATCCGCAACTTAAGACATTAATTGAGTTGTACGATCTTGATGCAATTGTGGTTTAAGTTTTTACTAAAATAATGAGCAATGTTTAAATATGGATAAAAAAGAAATTGAAGATAAACTAATGCAATCGCTTAGTTTAGATGAAGTTTATGCAATGAGTGATGACGGAAGTCATTTCCAAGTTATTGCCGTCGGTAGCCTGTTTGCTGATCTTAGCCGAGTCAAAAAACAGCAAGCAGTGTATGCACCTTTAGCCGAGTTTATTGCGGATAATCGTATTCATGCGTTATCCATCAAAACGTATACACCGACTGAATGGCAACGTGAACGTAAATTACTTGGCTTATAAGTGACAGGTATAAACTAAAAAAGGGATACATAATGTATCCCTTTTTATTGATCAAATTAAGATGATTGTGTCTCGATAAAATCCTGCCTGATTTCATCAAAGGGCAATTTGCGGCTAATAATGACAAATCTCGAAATGCGCTGGTTTGGATTATCCCAAGGGGTACCATAATCAAATCCTACCACTTTATGTACACCTTGTACGATCAGCCGTTGTGGTTGGTCATGAATTGCAAGCACGCCTTTATAACGCAGCATGTCATTACCATATTTCTCTATAAGTTGCTCGGTAAACGCGCCAATTTTTTTCAAATCTAACTCACCGGCTTCAAGAAGATAGGATACGACATCATCGCTCCAAGATTGTTTTGGCTCTGATGCTGCTAAAAATGGCTTAAAGTTTGCTGTTAACTGTTTATTACCATTGATAACAAAAAAACCTTTGTTGATATTTAGCTGCTCATCTAAATCAAATGCATGAATATCTAACCATTGTGTTTTGGGAATATGCCCCTGAATAGCTTCAAAGATTAATGCTTTATTATTGATACGATTGATTCTGTCAATCGCAGTCAGTTTTTGCTGTTCACTCACGCGATCTGTTTTAGTGAGAATAATACGATCAGCAAAACCGATTTGTGATGAGGCAACACGATGTTCGTCAAGTTGTTGCAAAATATGTTCGCAATCAACCAGGGTTATCACTGCATCAAGTTGAATGGTTTGACGAATAAGGTCATCAATAAAAAAAGTTTGTACAATAGGGGCAGGGTCAGCAAGTCCCGTTGTTTCAATAATCAATCGGTCAAAGGCAATTTTACCGTCTAAACGCTGTTGGTGTAATTTGTGTAATGCTTGGGTTAATTCACCTTGTACACTACAACAGATACAACCATTCGTCATTTCAACAATTTCTATATTGGTATCTTGTTTCAATAATCCACCATCAACATTGATTTGCCCAAATTCATTTTCAATGATCATAATTTTTTCATTATTATGATTTAATAAGTAATTAATCAGTGTTGTTTTACCAGCGCCTAAAAAGCCAGTAAGGATGGTGACCGGTAGAAGTGGCTGCATGAGTGAATACCTTTTAACAATAAAACATATCGAGTTGACTGATTAACAACATTTAAAACCACCTTTGCCGCTGTATTTCGCTTCTTGACGTTCTCTAAAAAATGCTTCATACGTCATGGGTTCTTGTTCTGGGTGGGTCAGTTTCATATGCTGCACATAGGTATCATAATCAGGAATACCAATCATCAATTTAGCTGCTTGACCTAAGTATTTTCCTGCTTTAGCTAAATTATCAAACATTGTATTTTTACCTTTTTTAAAAGCGTTACCTTATGCTATCACTTTTTTATGTAATGATCACGATTACAGGTGATTTAAATGATAAGATGATATTTTATTTAGTCATTATCGGTATAACATCAGTACCTTAATCATTTTAAACGAAATAGTTACCTATTTTAGTGAATAATTAATTACTTATTTGTTGATAACATTTATAATATCGACAAATAGTTAATATCTGATATATCGAGATTGTTGGTTTATGGAAAAGTTTAAAATTATTGGTCCGACTCAATTAAATGGCGAGGTAACGATATCTGGTGCAAAAAATGCGGCACTGCCTATTTTATTTGCCTCATTATTAGCGGAAAAACCCGTTGAAATTCAAAATGTACCAAAGTTAAAAGATATTGATACAACGTTGGAATTATTACAACGTTTAGGCGTTAAAATTAAGCGTAACGGTTTTATCGATATTGACGCCAGTGGCGTTGATAATTTTTGTGCACCTTATGATTTAGTTAAAACAATGCGTGCTTCAATTTGGGCATTAGGGCCATTAGTTGCAAGATTTGGTCAAGGGCAAGTTTCATTGCCTGGCGGCTGTGCTATCGGAGCAAGACCGGTTGATTTACACATTTCTGGATTACAAAAACTCGGCGCGTCAATCACGCTTGATGAAGGCTATGTTAAAGCAACTGTTGATGGGCGCTTAAAAGGCGCGCATATTGTGATGGATAAAGTGAGTGTTGGTGCAACAGTGACGATTATGACAGCAGCCACTTTAGCTGAGGGTAAAACGATAATCGAAAATGCAGCGTGTGAACCTGAAATAGTCGATACCGCCAAATTTTTAAATGCCATCGGTGCAAAAGTGACGGGAGCAGGTACTGATCGAATTACCATTGATGGTGTTGAAAAATTAGGTGGTGGCGTCCATAAAATATTACCTGATCGTATTGAAACGGGTACTTACCTTGTTGCATCAGCTATTTCAAAAGGCAATATCGTATGCCGTAATACGGATCCGACAACACTCGATGCGGTTATTGCTAAATTATCCGAGGCTGGGGCAAAAATTGAAACAGGCATTGATTGGATTCGCTTAGATATGCAGGGGCAACGCCCTAAAGCGGTGAATATTCATACCGCGCCACACCCCGGTTTCCCAACTGATATGCAAGCTCAATTCTCATTATTGAATATGGTCGCCGAAGGTACGGGTATTATTAAAGAAACGATTTTTGAAAACCGATTTATGCATGTTCCAGAGTTGATTCGCATGGGAGCTAAAGCTGAAATTGAAGGCAATACGCTTATTACCCATGGTGTTGAGCAATTAACTGGTGCTGAAGTGATGGCAACCGATTTAAGGGCTTCAGCAAGCTTAGTTTTAGCCGGCTGTATTGCAAAAGGCACAACAATTGTTGATCGTATTTACCATATCGATCGCGGTTATGAAAAAATTGAAGAGAAACTTCGCGGTTTAGGCGCGGAGATAGTTAGAATTTAGCTAAAAATAAATTATTATGAGTAGGACTGGGATGCAAATTAAATTAACAGACTCTCTTTTATCAGTAATTGGAGTCGTTTGTGGACAATTACTCTTTTTTTTATGCTTGTGGTTTATTGGTCTCAATTTTGGTGCGAGTCAATTAGGTGAATTTAATTTACATTTATCCATTGGAATGTTTTTAGGTACTATTTTTGTATTTAGATATGAACTTGCTTGTATATCTAATTCACAAAATTCATCTTTGAATGCAACAAGTAATGTTTACTTACTTTCATTGATTGTGACGTTAATATTACTTTTATTCTCATTTATGTTGTATAAGGATTTTTCTCTTACTATTATATTTTCATTAAGCTTTTTAGCTGTTCAAACTTTTATTAATTACCTTAATAGCCAAAGGAAATATGTATATATTGGCTTTTTTAGAGTAATAATCAATTTTTGTTTCTTGCTTTTTATTTTATTTCTTTATTTTTGGCATTATCAAGACAATTTATTTGAAGTATATACTGCATTATATTTTTGTTTATCTTTTGTGCTGTTGGCTTTCATTCTGTATAAACAATATAAAAGTAACATAAGGTTAAATTTTAAGTTTTTTATTAAAGAAAATTACCGATATCCTTTATATATCTTTCCTGCAACATGTTGCTCTTCTATTTATACCTATTCTTTATCAATATTAATTCCTTTCTGGTATGGTTTAAGTGAAGCTGGATATTTTGCGGTTGCTTATAAATTTGGTTTTTTTCCTATAGCCTTATTATCGCAAAGTATAAGCGGTGTATTTCGGAGAGATATGTTATCCGCTGTAGAAATATCAAAAAAGGATGCTGAAAATGTTTATAAAGTGTATATGAAGTATATTTTTATCGCCTCAATACTTTATTGCGTATTTGGTTATTTATTTTCAGAATGGATAATTACACTGATGTTCGGTGAAAAATGGGGTAATGCTGTAATTTACTATAAATTGATGATTCCTCTTTTTTGTATTCAATTATTATACTCTCCGGCATCTCAATTATTTTTAGTTTTCAAAAAACAAAAAATTGATTTTATAGTTAATTTTTTACTTGGTATTACTTTAGTTGTTCTTTTTATTGTTAACTATTTTTTTAAGTTAGATGTTGTTAACTTAATTATTTTGTTTGTTTGTATTTCATCATTTATATTAGTTTGTAATTTATATATAACATATAGAATAGTTTTTAAAAATGATCGTATTTATTATTGATTACATTGAACGTTTTAATTTTTATTCACGAATGTTCACTTCATTGTCTGGTGAATACAAAGTTGTTGTCGTTACTCATGATCCTATCGTGTATTTATTATGTAGAAAATTTCCTTGTAAATGTATCCTAATAAAAAAGAATATTTTACCTATTTATTTATCAGACAGCGATGCTGATCGAGATATTATTACTTCAATTGAGGTACTAAATGATGATTTTAGTTATGAACAAGCAAAAAATAGCTATATTTCAACTGTACATACTTTAGAATCACTTTTTAAAAATAACAGGATTATCAAATGTGTTATATGGAATGGGGAAACTTTGATCGGTAGAGCTACAACTCAAGTGTGTCGAAAATTATCCATTGAGAAAATCTATTTAGAAATATCTAATTTACCTAATAAAATGTTTTCCGATCCCATGGGGGCCAATGCAAAGTCATCTATATTTTATGAGCCAAGTATAATTGATAACTTGCCTTTAGTTTCAGAACAACAGCACCAGGCATGGATTAAATTGTATGAGGATTTAAAAGCAGGAAAATTGCCACAGGCTCAATCAAGATTTTTCAGAAGAATTATAGGGGCAATAAATTACGGTTTGAAATACTTATATGCAAGTGTGTATAAAAAGAGCTTTAAAAGATTTAAAATAAAAAGCCATCCAAATATGGCAAATATTATTTTTAATAACGCATTTGATATTAAAAATGAAGAATATATATTTTTACCTTTACAAGTTTCTACTGATACTCAAATTAAGTTAAATTCTAATTATAATAATATTGATGCGATAAGAGTCGCTTTACATAAAGCCAATCAGATGAATATTAAATTACTCGTAAAAATCCATCCGGCAGAAAAAGAACAAGTAAGTATTAATAACATTATTCAAGAACAAAAAATAACAAAATTTATACTAACTAATATTAATACAATTGATTTAATCAAAAACTCTACAGAAGTTGTGGTCATTAATTCTACTGTGGGCTTAGAGTCATTAATATATGGTAAAAAAGTGACAGTAATTGGAAATGCACTATATTTGAATTTTGATCAAACTAAATTAAAAAAATATATTCATAGCTATTTGATTGATGGCGTAGACTATTTCTCTAATGGCTCTATTTCTCTTGAGAATTCACTAAAATTATTAAAAATTTGAGAATTAATAGTTTTAAAGACATAAAATTTAGGTGGTAAGTTAAATGAAAGATTTAGCCGTTCTCATTCCTGTATATAATGACCATACTGAAATTATTGTTACTCTAAATTCTATAAGAGAAAAAGATAATGAATTTAAAGTTATTATTGTTGATGATGGCAGTACGAGTCCTTTAAAAATAGATACATCCTTATTTCCATTTGAAATTATTGTTATAGCCTTACCTCAAAATCAAGGTATTGTAGAGGCATTAAATTCTGGGTTACGCTATATTTTACAAGATAAAAATATAAACTATATTGCTAGATTAGATGCTGGAGATTTACAGCGTGAAGACCGTTTGAATATACAATACGAATATATGAGATCTAATCCTGACATATTTTTATTAGGTTCTGCTGTTAATTTTATATCAGAGGAAGGAGTATTTCTTTATACTTACCAACCACCGCTAATTGATTCTGAAATAAAGAATAAGATTTTCTTAAGATGTTGTTTTATTCATCCATCTGTAATTATAAATAAAACTGTATTTGAAAAAATAGACATATATTCAGAAAAATATATTTATGCGGAGGATTATGATCTGTTCTTGAGAATTACTCAAAATTATAGAGTTGCTAACTTACCTAATATCTTATTGAGTTGTTCTATTAGAGAAAAGGGAATCAGTAATAGTAAGAGAAGAGTCCAAATGAAAAATACTCTAAATCTCTTAATTAATAATCGGCATTATAATAATATCTATTGGTTTTTTGGTATTACAGTAGTTATTGTAAAATGGATTCTGCCAAGAAGTTTTTTTAGTTACGTTAAGACTATTATTAATAAAATTTTATCTTTTTTTAGAAAGTGAAAAGATTAGTCTACATTTAGGTATATTATGTTTAAAATTTTAAGCAGATACTCATTCTTAGAGTTCTTTCTTTCCATCACATTGGTCTTCTTTTCTCTTAGTCATTTTGTCGCATTAGCGTTAGGAATGAGTTTAGTCTTGATGTTTTTAATTATTGTTTTCAGCAGAAAACAATCCATTTCAATAAATAGGATAAAAATTTTTAAATTTTGTTCATTTTTTGTTGTTTTAAATCTTTTGGTTTCAATTTCAACTTTTTTTGATAATTTTTATCTTAATAATTATGTTAAATTTTTTGCTATACAAATTTTCTTTTTCATGTTTTTATTTTTATCAACTTATTGTATTTCAGAAAAGAATTTAGATAATTCATTAAAAATTTACTTATATATTCAGGCTACTATTTTTTTCATTCAATTAATTATTTATATATTATTTAATTTTTATATTAATTTTGATGAACTAATTCGGGATGAAAATGCTAATGCTTTATATGAAACCAAAGCATTGATTGATTCTTTTATTCCGATAAGGGCAACAGGTTTATATGCAGAACCATCTTTTTACTCAATGTTTGTGCTGGTACCAGCTGCATATTTTTTATCAAAAGGTATTTTAAATTTTGCAACAATTTTAGCAATTCTTACATCATTAATTTCATTATCAATTGTTTCAATTATATGTTGTTCACTTATGATAATGTTTTTTTTAATCACAAATAAACGATTTTTTGCGGCAAAAGTAATTATGATCGTAGCCATAATTATTCTTTTTCCGACAATATATTCAGTTTATCAATTAAGAGTGTATGAAGCAGTTGATTATGATGCAATTGCAAGTCGATCTGTGATTCTTAAAGAACTATATTTGAGAAATAATATCAATGACATTATCGGTAGCGGATTTTTTTGGAATTCTTTAAAGCCGATTGGTGAAACAGGTATGTTTAGTTACCATATTACTGATTCATCCACATATATATATTTATACTATTGCTCTGGAATTATTGGGTCAATTTTCTTTGCTATTTTGATGTTATATATTTTTTCTTTTAATAAAAAAGGCTTTTTTTATTTGTTATGTATTCTGCTATTTAAATTCCAAATTCTAATAGGTTTTTTTTGGTTAGCAATATATTTAATAGGGTTTAAATCATCAAAAAAACAAGAAATTGTTGATAATTAAGATGGTAGGTATTTAGAGGCTAATAATGAAAATACTTCATGCAGCAGAAACAATAAAAGGTGGTGTCGCTACCGTTATAACACAATTGATAACCAACTCTTCCGGTAAGGTGGATATGTACTGTTTAATACCATTTCAGCAGCAAGCGGAATTGAATACAGCAAGTTGTCATAAAATTTTCTTTCAGCGAAAAAAAAGAGGAATACTAGCTTTTGTATTATTTTTCTACAATTTTACCAAACTCATTTGGAAAATAAGACCAGATATTGTTCATTTGCATAGTTCATTTGCGGGTTTTTTAGGTAGGATTTCATTAGTTATATTATATCCTTGGCGCCGACCTAAAGTTGTATACTGCCCGCATGCCTTTTCATTTTTAATAAGTACAAGTGTTTTTAAGAAAAAATGTTATATTTTTATTGAGAAATTATTATTGATAAGGACATCTAAAGTAATTTGTGTTAGTAAATTTGAAAAAGATCAGGCAATTAGACATGGCCTACCTCAGTCTAAATTGGAAGTTATTTATAATGGAGTTTCTATTCCTGCTGATATTAATGGCAAAGAAAAAGCGGACATAGAAAATAAAATTCAGTTATTGTACGTAGGCCGTTTTGATTACCAAAAAGGATTTGATATTATTTTAGAACTTGCAAATAGAATGAATCCCGATAGATTTCAACTAACAGTAGTTGGCGATTTTGTTAATGATCATAAATACAATATCGATAATAACTTGATAACTTATGTTGGTTGGCTGACAAGTCAAGAACTTAGCAATTATTATAGAAATACTCATATAGTAATTGTTCCAAGTCGTTGGGAAGGCTTTGCAATGGTTCCATTGGAAGCAATGAGTTATAAAAAAGTGGTTATTGCTGCAAACACGACATCTTTACCAGAAGCAGTGGTTGATGGTGAAACGGGATATTTGTTCGATATTGAGAATATAGAGCAATTAATATCGATAGTTAATAAAATAGATAGAAAGTCATTATGCGAAATGGGTATTAATGGATATCAAAGATACTTACATTATTTTACATCTGATGTGATGACAAACAATACCATTCAACTTTATAACCAGTTAATGATTAAGTAAGCTTTGTATCTTTATAATTTAAATGGATAGTTATTTGATGATGATTTGCTTACTATATAGTATGCTTAATGGTGAAGAAAGTCTTATTTAAGACTAATATTTATTAAAAATACGACGATAAGATACAATATACAGAGGTGAAAATGTACTCATCACGAGTTTTATTATTGTCATCTATTGATAGTAGCATTACTCCTTGATTGTTGAGTTTTTTAATATTATAAATCAATACATTAGTTTTTTTATGGTGTGTTGAAGCTTTCCCTGTATCTGGTGAAATTAATCGTGTCGTAAAAGATCCAAATAAGGCAATAGAGTTAGTCCAATCAACATTTTCAATGTTATCACATTCACTTGATATGACAGATGGTTTGAGCATCGATTTTGGTCATTGACGTTTTAACTTAAGGACATCAAATACTGAATCAGTAATCCGTTTAAATGTTGAAAGTCAAGGTGATAAGGTATTGATGGAGCAAAAAACTTAATTAATATTAGAAATATTAAAATGAGTGCTTAAATTTTGGTTAGATGTCTCATGTTTATATAAAATAGCTTGATTACGTTATAGTTGCCAAGATAATATGTTTATGATGAAAAAAAGAATAAGAAATATAAATAGTTGTTAATAAATATAGGATATTATTCTTATGATGAAACATAAGGTTACGCGCTCTGCGATGCCTTCTTTTGCTATCTTTCAAATTATATTTGATATATTAGCTATCTTTTGTACTTTTACCGTCATATCGAGTTTGTTTTATCAAGATGGATTTAGCTTACACCTTAATTTCACATTATTAGTTATTGTATTTTTCTTGCTGGCCGCCATTACGCGTGATTTTTATAACTCGTTATTCTCTTCTCAGACACATGCTTTAATGCTTTCATTATTAAAGGTTTGGTTTCTTGGATTTTGGAGTGCGGCCATTTTATATGAATGCGTGAGTGGATTTAGTTTGTCACTTCTCTTCTTATTAACGTTGTTTATTATCACAGCTCTGCTCTTTTTTATTATTCATAAATTATTTTCTTATATCGAAAAAAATCTTTTTCATCCCAAAATCTTGAATGTGGCTTTTGTTGGCCGTCAATCACAAGGGCGATTATTAGCACGTAATTTTAAAAAGATGCCATGGATTAAGCATAATATTATTGGTTTTTATGATGAAGATGATCAATCTGTCAGTGGTATTAAGCGTAAAGGTAATTTTGAACAACTGATCAAAGATGCTAAAAAGGGATTATTTGACCAAATTTATATCGCAGACTCATTAGAGTCACATAAAGATATTATTCATGTTATTAAAAAATTAGCAGATACCACATGTTCTGTGATGCTATTACCCGATATTTATACGTTTGAATTGTTGCGTTCACGTATTTATACCATTAATAATATTCCGGTTATGTCGATCTATGATACACCATTTAAGGGACTTAACTCACTCGTTAAACGGTTAGAAGACATCATTGGTTCTATTATTATTCTTACCTTGATTTCGCCCATATTATTAGTCATTGCTATCGCAATAAAAATGACTTCGAAAGGACCTATTTTATTTAAACAAGACCGTTATGGCGTTAATGGTAAGATTATCAAAGTGTGGAAGTTCCGTTCCATGAAAGTGATGGAAAATGATCATCAAGTTAAGCAAGCGACAAAAAATGATCCAAGGCTAACTAAGATAGGTGCTTTCTTACGTAAAACATCATTAGATGAACTTCCTCAGTTTTTTAATGTGCTTGTCGGTGATATGTCGATTGTTGGTCCACGGCCCCATGCGGTTGTGCATAATGAACAATATCGTTCAGAAATCTTAGGTTATATGTTACGACACAAAGTTAAACCAGGTATCACTGGTTGGGCTCAAATTAATGGTTATCGTGGTGAAACCGATACACTTGATAAAATGGAAAAACGCGTCCAATATGATTTAGAATATATTCGTCATTGGAGTGTTAGCTTTGATATTAAGATCATTTTACTGACAATTGTAAAAGGCTTTATCAGTAAAACAGCTTATTAATGACGAGTAATGATGTCGATTCATCATATGGAATATTCACGTATATATGAGGTTAATTATGCCAAATGCTCTCGTTTTACTGTCTAACGGTTGTGAAGAAACCGAAGCCGTGACAACCATTGATTTATTAACCCGAGCTGGGATTGATGTGACATATGCAAGTATCACTGAAGAGCGTGAAGTGTTATGTTCTCGTGGTGTAGCTTTGTTGGCACAAAAAACATTCTCACAAGTTAAATCGCTGCAATATGATGCTGTTGTTTTACCAGGTGGGGTGAAAGGCGCTGAGAATTTTCGTGACTCAGCACAAGTCATCGAAAAATTAAAACAAACCTATGAGAAAGGTAAAGTGGTCGCGGCAATTTGTGCAACACCGGCGATGGTATTGCAGCATCATAATTTATTTCCAAACGCAAAGATGACTGGCTTCCCAACAACAAAAGAGGCTTTCAAGTTATGGCAAGATGAACGCGCCTATTATGATGACGCTCATCGTATTTTAACAAGCCAAGGGCCTGCGACTTCGATTGATTTTGCCTTAAAAATTATTGAAGTGTTAGTCAGTAAAGCTAAAGCTGCCGAAGTTGCAAGCGGTTTAGTCTTACCTGATGGCATCAATGATTATCGTCACTAATAAAAAAGGATGCATAGGCATCCTTTTTATATAACGTGTTTTTACACTAGAATCATACATTACAACAATAATTTAACGAAATTATCATTAATCTGACTATTTTCGAAATACGCTAACATTAGTAAAACCTTGTTCGAGCAAATAGAGTGCCTGTAATTTGCTCATGACGCCGCGCTCACAATAAAGTAGGTAGTGCTTGCTTTGATCCAAATCACCATACTGTGTCGCTAACTTATAAAACGGGATTAGCTTCACTTCAATATTATCGATTTCCAAAGGCTTATCTTCTTGTTCATCCGGTGAGCGAATATCAATAATCATATTTTGTTCATTGAAAGAGGATACCGTTTCTACTTCATGTATTTTTGACTCAGTTTGTTTAGCAATGTCACGTATATCGATATTTTGCACTTCACTGATGGCTTTTTCTAAAATACGAAAATCAAAATGCGCTTCTTCAGCTTCAATCTTTTCTTTGAGCGCTTTAACCGTTGGACTTTTTGATATGACACCACAAAATTCTGGCATGGTTTTAGCAATATCTTCAGTACCAATGTCACGCGCTAATTTGATGATATGCTCTTTATCATGAGTAATCAGCGGACGTAAAATCAGCGTGTCAGTCGCATTATCAATTAATCGTAGATTAGTTAATGTCTGACTTGATACTTGCCCTAAGGCTTCACCTGTGACGATAGCTTGTACGCCATACTTTTCAGCTATTTGCGAAGCTGCTCTCACCATCATGCGTTTGAGTATGACGCCCATCTGACCATCTTCAACTTTTTCAAGAATTTCACCGACCACATCAGCAAAATTAATGGCAATAAAACGAACCTTGTGTGAGCTACCAAAACGACTCCATAAATAATGCGCCATTTGTTTAACGCCGATTTCGTGTGATGCACCACCAAGATTAAAAAAACAATAATGAACGCGTGAACCACGTCGCATCAACATATAACTTGATACGCCAGAATCAAATCCACCGGAAATGAGTGATAAAACATCTTCTTGTGTGCCAATAGGAAAACCACCAAGGCCTTGGTGACGTGCTTTAATTAAAAGGAGTTTATCTTTATCAATTTCTAAATTAACCGTGACATCAGGTTTTGTTAATTTAACTTTAGCACTGCTAACGTATTGATTGAGCCCTCCGCCGACATAACGTTCAACGTCGATTGAAGTAAAATCATGTTGGCCGCGTCGCTTGACCCTAACACAAAAGGTTTTATTTTCGATGCGTGGCGCAAAGTAGTCTCGCGATTTCTCGTAAATGTCGTGAACATCAGTAAATGATAATTCATCAACCGATAAAATATGGTGAATACCTGGGATGCGGGAAAGAAGTTCAAGAATGAGCATTTCAGTGTGAGCGGTTCTTGGCCTGACTTCAATAAAGTCCCAATGACGAACGACAGCAACATCAACATGTTGCGTCAGTATATTACGAATGTTACTCGTTAAAATTTTGATAAAGCGAATACGAACGGAATCACTTTTGATCGTGATTTCTGGAAAGAGTTTTATAATGAATTTCATTTTTATCTTAATCATCTGCAAAAAAATTGGCGACATTATACTGATTTATTCTATGAATGCGTACTATTGATTAACCAAATAACAATAAAATACTAAAATCTACTTGCTTGTTGGCTCATGTTTCGATAATATTCGGCATCAATATTTTTATTTTTCTTTCATTGCTAAATATTTTAAAAAAATGAGAGAACAATCAAATTAACTGCAGGTTGAAATGTACGAAATCCTTATTATTGCTTTTTTAATCATCGCAATTGCCATTGTTGGTTTAGTTTTAATCCAAAAAGGTAAGGGCGCGGATATGGGTGCTTCATTTGGAGCGGGTGCTTCTGCTACACTATTTGGTTCAGCAGGAACGGGTAACTTCTTAACTCGTACCACAACGATTTTAGGTATTCTATTTTTTATTATCAGCCTTGCACTAGCAAATTTAGGTAGTAAAAAAAGCGCGAATGATGGTTTTTGGAATTTAGAAGATGGTAGCGTGCCTGCAAGTACAGCTCCGTCAACAGTGACTGATGCAGGTAATACAGCACCAAATACGGCTGTTGAACCTCAACAAGTTAATCCGACGTCTGACATTCCTGAGTGATTTTCTTATTGCTGCCGTGGTGGTGAAATTGGTAGACACGCTATCTTGAGGGGGTAGTGCTCTAAGGGCATGCGGGTTCAAGTCCCGCCCACGGCACCATTAATAACGTTGTAATAGTAAAAGTTTAAAAATATTTATATAGTCATAGTTTCCTGTTTTTGCTCACCAAGTATCAACTTCAATTAAGTTTTTCCTTTCGGTCAAAAGTAATATAGTCTTTAATAGTCTTTATATGTAAAAAAATATAATAGAATAACCTTTATATAATGCACATAGATATCCAATGAGTAATATGTCGGAGTTCATAAAACATTTACTTTATGAATACGCATATTACATACCTATAAAAGTTTTAAACCAATTAATTGTCATGTCTTTTTCATTTAAATAATGAAATAGCATCACTATAGTTCTAAAAATTAAATTCAGCTGCCTATTTTTTATGCGTTAAAGATAATCTATAATGTTAACTCATGGACAAATTTGAATAGATGCTAGTATAGGTTTTTTAATTTTTTAGAATTTTTTTACAATAAAGAAATGTTAAACAAGATTTAGACTAATTTATGATAAAATCAAAACAATTTTAACATTTTTGTCATTTTTAAAAATTTATAACTTATTGATTTTTATGTTATTAATCAAAATTAACATTTCGGTGACAAAAATATCATTGACTTAATGTTGGCTTTTCTTTATTTTTAGGGCACTTTTGTAAGAATACCGTAGTTGTTTTATTAATTATTTTGATTTATACGTATTAAAGTAAAGTTTTGTTTTGTTAAGTAAGTTTTTGTAAATGATGTGTAGTGGACAATTATTGATTAGATATTCGTTCATTTTTTGTTAATTAGTAAATAATTTATGATTGTTTTACAATCACCATTAACGATAAATATATTTTAAAACATTTTATAAATTTTAATTAGCACCAAAAAAGTAATAATTCCTTTAGTTAATTGATGATATGGGGTATAGGAATATAACATGATCACAAAAAAATTTAGTTTATTTGGGTTGCCCTTGCTATTGCTAGCGCTGTTGTTTACTAGCAATTCATATGCAGATACTCCCATGGAAATTTTTAATGGGAAAAGTGCAGTAACGTTTAGCTGCGATACATTATATGCTGGTGAAGCAGGTACGCCTACTGCTAACGCAAGGGTATTTAAGATAGATCTCAGTTCCGCTAACGGTACTTCTGTAGGAGCTATACCATTATACCGAGCTACTAGTATGCAAGGGCTTCTCGGTGAACCAATGAGTACAGTTGCTCT
Organism: Orbus sasakiae; assembly: GCF_039542345.1. NCBI lineage: Bacteria > Pseudomonadati > Pseudomonadota > Gammaproteobacteria > Orbales > Orbaceae > Orbus > Orbus sasakiae. The sequence continues at coordinate 268,373 of NZ_BAABHY010000006.1, forward strand.
AGGTCCTTGGGGTGGATCAGGTGGTGCCCTTACTATGTATCATTGGTATTGGGGAAATCCTTTTTCTGTAACTTATGTCAAAAATGGTGATACATCTAATGTTAAGCTGTTATCTCCATCTGCTCCATACCCTGGTACGGGCGGTTATAATTATTGGTCTGGTGGTGAGGTATTCCAAAAAACTGGTGAAATCTATTTCTCCGGTGGTGAAGACTCTACATTTTCTAATAATTTTAGGATGATGAAGTTCAATCCTGTTACTGGAACTTATGTTAATAGTGGGCGTATTAATCCACAAACCTCATCTGATAATATTGTTGACAACCTCTATATTGCTTCTGATATGGCAATTGATGCCGATGGTAATGCCTATTTACTAGTTGGTACTAATGATACAGATCGCTGGTTAGTCCGTATTTTAGTCTCAGACACAACAGGAGCATGGACCTATAATTTAGTTAGCAAAATTGTTGGTATAGGTGCTTCAACTGATATCTGGGGAATGGCTTTTTTAAATGGTGATCTATATGCAACTTCTGGTGCCTATAACCGCGATCTTTATAAAATTAATGTTATTAGTGGGCAAGCTTCTTTTCTAGGTCGATTATCAACAACTTCAGGTAACACTGGAACTAATGCTAATGTTGATATTTATTATATTGACGATTTAGCAGCATGTCAGACAGCACCCGTTATTAAAGGATCTGTTTATAATGATGTAAATGGTGATGGATCAATTAGCTCTGATGATAAGGTTGCGGGACAAACTGTTGAGTTATGGAAGGTAGAGACTGGTACTCCAACATTTAAAGCATCTCAAACAACAAGTGGTGGTGGGGATTATAGTTTTATTGTCGATTCTACTTCTGCTACTTATTATATTCGTTTAGTTCAACCGAAAATCAATACTATTAATGCGGTTCAAACATGGGCTACGGCAAGTAATAGTTCTTTAAATCCAGTAACTGCTTATTGTTATAATCCCGCGAATGCAACTACAGAGGGACATACTGCTGATGGTGCGTGTAGAGGGGCTAATTATACTGAAGCCTCTGCTAAATCAGGTTCACCTGATTCTTGGAATGTTTATTCTAAAATTACGATGAATTCCGATTCAAAAGTTGCTGAAGCAAGTTTTGCTTTAACGACTGTCGGTAATTTTGGTGATGCACCTGCAACATATAATGATTCTACTTCTCCAGCAAAACATCTTTCCCCTGGTTCTGATGGTGCAACGCCTACTGATTCAATAAACTGGCTACGTTTAGGTGATTTAGTTTCATATCAAAGTGGACCAAAACCAGATAATAATGCAAACAGTATTACTTCACATGATGGTGTGCAAGTATTGCTTAAAAATGCTAGTGATTATATTTCACTACAAAATGCACCACTAGCAGCAGGAAATACTTATAAATTTAAAGTTAAAACAACTGGACCTGCTAGTAGTAAAGGCTTTTTAAATGCATGGGTAGACTGGTCAACAAGCCAAAAATCTAATTCTTTTGTTGGTGCCACGGCTTTAGCATCAGATCAAGCCGGTGTTCAAGATGGGTATGTTACATTCGATTATACGGTTCCTTCAGGAAGCGCAAGAGGATTAGATGCAACATTTGCTCGATTCCGTTTGAGTACGACCAAGGGATTAGGTCCTAACAATAATAATTTACCAACACCTTCTTCAACAGTTCCATGGATTGTTGATGGGGAAGTTGAAGACTATCGTTTATATATTATATATGGCGACGTAAAATTATCTGCAGTCACTAAAGGTGGTGTAGGGCAATTTGATTATTCAATTAGCAATACAATATCTACATCTCCATCAAGTAACACCGATTCGATAGTAACATCAGTTGAAGGAACAAAAGTTTCAAGTAGTGCTTTACATGCATTCACGGCCTTAAATCAATCTATTGTTATAACACAAACATTACCGAGTGAGGATTGGGAAACGGTTAGTGCGGAATGTTTAGTTGATGGTAAAACGAATATTTTAACAACATTATCTGGTAATGTATTAACTATTCCTGCATCTTCTGTTATAGAGGGTGCGGATATCTCTTGTACTTTTACAAATGGTTTAACACCAAAAATTGAGTTAGCAAAAACAGTTGCTGGTACAAGATTAAAAACAGCTGACCAATTCACGGTTCAATTAAAAGATGGCTCAACAGTATCTGCTTCTGCAACAACAACAGGTACAGCAACAACAGCAACAACAGGATCAACAAAAGTTAAAGGTGATGGAACTGTTTATACATTAGACGAAATCATGGCTACTGGAAGTTCGAATCCATTAGCTCGTTATGATGCGTCAATGACGTGTTCTAATACTTATACAACTTCATCCACTACTTTACCATCAGGTTCAGGTAAGTCTTTCTCCGTTACTCCAGGTTATGGCGATAACATTACATGTACCTTAACAAATACCCGTATTGATGCAAGTGCAAGTTCTTCAACAATCGTAGCGGATCCAATCTCGATCATTGCTGATGGTGTAGCCGAATCAACAATCACTGTACAATTAAAAGATAGTAATAATAATGATATTACTTCTGGCGGTGATAAGGTTGAAATTTTATTCACGGATACTGCAAATAAAGTAGGTGTTATTGGTGGTGTTGCAGCAAATAATTCTGCTGTAGCACAAGATAATGGTGATGGCACTTATACTATTAAAGTGACTTCGACTAAATTAGGTAGTGACAAATTTACGTTTAAAGTCAATGATGTCGCAGCGCCAACTACTAAAACGGCTGAAGTAACCTATACATCAGGGACGGTGTTTGACCAAACCAAATCAACAATTGTGGCCGATCCGACGACAATTGACGCTGATGGGGTTGCGACCTCAACGGTCAGCGTGACCATGTACTACGCATCAAATACTGATCAGCTATTAACAGGCTATACCGGTTTAGAGTTGGCACGTAAAGATGGCACGGCAATTTTAGGTACGGTGACTTACATTGGTGAAACTGATGGGGTGTACAGCTTTAGCGTGAAATCGGCAACGCGCGGCAGTGATGAGTTTGTGTTTAAAACCAGCAGCACCACCAGCACCAAAAGTGCCACGGTAACCTACGCTGCAGGTAGTGTGTTTGACCAAACCAAATCAACAATTGTGGCCGATCCGACGTCAATTGATGCCGATGGGGTTGCGACCTCAACGGTCAGCGTGACCATGTATTACGCCTCAGAT
>NZ_BAABHY010000007.1:0-11636 GCF_039542345.1 Orbus sasakiae
CGATCCGTGAAGGTGGACGTACAGTTGGTGCTGGTGTTGTTGCTAAGGTTATTAAATAATTAGCATTGATATTTATTGCATTCTTAAAGGCCGCCTCTGCGGCCTTTTTGTTTTAGAAAGCCTCATTATCATATTGGTTCTAATACAACTTTAATATCATCGGGTGCAGCATAATACGGTGCTGATGTAATAATTAACGGTACTCCACTTTGTGCAAAGTCAGCAATATTATTAAGGTTGACACCTCCTGCAATAGAAATGACACAATGCGGTGCGATGACTTTAGCTTCAAACATAACAATTCTAACTTGTTTAGGATTAAATTTATCCAGTTGTAGAATATCAGGTTGAGCGACTAGAGCTTGCAACGCTTCATTCATATTGTCTGCTTCCACAATGATCTTTTTTTCTGGTGCATTACATCTTAATTGTTTAATCATCCCCAGCCAATCATTTGGATCAGACCAAAAACGTCGATGATTAGCAAACAGTAACACTGATTCGGCGGTGCCTGAACGATGTAAAATACCCTCACCATGGCTAATGGCTGCAATCGATAATGTTTTTGTACCTGGTATACTTTTACGTGTACAGGCGATGCGAATTTGCGGATTAATTTGTTTAGCAATAGCGACCATCCGGGCCATATAGTTTGCCACGCCACAACTCCACTCCAGAATATTTTGTACCACTTTCCATCCTTGATGCAATTGAGCGGCTTGACCATAAACGGTCAATAAGATCGTGCCTTGCTCCACATCCATACCGTCAGACACATGACATACCACCGTAAGCGATAATCGATTTAACAATTTTTCAGAAAGTGTCAGACCACTCACTCGTCCAGCAGCTTTTCGGCAAAAGGTCATCACCCCCTGCTGATTGCCAATCGCTAATAAACGTGTGGTTAAATCGCCATATTCAATATCACTGAGTAATAAGCTGTCTAATAGTTGCTCTGAATAATAGAACATATCAATCCTTGTTGCGTTATTTTTTATTCGGTAAATAAATTACCTTGCTGTAAATGATAAATGTGGTTAGCCAACATACTCGCCTCTTTTGGCTCATGCGTGACCAATAATATTGTCATCGAGTATTGTGCCTGTATATCGATAACCAATTGCCATAAATTCATCCGTAATTGCCAGTCTAAACTTGAAAATGGTTCATCAAGGAGTAGCAATTTAGGGTTGCTAATTAGTACTCGAGCTAAAGCCGCTCGTTGCTGCTCCCCACCAGAAATTTGCCAAGGATAACGATCGGCTAAATGACCGATACCAACTTGCTTTAAAATCATCTTACATGCATCATCACTTTTCGATTGCTTTGCTGCATACTGTGCTAAATGTAAATTCGCTAAAACCGTCAGATGAGGGAATAAATAAAGACGCTGATTTAAATATCGACATGGCCGTTGCCAAGGATGGTATTTATCGATATTAACGCCATCAATGGAAATATGACCTTGATAATCGCGATAACCAGCAATAGCATCGAGTAAGGTCGTTTTACCACTGCCTGAATGCCCACACAATGCTATAATATCAGATGACGCAATAACGAAATCAAGTTTGCTAATAATACCGACCTGTAATTGTTTAATGCACAGCATGTTGTTTTGCTTCACGTTGTAATAGATGAATGATAAATAGCAATGAAGATGCAATAAGCATGAGGAGTAATGCGCAACCAATCGCTTGTTTAAAATCACCACTCGCAATATTTAAATAGATAGCCATTGGCAATGTTTCTGTTTTCATTCTTGTGGCACCGGCTAACATCAATGTTGCACCAAACTCCCCCATTGCTCTTGCCAGGGCTAAGATACAGCTGCTGAGTAAAACTTTCCAAACAAGCGGTATCTCAACAAATAAAAGGGTTTTTATTGGCGTGAGTCCAAGATTATAGGCTGCGTTGAGGTATCCTTTATCTATAGAGGAAAAGGCGGCACTACTATTTCTAACAATAATAGCACTGGCCACATAGGTTTGTGCGATGACAATGCCAATAGGTGAAAACAACCATCGAGCAAATGCAGGGAAAATATCATTGACAGGCCCCGCTTGCCCCAATAATAATAACAATCCTATTCCTGCAACTAATGGTGGCATAACCATTGGCAAATCTAATATTAGATTAAGCCATTTTTTACCTTTAAAAGGAATTCTTTCAAGTGACCAAGCGGCGGGTATAGCAATAATTAACGCAAATAATAATGAAACAAGTGCCGTTGTAATTGATAAAATTAATGCAAAGTGGATTTCTGGATCAAAAATTAATGCGGAGATAATCCCACTATCAATTTGTAAAAATAGCGATACCATTGACCCCAGAATCAAAAATAACAGTAACAACAATGGGCATAGCATTAATTTAGTCATTAAAGTTGTACTATTCCGCATTGATTAGTTTATTGGTAAAAAACCTTGCTCAATAAAGATCCGTTTACCTTCTTCTGACGAAAAGTAATCAGCTAGCTGAGCCGCAGATTGCGGATAATGAGATGTTTTCAACACGGCAACCGTCACGATCTCTTCTGGCGTACCAATCGGTGTGGGTAATAATTCTAACACATCTTGGTTTTTTATTGCGTCAGAGCGACCAATAACTGCGGCATCAATATCACCATTTAAAAGATAAAGTAATAGTTGTTTGATTGTGGTTGTACGTACAATGACTTTATCTTCTAACTGCTGACCATAACCACTAGCAGATAATAACTTTTCACCAGCAACACCTAATGCGATTGCCTTAGGATCTCCCATACCCAGTTTTAATGAGCTCTCAGCAAGTTGCTTAATGGTTGTAATGCCTTTATCTTTGCGTACAACTAAAGCCGGTGTATGTAAAACGATAGGTGAAGCGCTAACAATTTGGTCCGTTGATGATAATTTATCTACATATTCAGCAGACCCTGGTAAAAAAACATCCCCTGTCTTCGTCAGCTCGAAACGGGTCAGAATTTGACCTGAGCCACCATACTCAACAATAACGTTGTGCCCCGTATCTTGCATAAAATGGCTGACAATTTTTTCAACTGGTATCCTTAACCCTGCTCCCGCATAAAGGTGTAACTCATCAGCATAGCAGTTTAATGTGTTTAGCAAAATCGTGCAAAAGCAGATTATCTTGGTGTATACGGTCATATAGGCTCTCAATTTTCATCATTACAATCGTTATGTATTTTATTATATAACGAGTGTGCTTGTAAATTGAATATCAAAAGTTTGCTTAAAAGCGATAACCCATTTTGATAATAAATAACCTACTAAAAAACTCAACTATTAGGTATAATTATTATTCCCGAATCTATTTTCTATTTTAGAAAGGAACTTATATGAAAATTCTTTGTATTAAATCAAGTATTTTAAAAGATTTCTCTGTGTCGAATTCATTAATACACGATGTCATTAATCAACTAAAAGAACAAACGGGTTCAGTTACCGTTGTTGAAAAAAATGTGGGTGAATACCCGCCTGCACATTTAACACTTGAAGTGATGACTGCGCTTAAAACTAAAGATACTTCTTCATTAACTGATTCTCAAAAAGTCGCATATAATGAAATTTTAACGTCAATTGAAGAACTTCAAACTGCCGACCTAATTGTTATTGGTGCTCCAATGCATAACTTTGGTATCAGCAGTGGTTTAAAAACATGGCTTGACCAAATTTGCCAGGCAGGCATTACCTTTAGTTATACTGAACAAGGTCCAAAAGGGTTAGTTGAGAATAAGCCAACAATTATTGTCTCAACACGCGGAGGAATATACAGCACAGCACCTTATAACGCTCTCGATCATCAAGAAACATATATTAAAGCTGTACTTGGATTAATTGGTATCACAGATATTAAATATATTCGAGCTGAAGGGGTTAATATTAGTCCTGAAATGAAAGAACAAGCGATAACAAACGCTAAAAAAGATATTCATTCATTGTAAAAAAGAGAATGAAATAAAATCAATAAAATGATTTTATTTCATCAAACTTATTCTTCATTAATTTCAAGCGCAATTTCAGACAAAATAATGCCAGTATTATCGGCATAGACAAAATCACCAGAGAAAAATGTCACGCCTGCAAAATTAACTTTGATATCCGTTTCACCAATTCCCTGATCTTCTGCACCAACAGGAATTGCCGCAATAGCTTGAATACCAATATCAGCATCTGACAAATAGTCGACTTGCCTTACTGCACCATAAACAATGATACCTTCCCAGTTATTTTGCACCGCGATATCAATCAGTTCACCGTCAAATAATGCTCGACGCACAGAACCACCACCGTCAACCACTAAAACTTTTCCAGCGCCATCATTTTGTAATACTTCATACAAAAGGCCATTATCCTCAAAACACTTAACCGTCACCACCTGACCTGAAAACGACGAAATACCACCAAAATTGGTAAATAATGGCTCAACAACATTGACGTCTTCCGGATAATAATCGCATAGAATTGAAGTATCAAAATCCATATAATGCCTCCTAACTGAAAATACAAATAATGACCTAGTATACTGCTAAATACAGCCAGATAGCAAAAATAACCCACTGTTAGATACAATTAAATGTGAACTAGCTCAAAATAATACCCAGACTGTAAAGTATATTCACGATCAATGCTAAACGAATCATAGGAACAAACTGGACAATGAAATCATGATGATTCCGTGCGATGAAAACCGCTTTTAGATGGTAAATACAGAGTGGTAAAGTAACGAGGAATAGCCAGCCACTTATGTTGTTTAAATAACACCAAGAAAACAGACTCAATAGCAAATATGAAAGCGTTAATAAAGCAATATGATAGTATTTAGCCCATTTGATCCCGATTATCACAACCAATGTTTTTTTGTGGTTTGCCTTATCACTTTGGTAATCCCTCAAATTATTAATATTGAGTACAGCTACCGATAATAAACCACTCCCGCAAGCGGGAAGCATAAAAGATAATGAGAGCGATTTGTGCTGCAAATAAAAACTCCCTAATACACTCACACAACCAAAAAAGATTAAAACAGAAATATCACCAAGTCCAATATACCCATAGGGATTTTTGCCAACTGTATAGGTAATCGCAGCAATGATCGATAAAATGCCAATCCCAATAAATACAATTAACTCCTGACCTGTATCGCAAGCTACAATAAGCAGACATAATCCGCTAATTGCACATAAAATGGTATTGATCATCAACGCAATCAATAATTGACGGAGGGTAATATCACCTCGATGAATCCCTCGCTTTGGACCAATACGATTTATTGAATCATTTCCTTTAAGGCCATCGCCGTAATCATTGGCAAGATTTGATAAAATTTGTAACAAACACGCGGTTAGTAGAGTAAATAAAAAGATTGACCAACGGAATGTATGCTGCCAATAAGCTAGTGCACTCCCAATCAATATAGCTGAAATTGCTAAGGGTAATGTTTTTAGACGAAAGCTACTTAACCAAGCCAATAAAGCAGAGTCAGGTTTCATAATGATATTTTTGAGCAAAAAGAAAACTGAATCATAGCAGTTATCTTAGAATGATTCACCCCTTATGATAAGGTTAAAGCTAAAGTAATATTTGAATGATCAATATTATAAGTTTGATTTTTGCCTTATTAGACGGTAACGGAAATATTTTCGCAGTCGCCCATCCCTTAATGCTGCAATAAAAATACCTAATGAAGTATAAAATGCACACAGCACCAACAACATGAAAATATTAAAAAGGTTATCTGAGATGGATAAACCCATTTGATTTACACTTGCAATCATATTGGTGGCCCATGTGGAAGGGAGTAATTTAGCAATCAGTTGAACCCAGTGGGGCATCGCATCAAGTGGCCAAATTGTTCCTGATAAATAAAAAACAGGTGTAGTAATAAAGGCTAATGTCAGATAAATCATCTCAACACGACGTAAACATTCTGTAAGCAGTTTTGCAAGCCCCATGACCGCTAATATAAAGGGGAATGTCATTAATAGTATTTGTGATAAGCTTGCTAACTGTCGATACCCCAATACCCAAGGCCATAAACCAAACAAAACAATTGATAAAAATAACCAAATAGGTACTAAGGCAGACAAACTGCCTAAAAAAATAATTTTTGGTGGTTTTCCTTGTGGTAAAGTATTTAATGCAATATTGGTACGGGTTGTCGCAATCAATAATGAATGCTGTAACAGCATGACAAGTAAACCTGGAAACGTAATAGCCGCAAGACTAATTCCGGCATTATAGAGAGGTTCCGTTTGACTGTTAATCGGCATAAGCACAATACTTACCTGCTGAGGCGTAAAACCATTATTACGCATAATATTAGCGTTATAATTTAATAAGACTTGTTGATAGATAGCTTTAAAGTCTTGTTGTATCATACCATTAGCTAAGCGACTTGATGCATCACCATAGGCTGGAATATTAACTGTTTCACCTTTTAAAAGTCGTTTTTCATAATTACGCGGAATGGTAATCACTGCAAAAATTTTGCGCTCATTAATATCTTGATAAGCTGCTAGAGAATTTTCATACATCATCATGTCAACTTTTGAACTGGTATTTAATGCGCGCATCAAATCTCGGCTAGACTCGCTATGATCTAAATCGACCACCGCAACCGGTAAATTTGATACAGTGCCATTCATGTATACCAAGCTCATTAATACCACTGAAAAAATCAGCAATAACCATTTTGGAATACCTAATAAACGCAAAGTTACCCGTGTAAATGCAGCCCAGTAGAGTTTAAACATTTTATAGCACTTCCTCTCTATTTAAACGCTTGACTAAACGCTTTCTCACCAATACCGTGATAATAATGGGGTAAATCATCAGTATTGCACACGTTTTTAACACAGAAATCACATCCGCATGCCGTAAAAATAAATCAAATAATCGATTTAGTGCATAGGTTAATGGTTCGATAGATGAAATCGCTCGTGCAACCCAAGGCATAGAAAGCTCAGGAACCACAACCCCTGAATAGGTTAATGCGAGTCCAACAAGCAAACCTACATACGAATAGGCATCAATGGTTGAACGGGTAAAACTAAATAAAAAAATCCCTAAACTTTGTGCAGCAATAACATAAAAGAATGCTACCGTTAACATAGAAAATGGATTCCCGGCAACCCGTGCTTGTGAAAACAAGACAAGTAAAGCAATCTCGAAGATCAGTAACATGGTATACCATAATGTATAAGGCGCTAATTTACCCAGTACAAAAGGATAACTTGGCCTAGTTCGCCGTGGCAATTTACCTAAGATATGAATAGTCATGGTGACAACGAATAACTGGAGTAGATGAACAACTGCCGAAAATTGTTGGAAATACATCGAGTTGCCACTCGCATTAAAGAGGCCATCATAATTAAAATTAGCCTGTGCTAATTTAGGCACTGAAATGCCTATTTTGGTCGCTAATATACTGCGATATTGGCTATTGAGCTCATGAATTAACCCCGAGTAATCCATGACAGAATAGAGCCCAGCACTATAATATAATGCATTATAATATAAAACAGGGGTTGGTTGACGCCCCGATAAGACATCAGCCTCAAAATTAGGCGGGATATAAAGTAGTGCATAAATTTGTGCCTTGGCTAGCGCTTTTTCCCCATTATTTAAGCCACTGTCATAATTAATCAAATGAGCATGTGCGCCGGCATCAAGATCGCGAATAATTTGCCTTGATAAACTACTTTTATCTTGATCAACAAAACCAACCGGTAAATCAAATAATACACCTGTTGAAAATATGCTGCTAATAAGCATAAAAATCATCAATGGCAAAATCCACAGCAGCCAATGATAAGTAAAGCGTTTAAAGATAAAGTGCATTTCATCATTAAATGCCACTTTAAATCGCTTTAAGAAATCAATGATTAATTGTTTAATATCCATAAGCTACTCATACCCACGCGTAGGCCTTCAACCGGTTGTACTGGATATAAACGAATTTCAAAGGTTTTTAAATCAAAATCGCCTGTTGCTCTAGTTGCTCTTTTAGTTGCATAATCACCCATTGGAGCAATATACCTCACTTCAGTTTCAATCTCTTTTTTACCGAGTGCGGGAACTTGTAAAAAGACATGGTCACCTTTATGAATCTTCACTAAGATGTCTTCTCGAATATTAAATACAAAATAAGCATCCGATAATCTGACAACTGTCAGTAGTGGGCTCGTTGCATTAAATAGTTCACCCACTTCAGCAGGAATAGAGCCGACTTCACCATTTACAGGTGATTTGACTTGTAGATCATCATATTGAATCATTAACTGATTAAGATTTTCTTCAGCTTGTTGTAATTGAGCTTCATAAATTTGTTTTTGTTCTACCCGATCACCATGTAAAGCTTGGTCTAAATTAGCTTGTGCTGAATTAACTTGCTGATAGGCAGCATCGCGTGCTTTTAACGCATTATCTAATACTGACTGAGAGAGGTAACCTTTGCTCGATACGGCTTTATTTCGTTCATACTCTTTCTCTGCATTATCATAATTTACTTTTGCTTGTTCAAATAATGCTTCATAGTAGCGAATGCTCTCTTCACGCGTGCCATGCACCGATATTGCTAATTGTGATTTAGCCTGATCACGCTGTGCCTGAGCCGCTTTAACTTGAGCTAGGAGCTCTGGGCTATCTAAAGTTATGACAATATCACCGGCTTTAACATCATCACCGCGATTAACATGTATCGCCTCAACTTTACCTCGTGCTTTAGACGATAAGTTGACATTAGGTGCATCAACTTCACCTTGTAAAATTAAATCACTATTATGTGATCGTATTAGAATTGTCATAGAAATGGTGACAATCACAAGCAGTACAACAGCAAAAATTTTTTTATTCATAATAAATTAGCGCGAATTGAATTAACGGGTAAGTATTGTATTGGGCTAAATAGATTGAATGATATTGGATAATATCATCATCAAGGCACTGTATCATATATAAGAGCAACGTGAATTGTTATACCAATTGTGCCTATTTATCTAACTGATAGTTTTTACTTATCTCAAAATAGATGCAAATCTATTAGATAAAAACCTACTTATTTAGTATGATATTACGAAATGTTATAATAAGGTACAAGAATATGAAAAAAATTGTTATTGTTGGTGGTGGTGCTGGTGGATTAGAGCTAGCGACACTGTTAGGGAAAAAACTTGGCAAATCTAAGAAAGCCAAAATCACACTTGTTGATAAAAACACCAATCACCTTTGGAAACCATTGTTACATGAAATTGCAACAGGGACATTAAATGATGAACTTGATCATGTGAATTATTTTGCCCAAGGACAAAATAACTCTTTTTCATTTCAACAAGGCCAGCTCAGTAATATCAACCGTAATGATAAAACGATCACACTTAATAACGTTGTTGATAGCAAAAATCAAGTTATTTTTCCTGAAACAACCGTGAGTTATGATGTTTTAGTGATGGCGATTGGTAGTACTTCAAATGACTTTGGTACACCAGGCGTAAAAGAACATTGTACATTCCTTGATGACCAAGAGTCAGCAAAACGTTTTAGAAAATCCATTTTATCGACTTTCTTCCGTTTTTCATCTGGCTTAGAAGATAAACAAAAACTGAATATTGCCATTGTAGGCGCTGGCGCAACTGGTGTTGAGTTAACGACTGAATTATTTAGTATGGTTAAAACACTGGGTAGTTATGGATTTGAAAAATTAGATCCATCACTCCTTAACATTACGCTAATAGAAGCAACAGATCGCATCCTACCTGCACTCCCTAAATCAGCAAGTAAGAATATCCAAGCCAAACTTGAAGAATTTGGTGCAACAGTATTAACAAAAACAAAAATTGTTAAAGCTGATGAAAATAACTTTTATCCTGAAGGACAAGACCCAATCCCTGCTGATATTATGATGTGGACAGCGGGTGTTAAAGCGCCTGATTTCTTAAAAGATATTGCAGAACTTGAAACAAACCGTGCAAATCAACTTGTTGTAAAACCGACATTACAAACCACCCGTGATGATGCCATTTTTGCGATAGGTGACTGTGCATGTAGTGCTAAGCCCGAAGGTGGTTTTACGCCAGCAACAGCACAAGCCGCTCATCAAATGGCGACAATTTGCGCAAAAAATATTATTGCTATTGTTAAAGATAAAAAACTTAAATCATTTGCCTATAATAATAAAGGCACAATCATTTCATTAGCACATACTGCACAGGGTGTTGTAACAACAATTGGTAAGAACCAGATGGGAGTTAAAGGTTGGTTAGCCTCATGTATTTATAAAATGTTGTACCGTTTCCACCAAGTGGCATTATTTGGTATTTTTAAAACATTCCGGTTAGTTAGAGCGAATAAAGTTTATCGTTCAATTCGTACTTCGGTCAATATGGATTAAGTCGGCCGATAAACAAAAAACCGAGCAAAAGCTCGGTTTTTTTATCAACATCATTTACGTCGTTAATTAGCTTTTTTCTACTTGGCTAAAATCTAACTCAACCGGTGTTGAACGACCAAAAATAGATACAGACACTTTTAAGCGGCTTTTTTCATAATCCACTTCTTCAACGACACCATTGAAGTCAGCAAACGGCCCTTCATTAACTCGAACCATTTCACCGGGTTCAAATAATGTTTTCGGTCTTGGCTTATCACCGACTTGTTGTAGGCGATTCATAATAGCATCAACTTCACGTTGTGAAATTGGTGCAGGTCGATCTGATGTTCCACCAATAAAGCCCATAGTACGAGGAACACTACGAACTAAATGCCAAGAAGCATCATTCATAATCATTTCAACTAACACATAACCTGGGAAGAATTTTCGTTCGCTTTTGCGTCGTTGACCACCTTTCATTTCAACAACTTCTTCAGTGGGAACTAAGACCTCACCAAATAGATCTTCCATGTTATGTAATTTGATATACTCACGTAATGATTGAGCAACACGCGCCTCGTAGCCCGAGTAAGCCTGAATTACATACCAACGCTTATTTTGTGTTTCACTCATACTAATGCCCTAACACTGTTAATTTTGATATTGCCCAGAAAAAGAAAGTATCCATTCCCCATAAACATAAACCAACAACAACGGTAATTACTGCAATTAATAGCGTTGTTTGTATTGTTTCTTTTCTCGTTGGCCATACGACTTTACGAAGTTCAATACGGGATTCTTTAGCAAAAGTAACAAAACCTTTTCCTGACTGTGTTGTTATTGCTAGAAATAACGCTAAAACAGACACAAGGATAACACCTACAATTCTTACTACAACATTAGGTTGGTAGATCGAATTAGGCTCTGCAAAGTAAAAATTACCCCATACGACTAAAGCTACTAGTACAAAGACTAAAAGCCATTTAACTTTATCAAGCGCTTTGCTTGTTCTTTGATTATCACTAACAATACTCATATAAAACCCATTCTTTATTTTTTATCTTATTGAATAATAATCTACTTTATAAAATGCTCTATCAAAAAGCTCAAAACATTTTACTAAATAGACTATCAACACAAAAATTCGACAAGATAAGAAAGGGCATCTTAAGATACCCCTTCATAATTTATCATCGATTACGAAGATTATTTAATAACCTTAGCAACAACACCAGCACCAACTGTACGTCCACCTTCACGGATCG
>NZ_BAABHY010000008.1:0-21727 GCF_039542345.1 Orbus sasakiae
ATCTTTGAACTCACTTGCTGATAATAAACCACTTACTCTTGTTTTATCAAACATCATTCCAGGCAAAGAGAGTCGATATTCAAGATAAACCTGTACATACGCACTGCTTAAATCATTGCCACAAAACGCAATCGACTGCGAGCGAACCAAATTGCCATCTGATGCTGATGGCGCAATTAATTGTGCCGCTTTTTCCACTACGATTAACGACTTGTCACTTTCAGGGAGCTTATCTGCCAGCGAACGCGTTTTTTCAATAAATGCAGGTAAATCATCACAGGTAAATAATTCAAAATGCCCCTGTAGCGTTAACTCATTATCATTCACACGTTTCATTGTTGATAATGCAAAATGCTTTGGAATATGATGATGCGCGTTTAGGCTATTGTTATGCCCAAGGTACCCAATAAAGTCACCACTTGTCATCGCAATCGGCTCATCGAGTACCACAACTTTATCCAATTCCTTCGGTGAGAAGGTCAAACTATCAAGATGAGTTAACTTCACCCAACCTTGGTGAGGTGCTTCAGTTGTTCCCTCACTTGCAACTAAGGCCGCAGGGATATAATCACCATCAACTTTAACGATTTTTGCATAACCCTTTTTCTGTCCATCAAAAACAAAACGGGTTTCTTTAGGTAAGTAAGCCAAGATTTGTTTACTGTCAGCTTGAGCATAAACAATAATCCCCGGTACTTTACGCTTACCAACCTCATCATTACCTTCACCCTTGATGATATAAACGGTATTATCGTCAGCTGCGGCACCGTTTGCAGGGGGATTACTTAAATCTATTCGGTGAACATAACCGGTAATTGTGCCAAGCGTTGATTGAACACTGTTTTCAGTGACCACGGCGGCGTTTTCGACACTGAGCACTTTATACCAACCCGTTTGGCCTTTTTGTTCACCTAATTTGACTTTGCTATCTTTTAATAACAATGCCACTGATTCGGAACCTTTACCCGACTCACGAATGACAGTACCTTTGATACGATCGCGCGTTTGTGCATTCACTCGACCTGATTCAAGATGCCAATAATGAGGATAGGAGACCGAACCAGATTGTATTTTTTGTTGATAACCATACCAATCCAACTGATGCATATACACGCTATAAAGTGTAATGCTGGGAGGTGCCTCTGTTTCGCCTGCTACTTTCGGCATTTGAAAATAATGTCGAACCAAAGTAAATCCGGTTGAAAAATAGGTCGCATCTTCAGTATCTTTACGATAAGGAACATTCAGTGGCGGATTTTCATCATAGGTGATTTTAGGATAAACCTCATTCACGCGATAGGCGATAACTTCACCATTTGCCATACAGTTAATTTTATTATCATTACGATCAATCTCCTTTAGGACGCTATTATCGACATGAATCCCGCCATGCCATAACCCATTTTCACCAAAAGGGTAAAAACCGCTATTGGCTTCAGATAGAGCACGATAATAAGCATCTCGACTGAGTTTTTTACTTCCTGCCGGGAAGTGAAAGTTGGTGATTTTTTTTATTGTCATTTTTCGTTATTCCTTATCCATTATTCAGAAAAATTGATCGCATCAAACTGTACGTATTTCTGTAATAATTTTTCCAATTCCTGATTATCCACTTTCATTTTTGATGATAAATTATTTGTTGCAGGCCCCATTTTCTGGATTGATGCACACTTCATCGCCACATTCCCCCCCGAGCCCAGTTCAACCCCTTCGGCACTGATTTTGACATAAGAGCCACCGCAAATTAAGGTGATCTCTTTAGCGGCGGATAAATCGATATTTTCGAGCCCATCAATTTTAATATCTTGCTTAGCGGCAATATCCATGGCGGCATTTTGTGCCTGAATCTCAACCTTGCCTTGGTTAGCAAACAGCTTCATACCTTGTGAATGAGCAAATACACTCACCGCATCACTGGCGGCCAGTGTCAGGTTTTTAGCACTGTTAATGTCTGTGTTACCCGCTGAGGTGGTGGTTAAGGTATTGCTGGATGATAGCTGAATCGTCTCATCACTGGTTAACGCTATGCCCTCTGGTGCATACGCCAGTATGCCCGATTGGGTTAACTGCGTTAGCGCATCTTTGAGTTGCTGCTGTGAATCGGTATCAGCCGGATGCGCCTGGGCATTATTGGCCGCATTTTGTAATGCCTTGGCAATCGATAATGCATTTTCAAGCTGGGTGATAGCCCCTTGCATGTCGAGCTGCTGACCCTGTGCTTTCGGCTCGGTTTGGGCAGTTAAGTATAGCCCTTTGTTGGCTGCAATCGCGCCCCACTCATCGGTGCGCAGCTCAAACCCTTCGCCGCGGTTTTCTTTATTTTGGTCAACCAAGTGACCCATGTTAAGCTGGGTTTTACCATACTCTGTCGCCAGTTTGATGTGCTCTTGACCACGCTGGTCATCCATACGCAGTTTATTGTTAGCCGGCGTGCGAATCACATTGCGGTGTTTATTGGCCGTCGTCACGTGGTCAGGATGTGTGCTGTCATGCATCGCATGAGCAATATAAGGCCGGTCCGGGTTACCGTCAGTAAACGCTATCGCCACTTCGGTGCCATCAATCAACGGGAAGTGGAAACCATAAGTATCACCGGCATACGGCTTAGCCAGTCTCACCCATAAGCTCTCTTCACCACTGCGCCAGGTTTTTAAATCAAAGTCGAACTTAACCCGGTAGCGACCCATCGTGTCAATATAACCATAGGTGTCATTATCCGGACTGGTGACGCGCGCTGGCAGTGTGCCGCCAATTTGTGGCCAGTCAATCGGCTGGGGTCGGTAGGGCTTTAACACATCATACGGTATCGCGGTAAACGCCATCTCATAAGCCGCGCTGCGGTCACCGTGGCTTTGCGTACTTAAAATCAGAATGCCTTCGCTAATCCCACCAAGCGGACTGCCGTCAATCACAATCCGTTGACCCGGCGCTAAGCGGTAGTCATTACACTTACCCCGGATTATCACTTTTTCACTGATGTGCTGTTGGTGGCGGATTGTGGCATACCAGTAACCACTTTCAACCGACTCACCATCACCTTTGGCTTTGTAGTGCTCGCCATACCGGTAATCCGTGCCGACGGTAGTGCTGTCTTTCGGCTCGGTATTGACTAAACCATAACGGTCAGCCTCAGCATCCCGGTAGTTATAGTCATTGACCATCACCTGACGGGTTACCGTTTTACCAGTTAACTGTAAATCCCACACACTGTGGCGGCTGTTATCACCCATGCCACTGGGCGTTTTATACACAATATGCCCGGCATTGGCCAGACCTTGTTCATAATCACTCAGGACCAACACATCGCAGTGATGCTCGGCATGGCTTTCAAAGCGCAGCCATATTCCCACATCAGCAAGTAAGCGCTGCACAAAGGCTAAATCACTCTCTTGCCACTGCGTGATAAACTCCCTTGCCGGGTAGGTCTCTTTAAGCTCTAAGCGGTAATCCACACCGGTAAAGCCATGGCGGCGTAACACCGACTCCACCACACTAACCACACTTTGGTTTTGGTAAATCGCACTGGTGCAGTCGTTAGCAAGCAGCGCCAAACGTGGTGCAAGCACCACTCGATAATGCGCTTCATCTTTGTTCACCGATAACTGACTGAACTCGGTTACCACCCCGTATAATGTGCGAGGCATGGCCGGCGTATCGAGTGAGCTGATATGCCGCAGCATGTCACTGACACTTTGTGGTTTAAAGGAGAAAGAGGCTGATTGGGTTAATACAGAACTGACCCGAATATGCTTATCCAAACTGGTGAACGTCACCTCATAACGCCATGGCTTATCAAGCTGCTCGTCACCCTGCACCGATAAAACTGAAATCGATGCTGGTAGTCCATTAATATTTAGCATATAACAATTGCTACTAAGCTGATCTTTAAGCCATGCCGAACTGTTTTGTATTAACGTCTCTTTCATCCTACTATCCTTATTCAACTGATTCGTATAGTTATTGTTTTTTTACACTATAATTAACTATTACGACAATAATTTAACGAAAATATTCGCGATTTTATGTCAACTGCTGGCGTTTACGATGGGTATATTCCATCTGCGCTTTGCCTTCTGGGGTAAAGTAAGTGCCATATTTCACCAGCCCCCCTTCTTTAAAATGACACGTGAGCTCATAGCTCAAAACCATTTTGTCATCGTTGTCTTGTAGCGCGATCTCAACTGCCGATAAACGTGGTTCATATTTCAGTAAGGTCACTTGCATTGCACGCATCAAATCATAGGCTGATGTGGGTAAAGCTTGGTAGATCATGGACATGTCAGGCAATCCATAATCAGGCAAATGTTTAACAGCGCCGGCTCGGCTGTTTAAAATGCGGCTAATATTGTCCATCACACTGATAATCGTCTGCATTTTTTCATCCGTTTCATTAACCGACGTTCCTGATTGGAAAAAACCAAATAACGTATCGTAGATTGAGGCGCCCATCTTATTCCTCTTCGACTAACGTAATCGTAAATTTATTGGCAATGATCGACCGTGGACTACTGATATTAAGATCGCCTCGTTTGAGTAAAATACGCCATGTATTGGCTTTCAAATCAGGATCTTTAAACAGTGCAACAATACCAAGGAATTGCGCTTTTTTATCAAATGGATTATCAACAGAAACAGACGTGTCTGGCTTTAAGACGATTTCGTGAGTTGCCAATAATGCCTCACCTAGTGCATCTTGATCTTGGCTGACTAAATCTGGGTAGGTTGCAGATTCAAAGGATTTTTCATCACTGAGTTGATACATTCTGATCACCACTGCAGAAGACTTACTGCTGTCATCTGTATTGAGTTCTGCCCGTGCTGTGATATCAAGGTGTACGGTTTTGACATCCCAGACAAAAATCGCTTTAGCAACCGAGACAGTACCTTCTGATATGGTTTGCGCGGCACCACAAGCGGTTAAGATTGTGGCAAGCAGCAGTGATACGATAATGCTTATCAGTTTTTTCATCATGTTTCCCTATTTATTATTCTGTTGATCACTTATTCATTAAATCGCAGTAGCATAGACTGCATTCATTAATATTCATTATACCGATATAGCAACTTAAGCAGCAAACCCTTGGTAACGCCCCAAATTCACATTGATACTGCCCTGCGGCGATGGATCACATATTAAGGATGCCGTTTGCCCTAAACGGGCCCGTATGCCACGTTTAATCAATTGAGTTTTAGGTAAAAAGGTTTTTGGGATACACAGATCCATTTTGGCTTCTGCCTGATACCCTAGATAAGCTCGCATCAGTGTCATCACATCGTTATAAAGCTGTCCATCAGGTAACAATTGCTCGATTAACGCTTTATTATGAGGTTTTATCACCACACGGACGGTCTGATTACACTCTTTAAACCGTTGACCCAGGATACTATTCCCCCCTAATGAGGTCACGTTGTCGCCTAATTTTGCTCGTTCAGGGACATTCATCCACTGTGGGTAAAATTCATAGACGTCAACATCACAGTCCGGTACTAACACCTTAATCACACCAACAATCCCTTCTGCTGTACGTGTACGTTGAGTAACAAGTCCAAGTAATGCTAAAAAGCGTGAATCCGGTGTGCCAATTTGCTCGCTTGTTCCAGCAATGCCTAATCCTGTTAACCCAAGTAAACAACGCGAAATAGGATCATTACCACCACGAATAAAGCTTGCCGGATAATGATACTTTAGCCAGACACGGTAAAATTGGGTAATGATACGGTGGTTAAAAATGTCCAAAAAGTCCATGACGGCTTGATAGCCTTCCTCTTTACGGACAATATCATCGAGTAATATTGGCGGCAGAACCGAATCCACGCCATATAGCCCTAAAAAACGGGTTCGTACTGTAATCGGTCTATCCAAATAAGGCTCACGCTCAATGCATTTGAGTTCACTGGCTGGGAAACTCATTTCTGGCGAGGGCGCAAAACGCAACGGATCGGCAAGCGGTGACTCACCCGTTCCCATTTTTAACTCGTTATCGGTCATCTGCTCAAGTAGCTGACAAAAACGATAAAAATTCATTTTTGGCAACTGTGCCTCAAGCTGTTGCATCAAAGTGCTGGTTGTGATGTCTTGCTGCTGTTCCATGTCACTTTTTTCCCAGTTGGTAATAATACTAAGACCAATTTTGTAAATAAATTGATGTCGGCATAGAGTGCAAAGAATTGATGAAGCAGTTCACCAAATAACATGACATCCCCTTCACCGGTAAATTGATGTGTGTTTAAGGTCACTTCAATTTCAATACCACGCTGCAACAGCCCTTTCTCAATTCGTTTGACCTCACGATGATGCACATCAACGATGCCTTCAAGTCGTCGTCGATTTAACTCATTCTCAGTCCAATCATAAAGGGCTAATGTGCCACGCAAGACTTCGGCATTCATTAATGATAAATAATTAGGTGCTAAATGCGATAACACACGCCAATGGAAACGATCTTCTGTTGGCGGATAGCACGGTAAGGTCAAGGCACATAAATTTTTGACTTGAGCAACATAAGCTTGTGCACTGCATATTTGATTGATACGTGCATTACGCAATGCTTTACGTGGTAACATGCCATTTGTTCCCGTGACACGCAGTGACAGGGTTTCATTGGTTAAGCTGTCTTCTTTATCCCACACTTTACCGCCTAACACTAACCACGTATCATGCAAACCACTCGCGCCTTTGCGTACACGAGTATGGTAATAACGCTCTGGCGCATCATGCCGCAACATGCCACCACGATGTTTAAAGCTGGTAAAAGGCACATAGCTAAAACGCCCGTCACGAGTGATGGCTTCCACCTGTTCAACGGAATAAATTTCAACATGTCCATCTTGGCGTAATAATGGCCGTAATAAGTACTCACTCTCTAGCTGCGTTACCACAATGGGATCGGCTTCAAGATCAAATAAGTTAATGACAGGCAAGCAGTGTAAGCGAATATTGTGATGGTCAAACGGCATATCCGAAGGCCAACTCTCATTGAGCACCAGTTCAATATCGATATAACGACAATGTTCAGGCACCGCTTTAATATCCAGTCCATGCAAGTCAACAAACATGAATTTTTCACGAAAGGTGAAATATTCAAGCAGCAGCTGATATCCGGCAAAAGCATTATCCGGTTTTAACCACAGTCGATCTTGTGCGGCAAAGCCAACTGGGGTGATTTTGCCATTAAAACTTAATCGATTTTGTGCTTGAGTAGAATAGCGAATATGCATCGATGCCACTTGATGGGTGAAAGCATAATGTAAACGGCTGGCAATCGGTCCATCAGCATTAAAATAGAGACGTAAACACGAAAGGTCAAGCTGTTCAAAATCAGCCAATTCACCAAAACTTAAACGCAGCGTTACAATACTACGACCGTCTGCGCCGATATTCAGTTTAGCTTGGCTAATTTCAATCGGCTGTAAGGTAATGGGCTTGGTTGTACGGTATTTACAGTGTGTGCTAGTTGAGCTAACCGCTTCAGTTTGCATTAAAAGCCCGGCTGCAATGGGTTCCTGACGCGATAATGTGGCTAAATCGGGCGTTAACTCAACAATCGATAGTGACGGAATTAAACGTAAATAATGTGGCCATAATAAGCTTACTAAGCTTTCGGTGAGCTCAGGCAGGTCATCATCAAGCTTTTGTCTCAGTCGGCCCATCGAAAAGGCAAATCCCTCAAACAAACGTTCGACATAAGGATCACGGTCACCCACTCGGTCCAAATTAAGCTGACTGGCTCGGTCTGGATGAATTTTAGCAAACTCTTTACCGGCTTCTCGCAGATAACGCATCTCCGATTCATAATAGCGTTCAATTAAGTCATTCATTCTGTTTCTCTATTGGGTCATGATATGTGTATCATATGAGCAATTATAGTAATGTTAACGCTCGCGCTGGATCAATTTGCATCAGTTCATATTGCAAGCGATCGATCTCATCCGCAAGTTGCGTTTTATTACTCTCTTTTAATTGTGCTTTTTGTTTTAATAAGCGTAACAAGTGGTGCTTTACATCAAACATTAAAGCGGGTTCCCACATCGACACACTCATTGCATTTTGTTTATCACTCAGGCCTATCAATAACTTTAATGCCACATCACTTTTACCAGACTGCTCAGCGATACGCGCTTGGGTATACTGCAGTAGATAATGCTGTTTTGGTTGACGAATTGTCGGTAAGTTTTGTAACCAAACAAACGCTTTTTCAAGTCCTTCACTATTTGCCAGTTCTAAGGCCTGTTTTTCGATCTCATTCCAATCGTTGTCACCTGATACCGCAATCGGTGCCAATGCGGTGTCTTCATCCAAGTGATGAATGGTCGCCGTCGTCGCAATCCAGTGTAAAGTATCATCGTCAGCAAAAGGCGTGCCGTTGTCAAAAGATAATCGTTCGACCCCGTTTAAACGCTCAAGCACTAAACCAATATCGGTTAAATAAATTTCGGCCCAACTTTGATAAGGCTCACCCATTTTTTGTAATGCCAACACCGCAGCGCGTTGTAAATCAAACCAGAAATGATTCGCACCTTCCATAAAGGCTGACTCAACACGTTCAAACAGCTCGCTCCATTGTTGCTGAATAATCAGGCGACTGATATTTTGCTTTAGTTCATTACGTGGCGCAGGCAGGCGAGTCTTACCTCGATTGTCAGCTGGCGGCAATTGATTAATCGTATCCCAACGCAGCGTACGTAAAAAACGCCCTGCCGCTAAATAACCGGTTGGTTTTTCACGTAAGAACTCCGCCATGCGCCTGGCTTGTTCAAGCAAATCGCGTTGTGAACGAATCGCTACCTCATCCTCTTTACGCAGCTCAGGCGTATGACTGACCGATGATGATGTGCTAGGTACTGATTCAGATTGTTGTACTTTTACCGGTTGTTTTAAACTATTGGCAAAAAAACGAATCAAGGCGTCCAAATCAGGGACAGCAGATGGCTGATTGGGATCGTCTTGGCTAAAAATGGTTTGATTACATTGATCAATTAAATTCAGTGCAGCAATAATGCGGGTAAGGCTAACTTCCGGTAGTGGTTGTAATTTATTGAGCGGATCGGTGAATTTGGCATTAGCCAGCCATTCAATCGCATTTTTACGAATATGGCTGCGCGATGGGTACAGCCCCCCACCAAATTTATCTAATAAACCGGCAATCAATTCAAGCCCGTCAGCAAATCCTTCCGCACCATCAAGGTGTAAACGCGCAAAACAATAATACGTGGCGACACGAATATCTTTGCTTTGACTTTTTATGATCGTTTCGCTTTCATTTGCAATCAATGTGTAATCGATACCCGATAACTTAGCCACTTCTTCTTTCATTTCTTGAAAGCTATCGTGATAAGTCAGATCATCGCCGGCAGGTTTATCAACGCTGATCGGTTGTAACCAGGCAGACCAATGTTCATTTAATCGGTCAGAAATGGCGACCTGCGGATCTTGTTTGTTAAAAAAACGACTTAACAATTGACTGAGCATATCTATCCTGTTGTAATTTATTAATTTTAAACCAATTTACTCGATGGTAAATCGGTTTTCGTTGTCTCAAAAATATAAATATTCATTAGCGTTTATTATAATTTTCCCATACTATCTAAATCTGAAATCAGGGTAAATATTTGGTCGGTTGACTCTTCTCGTTTACGGAAATCAAAGACCTGTTTTGGTAATGTGTAATTTCGTAACTGCAAGAGTGCTAACGGTCCTTGCCCTGACTGGCTACGCAAAATATATTTTAATTTATTATCGCCAGCAACACGCCACACGACTTCATAACGACTGGAGTCAATTTGTTTAATCGAAGCGGATTCAAGTAAGCGGATCCAAGCCCAATCGCCCGAAAAATGTTGATAAAGTCGTAATCCCGCATCATTAGTGCTAAAGCTAAGCTGTGCATACGGTGAATAGCCATCACCTGGCCATGTAAGGCGTTGCCAAACCGGCATTTGGTTATAATAGTCCAGTTTTTGTTTATCAATAATCAACTCACTGCGCATCACGTTGCCACCACTGCGTGCCATTAAGTCAAATGTCATTTGTGCATCACCACTGCTTAATAGTGGCCCCGACAAATCATTAAACAAATTCAGCATATCAATAAACCCGGCAGAGAAATTCAAACCTTGTGCATTCACATTATTAATCACCCATTTATCGCCTTGTTTTTCAAGGATGCCGCCTAATTCACTCGCAATAAACTTATCAATAACGCCGGCATCAGGTCGTAAAAAGCGTGCTAATTCCGCTAACGATGCATCATTGTCACTCTTTTTAAACGGATAACGCCCGGCAAAGGCCTTTTCCCATTCGTAGACAATTTGTGTCTGCCAAGTATCATTAAAACTGCTCGCAGCCGGTGTTAAAATAACCTGCCATGCCTGCTCAAGAGGTAATTTAAATAAGTTATAACCAAAACCTGACCACTCTTCGCCTAAGTTGGCGGCAATTAAATTACCGTAGTCACGGGTTTCGGTTAAATCAACCGATGTACCTTGAAAAACACTTTTAGCCAGTTGCTTCGCCATTGCTTGCGGGTTAGTACTACTGGTAATGTTTTGCAATTTTAGGCGAACTTGCGTCACACGCAATAAATAGGTTTGTAAACTTAAACCATTGCTGTTATCAACATTGACTAAATTAAGCACGGGGCCAAACGTGGGGGTTAAGGGGCCTGATGCTTCATTATTGGTGGTTAAGTTGGTCGGATTTTTATCACGAATCAGTTCTTGTGCAGATCGGATAAGGTTATCCGATAACCCGCCACCGGTGTAAGCCACTTCAGCCTGATATTTCACCACATTCATTAACGCTATCATCGGCGACTGACGCACATCCGACATTAAGGTGAGTTGCTCAATCACATCCGCAACGTTATCGGCTTGGCGCCATTGAATGTTATTTAAAAACTGCAACCAAGCCGCACCATAATCATTGAAATAACGTTCCGTTAAATGTTCGCGCAATACATCAGGCGAAATACTTGATGTCATCACTTGAGCGCCATCACTGAGTACCCAGTCAATCTGTTCTTGACGTGATTTTGCTGCGCTGGCGATCTCTTTTTTAATGAAATCGTCCCATGCTTTACGAGTAAAAATCCCCGATATCTCGTCGTTAGAAGTGAATAACATACGACCATCAATATCACCTAATAATGCTGCTAAGGTTAAATTGGCATAATTTTGACTCGCTCGCAGTAAAATGGCTTGATAAATGGTATTTTCAGCATTTTGTACACCAATTTGGTTAATCAAAATCTGGCGGACATCTTTGATCAGTTGCTTTGATGATTGTACGGCAATTTCGGGGCGTTGATGAATCGCATTGCCCCAGAACATCACCAATTCAGGCATCAGTTTTTGCCACTCACTGACTTCAATCGTATTGGGGGCTTGCCATGTCCGCGTGGCAAAATCACGTAAATAAAGTCCGTCGGTTTTTTCGGGTGTCCCCAACATTAAATACGATTTTAAAACATCATAACTGGTATTAATTGCTTTAACGCGATTTGGGTCACTTGGCGACATTGTGGTTAATCGAGTCAGGTTAGCGGTTTGCCAAGCTAAAAAAGGCTGCGCGATATTATGATCATTCGCGGTTAAGTAATGTGGCCAAAGCGCATCAAGCAGGCTGTTATTATGATTTAAACCAAATCGGTAACGAATTGGCGTACCTTGTTGCTGACGGTAAATTAACTGATCCATTTGTAATTGCAGTGCATATTGTGCTTGCAACTGCTTGGCATAACTTTGCGAACTGGCCTCATCAAGCTGAGCAACCAAGTGTGAACTCTGGTCAATTAACTGTCGATTTTGCGTGTACGAGGTAATAATCCCGAGTCCCATAATACCCGTTAATAATAGAACGACAGAACACAGTAATGTTTCCCATGCAACGCCCATACGTCGACCACGTTGTTTGGCGGCATCTTGACTAATCGTTTGCCAAGTTGGCGTCATCGTTAAATAGTGTTCGGGTAAATAAACGGCATCACCACTTTCTGCATCATGTGATGTTAATGGTGCAAAGAATAATCCTCTTGGTGCGTTCACTTTTGGCAAAGATAACCATTTGGCGAGCCACTGTTTTATACGTGTTTTATCTTGCTTAACGATATTTTGGCTTAATTGCAATAGAAAGGCATAACGATTATCCACCGTGACTTGCTGCATGCCTTTTTCACAACATTTGCTGGCCAAATTCTCCAGCAATGCATCAATCGTTGTAATATTATTAATGTTGAGTTGTGGTAACAGTGCACCAACACTTTGTTCAATACGGCCGGCTTGTGACCATTGGCATGTTTGTGTATTCACCAAATAAATGGGCGCTTGCCAACTTAATGCTTGATTACGCGCTTGCATATGTAATAGCGCTTTTTCAAGTCTTGCTTGTCCAGTACGATTAAGTTCTAAGTAGTTATCAGACAACAACCAAATGATCGCATCGAGGGGTTTACGACGTAGTCCAATAATCCGTCCTAAGTGTTTCTTTAATGCTTTTAACCAATCTGTTTTAACATCTTCAAGTACGTCACCACCATAGATCATCAATGTTTTATCACTAAGCTGCCAGCGTTCAGTGGTCAAGTTAGGTAATAATTGCTCTGTATCAGACGGTTTTCCTAATACCAAACATTTGCGTGTTTTTCGTCGCCAAAAAAGTCCTTGATGCAATACCCCATGTTTTTTAATCTCAACAAACTCAGCAAATGGCTCTGGTTTTAGGGCTTTTTTTCGTTCGCTGGGATAGAGTGACTCATTAACCGCTTTATCTTTTGCCCAAATCCTTCGGCTATTGGTAATAATGATTGGCGTTAATAGTAACGCAAAAAGTAACAACATGCCTTGTACCCAAATTGCCACTTTTTGACCCAATGTTGAATAACCAAGCCAATCTCCCCATAGGAATAACCCCCCGGCAAATAGCAAAGCACACAACAAAATAATAAATATTAACCCTAATATCTTCCATTTATTTTTCATCTGTTTTTCCTAAACCTTTTTTGTCAACACAGAAAAAAGGAACTGTCCGTTACTTTTTGAAGCGAGCAATAGTGATTCATTCGTTTGCTTGACTAACTGATTACCTAAGGCCAATAATGACCAATGTGCTAAATCTGTTTGCTGACCGGCTATGCTATCTAAAAAGTGAATCGCTTTAGGTGAAATGTTATGTTCAGCCAATTGCTTTGCTATTTCAATTTCGTGTTCTTTATCTAAATTGGCGCACCAAAGCTGTGTTACGCCCGATAATGCGGGTTGCATTTCAACCATTTGATGAATTCCATCGGTAATATCGTCCGTCACCATGGGACGCAATAAATGTGATTCAACCATTTGCGACAGATCAGGATCGAGTAGCTGTTCATCGACAATTAATATCGCCCCTAAAAAGGCCGAACCATGCGAGCGTAAATTATTCATAATCAGTAAATGTGGCTCATCTGAGGGATTGTCGATTAACTGTATAATGTCATTAAGCGCCACATGTTGTGATATCTGTTGTTTAAACGTATAACGCGGCTTAATTTGACAACGTCTAGAGACAACTGCGATAGTATCATCCAAATAAGCATAAGATTCAGGGGAAGAATAAACGGTTATGGCTATCTTTTGACAATTGGGTAACTGATTAATGGATTGGGCCATACTATAAAATAGGTCTTCAAAATAAGGCTCATCATCCTGCTCATCATTTTCAAAAGCTAAGACTTTTTCAATTTGTACCGGTAAATTTTTAAGATCAAAAATAATACTTGCAGCCGTCAATTCATTCGGCGTAATCCAATAACTGCCCATTACTCGCACAGAACGCATCGCCCAGTCTTGCCAGTTATCTTCAATTCGCGCTTGTTCTTGTTGCCAAATTTCAAAGCGTTCTTGTGCAATACCATATTGGTAAAAACGAAGACTTAATGCAATACTGCCGATCACCGCTGGCACTAAAATTAACATGACCCAAAATGAGACCGCGCTAAAATAGCGGTTATCACTCCACATCAAAATGAGTAGCGTACCTGTGATGATAAGTAAAACAGCAAATACCGCAATCCAGACCAAACGCTTAGGCTTTAAAGGTGGATTAATTAACGTAATTTCGGGTTTTGGCCAAGGCATTATGTTATTCCATTTCTGCTGATTTTATCGTCGAAAGCACCTGACAACCGCATTCACATACCGCATAATCAATAACAACTTGCTTACCATCTGAATAACAGGTTTTTGAACCTTCTATAATTTTATTAACTCCATGACCTTTTCTTGGGCAACTGACTAAATCGCCAATTAATGCGACAGGTTTACCTTCTACAATGCTGGTTGAAGAAGCTGTAATAACACTACCACCATGGGTAGTTGGATCCCCTAGTCTAACGACGTTTCTTCTCATTGTTTATTCCTTATTGATAATTTTTATTATTCTGTTTTACCATCTAATTCTTTATCGTAGTAGAAAAAACCCGATAAGTAATTACATGTTGGTGTTGGTTTAGTTCCTGTATCTTTTTTTTCATCCCAATTTCGGTATTCACCTTGTTGAATAAGTTTGCGAACATGTTTTTTATTCATATTAGGCAGACTGATTGATGAAATATTTGGCCAGCCTAAAGCTGCAAATATTTTTTCTGCTAAAGGAACATAACTATTTTTACCTTCAACATATAAACTTCGACCAACAAATGCGACTGCAATTTGAAAAAATAATAAAATGGCAATCGCACCGACAACAGCTTCGGGTAAGTTAGTCACCATCCAAATAAACATAAACATAAAAGATGCTAATGCAAATATACAAGGAACATAGATTTTTAAATAAAGTCCCCATGAAAATTTAATAAAAGGCTTTTTACCTTGATCACAGCGAGGTAATATTGAGATAACATGATCTTTTGGACGAGCAATAGCATACACTTGCCAATGTTCGGCATAAGATTTATCAACCACAACCTTCACTTCATCATTTTCATGAAATTGGCCATAACCAATCCAGCCCTCGATAGGCTGTCCATCTAATTGAGCTTGAATAAATACACACATCTCAAGCGAACCGCGCGGTCTATCAAGCGAAGCACTAGCGGCAGCTGGCCCTAAGTTAAATATACCGATCACAGCGCCTAGTTTTGCTTTAAACTGTTTTTTACGATATTCATCATAGCTTTCATAAAAGGCAGAAGAAATGGGTGCCAGAACCGAAATCATTTTTATGTTAGTTAACCGTCCCTTAACAGCAACTAATTGACCTTTAGGGTTTAAAATTGGGTTAGGTAAGATAATATCTTTTTCTAGTGCCAACGTATCTAAACTATAGGTACAATCATTACCGTCAAATTTTATATAACACATAATATCCTATCCATTAGCTTTCATCTTAAGATCAAAGGCCTCAATAAAATCAGGGCCGCAGTATTGTGCAAAATGATTAAACATAGTCGGCAAACCATCGCTACTGATGGTCGCTTGATAGACTGTGTCCCCTTCGCCTTGTGCGGTAAATGTTATATCACCGCTGGCAGTTAAAAATTGTTTAAATACTAGGCTAAATGTATCTGCTGATTTTATTTTATTACCTTTTTGATTTTTTAAATTGTAATCAAAGTAGATACCCCAATTAACCGCATTGCTACTATAATTATAAATCTTACCTAATAAATCATTTTTTCTATTATTAGAATTTGTAAAAATCATCAATTTAGAAGATAAAACAACATTATCTAAATTTTTAGTATTAAAATAATAAAAATTCAGTATTATCCTTTTATAGGATGTCATACACATCAATTTTATTTGAGAATCAATTTCTTCTACAGAAATTATGTAGACTGGAGTAGGCCAATTATCTTGTCTTATAATTGACCACTTACCTTGCTGTTCAATGACTTTATCCTCAGCTGCGGCAACAAAAGTAATCAGAGCTAAGCATACAATTGTTAGTCCTTTTATCATCAGTCCCTCACCTTAATTACTTTTCATCCATCGCAAGATCAAAAGCCTCAATAAAATCGGGGCCGCAGTATTGCGCAAAATGATTAAATATAGTTGGTAAACCGTCGCTATTTATGGTCGCTTGATAGACGGTGTCCCCTTCGCCTTGCGTGGTAAACGTTATATCACCGCTGGCAGTTAAAAATTGTTTAAATAGTTGGCTTAAGATTGGTAGTAGCTTGGCTTTTTCTTTATTATAACCTTTTAAAAAACCTGAATAATAAATATTATTTGTCCATGATACCGAATCCTTACCATTTTTAAACATAGTACCAAAAATAATGTTTTCTGTTTTTTCTTTAAACAGTTTAATATGAAGATCTGTAGATAAATCATAAGAATCTAGTTGTTGAGTATTGAATATATCCAAAATAAAAATTAACTGTTGGATATCTTGTGCACATAATAATGAAAATTCAAAATCATGATGTTTTACTGTTAATATATATCTAGGTTTTGACCAATTATCTTGTTTGACAATGGACCATTGTTCTTGTTGTTCTATTGTTTCTCTGGCTTCAATCATAAAAGAAATCAGGCAAAGACATAGTATTATTAATCGTTTCATAATGTGTTCCTTTATGAATAGATATAAGCACGAGTTGGATAAGGTGCATGTTTTATATCTTCAACAAATTTCTCAATTTTTTCTTGCTCACGGGCCTGTTTGGCTAAATATTCATCGGTTTTTAGAATTTCACCAAGATCATCAAGCTCATCTTGATAATTATCATAAGAGGTAAAGTTTGTATGTATACTCAGATTTTTAGCTGCAAAACGATCACTAGCATAGAACTGTATACCAAATCGATTTCTGGCAAACCAATGTTGCAGTGGGTTATTTTCCAGTAAGGATACGATTATAGTCAATACAAAAACAAGTGCACCAACAATGGGGTTCAATAAAAATCCGACAACTCGCCCCACGCTTGCCATGATAGCGGCGCGAACAGCGGACTTAATCACCAGAGATTTTATCAATTGTTGTAACCCCTCTCGGCCAAAAGCCTGAATCATCATATCGATTGATGACAGTAAACTGCTGGTGATATTGACCCATTTTAAGGCTGCCGCTGCGATGGATTGTTTTTGCTCTGATAGTGCAGGGATCATCCCTAATACGACACCAATCGCGCCGATCCCGTTACCTAAGCGCATGCGCATCATATGCAACTGTTTCATTTTTTTAAGCTTATCTTTGAGTGTGCTCGCTTGCTGTGGGCAAATGGTAGTTTGAATTTGGCGATTAAGATCAGCAAGCTTTTTGACCGGTTGACATGCTTTAAAAGCCAGCGTGGCCGCGGCCATCAAACCCGATATGCCGGTTAATATATCATTGCCTTCAACTTCGTCACTGCTGATCATTTTTGCGCCTAATTTGTACAATGACATCAACTGAAAGCCTAATAAATATTGGGCAATTTGGGGTTGAACATTTTCTGCACTGACAATCTGGTTAATGCGCAGAGCTAAGCGTTGATAACTGGTTGTTAATAGGTTGATAATATACCGACTGCTGCGCGTTAGCCCAGTTAAAATTTTACGTTCAAACTCAGCAAAACATTTAAGGGTGGTACGCAAATAATTTGGTGGCACACCAATCCCCTGACTGATGGCAACGATTAATGTTGTGGCATACCGAGAGTTAAAATTGGTATTCGTTGATTTTAAATAGTGCACCAACGCCATAAAATGACCCGATAGCATTGATAGACCTTGTTTAAACGGCAATGCAGCGCTGTGCCAAGCACCGCTATCGAGTACATCATTGATTTGCCCTGGCACATCTAATGCACTATCCACAAGGATATCAAGCTTGCCGCCATCCAATGCTGCTTTAACCTCATCAGGAATATTGACAATATTGGTTAGGCTATCTATAGGTTGAACTTGATTTGGGAACTGAAAATGTTGTTCAAAATATTGAATAATTTCTTCTCTAACAGTCTCATCAATTAAAGTATCTACTCCCTTTACAGACATTGCAATAAAATCTAAACATTTTGCCTGCTCACTCTCTGTTAAATCATGAGTAGCAACAATTGAATCCCAAAAAATATTGGTGATATCTAACTCTGGTTGTTCAATCAGCTGATACAAATAAGCAGTTTTGGGCTCCCTTGCGTTAGTGATTAATGTGATTTCATTATTGTTAAACAGTTCATTAATGCCCGCTTGTTGACCTGCTGTGCTAATTTGCTCTGCTAAATTATTGATTGTTTCAATGGCTTTAATTTCATTCACCAACGTTAAAATCAGTTCATTGATAAAATTAGCATAATTGGTTGAACATTTAAGATACTCGTGATTGCCCCAGTAAAATGGGTGTTGCTGTTTTTGCTCTCTTGCATCAACACACTGTATTAAATCATGAATTAATAGCATAACATAAGCATTGGCTGCTTCATCAAATTTGGCATAGTTTTGTTTAAACTGCTTGACACGGTCTTGATCAATTTGGCTTTCATATTTTTGCCATTCACGTTCAATACTTTCAGCTTTTTTGGCTTCGATTAATGGCCGATCGGCGTTCACTTTGTTTATCATTTGCTGCTTAAAAATACCAAATTGTTGCTTAAGTGATTCGGCTTGATTTTCAGCAATTGTTTCCAGTTTAAAAATAGGCATAAACAGTGTTTCTTGTTGCGCATCAAGTATTGCTTCGCCACCAATAGTATTACGCATCGTCCATTGATATAAATATGCCGCCTCATATTGTAAGTTTTTTATTGATGAATCTTTTACCGTAATAAAGGCTTGTTCATTATATATTGGCGTGTTGATATCATCATCGGTAATAAGTTTGTCTTGAATAGCTTGCTCAACATGGGATTTCATGCTTTTGAACAACGCGTTAGTTGCTTTTTGCTTATCAGAAGGAAAAAGGTTATTAGCAATCATAGCATGGCCGACTACACGGCTTGTTCCTGCTGTAATGCTTCCGATTGGCGATTGTGTGTTCAAAAAATAACCAACCAAATCCCCTGATTGGAGTCTTGCGTGTTGTGCATATTTTTCATCTAACTGTTTAATAAACCCTGTTGCTTGGCCACTTTCGATTGAGTTTTTAATGGCTAAGTGCCATTGTACCAAACCAATTTCCCGTTCACGCTCATCTTGTACTTTTAATATATTGGCATAAGCATGGTTGATCCAAAATTGTAACTCTTCGACCATGCTGACGGAATCCCATAAAGCAACCATCATTGGCACATGATCATCTGTGCTTTGATTACTTTGCATCTTTGTTGACAATGAGATATTACCGGTTGTTATGAATGCAGCTGCATTCCATGCTTGATGTGTCGATCGTGTGCGAAATTTATCCATATCGACTAAAAAAACTTGCTCTTTATCACTACTGGATAATGGGCCTTTATCTGTCACCTGCTGAGCCTTTTCAAGATCAAAAAAAGCCATCTTTTCATATCGGTAATCATCATCTTGCATTGGTGTTTGATAACCTAATACTTGATGAATATTATCATCTGTCGCTTTTGCAATACCGTCTTTTTCAGTCTGTTTTTTTACCCATTGCGCAGGCTCAATTTTTTGCATTCTTTGATTACGAATCGATAAACCATCATTGCTCAAATCAGCATATTGTTGACAAATATCCTTTGTCCATTTAAATGGGCTAAAGGCAAGCCAAGCCGTTTGGTATTTCTCTGGCTGTTCAATGGTAATGTAGGCGACATCGGATGATTGATGAGTATTTGCTGTACATCCAATTAATTTACTATCTTCTTTAATACTTGCTGGACCATGCGTCGTGCAATTGGATTGACGCCAAAAACCACCATTTTCATCGACCGAATAGACTTGCCAAATAATATCTTCAAATGGTGCTGTTTGTAATAAAACGTATAAGTAACCTTTATTCATTACTCTTAATGCTAGCTGACTTTGATCACTTAATTTAGTTTTGAATATATTGGTTTGTGATGACTGAGCCCATGTTGGCAAAAGTGTTTTATCACCTTTTGCTTTAGGTGCTAAAATATAGCGAACAGGTAAAATAGGTAAACCTTTTGGTGGTGTACAGTGTGTACATTTTTCAGTCATTGTTTATTCCTTCTACTTGTTGTTTCATCATTTGCCAATCTTGCTCAGACAATTTTGCTAAACTTGTTTTGAGTTGTTCTGTTTGATTGGTCATTTTTATTTTAATTATTTTCTCATGTAACATAATATTTGGGTGTACACTCATTGAGTAATAGCCGTATTCAACAAGATCTTTAAAATCCGTATATCCTGCAGCTTTGGCTTGAATCAATACTGTCGTCAGTATTTTATTACACTCATTTTCAGTCAACCGCTTTTCCGTTAATTTTTGTTCGCGATAGCGAATTAAAATTTGATTGTGAATAACAATATCATCAATCATTGACCATTGTTCATTAGATAGAGCAAGATCAGGCGTAATATGTTTTCGGATCATCTGGCGATTGTGTTTATGTTGTAGTTGCCCATCCCCATCTAGATAATACCAATCTGAAACAGGCCGTAAAACTTTATCTTGCTGATTGCCGTTTAATATTGACATAAAAGCAGGAAAAATTGCAGAATCAAAATAACGAATCAGTTCTTGATGCTGACCTCTTGATTGAATTGCAATATAACCAATTTGCTTTGCTAATTGTTCTGCTGGTAGGGAAGACCATAGCCAACCATAAATTTTTCTAGGATTAAATTGACTAAGTTTATTCGGTTCAATTTCCAATAATGCTTGGTGCACACTATCGGATAATATTTTTTGATGATCTACGTTGTTTAAATCAAACTGAATAATCGCAGGAGTGTATTCAGTTGTATATTGAGAATACTTAATTGGATAATAGGGTTGGTGGGCTTGCCAAGCAGCCACCACATCATTTATTTCACTTCCCGCTTGCGGATGATAAAGTAAATAAAAAGCCATATCAACAGCACTGTTATCATTTATCGCTCGTAGTGTTGATAAAATCATATTTAACTGTTCATTTCTCATATTTTCTGAATAATCAAATGTCATTTTAGTCTCACATTTGCTTGCTGTGCATTTTCAGCTTCCGCAACCGCTCCATCACAAAGCCCCGGCAATGAACTTGAAGCATTTTTTGTTGCCGGTTCCATTTTTTGCATGGCGGTACATTTTAATGAGACGTTAGCCGATGAGCCAATTTCGATACCCGCACTTGAGAGCTTAATATACGATCCCCCGCACGCCAGTACCATTTCATTATTTGCCGATAATGATACTTGGCCATCAACACTATCAATGGTCATATCTTGCTTGGCAGCAATATCCATGGCGGCATTTTGTGCCTGAATCTCAACCTTACCTTGGTTAGCAAACAGCTTCATACCTTGTGAATGAGCAAATACACTCACCGCATCACTGGCGGCCAGTGTCAGGTTTTTAGCACTGTTAATGTCAGTGTTACCGGCTGAGGTGGTGGTTAAGGTATGATTGGATGACAACTGAATCGTCTCATCACTGGTTAACGCAATGCCCTCTGGTGCATACGCTAGTATGCCCGATTGGGTTAACTGCGTTAGTGCATCTTTGAGTTGCTGCTGTGAATCGGTATCAGCCGGATGCGCCTGGGCATTATTGGCCGCATTTTGTAATGCCTTGGCAATCGATAATGCATTTTCAAGCTGGGTAATAGCCCCTTGCATGTCGAGCTGCTGACCCTGTGCTTTCGGCTCAGTTTGGGCAGTTAAGTATAGCCCTTTGTTGGCCGCAATCGCGCCCCACTCATCGGTGCGT
>NZ_BAABHY010000009.1:0-5722 GCF_039542345.1 Orbus sasakiae
CGGTAAACGCCATCTCATAAGCCGCGCTGCGGTCACCGTGGCTTTGCGTACTTAAAATCATAATGCCTTCGCTAATCCCACCAAGCGGACTGCCGTCAATCACAATCCGTTGACCCGGCGCTAAGCGATAGTCATTACACTTACCCCGGATTATCACCTTTTCACTGATGTGCTGTTGGTGGCGAATTGTGGCATACCAATGACCACTTTCAACCGACTCACCATCACCTTTGGCTTTGTAGTGCTCGCCATACCGGTAATCCGTGCCGACGGTGGTGCTGTCTTTCGGCTCGGTATTGACTAAACCATAACGGTCAGCCTGTGCATCACGATAATTATAGTCATTGACCATCACCTGACGTGTCACCGTTTTACCAGTTAACTGTAAATCCCACACACTGTGGCGGCTGTTATCACCCATGCCACTGGGGGTTTTATACACAATATGCCCGGCATTGGCCAGACCTTGTTCATAATCACTCAGGACCAACACATCGCAGTGATGCTCGGCATGGCTTTCAAAGCGCAGCCATATTCCCACATCAGCAAGTAATCGCTGCACAAAGGCTAAATCACTCTCTTGCCACTGCGTGATAAACTCCCTTGCCGGGTAGGTCTCTTTAAGCTCTAAGCGATAATCCACACCGGTAAAGCCATGGCGGCGTAACACCGACTCCACCACACTGACCACACTTTGGTTTTGG
This sequence comes from Orbus sasakiae, assembly GCF_039542345.1. Classification (NCBI taxonomy): domain Bacteria; kingdom Pseudomonadati; phylum Pseudomonadota; class Gammaproteobacteria; order Orbales; family Orbaceae; genus Orbus; species Orbus sasakiae. The sequence continues at coordinate 705 of NZ_BAABHY010000009.1, forward strand.
TAAATCGCACTGGTGCAGTCGTTTGCAAGCAGCGCCAAACGTGGCGCAAGCACCACCCGATAATGCGCTTCATCTTTGTTCACCGATAACTGACTAAACTCGGTTACCACCCCATATAATGTGCGAGGCATGGCTGGCGTATCGAGTGAGCTGATATGCCGCAGCATGTCACTGACACTGTGTGGTTTAAAGGAGAAAGAGGCGGGGTGGCTTAAAATAGAATCAATAGCTAACTGTTTATCACTACTTGTGAAAGTAACATCAACCAACCAAGGGTTATCCAGTTGTTCATCAACCGTAACAGCTAAAACTGATAAAAGCGATTTTGTTTTACCTATGTTTAAGCTATAACGATTATCGGCATGTAAATAATTTAAATGCGCAGCAACAGTACCTTCTAATGATACAGTCATTGTGTTCTCCTTTTTCATCCTGTGAAACTTTTATTATTTTTGTTTTGTTATAATTTTATTTTTTATTAAACGGTATTCTTTTTATCTTTATCAAACGTCCCAAAATAGTTAATTTAATAATACTTGATATAAAACATATCGTTAAATTTATAGATAATTGATTATCAATTAATCATCAATCATTATCGACAGCTTAACATGTATCCAGATAGTATCTTTTATTAATCGAAATAACCACTTATTTTAATACATGATACCGATAATTTTGTATATGAAATGTAAAGGGAATATTGAATGTAAATAATCGTTAACGAAGAAGATGAGAGGATATTTTTTTATTTACTTAAATGTTAATAGCTAATCTGTAAATCTAATCTAACCGCTTTATTGGCTTCCATCTTAAGAGCTAATTCACTGGTGTTAGCCTGCTCCTCTATCGTCTTAAAACCTATCCACTCCTATGGGGTTTCTGTATTAATTGATATATTATCTTTTCATTATTACATTATTGATTTTTGTCTAATGATAAGATAATTTTAAATACTCTATCTGGGATTTTATGTTCCTTACCTTCTTTTTTCATCAACTCGATATATTTCTGATAATTAGATAGAGCTTCAGAATTTTTATGTAGAACCAAGTAAGAATCGGCTAAGTTAAGATAAGCAACTACTCTATTAGGGAATCTTTCAATTATGAAATTTAAAATATTTACCGATTGAATTATTGCCCCTGATTTCTGAAAATAAAAAGCTAAATTATTATACTTTTCAACTGTTTTTTGTGAAAGCATTGACATATCAATGTCATTGTCATTGTCATTGTCATTGTCATTGTCATTGTCATTGTCATTGTCATTAGCTAATAATAAAATTTCTGCATATTTTTTTGAGTATATTTATTTTCAATTATTCCTATAAATTCCAGGGCATTTAACGAATTATTAATTATTAATTTTTAATTTTTTCTTATCAATACTCCACTGTTCTTTAGGCTCTTCGATCTGGATATCTTGAACTTCATAATCACCAGACATAAGAAGAAATTCTGTTTTTATTTTAAATAAAAACCAATTTTTTAATTTTTCATCAAATTTATAATAATAAGAAATGTCTTTCCCATAAGTCCCACATTGAATATAAAACTCTCCTTTAACATTTGAATCAATATTATAATCAGAGCATTCATTATTATTTGTTACAGTCCAGAATACATTTATTGACTTAGTAGTTATTTGACATTCATAAGTCGGAGCATAGCTTTCTTCATTGGAAATATCTTTCCCACAGACTATTTTATCTTTGATATTATCGTTATCAAGATAAGCATGTCTGGTAATTTCATTCATACTACTTGTTGCAATAGAATAAAATGAGATAAATAAACAGGTAAATAAAATGAACTTATTCATCATAGCTCTTTAATTTTTATTTCACGCGTGAATTATTTTTAATATTAATTATCGAATAGCCCAATATTACATATTAAAGGTTAAAAATTTAAAAACCGATCATATTAATTAATATTCTAATCACTACTCACACAGGCATCAATTGCACTACAGTGTAGCCATTTTTTAATTATTTTATTACTTTTGGTAGTATATTCAATTTCATAAAAATCATCTTGCATATTTAATAAATTGACTTTATCTCCTTTTACTAAATACATTTTAGTTTTTGATTTTTCATCATTATTAGCATACAAAAAAGATTTGTCCGTTAGAATAAATTTAGTCAACTGCTCTCGTTTATACAAGTCATCTTTATCACTAACCAGTTTATAGGAGAGGTAATTATTATTAAAAATAATTCTATATATAGTTCCACAGCCAATGCATTGATCTTCAATTAATAGCTTGTACTTTCCACCTTCTTCTTGATATAAACGTTCAATCCACTTTCCTGCATCACGATAACGACTAATAATTTGATTATTAATTTTTCTATATTGACACAAGTTTATATTACCGCTACCTAGTATATTTCTTTCTATCGGATCAATTTTATTTTCTTTAATTGAATATGAAGAATAACAAATATTAGCAGATGCATTATGTTTAGGTGTTAGCAATAAATACCGTTCACCTAAAAAGTTATCTATAGATAAGTTGCTATCTGTTATATCATCTATCAACTCATCTGGTACTAAAATAATTTCACATGTTGAACTATTATCAACACAGTTATAAATTGATTGACTATTTTCTAAATAAAGCACATCCCCATAACAGTATGCAGGTAAAGTATAGATAATTATCAATATAAATACCTTAAATAAGTTTATACTTTTACTCATTCTAGCCCCCATTCCTTTTTTATTGCTTCAAAAATTTCTATTCTATGATCAAGTCCATTCTTTCCACCGTTTATAGCTTTAGTTACTAATGCAACATTATTCTTTTCATTATCAATAAGAATATTTATATCACCTCTAGCATTATATTTTTTATATATTCCTCCTCTATAACGCCAAAACCAACACGAAACATCTATAGCATATTTCATATTTTGAGCTAATAATTCAGGATTTGATACAAAATCTATTTCTTTATATGATGAATATTCACGGTAATTATTTTTCCAAGTAAGCTGGATTAATCCTCTTCCTTTATATTTTGGTCCATCCCCTATTGTAGTATTTCCATTTTTAATAGCATCGGGATGTCTATCTGGATCATATCCATTACCCGACGCAAACTCTAATGTAGATTCAAAACTAGCGGACTCATGAAAACATTGAGCCAAGAAATGGGCTTTATGATATTCTCCAATAATATTATATTCTTCTAAGGAATTATTCATCAATGATACAAAAAACTCCTTATCTAATTGATATATATTTGGATTTTTTAGTTTAAATTCATTTCCAAATTTTTTGCCAGCTCCTTTTCCATTAAACCATGTTCCAACTTTACCTGTTACTTTCTCTATAAAACTTACAGTTATATTATAATCCTTAGTAAAATTGGTAATCCCCACAGGATGTAAGAACCAAGCTTTACCATCAAGTGATAGGTTACTCAATACGGGTGTATTATTGGTTGTCGCTGTGTTGATGTTGATAATCTGTGAGATTTGTTATTTTTTATCTGCTTCATTGTTATCAAAATCAGATTTGTAAAAACTTAAATATTTAGTTTGGCAAAAATTAAAATAAGTATAATCATTCATGGAGTTTCCATAATTCTGTATAACAAAAGAACTGTTATAATAAATTGCCTCAATTTGATTCATTTTCAGATATTTATTAAGATCATCTTCTAATATTTCAAGTTTTCCTTGGAGAAATAAATTTTTGTTTTTCTGATTATTTTCAAGTGTGTAAATTTTAAAAAAATCAGTTTTTATCTGTATTATTAAATATTTATCACAATCTTCTTTATCTGAAAGAAAATAATAACCATCAAAGCTAGTGGAATGTACAAAAAAACTCAATAAAATTAAATAAAAAAATAAAATTATCTTCATAATATTTTATTCAACCCCTTTTGTTGCAATAAGTCGCCTTTTATCTATCTTTTCTTTATTTTTCTTTTTTACTATATCACTTTCCCAGCCATTTATAGAGCTCCAACTTAAATAGTTCTCGGTCAATGATAAATATTTGGAATAGCATTCCTTTGATTCAGTTGTATTTAAATTGGCATATTTAAATACAGCATCATGTAAATCAAAACATCGACTAGTAAATATTGAATATAAACTTTCATAATTGATATTATTACATTCAAATTTATCCATCATTGATATAAGTTTCATTTTTCTATCATTAAAACCGTTAAATCCTCCATTTATCCTATAAGATATATAAATCAAATCATTTTTATCAGCAATTGTGTTTAAATCAATATTTATATACTTTTGCCAATACCAACCGGCGGAATCAATACAATAAGGCAAATTAGCTAATAACACATTATTACTTCCCTCTGTAAAATTAATATTTATATAACTACCATAATTTTCATAATTTTTTCTACCTGTAATTTGAATAAATCCTCTTCCTTTAAATTTTACACCATCCCCTTTTTGAATATTTCCTAAGTCCTTTCGTCCCTCATAACTTCGACCTGAAGCAATCTCCTCTTTATAATAAAAGTCACCAGACTCGTGTCTAACTTGAGCTAGAAAATGTAACTTTCTGATACAAGTATTAATTGAATATTGGTTTAGTGTTTGATTAATTGTATCAATATATTCAATAGCTTTACTCTCCGAGATACCAATTTCAATTAAATCCTCAATAGTAAAATCTCGCTCACAAAAACACTTTTTCGATTCAAACATTTTAATTCCCACAGGATGAAAATACCAAGCTTTACCATCAAGTGATAGGTTACTCAATACGGGTGTATTATCGGTTGTCGCTGTGTCGGTGTTGTCTGTCTGTGAGGCCTGCGCCTTAGCTACCTCATCCCACCAAAGTGAAGGCTTGATTCGCTGCGCTTTTTCTATCTGCCATGTATCAATGTGTGATTGATACTGTGCATTGAGTAATTTTAGCGGGTATTCTCGCTCTGCTGGCTTGGTGATATGGCATTCGTCTAACTCCGCCAGAATACGTTGCCGCTTGTTTTCACATGCTGTTTGATAAAAGTGGTCT
>NZ_BAABHY010000010.1:0-853 GCF_039542345.1 Orbus sasakiae
TAATTTCTTAACCTTACAACTTACAGTTGTCTTGGTTTTCTCAATTTCGCTTTTTCTCTTCCTACTTCATCTCAATGCCAACTTACGCCAACACCTCAACTCCATAAAACGAGAACTCGTTTCTTTCAGCTTGTTCCATATTGTTAAAGAGCTATATTCATCAACACACTATACAATGTGTTTATCAATATATTACATGTCGAGACATCAAAGGATGTAATGGTGGAGCTAAGCGGGATCGAACCGCTGGCCTCCTGCGTGCAAGGCAGGCGCTCTCCCAGCTGAGCTATAGCCCCATATATATCACTTTACTGCTTTCGCCAGTTCGCTTCCCTGACGTATGATTTCGTTTATCCGCTTTCGCACATAATTACCAAACCATCTTGCAGTAAGTAGAACTGGTGGGTCTGAGTGGACTTGAACCACCGACCTCACCCTTATCAGGGGTGCGCTCTAACCACCTGAGCTACAGACCCAATATAGTGATGTCTCTCTTTAAAAACAAACAATCTATGTGAACACTGTCAGGCACTTCGTAAGGAGGTGATCCAACCGCAGGTTCCCCTACGGTTACCTTGTTACGACTTCACCCCAGTCATGAATCACACCGTGGTAAACGCCCCCCTTGCGGTTAAGCTATCTACTTCTGGTGCAACCCACTCCCATGGTGTGACGGGCGGTGTGTACAAGGCCCGGGAACGTATTCACCGTGACATTCTGATTCACGATTACTAGCGATTCCGACTTCATGGAGTCGAGTTGCAGACTCCAATCCGGACTTAGACGTACTTTGTGAGGTCCGCTCCAGTTCGCACCTTCGCATCCCTTTGTATACGCCATTGTAGCACGTGTG
>NZ_BAABHY010000011.1:0-1228 GCF_039542345.1 Orbus sasakiae
TTTAGGTACGGTGACTTACATTGGTGAAACTGATGGGGTATACAGCTTTAGCGTGAAATCGGCAACGCGCGGCAGTGATGAGTTTGTGTTTAAAACCAGCAGCACCACCAGCACCAAAAGTGCCACGGTGACTTACGCTGCAGGTAGTGTGTTTGACCAAACCAAATCAACAATTGTGGCTGAACCGACGACAATTGATGCAGACGGTGTGACTACCTCAACAGTCAGCGTGACCATGTACTACGCCTCAGATTCAAGCAAATTGTTGACCGGCTATACCGGTTTAGAGTTGGCGCGTAAAGATGGCGGCGCGATTGTTGGTACGGTGACTTACATTGGTGAAACTGATGGGGTATACAGCTTTAGCGTGAAATCGGCAACGCGCGGCAGTGATGAGTTTGTGTTTAAAACCAGCACCAGCACCAGCACCAAAAGTGCCACGGTGACTTACGCTGCAGGTAGTGTGTTTGACCAAACCAAATCAACAATTGTGGCTGAACCGACGACAATTGATGCAGACGGTGTGACTACCTCAACGGTCAGCGTGACCATGTACTACGCCTCGGATTCAAGCAAATTGTTGACCGGCTATACCGGTTTAGAGCTGGCGCGTAAAGATGGCACGGCAATTTTAGGTACGGTGACTTACATTGGTGAAACTGATGGGGTATACAGCTTTAGCGTGAAATCAGCAACGCGTGGCAGTGATGAGTTTGTGTTTAAAACCAGCAGCACCACCAGCACCAAAAGTGCCACGGTGACCTACGCTGCAGGTAGTGTGTTTGACCAAACGAAATCAACAATTGTGGCTAATCCTGGTAGCATTGATGCGGATGGGGTTGCGACCTCAACGGTCAGCGTGACCATGTACTATGCCTCGGATTCAAGCAAATTGTTGACCGGCTATACCGGTTTAGAGTTGGCGCGTAAAGATGGCACGGCAATTTTAGGTACGGTGACTTACATTGGTGAAACTGATGGGGTGTACAGCTTTAGCGTGAAATCGGCAACGCGCGGCAGTGATGAGTTTGTGTTTAAAACCAGCAGCACCACCAGCACCAAAAGTGCCACAGTGACTTATACGATTGGAGCTGAGTTTGATCAGTCTAAATCGACGATTGTGGCCGATCCGGCAACGATTGACTCTGATGGGGTTGCGGCCTCAACAGTCAGCGTGACCATGTACTATGCTTCAGATTCAAGCAAATTGTTGACCGGCTATACCGGT
>NZ_BAABHY010000012.1:0-2731 GCF_039542345.1 Orbus sasakiae
ATCTTTGAACTCACTTGCTGATAATAAACCACTTACTCTTGTTTTATCAAACATCATTCCTGGCAAAGTAAGTCGATATTCAAGATAAACCTGTACATACGCACTGCTTAAATCATTGCCACAAAACGCAATCGACTGCGAGCGAACCAAATTGCCATCTGATGCTGATGGCGCAATTAATTGAGCCGCTTTTTCCACTACGATTAACGACTTGTCACTTTCGGGGAGCTTATCTGCCAGCGAACGCGTTTTTTCAATAAATGCAGGTAAATCATCACAGGTAAATAATTCAAAATGACCCTGTAGCGTTAACTCATTATCATTCACGCGTTTCATTGTTGATAATGCAAAATGCTTTGGAATATGATGATGCGCGTTTAGGCTATTGTTATGCCCAAGGTACCCAATAAAGTCACCACTTGTCATCGCAATCGGCTCATCGAGTACCACAACTTTATCCAATTCCTTCGGTGAGAAGGTCAAACTATCAAGATGAGTTAACTTCACCCTAATGAAAAACTTTTGTGATACTAAGCTCTAGAACGAAAAATTCAATTATTCTGACTTTATGCGTTCGATAACATAATCAGGAATATCATCAATATATATTTGTTGATAAAATTTATATTGAGAAATCGCTTTTTTCCTTAAGTCGGGAATTTCTGAATTCCAATAAGCATTTGCTAAATCTAATACAGAAATAACTCTATTGGGATAAGTTTCAACTATTTTTTCCAAAATAATAGCGCTGGCTTGCCAATCTGACTCATTAATCAAACGAGCGATAATATTTAGTAAATCTACATTATCATTATTTAAAAAATTTATATATTCTGTTACTAAATAGATATTAATTCTTTTTATTATTTGATCATTCTTGTCAGAATTAACCAATAATTTTAATGAGTCTAATTCTTGTTCAATCTCTCTTTTTTCCTCATCTGGTGTTTTTTCAAAATAGTTTGCACTATTGTCTCCTAAATAATAACAACACTGTATTCTTTTTATACTAAGATTTGGAGTAAATTGATTATCTAAAATATTAGATTTTTCGCCTTCTATAATTTTAGTTAGAAACCACTTTTTTGTATAAGTATCCCATTTATATACCTGAGAAAATATATTTCCACCTTGACTAGAATATGAGCTATCAATTTCAATCTCACCGACAGAAAAACTTAAGTGTGACTTCGGTTCAATTTCGTCATCATACCTTTCAATCATATATTCATGTTTAGAGTTATTGTCTGATGAAAGAAACATTGTTAATTTTAGTTTGTCTAAATAGTTTTCTTCAATAATTTGATCTATGACACCATCACCATCATAATCAGCTTCAAAAGTTATTGAATAAGCATTTATAGGAATTAATAATAAGAAGAAGAATAATTTTTTTATTACTAAGGTCATAGAATCGCCTTTAATCTATTTTCTGCATGAAGCCTTGCATTTGAATACCGTTGTCATTTGTTTTATTTATTGGATGTCTGACATTAATAACTATATGTTTACAATAAAATATTAATTGGAAACTACTTTTTTACTGGTATAAAATTATCACCCTTAAAATTATAATATCTTACACAGAATCCATCATATAGTTCTGATTCATCCGGATCTGCAAGGATACCAGATATAGCAATTAAACTACTATTTAAATGATAGGTTACTGAGAAACCGTTATCTCCATTATCATCCTCAATTAAATAAGCATTAGGAAATCCTATAATTTCACCTGTATTTAAATTTTTTATATCACCGCAAATTGCACCACCTCCACAGCCATAAACTGACAAATAGTAATGACCAGCAAAATTTGCATCTTTTTTCATTTCAAATGAAACAGGATAACTATTAAAATCTAATGTACTGTTATTTGTATTATGATTTTCACTAGTACAGCCTAAAGAAAAAAATAAAGCTATAAAAATAAAATTAAACTTTTTAAAAAAATTCATATTACCTCCAATCATTACTTTTTGATTTAATCAATACCTCTACCATTTTGTCAGGTGATATATGAGCAGTATTTAACCCATCACCTTGATAGTAAGATGAACCTTCAAAAGAAGCGAGACGTCCGCCACTAATTGTTTTACCTTTTCTTACTCCTGCTGATGCGAATTCTTTTGCCCAGTCATAAATTGCATCTTCAACATCTCCGTCACCTTCTAAATATTGAATAATGTTTTTTCTTTTAACTTTTATTAAATATTCTTCAAAAATAAAATCTTGAGTTTGTTTATCATATTTAAGTGATAAATCGAGTTTTAAATAAGATATTGCAGATTTTAGTGTTATTGGAATTATTTGAAATCTTCCAGCCGCAAATATTTCTCTTTTAGTTTGTTTTTCTATAAGTTCTCTTAATGTCATAGATGTAATATCTGTATTAAAAAAAGCTTTTAGTTTGGGCTTAGTCCTATTATAAGCAGAATAATCATTGTTAGATTCAACTTTACCTAATAAAATAGCAAACGGGCTATCTGACCATCCTAGTAAAGCATTAATTTTAAATAAAGCCATCCCCACCGGATGTAAGAACCAAGCTTTACCGTCAGGAGAGAGATTACTCAATACGGGGGCATTATCGGTTGTCGCTGTGTCGGTGTTATTAGTCTGTGAGGCTTGCGCCTTAGCTACCTCATCCCACCAAAGTGAAGGCTTGATTCGCTGCGCTTTTTCTATCTGCCATGTATCAATGTGTGATTGATACTGCGCATTAAGTAAT
>NZ_BAABHY010000013.1:0-81104 GCF_039542345.1 Orbus sasakiae
TGTGCGAGGCATGGCCGGCGTATCGAGTGAGCTGATATGCCGCAGCATGTCACTGACACTGTGTGGTTTAAAGGAGAAAGAGGCAGGTTGGGTTAATACAGAACTGACCCGAATATGCTTATCCAAACTGGTGAACGTCACCTCATAACGCCATGGCTTATCAAGCTGCTCGTCACCCTGCACCGATAAAACTGAAATCGATGATGGCAAATCGGTCAGATTCAAAATATAAGCATTTTGACTTAAATTATCGTTGAGCCATGTTGTGCCAGTTTGTATTAGCGATTTTTTCATCATTTCCTCTTTTCAATATTGAAAGGTGGTTATTTATTATTATTGGCTTTTATACCTTGCTCATATCTTTCAATAATAGTTTAATGAACAGAACTGTTGTTTTATCGCCCTCATCGGGCGATAACCTGTTTAATTCACAGTTCGTCCTTTTTAACAACTTTTTTCGGTTTATTGGCTTTTGTTGTTTTTGTTTCTTTGGTTACTGTTTTTTTTGTTTTAGGCTTACTCGCTGCTGATTTAGCTTTATGCGTTTCCCATTCTAAAACAATGCCCTCACCATCAATAAAATCAAGGCACAATACTTGACTATTGGTATCACGTTTTTGTAATAATAAATTAGATACCACTGGTAAGATTTGTTGATTTAAAATGCTGTCAATATTACGCGCCCCTGTATCTGGCAGTAAGCATGCACCCACTAACTGCTCATACAATGCCTCACCCACTTTGAAACTAATGCGGTAATGCTGTTTGAGTCGTTTCGCGACTTTATTAAATTTCATTTCCACAATTTGACGCATGGCATCACGCGCCAGTGGCGTGAAAATAACAGTTTGGAAACGGGCTAATAACGCAGGCTGGAAATGCTCTCGAATAATGGGGCGTAATAGTTCTTGTTGGCTAGCAACAGGCGCATCGGGCATTTCATCAAACAGTGCCATTAACTGATCACTGCCGAGATTCGAGGTCATTAAAATTAATGTGTTACGAAAATCAATTTCACGCCCTTCACCGTCGCGCATAAAGCCACGGTCAAAGACTTGATAAAATAGATTTAATACGTCACGGTGTGCCTTTTCTACTTCATCGAGTAAAACAACACTGTATGGACGTTTACGGACGGCTTCCGTCAAGACCCCACCTTGGCCATAACCGACATAACCCGGCGGCGAACCTTTTAATTGCGATACAGTATGTGCTTCTTGGTACTCTGACATATTAATCGTAACCAGTGACTGCTCACCACCAAATAATGTATCAGCAAGTGCTAATGCACATTCTGTTTTACCGACTCCAGACGGTCCCACTAATAAAAATACGCCCATAGGTGCATCTTCAGAGGTCAAGCCAGTTTTAGCGGCTCGAATACGTCTTGCTAGCTCGGAAAGTGCGACATCTTGCCCGACAACGCGCATTCGCAAGTCATCTTCAATATGCAATAAGTGGCTTTGTTCATCTTTTAATAAACTTTCCAGTGGTACACCCGTCCAATCAGCAATAACGGTCGACACCGTGCGACTATCCACGTCAAGCGATAACAGAGGAGAACTGCCTTGCCGATCATGCAGCTGTTGCTGAGCGTCGCTAATTTGTTTAGCCACTTTTTTATCGTTTGCATTATCTTGAGCGCGTAAGCTAATCAGTTTTTCAACTAATGCTTTTTCCTGTTCAAATTGCGCTTTGGCTTTAGATAGTTCCTTATCCATTAACGCGATTTGTGTATCAATTTCCGTGATACGAGGTTGCAAGTCTTGTTCACCTAATGCTTGATCCGCAACCAATGCCGCTTGTTCTAGTTGTAATGCGGTGATGTTAGCTTCAAGTTTGGTTATCGATTCAGGGATCGTATCTAAACTCATTCTCACCCGCGCTGAGGCCGTGTCTAATAAATCCACCGCTTTATCGGGCAGTTGTCGGCCACTAATATAACGACGGGAAAGACTGACTGCGGTTTTTACTGCTTCATCTAAAATATGCACACCATGATGCTTTGCATAACGTGATTTTAGACCACGTAACATTAAGCAAGCATTATCGTCATTAGGTTCATCGACCTTGACCATTTGGAAACGACGTTCAAGCGCAGCATCTTTCTCAAAATACTGTTTATATTCAGACCATGTCGTCGCTGCAATGGTACGCAATTCACCACGCGCTAAAGCGGGTTTTAATAGGTTAGCCGCATCCGCACCGCCAGCTGAGTTACCTGCACCAATAATGGTGTGTGCTTCATCAATAAAAAGTAATATGGGTGTTGGTGATTGCTGCACAGCATCTATTACGTTTTTTAAACGTTGTTCAAATTCACCTTTAACGCCCGCACCCGCTTGTAATAAACCAAGATCGAGCGTCATAATGGCCACTTCTTTTAGGCTACTTGGCACATTACCTTCAACGATCCGTAACGCTAATCCTTCCACCAATGCCGTTTTACCAACACCTGGTTCCCCCACTAAAATCGGGTTATTCTTACGGCGTCTTGATAGGATATCGACCATTTGACGGATTTCACTATCACGCCCAAATACTGGGTCAATTTTGCCAAGACGGGCTTTTTCTGTTACATTTTCACAAAAACGACTTAACGCTGCTTGATGGTGTTTTTGCACATCAGGCGTCGCTTTTGGATCGTGAGTCACTTTATCAGTGCTTTCTTTACTTGCTGTTGCAATTGATTGTGTAGCATTATCAATCGCAATACCTGAGTGATAAGTTTGTTGTAGCGGGCTTTCATCCGATGTTTCATTGAGCATTGGGCGTAAGCGTTGTAATGCAATAACCGATAAACTGAGTAATGGCCAAGCATCTTTTGCTTTTAAGCAGTGAGGCGACTCTTGAAGTGCTTGTAATAAATGGACAGAACGAATTTGCTCTTCATGATCGTCAAGTGATGCTTTTAACCAAGCCGCTTGTAACAAATTAATCAATGAATGAGATAAGCTTGGTTTTTGATTAATCGTATGAGGTAGTGAATCAAGAAACGTCAGTAATCCTTGCCAAATCTCATCCATATTGAGCTGATAATGACGCACGATGACCGTAATATCCCCATTACCTTGTTCTAATAATTTGAGTAACCAGTGCTCTAACGTGATCTCAGTATGAGCACGCGTTTGACAAAGTCCTGCTGCTGATTCAAGTGCGCTGGCGCAATAAGGACTTAAACGCCGTAATAGTGTAGATGGATCAGTGATCATAACGCTTCCTTTTTCTCATTCTTACTTCATTGTTTAATGGTGTTATCAATACGGATGATTCATATTGACCGATGGGTTTATAGGATCAGTAATGATTTAATATAATTACCACTTATTATTAAAAACAACCGACTTGTTACCCATTTCGTTTAGAGGTGTGCACTTAAATTTATATCTACAAGAATTGAATAAATCCTATTGATACACCGATAATCTTAGTACACACCTCTAACTAAAATGGATTTATTCTGCCACCCTAGTGGCAGAATAAGCCCTAAATCTCACTATGTGAGAAATCGTAAATTAGCTACGACCTTCTACCCAGCTATCTGAGTGGATGATGTTGCCATCTTTGTAGGTCCAAGTAATTTTTTCATAACGAAGTTCAATACGCTCAAGGTGATTGTATTGCTCTTTCGCTGGGTCTTTGATATTGTGCATTTCAGGTTTAACAGAAACAACTTTTACGCCTTCCATTAAGGTATTGAAATACTCAATTTCTTGACCTGCGTTATCAATTTGATACCATTTGATTTCAACTGATTTTAGGTTTTGACCCGTTGTCACCGCTTTGTAAAGGTAAGGAGATGAAGAATCTACTTCTTTTACAAATTCAAGTGCTTTATGTACACGTGTACCGGTTAATTTACCTGTGTTACCATCTGTTGGGATGTAGACTTGGTGATCAAATTCAATCACTTCAACACTTCCTTCACGATCTTGAACTGTTACAGAACCTTTAATTTCTGAACCGCCGTCGTCTTTTAAAAACATATACGCTGGAACTGCCATTGTTTTAACTCCTTATTTTTATTTTTCAACATTAATGATTAGTTTTCATCCATCAACTGACACGTTGATATTTGAGGAACTAAACTTATTTCTACTCGTCGGTTTTGTGCACGATCCTCTGGAGTATCGTTACTCACCAACGGTTTTTTTGCGCCATAACCTTGTATCGCAAAACAGGTTTCAGGAATATCACTGGTTTGAATTATCCAGTCCCTGACGGCAGCTGCTCTATCTAGAGAGAGCTGCTGATTTTTAGTTGGATCACCCGTTGCATCGGTGTGTCCAGAAATGAGAATTAACCACCCCACATTATCGTTTTGTTTAATCTGCGTTTTAATTTCCATTAGCGCATTGATTAATACTTTGGTGGACTCTGGTTTTAATGCCCCCTTACCGCTTTCAAACAGAGATAAACTGTCTAATCGAATCACTGGATACTCTTTAATCACTTCAACAGGTACCGTTTCTTTTATCACAATCGTCTCAGGGATCGGGATCGGCGGCGGCGGCGGTGGTTCAGGAACATAACGGCCAATCGCTTCATTAATGGGTCGTAATAAAGCCTGACCATGGTATAAGCCAAGTCCCAATTTAACCGGTTCACCTTGTTTAAAATAGTTGTTAAGTTGCGTGTTATCCGCTTTTAAGATATTGAGTGCTTGCCATTTCTCGGCATAGCTGTCCATCGCAATTAGATCATAATGGGTAATATCATTTTCAATTTGCTGTGCGAGTTTGATGTTATTCCAATAAGAGGCACATAACCCACCGATAAAGAACAGTGATGTCATGATAATCATATTGCATACTGTTTTACGAATCGGTGAATAGGGATATGCAATCGGCATGTGCTTAACCAAACCATCTGGTGGTGTAACCACATCTTGTAACTGATAGTTGTTTGGTAAATTCAGTGTGGTCAACTTAACGCATTCACGTTCTAATAAGTTATCTTTTACAAAATGCGCATTCAGAGGATAGATTGCAACGCCCGCTGGAATACACTTAGCAATAGGTTGTTTACTGTCATTTAATACATCAAGAATGTGACGATTAACCCAAGTTTGACTCTCTGTTAGCATCACACGAATCGCAAGCCGTTTTTCACGTTCAACAGAACTTAATGTTTTATCATTAACCCAATTATTGAGCGGTGATAAAAATTCATCTAACAGATATAACTGACCTGATAACATTTGATACCAATAAATCGGTAACGTTGCTTCATCGTGATAGTGCAAATTATTTAAGCCAACGTGCGTTGAAATATATACCGGTAAGCGGTATTTCGCGACACGACAGGTATCAACCCATGACTGCCTAAAGGCTTGTAATTTCGCGGTAAATAAGCCTTGTTTTGTTTCAAGTTCAGGCGTTAATGCTAAAAAGATACCAACACGGCCAAGCATATCAGGCCAACGAGCAACTAGTGAATCAAATACGATAGGTAATTCAGCATACTCTTCAACATAAACCCAGACAGCTTCTGATGAAACAATCACATTTGACTTTGCAAGCGTCAGATCATCAGGGAAGAAATCTTTAGCACTATTTCCTGTCACCAAAAGTATCGGTAACCGATAACGTTGCCTTGCTGGCAATAACGCCAGTTTTTCCGTTAAAAAGTCAATATTTTGCGTGCAAGCATTTAAGCGCTTACGATATTCAATTTGTCGATAAAACAACGCACCACATACAATGAGAATGAGTAGCGAGCCAATAATTTTCCAACCGAGTGCTATCGGTAAAAACACCAGCAATAAAATAAAGCTGAGAATTGCACCATAAATAATCTGTATACGCCAAGGATAATCGTTCATTACACCCTCTTGCCCTTATTGTATTAATGGTTTAATCATCTCACCAAGCTTATAATCCAAGAAAAAATATAAGCCGATAGTGAAACAAATAGAGAGCGCAGTACACAGCATAAGTACCGACTTTCTGCCTAAATAACGATAACTCTGCTTCTGTTCAATAATGGGGTGAGCAAGATCTGGTTCGCTAGCTTTTAATGCTTCCCTTAATGCCATAATAAGGTGTTCACGTTCCATTTGCGCCTGTCCAAGGTAGCATCCTTGAAATCCTAAACCCAATACGCGGTCAAAACACGCTAAGACAAGGTACTCTTTTTTATCTGCGCGTAAACGATGGCGAACTTTTTCAAATAAATCGTAACCGGCATTATGGGTATTAAAAAAAACAACTTGTAACGGTGCACCTAACCACTCATCGTAATTTTGTGAATGACGACTATTTTTACTACACAGTAAAACAGTTTCATCTAAAAAGGCACATTGTGCGTAACTGATATCATCAATCACATCTTGGCTATACTGTGCTTCATGTAATGTTTCACGTAAATTGATGATTTGTTGCTTACACTGTTTATAGAGTTGGCTAACAGAGGGAATATCCGTGCCCTCTTTTAATTGGACAACCGTTAATACGGTGTCCCTTAACAATTCGTCTATCACTATCTTCTTTTGTTCAATACTCATAGTTGTGACCTTATGATCGCAGTACTGCGAAAAGTTCTAATGAAATATCAGGCATCGCCCTTGGCACATAGAACTCACAGCATCGCGCTAATAACATATTTTTAGCTGCCGGATGAGATAGGTCTAAGGCAAAATACTGATTCTCAAGTCGCATTGGAATCGCAGCGGGTACATGACTAAGGGCTTTAATTGGAATTCCTGACAAGGCCGAATGAATAATTTGTCTTACATCATCGGGGGTACCGGCTTTACACAGTAATGGGAACTGAGATTGTAATTGATGACCTGGCATACTTGATCGGACAGATAAATAGAAATCAGCATCTTCAACAAGACGTCCATCATTAAGTCGCCCTGTCCATAAGGTATCTTTATTATGAACCAGATCAATTTTAATCACGCGAGATGGTAAGCTTTCTTCTAATAAGCTACGAACTAAATCAAAAAGTGGGGGGAATACCGCATTCAAATTATCGTGCTGATAAGCCGGTATACCATCAACATCATGTGCTAATGAAAACGTGAGGAGCGCACCGGTAAACGCAACCAATTTTTGGTATAAATTTTCGGGATGAATCGTTGGATTATCACGTAAAAATTTCAATTGTGGTTCGAAACTGTTTAACGCATTTAATAACCAAAATAATGACACATCGGCGACTGCAAACTCAGCCATTTGTTGATTACGTTCATGTCTCATGCCCATTAAACGCTGACGTTTAGCCTGAATTTGAATACACAATAATTCCAATTCTTTAATTAATGAACCGCTTTGTGTATAAAGTGATAATACAGGGGGAATATATTCATTATCTAATACAAAACGGCCGTTTAAATCGCGTTTTAATTTGGCAATAGGGCAAGTTAAATATTCGCTGTGGTCTTCAAAATCAAAAATAAAATTTAATGCACAGCGTTCAACAGCAATAGTTTCGCTACCATGTCCAAGTAAGTCGGGGACATCGACCCATTCTTGGCGGTAGCGAGTTGGTCTTTCAATACGATTATCATCGAATATACAGTTTTCACCATTTGCGTGGAGTAACGGTAAACCAAGGAAGACTTTGACCTCATCGATTGCAGGAGGAATATCAGTAGCGAGGTTTCTTACAGTGGGTAGATTGTCAGCAATATCGCTATCAATCAGCGTACCATCTGAAAAACGTAGACTTAAAGTATGAATACTTAAACGATCTAGCGTTAATGCCTGCTGATCAATCTGTACCCGCTCAATCCCCCACGGATTGGCCAGATAGAGCTTTGCCAGTTGTTGTTTACTGTAAGATTCCCACAATGATTGTTGTTGAAATTGTTCAGGTGTCAAAAAGACCCCTTCATTCCATAGCGGGCGATATATTTTCATGCGCTTATTAGCTCCACTCAAGTCGATAGCCAATAGTCAGGTAACGGTTACATTACCAACATCCTTGTATGCTTTATCATTTTTAAAACATAACCAAAATGCGATAAACTAACCACACATGCCTATTGATAAAATGTCTATTTATCCGATGTAAAAACAGCCTTCACTTGCACTAACAATCCGCACACCCTAAGGTGTACGGATGTGTTGCAAGGATAATTACGCTTTCGCTTTAGGCATTTGTGATACCATCGATAAATTAATATCCATTCCTTCAATTTGGAAATGTGGTACTAAAAAGGTTTTTACTCTAAAGAAGCCTGGGTTATCATCAATATCTTCAACAATAACTTGTGCTTGACGCAATGGATGCGATGCTTGTACTTCATCACTTGGATCCGTCATTTCAGTCACAAGATTGTTAATCCATTTGTTCAGTTCTAGCTCAAGCACTCGACGATCTTTGGTCGCACCAATATTTTCACGTTGAATCACTTTTAAGTAATGTGCAATACGCGATAGTAAGAAAATATAAGGCAAACGAGAGTTAATACGGCTATTTGCTGTCGCTTCTTTTGTATCATACAGTGTTGGTTTCTGTGATGAGTTCGCAGAGAAGAAACACGCATAATCACGGTTTTTATAAAATGATAATGGAATAAATCCAAGATTCGCAAATTCAAATTCACGTGTTTCAGGAATTAACACTTCTGTTGGAATCTTCACTTGATTACCGGTACCTAAATCGTATAAGTGAATCGGTAAGTCTTCAACCAATCCACCGGCTTGTGGGCCACGAATCTGTACACACCAACCATTACGAACAAAGCTTTGAACCATATTTGCTGCAAAAGCAAATGATGCATTTGCCCATAGGTAACGATCATGATCAGGACCTTTCACTTCTTCTACATAGTTAAAACTACGTACTGGTACTGTATCTGGACCATATGGTAAACGAGCAAGCACACGCGGAAGCGTTAAACCCACATAGCGTGAATCGTCAGTTTCCCTAAAGCTGTTCCACTTGGTGTACTCTGCACGATCGAAATAGTTGGCAATATCTTTAATTGCTGCTACTTCTTCCATCGATTCTTTACCGAAGAACTTAGGACCGACTGACGCGATAAATGGCATATGTGCCGCTGCAGCAACTTTAGAAACATTACGTAGTAAAGCGACATCTTGCGGACCACGGTCAAATTCATAGTTAGAAATAGTCACACCTAATGGTTCACCACCTGGTGTATCATATTCTTGAATATAGGTATGACGATAGAAACCGGTTTGGTTAATTTCGGGTGCATCTTCAAAATCTTGACGTAATGCATCTTTAGAGACATCAAGTAATTCAATTTTTACGTTGCGACGGAAATCAGTACGGTCGACAACAAATTTTAATCCACGCCAAGTGGATTCAATTTCTTGGAATTCGGGATGATGCATAATGGCATCGAGTTGGCGGCTTAATTTTTGGTCAATTTGACTAATATGATAATCTAATAGGTGTTTGTCTAATTTTTCAACTTTCTGCGATGAATCTTGGATCATTTTTAATAAGATATTCACTGCCATCGTAACACGTTCGTCGGTTGATGATTCAGATAAAACATCATTATCTTCATACTTATCCATATCTTGCGCTGTGGCAACTGGATTTAAGTTGATTTTATTAAATAAGGATTGATACACACTACCAGCATCTTGAGTTACAGTCTGTGCTGCACTCTGTTCTTTTTGTACGGACATTATTTTTTATTCCTTCTTACTTAATTTTCATCATAATTGCTTTTTAATAAAGCAATAATGCTATTATTCGTTTTTATAAATTACGCTTTCGTACTTTCAGCAACGATAGCTTCTAACTCTGCTCGTAACTCGTCAGACAATTGTTCATCTTTCACAATTTTTTCTAATTCATGACGGAATGTGGCGTTATCCATTAAGTTAGATTTTAGATCACGTAGTAAGTTACGCATCGCAAGTAAAGAACGTAATTGAGGAATTTTTTTAGCAACTTGTTCAGGCGTAAAATCTTTCATTGATTGGAAATCAAGTTTAATATTGACTTCAGAACCATCATCAGCCAGCGTATTTGCAACAGTAATAGTGGCTTGTGGATTTAATTCTTTTAGGACTGAATCAAAATTATTTTTATTGATAGATACTTTTTCTTTTTCAGCTAGTGGTCTTGTATCTTTACCGTGGCTATAATCACCCATTGCTAGAATTTTTAAAGGGAGTTCGACTTTCTTCTGAGCTCCACCGGTATGAAGATCTAACTGAATATTCACGCGAGAAGCTGGCACTTCATTTTGATAGCTGTTTGACATATCTATTCCTTTTCAATATAAAATCAATTAGTTATAATTAACCGCATTTGAATTTTACATCTAAAGCGATAACTCAAACAACTGTACCAAAGTGCAATTAAAATTAGCAAATTTTCACTATGCAAAGATTACAAAAATGAATACTTATTTGTTTTTTAATAAATTTATCAAAAACAAAAAGTGCAACAATAGTGTTAAAACTTACTGTATTTACTAACAAAATATTTAAAATTTCTTAACAGTTTGCTTATTTTATGTAAAAAAAATACTACTTTATTAACCATTGTCGGACAAGCGTTTAGCGTATGAAGAGGAAGAATGAGCGATGGAATGAGAATAGCGTGATTGTAACGTTAGCCAATTAAATAATGTTGAGTTCTTTGACCCTTAAAAAAGCCTGTTTAGCATTAGCGACTTCCAATTTATCCACAATCTTACTCATGTGGAATTTCACAGTCCGTTCTGAAATGCCCAGTTTTGATGCAATCTCTTTATATTTAAGTCCATCACAACCTAAAGAAAGCACTTGTTTCTCTTTTTCAGAAATAATTAAATGGGCTTTATTACGATAATATTCAATGTATTTTTTCTGGCGTAAATAAAGATCATACAGATCCACCAATAGCATTTGCAGTTCGGCGCGATGCGAATTAAAAAAGAGAATATCAATGTGTAATTCATCATCACACATCACATTTAAAAAGGCTGAATTACCTAATGCATCGTTAACAGCAAACGTATAGCCATCATGAATACCAAACTGTTTAGCACGTTTAAAAAAAATTTGATCGTCAGACGATAAAAATGGAATGATCGAACTCCATGCAAACGGTTTTACCGTTGTCCGAGCCGAATTAATAATAGGATCCGTGTGGTATAATTTTTCTTTTTGATAAAATTTTAACCACGCTTTTGGATAGGTAGAGCAAATTTCTGGCGCAATAACCGAGCTACGATCAAAAAATAAATATTGATATTGTTTGATATTAAATGTGCCTAGTTTGCTATGTAAATCATCATGAAAATTATTATTCAATTTAGTTTCTTTACCCGATATCGTTATTGTTATATCTAGTCTAAACAGATAATCGTTGGAATGTTATCGTGTATGATCCAAGATGTAAAGTACTAATCAAATTATGCTGAATTTTTTTGTTATCAATTGCTAAGAAATGAAAATAAAATTAAATAAATTAAAATGTTATTTTTTTTGTATACAATTTATTCTTGTCACTTTTTAAGCGACAAGAATAACCTAATTACCACTATTTTTCCGATTCCTCATCATCATCGGCATAGCCAACGTCGTGTTCACTACTCAATGAATCAATATTATTGATTTCATCTGTGCTTTGCATATCGGTAGTATCGAACAATAGATTCATCCCTTTACGGTTAGACTGTTCATCCATATTAGCCATATTGTTAATGCTATCCATATCATCGATCCCTTCAAGTTCTTCGCTGGGATCATCACCACCGGCTGTTGCCGTAACTACAGTTATATCATCAAATTCATCTAAACTTGCGTCTTTTGCCTCATCGATATTTTTAATCGCATTGGGATTGAACTTTTTCATAACTATTTCCTGTTTTGTATAATAGATTTACTAATGATAGTAACACTCCAGTAATGGCATGGCTAATTAGATAGCTAAATCTTAGTGATAGGAAAAATAAGCAAAAAAATACCGCTACTAAGCGCGGCATTTAAATGCATTGTTTAAATTAAACATCAAGATAATCTAAAATACCTTCAGCCGCTTTACGACCTTCCGCAATCGCAGTTACAACAAGATCTGACCCACGCACGGCATCACCGCCAGCAAAGATTTTTGGATTTGTTGTTTGATAAGCATTACGTTCAGGCGCGATAATACGACCTTGTTTATCTAATTCAATGTGGTGCTCTGCAAGCCAAGGCATACTATGTGGTTTAAAACCAAATGCCATAATCACGGCATCGGCAGGCAGAACAAACTCAGAACCCTTAATCGCAACAGCAGAGCGACGTCCTTTATCATCAGGTTCACCAAGTTCAGTTTTTACCATTTTAATGCCCGTCACTTGCCCTTGCTGATCAATTTCTATGCTCAGTGGTTGCACATTAAATAAAAATGCAGCCCCTTCCTCTTTGGCATTTTTGACTTCGCGTTTTGAACCTGGCATATTCGCTTCATCACGGCGATAAGCACAGGTTACCTCTGTTGCCCCTTGGCGAATCGATGTTCTCACGCAATCCATTGCAGTATCACCACCACCAAGTACGACGACACGTTTGCCTTGCATATCAACATAAGGTGTATCGGAGGCTTGTTGATGTTGCATGATATGCTTTGTATTGGCAATTAAAAAAGGTAAGGCTTCGTATACACCTTTAGCATCTTCATTTTCAAGTCCACCACGCATCGATTGATATGTCCCGGTACCAATAAATACCGCATCAAATTCATCAACTAACGAGGTTAAACTTACATCTTTGCCAACTTCGGTATTTAAACGGAATTCGATCCCCATATCGGTAAAAATAATCCGGCGATTAATTAATACCTCTTTATCGAGTTTAAAAGCAGGAATACCAAATGTTAATAATCCACCAATTTCAGGATGACGATCAAACACAACCGGTTTGACACCATTGCGAATTAAGACATCGGCACAAGCAAGTCCAGCTGGCCCAGCGCCAATTATCGCGACACGTTCTCCCGTCATTTCAACGTTAGATAAGTTTGGCCGCCACCCCATCTTAAAGGCTTCATCAGTAATATAGCGTTCAATATTACCAATTGTGACCGCACCAAATTCCGCATTAAGTGTACATGAACCTTCACATAAGCGGTCTTGGGGACAAACTCTGCCACACACTTCGGGTAAACTATTGGTTTGATGACACAATTCAACAGCTTCTAAAATATGCCCTTCATTAACTAATTTTAACCAGTTTGGAATATAGTTATGAACAGGGCATTTCCACTCACAATAAGGATTACCACAAGCCAAACATCGGTCGGCTTGAGTCGCGGCTTGTGATTTAGAAAATCCTTCATAGATTTCAACAAACTCAATTTTTCTAATCTTTAGCGATTTTTTAGGTGGATCAACACGTTGTAAATCGATAAATTGATAAACATTCTGACTCATTCGCATCCCCTCCTTATTGCGCCAAAACACGTAATTCGGCAGCTGACCGACTACGATGACCCAGTAATGCTTTTACATCACTCGATTTCGGTTTCACTAACACAAACTGTTTAGCATAATGTGACCAATTTGCTAAAATTTCCTCCGCCCTAGACGAATGGGTCAATTGTGCATGCTCAGTAATCAAGCCTCGTAAATGTTCTTCGTGGATGGCATAATCAGCGACATTTAACATTTCAACCAATTCTTTGTTGATACGTTTTTTAAACTCATCATTTTCGTTGAGAATATATGCAAATCCACCTGTCATTCCCGCCCCAAAGTTGACGCCTGTTTTGCCAAGTACACAAACAATACCGCCTGTCATATACTCACAACCATTATCACCGATACCTTCAACAACACTCACCGCACCAGAGTTACGTACAGCGAAGCGTTCGCCTGCTTTACCGGCAGCAAAAAGCTTACCGCCCGTTGCACCATATAAACACGTATTACCAATGATGGTTGCTTCATGGCTTAAAAATGCTGATCCGACGGGTGGATAAATAACAATCTTGCCACCAGCCATGCCTTTGCCAACATAATCGTTTGCATCACCCGTTAAGGTTAAATCAACGCCGCTAGCATTCCATACACCAAAGCTTTGGCCAGCCGTACCATTAAAATTCAATTTGATCGGTTCAGAAACAAGCCCTTGATCTCCATACTGCTGTGCAATATAGCCAGATAGTGTCGTACCAATTGAGCGATGTGTATTTTGAATATCAAAATAGAATGACTTAGATTGCCTACTGTCAACAGCCTCTTTTGCTTGGATCATAATGTCGTTATTTAAAACACCTTTATCAAACGGCGCATTGAGCTGTGTATGATAGACGGCATGGCCATCAATCGGTTTTGCTGTTGCTAATAAGCTCGATAAATCCAGTTTTTGTTGTTTACTGGTTAAACCGTCTAATTCAGTAAGTAAATCGGTTCGGCCAATTAAGTCAACAATACTCTTTACACCGAGTTCGGCCATAATTTCACGTGTTTCTTGTGCAATAAAACGGAAATAGTTCATCGCTTTTTCAGGTAAGCCATGATAATGATTTTGGCGCAGTTTATCATCTTGCGTCGCAACACCTGTCGCACAATTATTAAGGTGACAAATACGTAAATATTTACAACCCAGCGCGACCATGGGTCCAGTACCGAAACCAAAACTTTCTGCACCTAAAATCGCAGCTTTAACAATATCGAGCCCTGTTTTTAATCCACCATCAACTTGTAATCGAATTTTGTGACGAAGCCCATTGGCAACAAGTGCTTGCTGCGTTTCAACCAGACCAAGCTCCCACGGTGAACCTGCATATTTAACCGAAGTTAAAGGACTGGCTCCCGTTCCACCATCATAACCGGCGACGGTTATCATATCAGCATAGGCTTTAGCCACACCCGTTGCAATTGTCCCGACACCTGGCTCTGAGACTAATTTGACAGAAATCATCGCTTTTGGATTAATTTGTTTCAAATCAAAAATCAGCTGCGCCAAATCTTCAATTGAGTAAATATCATGATGTGGCGGTGGTGAAATCAAGGTTGCCCCTGGCACGGCAAAACGTAATCGAGCAATATATGGCGTGACTTTATCACCCGGTAGTTGACCCCCTTCGCCAGGTTTAGCGCCTTGAGCAACTTTGATTTGAATGATGTCTGCACTCATTAAGTAACTTGGCGTCACACCAAATCGACCCGATGCGACTTGCTTAATACGAGACACTTTGATCGTATTATAACGTGCAGGATCTTCGCCACCTTCACCTGAATTTGAAAAACCACCTAATGTATTCATGGCTTCAGCTAACGATTCATGTGCTTCTGGACTAAGGGCGCCAATTGACATAGCTGCAGAGTCAAAACGTTTGAATAGCGCTTCACTCGGCTCAACGTGTTCTATCGGGATAGCCGCCCCAGGCTGAGGTGTTAATGTCAATAAATCACGTAATGTTGCGACGGGTCGCTGATTGACAATATTCGAATATTGCTGATACGCTTCATAGCTACCACTGTTAACGGCCTGTTGCAGTGACTGGACGACATCGGGATTATAGGCATGGTATTCACCACCGTGAATGTATTTCAGTAAGCCACCTTGTTCGAGTGGTTTACGTTTAAGCCATGCTCGTTTTGATAACTCGAATAAGTCTTGTTGGAAGTCATCAAAATTGGCACCGTTTATACGGCTTGTAACGCCTGGGAAACAGATTTTGACGACGTCATCGTGTAAACCGACTGCTTCAAATAACTTAGCACAACGGTATGAGGCAATGGTCGAAATGCCCATTTTAGACATAATCTTATACAGCCCTTTATTAATTCCATTACGGTAATTAATCATGGCTTCACGATACGTGTTATTCAATGTACCGTTATCAATCAGTTGCGCTAATGTTTCATAAGCAAGATAAGGATAAATTGCAGTGGCACCAAAACCAATTAAAACAGCAAACTGATGAGGATCGCGACAACTAGCTGTTTCAACAATAATATTAGCATCACAACGTAAATTTTTCTCAACCAAACGTTGTTGTACGGCACCAACTGCCATTGGCGCAGGAATTGGCAAACGGTCAGCCGCAATATTTTTATCAGATAAAACAAGCAATACCGCCCCGTTACGTACTTTATTTTCAGCATCACCACACAACTGTTCAATAGCATCATTCAAACTACCATCAATTTCATAGGTAATATCAAGAACATCCATTTGATAATATTTTGACTCGAGCGTTGTTAGCTGTTCAAAGTCAGAATATAACAACACGGGGGATTTAAATGATACCCGATGAGCTTGGCCTTCTGCTTCCGCAAACACATTCATTTCACGACCAATACTGGTTGACAGGGACATGACATGCGCTTCGCGTAATGGATCTATTGGTGGATTGGTGACCTGTGCAAATTTTTGTCTAAAGTAGTCATAAATGATTCTTGGGCGACTTGATAGCACAGCAAAAGGGGTATCATCACCCATCGAACCAGTGGCTTCTTGACCATTTTCACCCAATGAACGAATCACCTGATCGAGTTCCTCAAATGAGTAACCAAATTGTTTTTGATAAGATGCTAACGTGACCTCATCAAAATCTCGCTTACCTAAGTGGCTATCAGCAAGTTCTTCAAATGGGGTAAGCTGCTTAACATTTTTAGTCATCCACGTTTTATAAGGATGGCGTTTTTGTAAATCATTATCAGTTTCGGATGGTTGTAAGATACGTCCTTCACTGGTATCAATCACTAACAACTCACCTGGCCCAACACGCCCTTTTTTTACGACCTCATCGGGTTCATAGTCCCAAATACCAATTTCAGAAGCACACGTAATTAACCCATCGGTTGTAATCACATATCGCGCGGGTCTTAATCCGTTACGATCAAGACTACAAGCGGCATAGCGGCCATCTGATAAAACAATCCCTGCCGGGCCATCCCACGGTTCCATATGCATTGAATTGAAGTCGAAGAATGCACGTAAATCTTCATTCATATCAGGGTTGTTTTGCCAGGCTGGCGGAACAAGTAGACGCATTGCTCTCACGATATCCATACCACCGACGAGAAAAAGTTCAAGCATATTATCCAGAGAGCTAGAATCTGAGCCCGTTTCATTCACGAAAGGCGCAGCATCTTGAATATCAGGAATCAGTGGTGTTCTGAATTTGTAAGAACGTGCTTTAGCCCATTGGCGGTTACCTTCAATCGTATTAATTTCACCATTGTGTGCTAAATGTCGAAATGGCTGTGCAAGTGGCCACTTGGGAACGGTATTCGTTGAAAAACGTTGATGGAATAGACAAATTGAAGACTCCATACGTAAATCAGCAAGGTCAAGGTAAAAACGCGGTAAATCTTTAGGCATACACAAGCCTTTATAGATATTGACCTGATTTGAAAAACTGCACACATAAAACGCATCATCTTGAACACGTTTTTCAATCCGCCGACGCACCATATATAAACGACGTTCTAAATCGATGGTACTCCACCCTGCCGGTGCATTGATAAATACCTGCTCAATTTGCGGCATCGAAGATAACGCAATTTCACCCAGCACACTGGTATCGATTGGCACTTTTCGCCATCCGACTAATGAGAGCGTCTCTTTCGATAATTCGTCTTCAATAATGTCTCGACTAATTTGCGCTTCACGTTCATCTTGGCTTAAAAATAGCATACCCACGGCATAATTAGTGGCTAAACGCCAGCCTGCTTCTTCGGCAACTAAATGAAAATATCGATCCGGTTTTTGTAGGAGTAAGCCACAACCATCGCCCGTTTTACCGTCGGCTAAAATTGCGCCACGATGCTGCATACGAGCAAGTCCGTGAATCGCTGTACGCACCACTTTGTGACTTGGTTTGCCTTCTATGTGAGCAATTAATCCAAAACCACAGTTATCTTTTTCATGATGCTGGTTATATAACATGTCATTGCCTCTCAATAATTTTTATCTTTACATCGTTGTGACAATCATCCGTTACAATCGCGTTACACACGATAAAAAAAGACAGATAAAGACGACGATAATGGCTCAAAAATTAGCGAGAAAAGCGGTTTTGGTCAAATAAATTCTACTTATAAGTCAATATTTTAATAACAGCATGATGGGTATTAATAGAATTAATGGATCATCATAAAGCAGGTGATCCATTATTGTGACTTATTGTTTCATTATGGTGCATCTTTTTGGGGTAGATTAGCCCAATAAGGTCAAAAGTTGTCGATTTAATTGATGCTGCTCACCTTGCCATTCATGCAATTTATCAAGAGCAATATCGGGTTGTGCATCAAGTGAACTTAATACGCGCTTCCAACGGGTTTGGTAATGATATGATGACAATTCACCCGTTATATCACTGCCGATAATATCATGTCCCAGTGCGGTTATCGTATCAGCAAGGTGATAGACCGCTAATTGCCCTTGATCCCAGTTAGTTTTGATGACATGTTCACTGAGTACATCTTTATCGATTGATAAATAGGTTGGTAATGCGAGCTTATCTTGCGTTGCGATAAAGGCAGAGATCATTTCATCGGCAGAATGAAAGCAACGAAACGCTTTAGACAGCCCAAGATATTTTGCCCATTGCGTATTGTGATTTAATGTCCAATACGTCAGCTTTTTTCGATATAACGGTAATAAACGGTTTTCAAAACAATGCGCATTACCAATATCATTAGAGCAAATACCCATCACATGCACATGACTCACAAAGGGTAATTTTGCGACATGGCTGACCCATGACCCACAGTGAATACCAAATGGAAAACGCATATTATCAGGATGGTTGTCAAATATAACAACTTGGATCGGGTTTGTGGCACTATAATGTTGTGCTAAACGCTCGATTAAAAATAGGCTTAAATGATGATAATCACCGCTGCCCATTAAGACAGGACCGTAATGATGATCGGGTAACAATGGTGCCAGATGCTCACACAACGAACGATAATGTTGTTGACTACAGCCAAAACGAATTCGTTCTTGGTAATCAGCCAGCGAAATAGTTAGCGCACCATCGATATTGCCAACACTGTTATCAAAATTAAGAATGATCGGCGTTTTCATGCTTCACCTGTGATGATGTCTTATTCTGCTGTTTATCCAGTAGTTGTTTGTCTGTTTCAAAATATCGGCTCAGACGCCCTAGTACCCATCGTAACAATGGATTACGGATATAAACCCAATGCTGGGTTAATGTAAATTGCGCACCGAGACTTGCTTTAACTTCAGGGTCAGTCCAACCCGCAATATAATAGGTAAGATTATGATCGAGCAAATACTGTAAATTATAAAACCAGCTGACGTAATACAAATTAAACTCATGGCATTTTGGGTAAACAAAACCAATATATTTATCGATTAGCGTATCACCGACGATAAAGCAAATATTATAGCCAATTAGTTGATTATCATGGTAATAATTGAAAATAATAGCATGATTATTTTTGTCTTGCAGCAGTGCTTGAAAAAAGGCTTGGCTAAGTTTATCAAAATGAATATCACTTTGCTCATAAACATTCAAATAAAGCTGATAGTATTGCGCGATATGTTGTGATTCAAAAAAACAGTCATCGCCACTGTAACTGACTTTTACATCAATATCTTTTGCCACTTTTAATTTACGACGAAAATTTTTACGCCGACTGTATGACAATCGCGATAAGTAATCATCAATAGACTGATAATCACATTTCACAAACGCCAAAGCTTGGCCTTCCACTTGGATAAATTGCTCTGCGGCAAGGTGTTTCGCGAACAATTCACTTTGATCATTTTCGTTTTCTGACAGCAGTGTTGAGTGATTCGGTAAATCTTTGACAATCAAGAATGGATAGCGTTTGGCATAATGCGTTTTTAACGCACTAACCAGTAAATAAGTATCAGCATCTGTTGGCAATAAAGCATATTCAGACACTGTTGTACCGACAAATGCCGTATTAAATCGTAACCAATTGCCCCAGATTCGATAAAACGGTAACTTCATAATTTTATGGCGCAAAGCTGGGTCGACGGTAGTTAACAAATCAAATCGAGCCGCAAACATCGGTAGGCCACTTTCTGTTTGCCATGCCGTAAAATCAACGGGCGGATTAGCGAGAAAATGTGCAATCAGTTCATTGGGTTCTAATTGGTTTAGATACGGCATGTTAACTCTCAAATGATCAACGTAGAAGCATCACCCCTCATCAATAAGAGAGGTGATAAAGTATGACAATGTTATAACGCTTTTTTCGCCATCGTGAGTAATTGATCTAGTAATTCAATAGCCTGATCAATTTCTGGTTTACTAATGTGTAATGATGGAGCGAACGTAATCACGTTTTTATAATAACCACCTACATCAAGAACCAAGCCCATTTTTTGGCCTTTCCAATCTAAATTACCCTCTAGACCAAGGTCAAACATTTTATCAAGTAATGGTTTATTTGGCGTGTAGCCATCTTCCGTACAAATTTCAGCACGTAGTGCAAGGCCTAGACCATCCACTTCACCAATCTCTTTATGACGTTTTTCAAGTTCACGTAAACCGTCAAGGAAGTAAGCACCTTTTTCCATGACCATGGTTTCATAATCCATTTCTTGAGTCATTTTCATTACTTCAAGACCTAATGCCGTACCGATTGGGTTTGATGCAAATGTTGAATGTGTTGAGCCTACTGGGAATATTGTTGGATTAATTAATTCTTCACGCGCCCACATACCACCTAATGGGTTTAATCCATTCGTTAATGCTTTTGCAAATACAAGCACGTCTGGTTTGACATCAAAATGTTCAATTGACCATAATTTACCGGTACGATAAAAGCCCATTTGGATTTCATCAACAACCATCAAAATACCGTATTGATCTAAGACTTTTTTCAAGCCTTTGAAGAAGTTACGTGGGGGAACAACATAACCACCGGTTCCTTGTAAAGGTTCAACATAAAACGCAGCATATTCAGATTGACCCGCTTTCGGATCCCATACCCCGTTGTATTCTGTTTCAAATAGACGCGCGAATTGGTTAACACAGTGATCGCCATACTCTTCAGGTGTCATCCCTTTTGGTCGACGGAATGGGTAAGGGAAAGGAATAAACATGGCTCTTTCACCAAAGTGTCCATAACGACGACGATAACGATAACTCGACGTAATTGATGAAGCACCAAGGGTACGTCCATGATACCCGCCTTCAAAAGCGAACATTAAACTTTTACCATTACTGGCATTACGCACTAATTTTAGTGAGTCTTCGATACATTGTGAACCACCCACATTAAAATGCACACGACCTGGTAAATTAAACTTACGTTCCATATCTTGTGCGATGGTTTTAGCGAGTTCAATTTTAGTTGGGTGCAAATATTGGCTTGCACATTGTGGTAAGGTGTCAATTTGATTTTTTAGGACATCATCTAAACGTTTATTAGCATACCCAAAGTTACACGCTGAATACCACATTTGTAAGTCAAGATAAGATTTCCCTTCTCGGTCATACATATAACTACCATCACAGCCAACAAAAATTTTAGCGGGTGTTGCGTAATGTACGGTATCGCCATAAGAACAATATTTTGCTTCATCAGCTAACATTTGTTCATCACTAGGCAGTTGACTAACAAGTTCTGCGGTTGGTTTACTCATAATATTTTTACTCCAAAATGAAATGAATTTGAGTTCACGGCAAATCTTAAAGATCAATCTGCCGTTACAATAGAGAATTAATGTATAGTTTGTGTAACATAATTTTGTAACATCGCGTTTATCTCATGCCGATATTGATGACATACTGCTAGTCACTGTCATGGACAATCCGATTTTCTTTTTCATGAATCTGCTTTTCGGCTAATGCCAG
Organism: Orbus sasakiae; assembly: GCF_039542345.1. Classification (NCBI taxonomy): domain Bacteria; kingdom Pseudomonadati; phylum Pseudomonadota; class Gammaproteobacteria; order Orbales; family Orbaceae; genus Orbus; species Orbus sasakiae. Next base: position 21,730 of record NZ_BAABHY010000013.1, read on the forward strand.
AAAAACGATCCCCGCAGTAATGAATATGGCCCCTAAAAAGCGCATGACCGTAATCTGTTCATTAAACAACCATACCGATACAAACATCACCGTGACAACTTCCATATGAGATGCGGCAAAAGCTGGGCCAATAGGTGCTTTTTTTAATAGGATCATCCAAGTGAAAAACGTTAAAATATAACCTAAAATAGCAATATAGACCCAAACCTGCCCGAATATGCGAGCGAGCCATTCGACATTAGCTTCCAATGGCTCAGCCGCAATTGCAGTCATCTTAAAACTGCAATGACCTATTGTGTCGAATAACAATAACAGGGCAAAACCAATTAAATAAAACTTACGCATTAACTTGCCCCCACAAAAATAACACCGGTTGTGATAAAGACCATCCCTATCACACGAAACGATGTCAGCTTTTCATTAAATAAAAATCGCCCCACCAGCATGACGGTAATGATATTAATCGAGACCATCAACACACCTTGGAAAAGCGGTACTAAAGTCAAAAAAGCAAGCCACAACAAAAATTCTGCTACATAAGCCGAAATACCGATCCAAACCCAATAATTACTGAATAAAGCACGCCAATATTGCAGGCCTTCATTATCTTTTTTATTGGATGCCGCATACTTAAAGGAAATCTGCCCTAACGTATCAAACGAGATATTGGCAATCCATAATGCTATCGCTAATAATGTCATGATATGTCCTCATCACTTTGAAGATTATTTATTGCGTCAATCGGTTTGTTTAATACTTGATTAAAAAAGATGACGGTTTCGTTAATCACACGACGACGTTCACGGTCAATCGTAATCAAATGATAGCTTTCATCAAGTTTGACTAACTTACTGGTACCTTGAATTTTTTGCTGTACCAACATTGCATTAGTTTTAATATCAGCAATATCATCATGACTGGAATGCATAATCAGGCACGGCGCTTTAATCTGCGGTAATTGTTGTTTAACGCACTTCACCAGATATTGCATTTCAGCTAATGCAGCTAACGGGTTTCCCGCTAGTCCGGCGGACGCACTATCACCGCTTAACATACTTTCTGACACCTGTTGGCGAATACGTTCATCTTTTAAACCATAAGGTGGCTGTTCAATAAACGACGTCTTTTGGAATAAATTCAATTTTTTGAGCCATTTTAGTAAGAAAAAGAAATGTTTTGCCCAAAATGGAATACTCCAGCCATCATAATGAAACGTCACGCCATATACCCCAACCGCTTTAATTTGTTCAGGTCTATCTGCGGCCAATTTTAATGATAACAATGCGCCCATTGATAAGCCGGCAACAAAGACATTATCCACTTTTTCTGATAAAAAATCGGCTGCTTGTTCAACGCTTTGATACCAATCTTGCCACGTCGTCTGTCTAAGATCATTTTCATCACCACAGTGCCCAGCAAGTTGCATACCATACACGGTGAAACCCGCTTTATTCAGACCTTTGCCGATGATACGCATTTCGGTTGGAGTACCCGTTAAGCCATGAATCAGTAATACGCCATCGCGATTACCAGGGAGAAAAAACGTTGAATCTTGAATCATAGTGAAATCACACTCTTGTATTGTGTTCCGCAAATATTGGGTTGTTTAGTAAAGCTATGATCAAACACACTTAATAACGTCGGCATCAGTTCAATCACATGAGAAAAATCAGCGATTTGGCTGTGATTAATTTTATGTTGTTGGCAAAAGTGAATCAGTTTGTCTTTGGCAAACACATAATCAACTTTATTCGACACACAAAAATCAGAGGTACCATCACCGACATAAAATATGGGTGAAAAAGTTTGCCGTTGTTTTTTAACATGAGCACATTTACAGTTACCACTTGCTTTTTCACAATCAGGAGCACTATAAGGAAATTGTAACTTCCAACCACGTTGATTATCATGTTTCAATTCATTCGCATAAACGGGTAATGGTGCCAGGCCATTGTTAGCTAAAATAGACTGAATAGCATAATCTAAACCATCGCTAACAATATGAACATCGATATGATTTTTTTGCGCAAACTGCACAAAAGCTTTAAAAAATGGGTCAATTTTAATTTTAGCTAAAACACTATTGAGTTCGTCAAATGACGCATCAAGTAACGCGATTTGCTTACTCATACACTCTTGTGAACCAATTTGACCACTGCACCATAACGCTTCAAGCTCATCACAGCCATCTTGTCCAAAATGATTAAGTAATGTGTCTGTCACATCAACCAATGAGATTGTGCCATCGAAATCACATAGCACAATAGGGCGGCAATGCGGGTTGCCACGCATGTTTTCTTGCGACAAAAAAACCGGATCGGATATTGAAAAAAAATTACTCATACTATATTTATTCCTTCAAATAAATTACAATACCCATGCAAAAATGGATGAATAAGATTCTACCGTAGATTGAAAATAAGCGATTCAAATAGTTTGTATAGATTTTGTAACAAGCCAGTAACATGGTGCTTACTGAGATGACGTTATCTCTATCCATATAACATAAAACTCGAAGTAGTCAGATGAATGATAAAATACTCATTATTGAAGATGATGAACGTTTAGCCAAATTAATCCTCACCTATTTAACGCGTTATCATTATCATGTCACGTGGCATGATCATGGCGATACTGCTGAAGACGTGATTAATCACACCTCACCCGATTTAATTATTTTAGATGTCATGTTACCTGGTAAATCTGGATTTGATATTTGCCGAGACATTCGAGCAAACTATCCCGGACGCATCTTAATTATGACCGCAAATGACGACAGTATTGATGAAATACTGGGGTTAGAAATTGGCGCTGATGATTATTTAGCAAAACCCGTTGAACCAAGATTATTATTAGCCAGAATTCGTGCTTTATTACGTCGTAAAGAAAATGCTCATGAGCATTATGAAAATAGTGATCACATTGATAAGCCGAATGAATCAGCGCAAGTTTTTGGTCAACTGTTAATTAATTTGACCAATCGAACCGCTACACTTAGTAAACAAGTTCTTGATTTAACCACATCAGAATTTGATTTATTATGTTTATTTGCTGATTCACACGGTAAAATATTATCGCGTGATAACATTTTTAACCAGATGCGAGGCATTGATTTTGATGGAATGGATCGCTCAATTGATGCGCGAGTGTCCAGACTACGTAAAAAATTGTTAGATGATCCGGATAACCCGCATTTTATCAAAACAGTACGTGGTAAGGGCTATCTGTTTTGCCCTGAGGGAGCGCAGAGTGAGTAATGTTAATCCATTAAAACCCAGTAATCGTATTTTCACCAAACGTTTATTTATCTATTTTATTATTTCGTTAATTTTACAATCTGTCGTGGCATATGGCGCACTCATTATTTTTGCATCACTGCCTTACTCTTTAACCGGTTTATCTGATGATAATGTTATTGAGCGCAGAGCACATCAAGGAACGATCTACTTAATTCGACAGGAAATCAATAATAATCCTCAATTGACCACAGAACAAGTATTAACCAATTTACAACCTCATTTTGGTTTTCGGCTACAAATCCAATCGCGTGATTTATCACTCCCTTTAATCACTCAACACGATATTAACAAATATGGTATTGGTTATGATGAAGATAATGAGATGATCTATGCAACACTCAATGCTGAGCAATATTTAGCATTAGGGCCATTGATTGGCGATGATATATTTGCTAGCAATATTTTACCCTTTGTAAGCTTTCTTTTATTGTTTGCTGGATTTAGTGCCATCATGTTTAGTGTGTTGCTGTACTTTACATTTTCTTACTTATGGCGTGATGCTAAAAACATGAGTATCACAGTGGATGAACTGGGCAAAGGAAATTTACAAGTTAGAGCGAAACCCGCACAAAGTTGGTTGTTTAAACAGCTTGCTGGTGTCATTAATACCATGTGTAATCAGATTGAAAAACTGATTTCGAGTAACCGAATTATCTTACATGCTATGGCGCATGAACTCCGTACGCCACTGGCCCGTATGAATTTTGAAGTCGAAATGCTAGCAAATGAACCTGACGAGTTAGAAAAGCAACGTTTAATCAATGAAATTACCAATGACATCAAAGAATTAGAAGTATTAATTAATAGTAGTTTAAATTATTTCAAAATACAGCAAACACAGTTACTTAAAAATATTACGCCGGTACCATTAACCGCATGGACAATGAGTATCATCGATAACTTAACATTGCTCAAACCTCATAATTTCGATTTAGAATACGAAATAGAAGATAAAACCGTTTCACTTGATAAGCAATTGGTCGAAACGATCATTAAAAATCTGCTACTTAATGCCTTTAAATATTCAAGTAACAAAGCTATTCTGCGGTTATCTCAACAAGATGACCTGCTGTTTATTATTGTTGATGACAACGGGCCAGGCGTCCCCCTTAAAGATCGCGAAACAATCTTTTTACCATTTTCACGTATTGATTCAAGTCGCACTAAATCAACGGGAGGTTATGGACTAGGGCTTGCTTACGTCAAATTAATTGCCGAATATTGTCAAGGCAATGCATTTGTCATTACTAGCCCACTAGGTGGTGCTCGGTTTGTGATAACACTTAACTTTTCTTAAAAGATATTAAAGATTGGTTAAATTTAAAGACGGCTATGTACAAGTGAATTTCAATACGATAATGTACGTGACCATTAAACCGACTTTTAAATGAATCATTATGCAATTACATCTTGTTGTAAATACCTTTGGTGCAGATCTGGCTAAACGCTATGGTGAAAAAATCTATAAATTAACCCTGCATGGTGGTTTTAGTTGCCCAAACCGAGACGGTGAGTTAGCAAAAGGTGGCTGTACATTTTGTAATGTTGCATCCATTATTGATGAATCCATTCAAGTTAAATCAATTCCTGAGCAACTGATTTTACAAGCGGCACAGATGAAAAAATCAAAACGCTATCTTGCCTATTTTCAAGCCTATACCAGTACTTATGCTGAAGTCGAAATTTTACAAAAAATGTACGAAGAAGCATTACAAAATGCTGATATCGTAGGCTTATGTGTGGGTACTCGGCCGGATTGTGTGCCCGATGCAGCACTGAACTTATTAGCACAATATCAAGATAAAGGTTACGAAGTTTGGTTAGAGCTTGGCTTGCAAACTGCCAATAATAAAACACTACACGAAATCAATCGTGGTCACACTTATGATGATTATCATCAAACCACCCAAAAAGCCCGTCAATTAGGCATTAAGGTGTGCACCCACTTAATTGTGGGTTTACCTAAAGAGACGAAACGAGACTGTTTTACCACTCTCAATCAAGTCTTAGAAACTGGGGTGGATGGATTAAAACTGCACCCGCTGCATATTGTTGAAGGCAGTATTCTGGCGAAAGCATGGCGAGCAGGTAGGCAATCTGTTTTAACACTCGATGAATATGTGGATATCGCAGGTGACTTAATCCGCCATACACCAAAAGACATTTTATTTCACCGCATTTCAGCCAATGCCAGAAAACCAACATTACTTGCACCAGATTGGTGTGCAAATCACTGGGAATCAATGAATGCCGTTGATCATAATTTGCGGCAATTTGGTGTACAAGGTAGTGCGCTTGGCGATAGCTACCAATTTATTGATGCGTGACAGTCATTGACTTTACCGTAACGCAATAAATTGTTTTAGCTCATCTAAAGTTGACGTCCCTTCCATTGGCCCTTTTTGTGCGACCGCTAATGCGCCACTTGCATTAGCGTATTGTAGAGCCGTTTCAACTTCATAACCAGCAAGCATCAAACTCACAAATGTTGCACCAAAGCAGTCTCCCGCACCAGTAGGATCAATGGTATCAATGGCATAACTGTCGGCATGAATAGTGCGAAAGTTATCTTGTGCGTCTCTCCCATAATAATTGGCACCTTTACTACCACACTTAACAACAATATGTTTAACGCCTCTTTTTAACAGCAATGTCATGGTTTTCTTTTCACTGTCAGTGTTGTTACTCGCAAAATAGCTGACTTCGCTTTCGCTCGGCAAGAAAATATCTGTATAATCCATAATATAATCAAATGAGGCCTCCATTTCGGGAATATCAAACATTTCTTTACGTAAATTAGGATCAAAGGAAATCGTACCACCGTTACTTTTGACGATATATAATGCTTTACGCATCGCATCAATCACACGAAATGAATAGAGTGACGACCCCATGACATGTAAATGGTTACAATCTTTGAGTAACTCTTCATTTATGTGATCAAAAGAAAGTAAACCACACGCGCTATTTGGAATATTAAAAATAAAATCTCGTTCATTGGGTCCTTTATAAGTCACAAAGGCACTGCCGGTATTTGCTTTATTATGTAAGGATATCCCGTCAGTAATCACACCATCGTCTTTTAAACGTTTAATGCACATCTTACCAAACGCATCTTTGCCAACGCAGCTAAAAAAAACAACAGGGAAACCTAACTTTGCAACCTGTGAGGCAAAAATAGCCGGTGCTCCGCTGGGAAAAGGACCAATAAATTCACCCGTTTGATCAAAACGCTGATGTTGTTCTTTGGCTAAAAATTCAACAAGAAGTTCACCCATAGTACAAATTTTAAAATTCATATTATTCCTCCACGGTATTTTGATAAATCATACTGTGCTTAGTTGAATCTATTTGCTTAAAGTGACAATCTAATAACTGCTGATGATAATTCGTGACAGCTGGCCTTGATAAAATCGCAACATCAATGTCTTTCAACTTCCCAATATGATTTGCGTCTTCATATAAAGTCCGTTGAGGTAAAATAACCATAGTCTTATCAGCATTTTTTAATAATTGACGGTAATTTTTAAGTTGTTCAGCATCTTCAATTAATATCTCGTTATCGGCAGAAATACCGACAGCCTCAACAATAAACTGAGTAATCGGATACTGACTTAAAACGAATCCTAGCATTTTGCTATCATGCACAATATTGTTGTCAGATAACACACCACCAATAATGACAATTTCGGCTTGCGTAAATTCTTTAGCTAATTCGGCATTTGATAAGTCATTCATAATAAGTGTGATGGCTTTTTTATGATGTAAAAAAGGAATCAATTTACGCATTAAGTAACCATGACTTAAAAATAATGTATCACCATCATGAATATCATTCAGCGCCTGCTTAACCAGATCAATATCATTATTGTCATAGCTATTTTGGATTGGGTTTTGGGACAGAATCTTAGCATGATTCACCGTACTTTCAGGAGCAATATAAATTGCCCCACCAAAAGACCGTTTTAAATAGCCTTGTTGTTCGAGGTAAGTTAAATCCTGTCGAATCGTGACCCCTGAAACATTGAGTAGTTCAGATAATTCATCGACTTTAACTTCACCTTGTTTTCGAACTATTTCAGCGATATCGAGTCGCCGTTTTAGTAATGCTGAAGATGCCCTAGCCAACGTTCAATTTTCCTATTTTTAAAATAATTAAAACTGCAATATCGCTTGATAATAAATGCAACAATAGCATTGGTCAATCTAAGCTAGTGTCATTTTAACGTGACTTAAACGATTTACAGTATAGCTATTAAACTTTCAAAATGAAATTAAAAAAGATAATAAACTTTAAACATGAAAGTTAAAAGTCATTTTTGTGATAATAATCACATCATTTTCATTCAATATGTTTTATTTTGTAATAAATAAAACACAAAATAACTTTCATTTTGAAAGATTTTATTCATTAGGAGAATGACATGTTTATTATTTCTAGCAATAACATGCTAAAAAAAGCACAACAACAGCACTATGCAGTACCTGCCTTTAATATTCATAATCTTGAAACCATGCAGGTGATTGTTGAAACGGTTGCTGAATTACAATCCCCCGTCATCCTTGCCGGTACGCCCGGTACCTATAGCTATGCGGGTACTGAAAATATTGTTGCGATCGCATCTGCACTGGCTGAAAAATATAATGTCCCCCTTGCTTTACACTTGGATCATCATGAAGATTTTAATGATATCAATGACAAAATACACGCGGGTGTCCGTTCAGTTATGATTGATGGTTCACACGAAACATTTAATGAAAACATCGCGATTGTAAAACGTGTCGTCGATTATGCCCATCGTTATGATGTGAGTGTCGAAGCTGAGCTTGGTCGTCTTGGCGGTATTGAAGATGATCTTGTGGTGGACAGCAAAGATGCGTTATATACCAATCCAAAACAAGCTGCTGAGTTTGTTGAGAAAACAGGGATTGATTCATTAGCCATTGCCATCGGTACTGCACATGGACTTTATAAATCAGAACCTAAATTAGATTTCGAGCGTTTATCACAAATCCGTTCGGTGGTGGATATTCCATTAGTTTTACATGGTGCATCAGGTATTCCAGATAAAGACGTACGTGAATGTATCAAACGTGGAATTTGTAAAGTTAACGTTGCAACGGAACTGAAAATCGCCTTTTCTGATGCTTTAAAACACTATTTTATTGCTAATCCAGATGCGAATGATCCCCGTCACTATATGAAACCAGCCAAAGCAGCCATGAAAGATGTTGTCAAAAAAATCATTGATACTTGTGGCTGTGCTGGCAAACTTTAGTATGGAATAACTATGATATATACACTGACCCTTAACACAGCAATCGATATGAATATCCGCTGTCAGGGCTTAAACCCTAACACAGTCAACCGGACATTACATACCGAGTACAGCCCCAACGGCAAAGCCGTCAATGTGTCAATTGTGCTAAATAAATTTGGTAAACAGACCACCGCACTTGGCTTTTTTGGTGATTTTTCAGGCAAATATATCGTTGATGAACTGAATAAACGTCATATCGACACAATACCATGCTGGATTGATGATATCACTCGAATCAACGTCTTTATTAATGATGGCAAAGATGAATATAAGTTAGTGGGTAAAGGCCCTTTTGTGGCTAATGATAAAAAGCAGGAGATGTTATCACTGATTGATTCACTCAACGATAATAGCTATTTAGTCATTAGCGGCAGCTTACCGAATAATATTGATGCTGATTATTATGATCATATTTTAACATTATGCCAACGTAAAAAAATTGCCGTTATTTTAGATATTAGTCATCAAAAACTGAGTGAATTATTAGCGTATCAGCCATTATTAATCAAACCAAATAACGATGAAGTCAAAGAGATATTTGGTCTGGACACCAACAACCGTGAACAAATCATTCATGCGATCGAACAGATTCATAATCTAGGTGCTCAAAACATCTTGTTAACCATGGGGGATAAAGGACTGTATTTTTCAAACCAACGGCATATCTGGTTTTGTGATGCGATGCCAATACAACTCGTCAGTTCCGCTTGCGCTGGTGACGCCTCGTTAGCAGCCTTTTTGAGTGTATGGCTTCCAACACAACAAAACATAGACCTTGCGATGAAAAAAGCCTCTGCCACCGGCGCTAATGTTGCTGAATCGGATGGTTTAGGGTTACTCAATCACATTGATGAGTATATGCAGCAATTATCGATCACCCAAATAAAATGAGGGAATAATAATGAAAAAAATATTAGCCGTTACAGGTTGCCCAACAGGAATAGCTCATACCTATATGGCAGAGGAAGCATTGAAAGCAGCCGCGAAAAAAGCAGGTGTAGAAATTAAAGTTGAAACAAATGGTGCCGGTGGCATTGATAATGCAATTACGGATTCTGATCTTAAAGATGCTATCGGTGTCATCATTGCTGCAGACAAGGATATCAATGCTGAACGTTTTAATGGTATGGCGGTCATTGAAGTCCCTGTAAAAGATGGTATTCATAAAGCAGGCGCCTTAGTTGAGCAGCTTTTATCTGGTCATGCCTCAATCCGTAAAGGTCATGTGTCGACCACTAGCACCGATATTAATGTTAAAGAGTCAATTGGCAGACAAATTTATAAGCACCTCATGAGTGGTGTCTCGAATATGTTACCTTTTGTGGTTGCGGGAGGGGTTTTAATTGCCATTTCATTTTTATGGGGTATCTATTCAGCAGATCCAACGAGCCCTCAATATAATGAATTTGCAGCGTTGTTAATGAAAATTGGCGGACAAGCATTTGGCATTATGGTCCCAGTATTTACCGCCTTTATTGCATCATCAATCGCAGGCCGACCTGGTATGGTTGCAGGCTTTGTCGGTGGACTGGTTGCTAACATCACAGGTGCGGGTTTTCTAGGTGGGATTATCGCAGGCTTTGCTGCGGGTTATCTGATGTTGTATGTTAAAAAATGGCTTGATCATCTACCGCGACAATTTGAAGGGCTTAAATCGATTTTTATTATGCCATTGATTGGGGTGTTTATTATCGGAGCAGGCATGTTTTTACTCGGTGAACCAATTGCCTCCATTAATAATGGTATGAAAGACTGGTTACAATCGTTACAACAAGCTAATCCGATTTTATTAGGTATTGTGATCGGCTGTATGTGTTCATTTGACTTTGGTGGTCCTGTTAATAAAGCGGCTTATGTCACTGGCACCATGTTATTGGGCGAAGGGAATTTCTTCTTCATGGCTGGTGTTTCAGCCGCATGTATTGTACCACCGTTTGTTATTGCATTTTCAACAACGATTTTCCGAGGTAAAGCCTTTAGTGAAGATGAACGCGCTGCCGGACTTGTCAATTACGTTTTAGGTTCAACCCATATCACCGAAGGCGCCATCCCATTTGCAGCTAAAGATCCATTGCGGGTATTACCGATTATGATGCTATCTTCTGCCATTGCTGCGGTGTTGACATTCTTAAGTCATATTCAAGTGCCCGCTCCGCATGGCGGATTCCTCGTTTTACCCTTAGTGAATAAACCGTTTTTATGGGTCGGATGTATTTTTGTTGGGGCATTAGTAGGTGCAATCTTACTGGGATTAAGCCGTATGCATCAAAATCGTAAATTAATCACTAACGTATAATGGATAGAGGTTGCTAAAGCACTCTTGTTTGGCAACTCATGATAATAAAGGATAGTAAAATGAGTTTAATACAATTACATCATAATGACATCACGCTGCTTGATGGTGCTTACTCAAAACAGCAAGCCATCGAAACTGTCGCTCAAAAAATGATTGAAGCGGGTTTGGTCAAAGCCGATTATACGCAAGCGATGTTTGACCGAGATCAACAAATTTCAACGTTTTTAGGTAATGGTATTGCCATTCCTCATGGCACAACCGAAAAACGTGATAGCGTGTTACATACTGGTTTGAAAATACTCTTTTGTAAAGAAGGTATCGCTTGGGATGACGATGGTAATATTGCTTATGTCGTCGTTGGGATTGCAGCAAAAGCGAATGAACACTTAAATGTACTCAGGCAATTAACCCATGCCGTCATTGCTGAAGATACCTTAGCGCGTATTCAAAATGTGACAAGTGCCGATCAACTGTTGGCGATTTTGCAAGGTGAATAACTGATTTAAACGACATACCATTACTTCACTAATTCAATGAAACCCATTTCGCATAGGTGGGTTTCATTTATGCAATATACAACGTAAATCAGGACCAATCATTTGCACGGATTGGAAAGTCAAGGTGGGCGCTAAAGCCAGTTTTTGTAAATTCGGAAGAACACACATATCAATGGCGTTATGCCCTAATAGTTTAGGTGCATAATAAATAATGAATTCATCGACTAAATCTTGTTCAATTAACGCACCAGCTAAATGGCTACCCGCTTCAATCCACACCGAATTAATTTGCTTTTCAGCTAACTGCTGTAACAACCATCGTAAATCAATATGTGCTGACGTTGATGAGTCAACGATAATTTGACAATCTCTATGATTCACAGCCAAGGCTTGCTTACGTACAACCCATATTTCGCCTGCTTGTTCAAAAAGCGGTTCTTGCCCAGTCAGCTTATTTTGACTATCAATAATCACGCGTATTGGCTGACGCACATCATCGACTAAATAACGCTGTTGAATGGCGGTAGGCAGTTCAGCGTGACGAACAGTTAAACTTGCATTATCTGCTTGCACTGTCGCACGGGTACTTAAAATCGCACTCGCTTGGGCTCGAAATTGTTGTACATCTTGCCTTGCTGTCGTCGATGTTATCCATTTACTTTCACCAGATGCCATCGCAATTTTACCATCTAATGAGGCTGCTAATTTCAGCTGGATATAAGGCATTCCTGTGCGCATTCGTTTTAAAAAGGCTCGATTAAGTGTTTCAGCCTCTTGACCACATAAACCGACATCGACTCGGATACCTGATTGGCGTAACCTGGCAATACCTTGACCACAAACATGCGGATTCGGATCTTGCATCGCTACAACAACGCGAGTGATCCCTGCATCGATAAGAGCATTAGCGCACGGCGGCGTTCGACCATAATGGCTACAAGGCTCAAGTGTAACATAAGCGGTAGCACCGCGTGCTTGATTGCCCGCCTGCCTTAACGCATACACTTCAGCATGAGGCTGGCCGGCTTTGATATGGTATCCCTGACCCACAATATGATGATCTTTAACGATCAAACAGCCAACATTCGGATTAGGTGTTGTCGTCATAGAACCCAATTTGGCCAGCTCAATGGCTTGGTACATATACTGCTGATCAGTATCATTAAAACGGGATAAATGGCTCATCACTATTTCTGCTGTAACTTAGCAATCTCTTTACTAAACTGTTCAATATCATCAAAGCTGAAATAGACCGAAGCAAAGCGGATATAAGCCACTTTATCAAGACTTTTTAGTTCTTCAATAACATAATCACCGATCAGTTTAGCAGTAACCTCGCGCTCACCTGTGGCGCGAAGTTTAGACTCAATACGCGTAATGGCATCTTCAACAGCATCAGAACTGACGGGGCGTTTTTCTAACGCCCGTTTCATACCACTACGCAGTTTCTCTGCATTGAAAGGTTCACGAATTTTATTACTTTTAATGACACTTGGCATAATTAGCTCAGCCACTTCAAAGGTCGTAAAGCGTTCATTACATTCTGTGCATTGCCGTCTACGGCGAACTTGATAACCCTCCCCCACTAATCGTGAGTCGATCACTTTGGTATCATCTGCATTACAAAATGGACAGTGCATTTACTCTCTCCGCTATTTATGCCAAATAGTGTGTCACAACGCAATTGCGTTCGTTATAAAATTGTTGTTATACATCATTATAGTATAAAAAATGTCAATATTACCATTCAAGGTTCATTAAAAACTCACGTAACTGAGCAAAATCATCCGCCATAACATGTGATAGTAATGTCATATCGGCACGTTCCGCAAGTTCTTTTGGTAACGGAATTGATTTGCCTAAAATGTTTTCAACAACTTCTTTGAACTTAGCCGGATGGGCTGTGCCTAAAAATAGACCATATTCACCATCTTGCAGTTCATCTCGTAAAACACGATAAGCAATCGCGCCATGTGGCTCTGAAAGGTAACCCTTTTTATCCAGTTCTCTGACAGTCTCACTAGCCACTTCATCAGAAACCGCACCATGACCTAACGATTTTAATGCCCAACCTTCACGTTGATAAATCTCTTCAATACGTGGCCAGTTATTCGGTTGGCTCACATCCATGGCATTGGACAAAGTAGCAACCGTTTTATGTGGTTCCCATTTACCCGTTTCTAAATAACGAGGTACCGTGTCATTAGCATTAGTCGCCGCAATAAAACGTTTAATTGGCAACCCCATTGTTTTAGCAAGCAGTCCCGCTGTTAAATCACCAAAATTACCACTTGGTACAGAAATAACGAGTTGTTCTCGTTGTTTTGGTGTCAATTGAGCAAATGCTTCAAAGTAGTAACAGATTTGTGCCATTAAACGACTAATATTAATCGAATTCGCTGAGTTTAGGCCAATTGCAGTTTTTAATTCTTCGTCATCAAATGATTTTTTAACCAGCGCCTGACATGCATCAAAATCACTTTCAATCGCTATTGTATGGATGTTATCACCCAGTGTACAAAATAGTTTTTCTTGTAACGGGCTGATTTTACCTTGTGGGTACAAGATCACGACACGAATATTTGGCAAGTGGTAAAATGCATGAGCAACAGCAGCTCCCGTATCGCCTGAAGTGGCAGTTAAAATCGTAATTTTTTTATCTGCTGCGACCTGCACTAATGCTTGTGCCATAAAACGTCCACCAAAATCTTTAAAGGCAAGTGTTGGACCATGGAATAGTTCAAGTGTACCGATATCGTCTTCAACTGATTTAACTGGCGCTGGAAATTGAAACGCATTTTTAACCAGACGTTCAACATCTTCACCACTGATTTCATTACCAATAAATGCTGATAAAATCTTTGCACTACGTTTAACAAAGTCTAATTTTAATAATGAATCAATCTCAGTAGCACTAAATTTTGGTAAATCTTGTGGGAAAAAGAGTCCCTGACCTTTACCTAATCCTTGTTGCACTGCTTGAGCAAAACTCACTTGTTCTGAATGATCTTTTAGATTATAAAGTTTCATTGTACTGTTCCGATTTTTAACATTAATTTTTAATTTCTAGTATGCTGTGATAAGCGCCATCATTTTGTTTGTTGACAAGCACCAGCCAAACGTGATGACTGATTATGTCGATCACGTTAAACCACTCTGGCACCTTGTTTATCAATTTTACAGATATGAATAAAGCCTTCATCATTTTGTAAATAATGTGCTTTCAGCCACAGCTCAATTTGCTGAGCCGTTTCTAACTTATCGGTTACCACAAAAATGGTCGGGCCTGAACCTGAAATACCGGATGCTAATGCCCCCAAATTTTTGACCGCTTTTTGGGCTTCATCAAAATTAGGTAATAATTGCTTACGGTAAGGTTCAGCGATATTATCATGTAACATCGCAGCGGCCAGTTGTGGTTGCCTGCTATAACAAGCATGAACAAATCCACCCACATAGCGCCCATGTGCCACACAGTCCTGCTTTTGGTATTGAGCAGGTAAAATAGCACGCGCTTCAGCTGTCGAAACTTTAATACCAGGATAAGCCATCACCCAATACCAGTTATCAAAATGCGGAATTGATTGACTAATAATGCCCATTTCATCAAGGATAAGTTGCATCCCACCCAGATAACATGGCGCGACATTATCATAGTGTACGCTGCCTGACACCCGTCCTTCGAGCTCGCCCATCATGCCAAGCATCTGTTGCTCATTAAAGGGTTTATCAAAATACTCATTTAATGCCACTAGTGCGCCTACCACTGAGCAAGCACTTGAACCGAGTCCTGAACCAATTGGCATATTTTTTTCAAGGGTCATCGCAACGGGCAGTTCTTTGCCCATTGCTTGACAAAAACGCTGCCAACATTGGTAAACAATGTTGAATTTAGGATCTTTGGGTAACTTTTTAACAAATTGCCCTTTATTGGTTAAGTGGAACTGCGATGCATCTTCAACAGTAATACAGTCGCCGAGCATGACGCCGCTAATAGGATTAACGGCAGCCCCTAAAATATCAAAACCAACACTAATATTCGCCATTGAAGCTGGCGCATATACTTTTATTGTCTTACTCATTTAACCACCAATTTTACTCGAGGTTGTACGTAAAATATCAGCAAATACCCCTGCTGCCGTTACATCATTACCCGCCCCATATCCTCTTAATACCAGTGGGATTGGTTGGTAATAACGCGTATAAAATGCTAACGCATTTTCACCGTTTTTCACTTTGTAAAGTGGATCATCGCTATCAACTGCTTCGATTTTAACGCTACATTGACCATTCTCGATGCTACCAACGTAACGCAGCACTTTACCTGCTTTAGCCGCTTCATCGGCACGTACTTTAAATTCACTATCAAGCTGAGGTAATTTAGTCATAAACTCACTCACATCCCCTTGTGAATAAGCCGCGGGTAAAACTGATTCCACATTAATTTGATCGAGTTCAAGCTGTAGGCCTGATTCGCGCGCTAAAATGAGGAGCTTTCTTGCAACATCCGTTCCAGAAAGATCATCTCGCGGATCGGGTTCGGTAAAGCCTTTATCTTTCGCTAATTTTGTTGCCTCTGATAATGACATACCTTCATCAAGTTTACCAAATATAAATGATAATGATCCAGATAAAATCCCAGAGAAACGAATTAACTCATCACCCGCATTAAGTAGATTTTGTAAGTTTTCAATAACCGGTAAACCGGCACCAACGTTAGTATCGTATTGGAACTTACGTTTACTTTTAGCCGCTTCTTGGCGTAAACGTAAATAATAAGCCATTGAGCTAGTATTGGCCTTTTTATTTGGCGTGACAACATGGAAACCATTAGCTAATAAATCAGCATATTTATCAGCGACGTCTGAGCTTGACGTGCAATCAACCAAAATAGGATTAAGTAAGCGGTTATCTTTGGCAAATTCAATAATTTTATCTAATGTGTACGTGCGCGTACTTTGTTTAATTTGATCTCGCCAGTCACTTAAATTAAGCCCATCACGATTAAGTACCGCGAATTTTGAGTTAAATAATCCACAAACTCGCAAATCAATTTGTTTATTTTTCAACCAATGTTGCTGGCGATTAATTTGATCAACAAGGGCACCACCTACGCCACCAATACCGATGACAAATACATCCAATATTTGATCGGTACCAAATAACATTTGGTGAGCCACGCGAACGCCCATAACAGCGATATCATTATCAACTACAACTGAGATCGAACGTTCTGATGAACCTTGTGCGATTGCAACAATATTGATATTCGCACGCGCAAGTGCAGTAAAGAAATTAGCTGATAAGCCTCGTAGTGTTCGCATACCATCACCCACTACTGAAATAATCGCTAAACGTTCAATAATTTCGATAGGCTCAAGTAAACCATCTTTTAATTCTAAATAAAACTCATCACTTAATGCTTCTTCTGCGCGATAAAGCTCAGCTTGAGGGACACAGAAACTAATGCTGTACTCTGATGAGGATTGGGTGATTAATACGACTGAAATTCCCGCATATGACATGGCAGAAAAAACGCGTGATGACATGCCAACCATACCTTTTAAACCAGGCCCAGAAACATTGATCATCGCCATATTATTTAAATTCGTAATCCCTTTTACTGGGTTTGATGAATCCACGACATTCGCACCAATTAACGTACCTGGTGCGTCAGGATTATTGGTATTTTTAATTAAACAAGGGATTTGGAACTGAGCAATCGGTAATATTGTACGTGGATGTAAAACCTTAGCACCAAAATAAGACAACTCCATCGCTTCTTGGTAAGACATCGTTTTTAAAAGTCGTGCATCAGGTACTAAACGTGGATCACAGGTATACACGCCATCAACATCTGTCCAAATCTCGCAGCAATTAGCTCTTAAACAGGCGGCAAGTACAGCTGCCGAATAATCCGAACCGTTACGGCCTAGGACAACTAATTCACCTTTTTCATTTCCAGCTGTAAAGCCTGGCATCAAAATCATGTCTTTTGGTGCAATATTTAATTCTTTGATGCGGTGAGTAGACTCGGTAATATCGACGGTTGATTCAAGGTAGCTGCCATCAGCAAGCAAGCTGACGACAGGATTAATGACCGTAACACTATGACCTTTCGCTTTAAGCAATGCTTGCATGATTGCAATAGAAAGCTTTTCGCCTCGGCAAATAATTGATGCATTAATGCTGTCAGGACATTGCCCTAATAATTGAATGCCATGAAATAATTGTTTGAGATGATTGAGCTCATTAAGTGAAAATTGTTTCATCTCTTCATAGGCAAAGTTCGGTTGTGCTTTTGATAAACCCTCTAAAAGATCAGCAAAAATCTTTTCAGCTTCATAGATATTGCTCTGAATATCTTGGCCAGCTACCGTTTTTTCTACCATGGCCACTAAATGGTTAGTAATTTTTGCGGGCGCCGATAAAACGGTAGCGGTTTGTTCTTGCTTGGCATTGTTTTCAATAATCTCTGCAACGCGAAGAAAACGCTCAGCGTTTGCAACAGATGTTCCTCCAAATTTTAAGACTTTCATATTGCACCTTTTTATTGTTCATCAAAATTAAATTATGTATGTGTTTTCGATGCCCCTTGCATTGAAAACATAAAAAAACCCGCTAATTTTAGCGGGTTCTTTCGACGATTTTTTTAGGAAAAGTCAACCCGCTCCGAGCCTAATGGTGCCAGAGGTGCCAATAATCATGCCAATCATCATTACTGTTTTCATTTTGCCTAAAACCTTATTACGTTTCTGTGAATCTAAAAACAAAACAGCCCGACGTTTTAAGTCAGGCTGCAATATTAAAAAACTTTTTTGCTATTTTCGTATTCATTAACAACACGATTTAATGCACTGTACAAGCTCGATGCATCACCTTGTTTGAGCGCTCCTTCTAATATATTTAGATAGGATAACATCAACTTTTGATTATCTTCTGCAAATTGCGGTGATACTTCTTGGTCTTCATATAACATGACATAAGTTCTTGCAAAACCAAAAATCAAGAAATACACAGATGCATTACTTGGATCATCTTGAATTAATTTTTGCATTGCATGACGTAACTTCACATAGGTATCAGTACCTGGAAGACTACTTGCAAATGTTGTTACAACTTCAGAGAATGTCATTATTAATCAACCTAAACTCGCATTTCAAGGCAAAAGAATAGCAATCACTTTAAAGAAGTGCAAGAGGATTTTATTCACAATTCAAAATTTTTTACCTCATCACCGTTTTTTATATTGTGATGTTATTTATTGGGCGTGATAACATTGTACTCAGCAGTACACGATTTTAGTCCTATTGCCTTAATATTTTGATGATCCGCAGTAAGCGTCATTTTTTCAAATAACGGTCTCTTTTTCACCCTAAATATGTTGGATGAAATATCAGGTTATTGATAGATGCCTGGCTAATACCGCCCCAAACCGAATTCTGCAAACGTACTGATTGCCGATAGCTGGCGAAAGAAAACCATCACGATATCCGACAATATAAAATATCCCCTCTTTTGCCCTGACAGCACCACATACACAAATCATCAGATACGATTAGATTATCTGTTGGTCTTTATAGCGTCTTTCATCTGTGTTAAAACTTATGAGGATAAGGCCGTATTTGCACAATAATAAGATACTAACAATTGGCAGTTAAGTAACTTGAACGGCAAAGTGTTGCGAGACGCAGTGTTTGTTCAAGAATACGCCAATGTTAGTGTGTCAATTCAAATAACGGCAGAAGACCCATTTTTCAGAGAAAATTTAACCCTTGCTTATGACTGATTTGAAAGGAACAACGCCATGAAAAGAATGAGTATTATCGGTGAAAGCGCCCCACACTTGCTAGGACGTGTAGAATAATTAAGGGCGCTCAAACGCCCTTAATCAAGTGCATACAACATTCAATATTATGGTTCATAATACAAATACACTAAAGTCCTATTCGCCACTACCATCAAAAAATACCTATTTCATATCCTTTGATACGGCAAGTCCTGCTGGTGCTTGTGCTGTTGGCATAATTTCAATGGAATTCACATTAAAGTGAACCGGTGAATTGACTAACCAAGAGACGGTGTTGGCAATATCTTCAGGTGTAATAAAATCGACGTTTTGATAAACAGCATCAGCTTGATGATCATCACCGTGGAATCTGACATTAGAAAATTCTGTCCCGCCACATAAACCGGGTTCAATATTGGTAACTCGGATTTTTTTGCCAAAAAGATCCGTGCGTAAATTGGCACTAAACTGTTTAACAAACGCTTTACTTGCACCATAAACATTACCACCACGGTAAGCATAATTACCAGCAGTTGACCCTAAATTAATAATATAACCAAAATTACGTTCAACCATAGTAGGTAATACCACTCGCGTAAGATGCATTAAACCAATGACATTAGTTTGTACCATGGTTTCCCAATCAGCATAATTTGCTTGATAAGCAGGCTCCATTCCCAGTGCAAGCCCCGCATTATTAATTAATATATCAATTTGCTTAAACGCATCCGGTAGTCCAAGCAGTAAATTGTCTACCGCATCTTTACGGGTCACATCAAGTTGAAAAGGTAGAAAGTCATCGCCCAGTTCTGTTGCTAATGATTTCAATTTATCCTCACGCCTTGCAGTACCAATCACTTTATACCCATCAGCAATTAACTTACGACAAATCGCTTCACCAAAACCTGATGACGCACCGGTGACTAAAACAACATTCATGGTATATCTCCTCACTCTTTGTTAAAGATGATAACAGCCTTGTATAAAGATTATACGGGATTTATCCATAATTGCACACCATCAGCTTATAAAGGCAAGCAAACATAACACAATATCGGATAAAGGCTCGTTAACATTTTCGTTATATTTTTATCATAATAGGTGATTATAGTGTAAAAATGTGTTTGAAACGGCTAACAGTATTTAATGTTATTCCGTTTTGTTTTATGCTAACGCATATGTTGACTAAAGGAATAAAATAATTATGGCTAACGTATTTGTCGCATTAGGTGCCAACTTAGGTGATCCCTTACAGCAAGCTCACGAAGCCATCACGGCAATCGCGCAGCTACCCTTAACGCATATTACCCAAACATCCCCTTTTTACCGCAGCAAACCGTTAGGCCCTCAAGATCAGCCAGATTACTTAAATGCCGTGGTTCAAATCAATACGGGCTTATCACCATTAGATTTATTATCAGCATTGCAACAGATTGAAACCGATTTAGGCCGTGTACGCAAAGACCAGCGCTGGGGAGCAAGAACACTTGATTTAGATATTTTACTGTACGACGATATTGTGATGAATACTGAAATCTTAACCATCCCCCATTATGATATGAAACAACGTGAATTTGTTCTCTATCCGTTATTTGATATTGCACCACAATTAGTATTGCCCGATAACACACCATTGTCTTCGATTATCAAAAATGTAGCCTTAAATGGTATGACGCATTGGTCATCATAATAGAAAATGTCAATTTATGGTAATAAAAACGGATTCCCCTCTTCCCTGCAACAAAAAGTTGCGTAATTGCACAATAAAAGCGCAAAGAGACAGCGGTTATCATTCTTACCACAAGGGTGTTTAAATATAAAACTTGTTAAAAAACAATGAGTTTTGTTTTTTTCGTAAAAATAGTTAAAAACCATTTGATAAAGCGGAATTTGTTGCTATAGTTTAGCGTTTTTAATATTCCGTTAGAAAGGAGATTGCGGTGAAAAAGGAACAAAAAATAAATAGCTCTTCCTTAAGCCTTTTAGCAATGGCGGGCCTTGAACCTTATAAAGAGGCAAAAGGTGAAGAGTATATGAATCCTAAGCAATTGAAACATTTCCACCTGATTTTAGAAGCGTGGTTAAATCAGCTACGTGGTGAAATGGATAAAACGGTTACCTATATGCAAGATGAGGCAGCGAATTTTCCAGATCCGGCAGATAGAGCGACCCAAGAAGAAGAGTTTAGTTTAGAGCTAAGAGCACGTGACAGAGAACGCAAACTGATCAAAAAAATCGAAAAAACATTAGCAAAAATTGAAAATGATGATTTTGGTTTTTGTGACTCATGTGGTGTTGAGATTGGCATTAAACGCTTAGAAGCAAGACCAACAGCAGACCTTTGTATCGATTGCAAAACGCTTGCTGAACTCCGTGAAAAACAGATGGGAATGTAATTTCTATGCCGTCGGCCTAAGTTGACGGCAGTTCTTCTCGTTTTCGGCTTATCTATTATGCATAGTATTGGTCGTTTTGCTCCGTCACCTTCTGGTTTATTGCATTTTGGTTCATTTATCACAGCACTAGCAAGCTATTTACAGGCAAAGGCAAAACAAGGTGAATGGTTGGTTCGAATTGAAGATCTCGATCCACCACGTGAAGTTGCGGGCGCAGCTAAACACATTCTGACTACACTTGAAAAACTCGGTTTACATTGGGATAAAGAGATTGTTTATCAATCAGCCCGGTTAGACGAGTACCAACACATTCTTGACCAATTAGTCCAGCAAAAACGAGCCTATTATTGTGACTGTTCAAGGCAGCGTATACAACATTTACCTCACCATCTTTACGACAACCATTGTCAAAATCGACATCTCAAGCCGTCAGTTGATAATTCAATGGCTATCCGATTAAAACAAAATCACCCTATCTGCCATTTTATTGATAATATCCGTGGACGACAAAATATAACGCAAGCCGTTGCACGAGAAGATTTTACTATCAAACGTAAAGATAACCTATTTGCCTATAATTTAGCGGTCGTCATTGATGATCATTATCAGGGGGTTACTGAGATTGTGCGTGGTGCGGATTTACTGCCGGTCACGACTAAACAGATATCACTCTATTTGCTATTGGGTTGGCAATTACCCAGTTATTACCATTTACCCTTAGTATTAGATCAAAATCACAATAAGTTATCTAAGCAAAATCATGCGACCCCTATTAAACTTGATAATATTGGTCAATTGATGGTGGATGGTTTACGTTTTTTAGGTCAACCGATTCCTGAAGACTGGCAAGATGCAACACCACAACAATTACTAATGTGGGCAATCAGTCATTGGAATATTGATTATGTGCCTAAATACGATAAGATGTTTAATTATGAATAAGTTAACCGAATCAACCACCAATAAATGAAAGGTTTTGCGTGATTCCAGCATGATGCTGATGTAAAAAATGCGTCGCAGGTTTAATGTGCAACGAGTCTAAAATACGGTTCTTAAGAATGTTTTTTTGACTTTCATCATGTAACAAATCACGTAAATCAATCGCTGAATCACCAAATAAACAATAATGCAACCTACCTGTTGAAGAAACGCGCAATCGATTACAACTTTGGCAAAAATCTTGTGAATAAGGCATGATTAATCCGATTCGACCTTGATACTCATCATGTTGATACACTTTCGCAGGGCCTGCTAAGCTGTCTTTAGTCATTAATTGCCAACCGGATTCAATTAATTTGTGTTCAATTACCGAACCGGATAAATGATAACGTTGAAAATGAGGCGCACCCTCACCGGTTTCCATCAGTTCAATAAACCGCAAATCAATGTTACGTGTTTTTAACCAAGGTAAATAATGATTAAGATCATCATTTAAACCTTTCATCAAAACAGTGTTAATCTTAACTTTGCGCATCCCGATACTCAGCGCTTTATCAATACCGCGAATCACTTGATTTAACTTATCTTCACCCGTAATCATCGCAAACATATGCGGTAAAAAGCTGTCTATACTGACGTTGAGCGCCGTTAAACCCGCCCTTTGCCACTCTTCTATGCGATCGTATAGACGACTACCATTGGTGGTGACGGCGATATCTTTAATTGTTGAGTGAGCGGCAACCAAACGAATAATATCGGTGAAATCACGACGTAATGTCGGTTCGCCACCGGTTAACCGAATTTTTTGTACACCCAAATCACTAAATGCATTAATGATATGATAAATCTCATTAAGGGTTAAAAATTGGTGGGTACGGTTGGCTTGATAACCATCAGGCAAGCAATACTGACAACGGAAGTTACATAACTCCGTTAGAGATAAACGTAAATACTGAAATCGTCGTTGATAACGATCAACTAGCAAAGAATCAACACGTTGTTGCTGCATTAAAAACACCTTTCCAAAAGGGGGAGATATCGGTATTTCTACGGATACCCGGCGACAAGTCATTTCACTATCGCGGCTAGCAAACCTTATCACAATGACTTAGGTTTAAAAGCTTCAGAGTTTTCTTTTTGCGTTAGTATAGCATAAGTTTATCAGATAAGCAGTGCTATCCTGAAATAGCGCACAATTGATAACATGGTGATAGGTTGTTCACCTAACAGGCGAGACAAAATATTTCATGGCAAGAAAATGCTTAATAAATGTCTATAAATCATAATGATTATAAAATAAACAGTTGAATTTACTTGCTATCCTGCCATGAAATGTTAATAATATACATGGGTTTTTCTATTTATAATGCAGCAATGGCATCAGACATTATAAATAATATATTAATCTAAATAAATTTTTATCAACAATAACAAGTAAGTAGAATAACTAAATTAGATAAGAGTGTTATTTTAACAATAGTGCAAATTGTGTTGGAAAGTCATCCATCTCAGCAAACGTGATAGGATGTTTTAGACACAAATAACAAATATATAAAAATTTTTTAGCTACATTGAATCAAGTTCGGCAATAATCTTAATCAGTGTAGATTTATAATTAAAGATGTGTTCACATAATATAATAAAAACAACAACATAAATAAAATAATGAATGCAATTATGACATGTTTAATTAAAATATTTGAAAAGTACAATTAAAATAAGTTCTCTTTTTTCATTTGCTTTATTCTGCTGCTTTTGAATTTAAAGAGTATAAGATAATGAAAAGAATGTTAATTAATGCTACACAGCAAGAAGAGCTGCGTATTGCACTTGTTGACGGTCAACGTTTGTATGACCTTGATATTGAAAGCCTTGGCCATGAACAAAAAAAGGCAAATATTTATAAAGGCACCATTACTAAAATTAATCCAAGTTTAGAAGCTGCGTTTGTCTCTTACGGTGGCGAACGTGATGGATTCCTCCCCCTTAAAGAAATTGCTGAAAGCTATTTCCCTAATGATGTTTCAGGTCGTCGTAGTATTAAACACCTACAAGAAGGCCAAGAAGTTTTAATCCAAATCGAAAAAGAGATTCGTGGTAAAAAAGGGGCGGCATTAACAACCTATATCAGTCTCGCTGGTAGCTATTTAGTCTTAATGCCAAACGATCCACGAGCTGGCGGCGTTTCAAGACGTATTGAAGGCGAAGATCGCGCGGACTTAAAACGTAATATCGATGCACTAGAAAAACCAAAAGGTATGGGCGTTATTGCTCGTACTGCAGGTGTTGGCAAGAATCAAGAAGAGTTACAACAAGATCTTGATGCCCTAATTACCTACTGGAATGCAATTTTAGTTGAAGCCAAAAATCATCCTGCACCGAGCTTGATTCATAAAGAAAGTGATGTCATTACTCGCGCCTTTAGGGATTATTTGCGTGATGATGTAGGTGAAATTCTAATCGATAACCAAAAAATCTTAGAGATTGCCAAAAAACGCTTAGTTGACCTTGGCCGCGTTGAATATATTAATCGCTTAAAACTTTATTCTGGCGAAATTTCGCTATTTAGCCATTTCCAAATCGAAGGTCAAATTGAATCGGCATTTCAACGCGAAGTTCGTTTACCATCAGGTGGTTCAATTGTGATTGATACAACTGAAGCCTTGACCGCGATTGATATTAACTCAGCAAAATCAATTAAAGGTAGTGATATTGAAGAAACCGCGTTTAATACAAACCTTGAAGCGGCGGAAGAAATCGCGAGACAACTTCGTTTACGTGACTTGGGTGGTTTAATTGTTATCGACTTTATCGATATGACGCCAATTCGCAATCAACGAGAAGTTGAAAATCGCCTAAAAGAAGCGATGAAAACGGATCGTGCTCGAATTCAAACCGTGCGTATATCACGTTTTGGTTTATTAGAGATGTCACGTCAACGTTTGAGTCCATCGCTTCGTGAAGCAACACACCATATCTGTCCACGTTGTCAAGGTACGGGCACGATTCGTGACAATAATTCTTTATCCCTCTCAATCTTGCGTTTGATTCAAGAAGAAGCGATGAAAGATAATACTGTACAAATTGATGTTATCGTTCCTGTACCGATTGCGAGCTATTTACTCAATGAAAAACGTCGAGCAATTACCCATATTGAAAGCAGCTATCCTGATGTTAAGATTGTAATTGCCGCCGATAGCGAAATGGAAACACCTCTTTACAAAGTCATTCGTAAGCGTCGTGGTGAAGAAACGGATGTACTCAGTTACAATTTACCGAAACTAATTCGTGAAAAAGAAGAAGAGGAAGAAGAACACGTTACTGAATTTGTGGCTGAAGAAGCGATATTATCAGGTGTGAAAGTTGAGCTTAATCCTGCTGTCAATAAAACGAAAGTTGCACCGAAAACAGAGCACGCTTCTGCGGGTATTTTCAGCTCATTCGCCAAAAAACTACGAGGCTTGTTCTCATCATCTGAAAAGCCTGCAACGGTAGCCAAAGCGACTGAAAATAAATCATCTGAATCGCCTAAAGAGGCCAAAGAGAAAGAGTACAAACGACCAACAAACAACCGTCGAAATAAACAACCAACTCGCAATAATGCGGCAAACCAAGACGCCAAAGAAAAAGAAACACCAAATAAAAATAATCGTCGTAATAATCGACCGAATAAAAATGAGGAAGTGACGCAATCGCAAACAGTACCTGCGGTAACGCCACCACAAGCACAACCTACGCCTGTCGAAGCTAAACCACGCAGAGCACAGCGTAATCTCAATAAAAAGGTCAGAACGACTAACACTAATGTGACTCAAGCCAATAATGTCGCTGCGCCAGCCGCGAAATTACCAACAAAAGAGGCTCGCATTAATATTGTGATTCCTGCCATTTTACAAGCCGTGGTATTAAAAGATACCAGTGCAGAAAATCATGATAATCAAACAAATCGTCGACCAAGACGTACTTCTCGCCATTTGCGTCTCAATGGGCAACGTCGTAGAAAACCAAAAACGACTGTTCAAAGTGTCTCACCAATGCCGTTAGTTTCAGCGGTTTATTCACCAGAGTTGGCAATGGGGAAAATCGCGATTGATTACAGCTTAATTCATGAATCGAATACACATGAAACGGATAAACAAGCACCATCACCAAAAGTCACTCAGGGTTATGTCGCTGGAATGGTCATTCCATCATTGTTAGTGCCTGTTGTCATTGCGATACCAAGCCAAACAACAGTTAAACCGGTAAAAGAACCTGCCGTCACAAAAAGTGAGATGACAGACGTTAAAACGGTTACGGTTAATGATGATGTTAATATAACCACCACGTCCACCATTGTGGGTTTTGCTTCATCATCAATGACCAAAGCACCCGCGCCTGATGCATCAGTGAATATCACACCAGCCGTTGTATCTTCGCGTGATGAATCGCACTATCAATATAGTGGTAAAGGCAATGCTGGGGGGATGAGTGCACAGAATCATGCGTATGCTCAGGCAACAAAGCCACCTGCTGACGAAGCATAATAACTAATGCAGGAGAATGAGCACGCTTAGTTGTTCAGATAAATTCGCCCATATTGCATTTGCCTCAATATGGGCTGTGATGATAAATAAACGTTATATTGACATAGCGTTTAATTCAATCAAAATAGATAACACGATGTTGCTGTTAATATTCATGAGATAAATAATGCTGATTTATATTATAAAAAAGATACTCTCTTTTTTGCTTATACTGCTTTTATTGTCTCTTATTAGTATTAGCATTATTTACTATGCACCGCATTCACCATTTGAAAATTTATCGTTGCTCGATGCATATGATGTTTTTTACCATCAATTTATCCTTAATCAATTTAGCTTTGCTAACCATACCATGTGGGAAATCATCGCTCAAATTGTATTACCCACTTTTGAACTGGCCATTTTAGCCATTATTTGCTCAATCATGATTGGCTTCCCAATTGGTATCTTTGCTGGCTTAACCCATAGTAATAAGACCAACCATTTTATCAAATTTGTCTGTTTAGTGCTTTATGCTAGCCCAATCATATGGCTTGCCGTATTAGTAATGTTCATGCTTTCAACTGACTGGATTTTTACCCGAAATACAAGCTATCAACCGATTGCAAACAGTTTATCGCTGTTAGATGTTGCATTAACGCCCAGCATTGATAAATTAACGATACTGATGAATGAAATCAAGCATCTGTTAATACCCGTTATGATTTTAACCATTCAACCATGCATAATTACGATTCAACTGGTTAGCCAACGCGTAAATGTGACCGCTCATCAAAATTATATTAAAGTTGCCAGCATCCGTGAAAATTCATCATTAAAGGTGCTATTTCGTCATTTACTACCTAATGCGATTCCGAAAACGATTCCCCAATTAACCTATAATATTACGACATTGCTATTTTCAACCATGGCGATTGAGATATTATTAAACCGTTCGGGCTTAGGTACGTGGCTATTTTGGGCATTTCACCAACAAGATTATACAATTATCGCTGTCGCCATTTTTAGTTGTGGTGCTCTCGTCAGTTTACTTACGTTACTGAGCGAAATCATTGTCGTCATGGTCTATCCAGTACAATCAAGGGCGCTCTATGAATAACGTTATACGTTCTTTGATTCAGCACAGTATTAATTTAAAAAATACTATTCATAGTAATATTTACATGATTATTGGTTGTTATGGCATATTTGCAATTATTTTTGTCTGTTTAGCAACAAAGTGGATTTTTAACGCTCAACTGGCGCCAATATTTGATCATCTACTCCCCCCTGCTTGGCAAAATAATGGTGATATCAACCATATTTTAGGTACCGACAATTCTGGCCATGATATTTTTAATTATTTGCTCATTAGCTATAAAACAACCTTAACATTAACGTTACGCACAACCTGCTTTGTCCTGGTTATTGGTGCAGTGATTAACTATTTACTCTTTTTTATCCCCGCGTTGAGAGGCTTAATTGCGATACTATTTCGACTCGTTATTGCCATCCCACCACTGTTAAGTGCCATCGTGATAGCCCTTGTCTGGAATAATCAGATTGATTCAATATTATTGATCGTAGGCATATCCTATTTACCCAGATTTGTGCATAATGTACACAGCCAAATTATGCAAGAGTGGCAAAAAACCTATATTACAGCTCACCGTTTAGATGGAATCTCTACGCCAAAAATTTTGAATGGCTACATCGTGCCGAATATTTTTCCAGCGTATTTAACCGAAGTTGTCGCCCTATTTAGCCATATTATTTTGGCATTATCGGTGCTAACCTTTTTAGGTTTTGGTGACAATTTGAATTTACCTGATCTTGGGATTATGATGTATCAAATGTTGACCATCATGAAAACCAATTATTGGGCATTTGTGTCAGCTGGATTAGCCATTATGGTGACGGTATTGTTTATCCATATGTTCAACTTAGGCGTACATATGATATTAACAAAACGTGTGGAAAATTAATTATGGCCTTGCTTGATATTCGTAACCTTACAGTCGAATTTATTACGCCAAATGGCTTGCTACGTGCCGTCGATCGTGTGAATTTAAAACTCAATGCTGGTGAAATTCGAGGATTAGTTGGCGAGTCTGGTTCAGGTAAAAGCCTAATAGCTAAAGCCATTCTTGGTGCAACCAATAACAATTGGAAGGTCACCGCGGATCGTTTTTATTTTGATAATATTGATTTATTAAAATTGTCACCAAAACAAAGACGCAAAATTATCAGTGCCAATATTTCGATGATTTTCCAAGAGCCTCAGTCGTGTTTAGATCCCACCATGAAAATCGGTCGTTTAT
Organism: Orbus sasakiae; assembly: GCF_039542345.1. Classification (NCBI taxonomy): domain Bacteria; kingdom Pseudomonadati; phylum Pseudomonadota; class Gammaproteobacteria; order Orbales; family Orbaceae; genus Orbus; species Orbus sasakiae. The sequence continues at coordinate 51,093 of NZ_BAABHY010000013.1, forward strand.
TGATACAATCTATCCCTTCATGGACGTACAAAGGTCGTTGGTGGCAGCGCTTATTTTGGCGTAAAAACCGTGCGATTGAGTTATTGCACCGCGTTGGTATAAAAGAACACAAAGAGATCATGAGCGCATACCCTTATGAGTTAACAGAAGGTGAATGCCAAAAAGTTATGATCGCAATAGCCTTAGCGAATCAGCCTAAATTATTAATTGCTGACGAACCGACTAACTCAATGGAATCAACAACTGAAGCGCAGATATTCCGTTTGTTAGCCAGCCTCAATCAAAATTCAGGCACCACTATTTTATTGATTAGTCATGACTTACAAATGGTGACACGCTGGACCGATCGTATCAACGTGTTATATTGTGGACAAACAGTTGAAGTCGCTGACAGTGAAGAATTGATTAAAAAATCCTATCACCCTTATACCCAAGCTTTAATCTTTGCAATTCCGGATTTTGGCAAAGCGATTGCTCACAAAAGTCCACTCAACTCATTACCTGGCGTCATTCCGCCACTTGAACACTTACCGATTGGTTGCAGGCTTGGCCCCCGTTGCCCTTATGCACAACGCAAATGTATCGAAACACCAAAGTTAATTGCCATTAAAGATCATGCGGTAGCTTGTCATTTCCCACTCAATACTGAATTACCGGACAACAAATCATGAATCCTGTATTAAAAGTACGTAACTTATCTAAACGCTTTAAAATTCCGAAGGGATTGTTTGGACATATTAGTATTGATGCAGTAAAGCCATTGTCCTTTTCGCTCAATGAAGGTAAAACGCTCGCGATTATAGGTAAAAACGGTTCAGGTAAATCAACGTTGGCTAAAATGTTAGTCGGTATGATTAGCCCAGATGCTGGCGATATTTGGGTTGAAGACCAAAAATTGGAATACGGTGATTACCAAACCCGCTGTAAATTAATTAGAATGATTTTCCAAAATGTCGATAGCTCATTTGATCCACGCTTAAAAATTGGCAAGATATTGGATATCCCATTAAAACAAAATACCAAATTGTCGGCAAACCAACGTGAACAGCTAATTTATGAGGTACTCAAACAAGTCGGTTTATCGGCTGAACATGCTTCCTATTATCCATCGGTCATGGCCGCAGGGCAAAAGCAGCGGGTTGCTTTAGCTCGGGCTCTCATCTTACAACCAAAAGTTATTATTTTTGATGAGGCCCTGACCGCGCTTGATATTTCAATGCGTTCGCAAATTATAAACTTGATGTTGTCATTGCAAGAAGAACAAAAATTATCTTATGTTTATGTCACGCAAGATATTGGTATGATGAAGCATATTAGTGATCAAATTCTTGTGATGCATAATGGTGAAGTCGTTGAAAGTGGTAATACTGCTGAGGTACTCGCTTCACCACTGAGTGATATTACTCAAAAATTAGTTCAAAGCTATTTTGGTGAAGCATTAACAGCGGACACGTGGCGCACTGACACCCGTTTTAATTAATCAACTTTTTTTTTAAATGCTATGTTGGTTGTGCCAATCTTATGACGATTTTCGTTAAATAAATTCTCATTAAGAATAGCACCAGCCTGATATTTTACGCTTTCTTATCATTAAATTTCGTTTACTTGATCAATTTTTTACCTTTCAATCACATTTTTATAATTTTACCTATATCAATTCTACCAATAAAAATAGATTTAAATCAGGCAGTCATGTGTAATAAAAGACAATTACCATCGGTATTTCGCGACAAAACCCCACACTTTAATGTTGAATATGCACACTTTAATGGATAATATACACCGTAAAAATAACGATATAAGGAAAAACGATGCAATTATCAAAAATAACAAAATGCTTACTTGTTGTCATTCCATGTTTAGCGTTTGTGGCTGATGCAACAGATAATAATGCTAAAATCGTCGTAAATAATCCTACGTTTTTAACAACCACTCCTCATACCAATTATATTACCGATAATAATGCTTACAGCGCGATTCAAAATCACCAAAATAAAGTTTATTTTGATTTTGATAAATCGATAATCAAGCAAAATTTCGCCACCATTTTAGATAAACATGCGAAGTATCTACTAGCACACCCATCATTCAACATTATGGTTGAAGGGCATGCTGATGAGCGTGGAACATCAGCCTATAATTTTGGATTAGGGGAAAGACGAGCCCAAGCAATCAAGGACTATTTAGTGCAAAAGGGTGTCGCTTCATCACAAATTTATACCGTTTCGTATGGTAAAGAAAAACCTGCTGTGTTTGGTCATGATGCTCAGTCATATGCTCAAAACCGTCGCTCGGTCATTATTTATTAATACGCTACTATTTTTTAATTAAAACCAGATCAATGAAAACTAATGATCATATTTGTTTTTTTGCTTCTATTATTTAAGCAATGATCCAAATGATATTAGTACCTAATTTACTCGTTACCCAATGCGTCAATGGAAATGCGTTGTTTATACATCATTCAGCAATAGTGCTCAGTTGGAAATGGATTAGTTAATGAATATTAATCTGACGTTCAACATGTGAATTGCTGATGTGTAATTACCCCATCAACTGCAGATGACAAAAATTAAGCAAAACAACTAAAAGGAATTAGATATCAATTTAACATTACTATGCTATTAATTTTTTAATAATTTCTTATAATTTTATTTATATTTAACTTATAAGATCATGGTAATTATCAATATTTCATTCTTAATACATTTATATGGACCTCATACATAGAATGTATTTTTGAGACTAACTAATTATTTAATAATTATTTGTTGGTAATAACAAGAATTGTTGTCACCACTTTTGATAGCCTTTGACTATCATAAATAAGTACATTGATCTGTTTAACAGATCAATGTATAATAAAAAAGGTTTGTAAAAAAATTACAAATTAAATCAAAAAAAATATAAGGAGAAAACTGATGAAATTAACAACAAAAGTAAGATCGTTTTTAGGTAAGTTTGTAAAAAACCAACAAGGTGTAACGGCAATTGAGTATGCCATTGTAGCAGCAGGGGTTGCCGCAGTTGTACTTGTTATTTTTAACAAAGACTCAGGACCTGTTTTTGAAATGTTAACGGGTGTATTTAACGCTTTAAAAACCAAATTAACTGGCATCATTGGTTAATTACTATAATTTTAAGCAACATTTTATAGGTGAAGCGTTTGAATTTTTTCTTAAAAATTAAATTATTTTCCATTAAATTTATAAAAAATAAGCAAGGTTCAAATGCTGTTGAGTATGCCATTATAAGCGCCAGTATCGCAGCAATAATACTGGTGATTTTTAAAAGCGAGAGTGGCAACTCTATCTATGATCTGCTATCGAGTGTATTTGAAACAATCAAAAGTAAAATACATTAATCATAAATAATAAAGCTACTAGCAGATCAGTAGCTTTTAAATAAAAACAATATGATAACGAGATATTATGCTTGATGAACGATTTAAATTTTCTCAAGAATGGGGCAAAATTCGCGATTTAGTTTTTCAAACACTGAATCTTGATCTTATTGAAGAATTAAAAAATGATCCTAACCGAATTCAACGAGAAATTCAGACAATAATTAGAGATATCATCAATTCAGGCAATGCATATATTACAACGGATGAATCGGTTGTTTTGGCAAACATGATATGTGATGAAATTATTGGTTATGGCCCAATCGATTCATTGATGAAAGATGAGACCGTTAATGATATTTTAGTTAATGGCCCGTATAGTATTTACGTTGAACGCGCTGGTGTTTTAAGTAAAACCAACAAATTTTTTATTAATGATCGTCAACTGATTGATATTGCAAGGCGCCTTGTCAATAAAATTGGCAAAAATATTGATGAATCCCATCCCTTAGTTGATTCACGAATGCCTGATGGTAGCCGATTAAATGTCGTTATTCCACCCATTGCAATTGATGGCGCATCGTTATCGATCCGTAAATTTGGTAAAGGAAGCCGTACGTTCCACGATTTAATTCAATTCGGATCATTGAATGAAGATATGGCAAATTTCCTCGTTATTGCCGCTCGCTGCAGAATGAATATTATTATTTCAGGGGGTACTGGTGCAGGTAAAACCACCCTACTTAATGCTCTATCACAATTTATAGGCGAAACGGAACGAACGATCACCTTAGAGGATGCCGCCGAATTACGATTACAACAAGATCATGTTGTAAGAATGGAAACCCGAGTCGGTGGTGAGGATGGTCGAGGCCAGGTCACAATGCGTAATCTCTTAATTAATGCATTACGAATGCGTCCAGATCGTATCATTTTAGGTGAGTGCCGTGGTGAAGAAGCATTCGAAATGTTACAAGCCATGAATACCGGACATAATGGCTCTATGTCAACCTTACATGCGAATACCGCAAAAGATGCCTTATCCCGTTTAGAAAGTATGATTATTATGGCTCAGGCTGAACTGCCTCTTGTTGCCATTCGACGTTATATTAGCTCTTCAGTAAATTTTGTGATTCAGATATCTCGTTTACCGGATGGTCAACGTAAGATAACCAGTATTACCGAAATCGTGGGTTTAGAATCAGACAATGTTGTGACCCAAGATGTTTTTAAATTTCATATCAATGATGAAAGAGATGAGCAAGGAAAGCTGCAAGGTAAATTTGTTTGCAATGGTCTGATCAAACGTTCAGCTCTGTACGAAGGTGCACAATATTATGGCATGGCAGATGTCCTTGAAAAGTTGATGTTAAAAGCTGGAGGAATTTCAGTATGATTTTAGTGCTTGCTATTGCGCTCATATTTGCTGCATTCATCAATATTTTAGCCTTACGTAGACGGACAAAACGGTTACAAATTTTTGATAAAATTGAAACCAAAAATCTTTCCTTGTCCGCGCTTGTTGAAAGTCAATTAGCCCAACAAAAACAGACATTTTGGCAAAAAATGGTGTTTGATACAAAGCAAACCATCAAATCATATTTTAATCTATTAATGATTGGCCAATCCAAAGTGACATTATGTGGTTATCTCTTTGTGGGTATCGCCGCAGGGATGATTTTTAATAATTATTATATTGGTATAAATCGTTATCTCGCTATAGTTCTTAGCTTTGCAATATCCATCCTTGCAATTCTTTATATTAAAAAACGCAAATTGGCCAAAGAGTTTTACGAGACATTTCCTGAAGCACTCGGGACCATTGCAGGCGTCGTATCTTCTGGTTATGCCATCACCACCTCGTTTAAAACATGTGGTGATTCAATCAGTGGTGTCGTCGGGAGTACAATGAAAGAGATACATAACCGTATGGAAGTGGGTGAAAGTATTGAAAGTGTTCTACTTTCATCATATCGGCAACTACCATTTCAGGAATATTATTTTTTTATTTTAACGGTTATGGTTAACCTTGATAGTGGTGGTGAACTCAAAGAAGTGCTCAATCGTTTGTCTAAAATGCTGACAAACAACCGAATTTTAAATAAAACACGAGACAGTAAAACGGCTGAGCTACGAATGACGATGATCATCTTAGCGTGTATTCCTTTTGGTTTTATTCTACTGCTAAAAGTCTCTTCACCCATGCATTATGACTATCTCGTTGGAACCACTGTCGGTCACTATATTCTGTATTACGTTGTCAGTAGTGTCGCCATCGGTATCTTTTTCATTAAGAACATGATTAGTAAGATTATTTAAACTATGAATAACGTATTGAATATACTCATTCCTATCATTTTAATCGTGATTTCGAGTAAAGAAATCATCAGTTCTTATGCTTCATACCGCCGAAAAGCAAAAATGTGCCTTTTTTTAAATGATGCAAATCCAGAAAAGAAAGTCCCTAAAAAGCATCTTAACCAAAAGCATGTCGCGTTTGAAAAAATTGTTGCTAAAAATAGTTTAACGGTCAACTTTTTGCGTCGTTTCCAAGAAGAGAGTATGTGGAAAATCTATGCGGTGATTATTGGATTTTCTTTATTTTATCTGTCGAACCAATTATTTTCTTTTATTACGGTAAATTCAAACACACTCATCATCATTTTGCTGTTTATTACTATCGCCGTCATTATTTTACCTGATCGTATTGTTAAAAGACAAACCGAACGAAAAATTCGTCATATTTCGCGAGACTTACCCTTAATTATTGACATGATGGCGATCATGGTTAAATCCGGTATGACGGTTGAGAATGGCTTTAGATATTTAAGCGGTAAAGTCAAAGTCATCAATAATGATGTCGCTACCATTTTAGAAAGAGCGTGTTTGATGATGGATGTCAATGGCATCGAACAGGCAATTGATTTAATTCACCGGGAAGTGCCCTGTAAAGAAGTTAGGATGTTTTGTGTTACGTTAAGACGAAGTATTAGTTATGGTAACTCAATTTATGATGCTCTACTTGAATTGTCTGCTGAAATTCGTGAGTTACAAAAATTGAGTACAGAGGAGAAAATTGCGGCTATTTCCGCCAAGATGACATTACCCATGATGGGATTTATTTTAGTTCCCGTGCTTGTCATTGTCGCAGGTCCAGTTGTAATGAATATCGTATCAATGTTAAGTAAAGGAATATAGAGACAATGAACCATTTTTCAACATACAGTCATGTGCGGCTATACGTTATCGCTATTTGCTCGCTGCTATTTTTGATAACCGGATGCCAAAACAATACATTAAAATACAGTTTAGATGAGCAGCAAAAAATTTATATTCATGAAACAACAAAGAATTACAGCGGTCTCATCGAACTTTATAAAACGCGCTTAAAACAAAATGATACCGAGCTCACGCGATATAAACTTGCACAGGCTTATTACCTGTCCAATGACTTTGACAGTGCTAAACGCGTTTTAAAACCGATCATAAGCACCTCCCGCGATGACCATACATTAGTTTTATATGGCCGAGTGGAAGCTAAACTCGGTCAATATCAACAAGCACTTGTTCATTTAGAGCAAGCATTAACCATTAATCCTAAAAATGGTGAAGGCTATAATTTAAAAGGTATCGTGCTAATTAAGATGAAACAATATGATGCAGCGCGTTATGCTTTCATTCAAGCGAGAGACACGTTTTATGACGAAAATAAAGTTATCAATAATTTAGCCATGCTATCAATCTTAAACCAAGAATATGCTCAAGCTTATAAACAACTTAATGTCTTATATAATAAAGGGTACCGTAATCGCGCGTTATTACATAATATCCTTTATACCCTTGTTAAACTTGATCATGAACAACTTGCAAAAACCTTTTGTATTGAGCATAAATTATCGCAAAATCCGACCATTTTGATTCAAGAATTAAAACAAATTGAACCGATCAATACCATCAAGTTTAACGAAATCGTTCCTGAACAAGAAAAAAATCAAAAACAATTTAGCTTCGAAAAAATTGCAGAACAGCAAAAACAGCTTACAGCAAATCCGAAAACAGCACAAAAACCAATCATTGTACCCAAAGCGGTTACTAAAAATTCCGTTGCAAAAACACAATCGACGATTGTCGCGGTGCGTTCTGGTGAACATCCAACCTTTAGCCGAATTACATTAGAAACAACGCATAAACTCGATAAAAGTCATTATTTGATCGAGCAATTATCACCAACCAAATTCAGGGTAACCCTTTATGACGTAACCTTACCAGCTGGTGGGATCAACTATGTCAAGAATCGAATTTCAAACAGTAATCGCGATTTTTTACAGGTGAATACAACGCTGACAGCAGAAAAGACATTAGTCATCGATATTCAAACCAAACAAAATTCGATAGTAAAAGATTTTTATGCAGGTCTTAGCGCTAAACAGAAAGGTCACTGTTTTGCATTAGATTTTTACTCAATTAATAAGTAAGAGTCAATGGAATGATAACGACAAAACATATTTGGAGCCTGCATGAAAGATAAGAAATTAATTGTGTTATATATATTAATGCTCATTGTGGGGTTAGCGTTACTGTTTACTAAATCATCACCAACCCCACCCGTGGTTGAAAAGCCGGTTGAAACGAAAGTTATCGTCACTGAGCCACCAAAACCCAAAACTCAAATCGTCACTATTGCTGTCGCTAAAAAGGATATTAGCGAACGCACAATTTTTACAAAAGATGATTATTATTTTAAAACAACTGAAGTTGATGCTGACTCAGCAGAAAAATATATCAACAGTGCCAATGAAATTGATGCGTATGTCGCGAAACAGAACATTGCGGCAGATACGTTTATACAATATGACTTTATTGCCTCACCATCATCGAGTGAATATATCGCCTTGTCTATCAAGGAAGGCGCTTATATGTTCCCTTTTGTGATAAGTCAAACGGATGCCTATCTATTAAAAAACCTTAGGAATGGTGATCTCGTTGATTTGTATGTGTTATATGGTGCAGAGACAGTCACCTCGCGAACTATTACCGAAGATAAATTTGTTTCACCGAGCCGAGATTTTATTACCAACAGAATCAAACCGATCATTGTCGGTAAAAAAATTATTTTTATTGAACCCCATACTGAAGATAATCTCAAATCACGAGAAAAAACAGTCGGTGAAATTCAATTAGAGCTCTCAAATCAAGAAATAAAGTTACTTCGAACGTTAATGACTAACTCGACTGTAATGATGTACCCAAGCACATTTGAAGAAAATATTGATGATGGATTGATTTTATTAAGCGACAAAGAGAGAACTTGGCCATTATCAGACAGAGATATTTTTTCGGGAACACAAATAAATAAGCTAAAAGGTAATTAACCATGCGAATAAAACTAAAAAAACATTTAAACCTTATCCGATTATTGGCTTGTGTCTTCTCTATAAGTTTACTATCAGCCGCGCACGCTAATGTTCATAATTTACAAATTGGTCAAAGTAAAACCCTTGTTTTACCACAAGGTGTCAGTACCGTATTTATCAGTCAAGACAGTGTTGCTAACTATGAAGTCGTTGGTGATAAATCACTGATTTTATATGGTAAATCTAATGGCAAAGCAAGCCTATTGGTGTATGATGCAGAAGGCCGCCTATTAATTAATGACACAATTAATGTTGATCCTGTGTTGTATCAAATTACCAACCGCTTAGCACAACATTTTCCTAATAGTAATATCACCATTGACCGTTATGCGAGTATTGAATCAAATAACCGCTTTGTTTATGTCCTCAATGGTTCAACGCCGGATACCGCTACAAAAGAAAAAATCATGGCTTTAGTCGGCGCAGCTGTTGGGCAAAATAGTGAGCGTATACGCACTGAATATCAAAATGAAGGCGGCAATAAAGCAAAAGCAATCACCTTTTTAGATTATCGCCTTTATGACAATATTGTCGACAATATAAAAGTCATTGAAGAGTATCAAGTCAATGTTAAGCTGACTTTTGTTGAAGTAAACAAAGATTTTACTGATGCACTCGGTATTGAATGGCAAGGACTCACTTTAGGCAGTATGCTAGGAAGTGCCGCCAATACCAATCCTATCGGTGAATTTACTCTATTAGGTCTAAAAAAGGGCTTTGATATTGGTAATATCACCACTATTATTCGCGCAATTAAAACTGACCGTTTAGCCAAAGTCCTTGCTGAACCCAACCTATCAGTATTATCGGGCGAAAGTGCCTCTTTTTTAGTCGGCGGTGAAATTCCAATTGTCTCAAGTGATTCAAATGGTAATTCAAATGTCACATATAAAGACTACGGGATTAAACTCGACATTAGTACAAAAGTTAATAACGATAAGCGCATTCGTTTGTTTATTACTAATGAGTTTAGTTCGGTTTCAGGATCGTATGCTTTTAATAATTATACAATACCAACATTATCGACACGTAAAACCAGTTCTACCATTGATTTAGCAGACGGTGATAGCTTTGTGATTGCGGGATTAATCAGTGAAAAAGATGAAGAACAACTATCTCGTGTTCCCTTTATCAGTGATATTCCAATTTTAGGCGCTTTAGCACGTAGTGCATCTACCACTCGCGCCAAAACTGAAATGGTTGTCTTTGCTACCGTTAAATTGATTTCACCTAAAAATAGCTTCGATAATGTTGAATTACCGATGTTTGAACGCACGGATGTGATAAACAGTTTTTTCAATGTGAATAACAATATGAATAAACAGCGTAGTAAGACCATACCAATTTCAAATGAAAGTGAAAAATTTATCAGCCATATGGGCTTTATTGAATAAAGGATTATCGAGGTTCTTATGCAACTATTTGGCAATAATCAAAGTAAAGAAAATAACCTAGCTAATGAGTTATCACAAGAATTTGTTGTGGGTCGTATTTCTGGATTTCAAGTCGCAATTTTAAGCAAAAGGAGTGATTTGATCGACAAAATTCGTTCTATCCTTTTTTTGTATAACGTGTTGAGTATCGAGGTGATGGCGTTAGAATTATCCGCGTTAAAAGAGGACCCGATTTGGAATAAATTTGATGCGATTATTCTCGATATTGGTGATTTAGATGATGCAGAGCTCCTATCTGAAAATGTTAATCGCTATATTCCGATCAAATCAACCGTCATCTTAGTCGGTCGTAATGATTCGATCTCTTTTTATGAGCTGTTACTAAAAAAAGGGATCCACTTTTTATTAGAAGATAGTCAGCTAGAAAAAATCCCCTCTATTTTACATACACGTAGTTTAACGCCACCAGGCTCAAGCAAACGTGTGGGCAGTGTCGTGTCATTTATTGGCTGTAAAGGCGGCATCGGCACATCATCGTTGGCTGTCCATACACTCAAAAGAATCAGTAGTTTGACCAATTATCCACTCCTTTACATTCAGGGGGTTACAACCAGTCCAAATGCCGATTTTTTATTAGAAACCCCCATCCCACAAGATGGTTCATTAATTGAAGTTGATAATTCACTAAAAGTCAAAGTCGAAACCGTTGAAAAAGCTTGGCAATATGATGATCTTGACTCCGGAACCTTTAATATTACGGTGCTTGAACAGAATATGGGATTAAGCAGCTCATTTACGCATTTAGACAGTATTGTTAATCTTTCTAATATTATTTTTATCGTCATTAATCGCGACCCGTATTCCATTAAAATTGCAAAAAAAATACTAGAAGAAATTGCGCGTTCGACCAGCAAAAATACAGAGTTACTCAATAAACGTGTTTTAGTCTGCTTAAATGATAATATCCCTTACGATAAAAAAAATGCCTTACAAAACTCAGATATTGAAGAATTTTTAAGTCGAAAAATTGATTTTAATCGTAAATATATTGGCAACGCAGATAAATTTAAAAAAGCCCATACGAGTGATGAAATTAAAGCGATTTCAGCGGCAGTGATCGGTAATAAAAAAATTGTCAAAAAGACACTATCACTGAGTTTTTTACCGTTTAAAAAACGACGTAAAGTGACGTGATAGACACCACTCGGGAGATACTTATGATCAAATTAAGTCGATCATTGTTTACAGAGCGCAAAGCCAGTGTTTCGGTTGAATTTGCGATCGTCTTTCCTTTTTTAATTCTGTTATTTTTATTTGTTCTTGAATTTAGCCGAATCATGTTTATTGGCTCAGCATTAGATTTAATGACCGCAGAGATCACGCGAAAAACAGCGATCTCTGAAAGTCAGGGAATTAATTATGCGCAAAGACTGGAAGACATTATAGAAGATGAGGTTCCTTTGTGGCCCTACCTCACTAATGCCAATGATTTTCAAACAACCGTCACGTATTGTAAATCAGTTCAAGACGTGCTCAATGATGCTTGCCTGCCAACCAGTAGCAAAGACAGCCACATCATCTTATTTAAACTCGAATACCAATACTATGCGGTCTTTAATACATTATTTAGTCGAATGCTTGATTCATCTTTAACAAAAAAAACAATCGTTTATCGTGAATTTTATCTTTAAGCGTTTTATGCAAGGAAAATGGATGATGAAATATTATAAAAAGTTTTTACGCAATAAAGATGGCATCATTTCGATTGAATTTGCGGCGTGTTTTTTTATCTTTTCTATTTTAGTTTTTATTATTTACGATATTTACAGTTCGATTATGCTACAAAGTCGGCTTGAACGCGTCAATTATGCCGTCGCAGCAATTTTTCGCGAACGATCATCTATTTACCCCATTATTGATGATACACAAAGTGGTAATAGTGTTCATTCATTATGCCGAGTCAACGGCCATGCTTGCTTCAACTCTTACGAGCTATTTAATGACGGCCAAATTGAGCAACTCCAGTCATTGGCGTCATCCCTTTTAGACCGCCCGGTTGCGATAAAAGTCGATGCCTTGTTTATTTTACAAGATGCAAACTATCCAAAAGATTTGACCCGAGCATTATTACTCAATATCAATGGTGAATTTTGCCCAGAGGGTGCTTGTAATGGCGGAATAAATAATTACTTTAATTCATTACCAAGCATGACAGATAATTCCACATCATCCGTTACCAATTATTCTAAATTGGTGCCCTATGTGCCAAGAATGTACGATGCTAATAGCGGATTATCGGGTCGATGGATTCCGTTATATCGAGTCAGTATGTGCGTTGTAAATGAAGAGAGTCTCTATTTAAAATGGATTAATTCAAATCGACACACTGATCAGGTCTTTCCTAATTTATGCAGTAATAGTGTCGTGTTATCACGTTGTAATGATATTTTTGACGCGGATAGTACAGCCTGTCCCATTTATCTTCGTTGATCGTCTTTATAGGAGCAGGTATGAAAAAAGCACTGACCAAATTACAACGCACTCATTATAAACGCGCTTTTTTGAGCAATAACACCGGTAGTGTGATTGTCAGCTTTGCAATCATGTTACCGACTATTTTTATCTGTATGCTCGTGTCGATTAACTATACTCAATCAATGCGAACTCGAGCTCAAATTTCTGAAGCAACCAATGAAGCGTCACTTGCTATTGTTGCCATTAATAATGAAAATACCAATATCACCGCCGTTGAGCAAAATAAAAAAGTCGCTTTAAACTATCTGAATTATTACTTAAATAAAGCCGTGAGTGATAATGAAAATGACGCTTATATTGATATTCAATATAATCAAACTAAACGCGAATATTACGTCACTTATCGGCAAACGTTTGATACTGTCATTGATCATCAACAGCTTAGTGAATCAGCAAAGCAGACGGTGATTTCTAATAAAACAGAATCTTATGGCAACACGCGAAAAACCTATATGTCAGAAACATTTGATGTTGCTTTTATTGCTGATTTTTCTGGTTCGGGGTCTTGTCCCTACAATAATTATAACTGTAATGATTATGTCGGTACAATCAATGATACCCAGCGCCTTGCTTATATGAAAACTGCGATATCAAGTATTATCGATGAGTTTAAACATTATCCTGAATACCGGTTTGCACTTGTACCCTATGATGTTGGTGTGCCCGTTGTAAATAACCAAACCAATCCGGCTGGTGGAGAAAGTTATGCATGTTCAGTAATGTATAAAATGAAAACACCCTTTGATGACATAGATTATAATTTTTGGGCCAATAAAAATATTTTATACACTAAATGGAGTCGTTTAAAAGAAAACAATATTATTAGCGATTATTTAAATTATGATTATATAGGTAATTATGAAAACCCAATATTTTACTATTTAGATTATTACTACTATTTCTACTATGCGAAAATCATTGGCCCAGCGCTGGGATACTATAATAATCAACAATTGGTTGATGGTGGCTTATGTATATTCCAAAATTATATTGATCAACCGAACATGGGATCCGCACAATATGCATGTGGTATTAATAATAGTGATTATCCATTAAACACCAATAACCGTAATATTGTCAGAAATCAGTATGCAAAAATAGTACAGCTTTACGATTATATGTTTTCTGGTAATTATCCAAATGTTCATTACTCATTTGCAAATACTCAAACCGTTGATGTACTTGGTACAATAGATACGCTTTTTAGCCAGATGAATAACAATACCATTACCTTTAATCGTTCTATCTCACCAACGGTCGCTGATTTTTCACCGTTTCAAGGCATGTGCCAATCGCCCTTGTACAACAACAATATCATGAGTGAAAAAATGGTTAATTTGTCATATTATCAGCGATTTAATGAAGCATCAAAACATGTTAAATCGTTCTCCTTATCACCGTATCTCATCCCATTTAGTGATGCAGAAGATCATAATGTAAATTTACTTAATGAAATAAAAAGTGGTGAGTGGAGACCTGGTGGGGGTACCGATACGATTACAGCACTACTAAGAACCGTTCCTATCATGGCAAAAAGTAATGCCTTAAATAAAGTTATGATCATTATCACTGATGGAAAAGATGATGTGGGTGCAGATGAACTACGAGAACAATTTTTAGAAAATGGGACCTGTCAGGCAATTACAAACGGCTTAACATCCGTGACGAACCAAAAACACGGTTATATAGATAAAGTAGCCAAAAGCGCAGTGATTCACTATATCAAACTCGATCCTAATGCCAGCCACCTCACGACAGACAGTGATTATCAAGCGGTCTACGGTAGCTGGTATACGCAGTGTATGAATAGTGATAAACAGTTTTTACATGTTGCCACTGATTATCAATCGTTACTTGATGCAATGCGCAAAATTGTTATTTCTGAAACGGGTTCATTTATTAATAAAAATTAGCGTTACTGTGGGAATAGGAGCAAATATGCAAGTCAATAAAAGCATTACATTTTTAATTGCCTGTTTTTGTTTTTCATCACTGGCAGGCACGCGTACTGACTCGATTATTTTATCGACAAAAAGTATTATTTCTGGTGGCATTGGGCAAACTAATTCTGTTGATACTGGGATTACAATTGAAAATGGCGATCTATGGATCTGGGGATTCCGGGGTTCAGGGCAGCAAGGCAATGGTCAATCCGTTGTATTACAATGGAATCCACCAGAAAGAGTCAGTAATTTTGTTAAAAAAGGGCTAAATGTTACTCAAGTTGCAGCTGGAATATATCATATTATTGCATTAGATGATAAAGGTAACGTCTGGGGTTGGGGCCAAAATGGCTACCAAGAAGCGGCCGGTGGGTTATATTCAGGTTACCCTAATACCCCTGTATTAGTTTTAAAAGATAAAAATGTTGTACTGATTGAAGCCGGTGAATATGTCTCTTATGCCTTAACAAAAGATGGGGATGTCTATGCATGGGGTCATGGTATTTATGGGCAAATTGGTAATGGCAATAAAAAATCCGTCAATCACGTATATAAAATCCCTCGTTCTCAATTTGATAACCGACCAGTTGTGTTAATTGGTGGGGCTTATGAGGGGGGGTATGCAATTAATGATTTGGGTGGTGTTTTTGCATGGGGGGATGATCAAAATGATTCATTTGGCTATGCCAGAGCCCCAAAAGAACATGTTTATGTCACAACACCAATACAAATATATAACTTAGGTGGCATAGACGGTGCCCAGATAAGACATATTTGTGGGGGGGAAGCATTTACCAACTTTTTAACGTCATCGGGTGATGTGTATGGCATGGGACGCAGTAATATGCTTGGTATTGGAAGCGACAAAAGTCACGTAAAAGATAACGTCACCACCCCTGTTCATATTACCAGCAATGTCACCTCATTATATTGTCGTTATGGTGGCAGTGTGGCGATTACGCATAATGCTGAAATCTTAACTTGGGGATTTGATAATAACCAATTTGATATGTATGGTATTTATCCAATAAATCGTACGTATTATGGTGATTTAACCAAAATAGATGGTGGCAAAGAACATATTCTTTACTGGAATGACAAAGGTGAAGGCTATGGTGTCGGTTATGGTGCAGGAAACAAACTATCACAATCAAGTAACCATAATGTGTCTTGGCCTGGCGTAAAATTACAATTTGTTATTGATGCCATGAAAAAGGTTTACGGACAAGATTACATACCAGGGCAAGGCCAATGATAATAGATAGCGGATTGATTAATGATCTTCTGATTTTGACCATTTGGGGATGTTTATTGATATCGTGTTATACCGATTTACGATATCGCATAATATCGAATTATATCGTCATTACTATTTTTATTTTGACGATTTTAAATGCAGTTTTTGGACAAGGTCAACTCAACTATCTGGCATCAGGCATTTTTTTAGGATTAGGATTATTGCTGTTTTATTGTCGATTAATTGGTGGGGGTGATATAAAACTGATTACGGTTTTATTAATCTCTATCCCGCCAAATAGCGTACTGTTTTTTCTTATTGTGATTACATTAATCGGATTACCTTTAGCCATAATTGTATTACTGTATAAATTATTTTCGCAATCCAAAGCCGCCATCACATTACCTTATGGCATTGCTATTAGCGGCAGTTATATTATGACATCGATAACATTACTGACAACATTGATGAATTAAATTTGACATAAAGCGCCAAAATACTTGAACGAGAATATTATTCTTAATTTCTTTTCATTCCGTTTTTAAACTTTGCTATACTCCCGCCTGTTTTTTGCATCATGATATGACTAAAGAACATAATATGATGCAACACTGACGTTACTTTGTATCAAAACTCGGTATATATATCACATTTTGTAAAGAGAATAATTGCTAAACAGACAAATAACGTCTATTTTGCATTGCTTTCTTATTAGTACGAGCATGGCATTATGCTCGCCAACAATAACAACGGAGTAATAACATGAATACTGGAACAACGATGAATAATCATGATTCAGCAGCTGAGGAACGGCTAAAAACCCCTGAAGGTAAAAAAGATTTTATTAAAGCCACATTATCTTGCTGGCTAGGTACGACGATGGAATATGTCGACTTTGCTTTATATGGACTTGCTGCTGGACTTGTATTTGGTGATATTTTCTTCCCTGGCGAAACAAAAACCGTCGCACTTTTATCAAGCTTTGCTACCTACTCAGTCGGCTTCTTGGCAAGACCGATTGGTGCAATCTTTTTTGGCCGTCTAGGTGATAAAAAAGGCCGTAAGCTTGTCCTTGTGATAACTATCGCCTTGATGGGAATTTCAACCACTTTAATTGGTTGTATTCCGAGTTATCATACTATTGGAATCTATGCTCCAATTTGTTTAGTCATATTACGATTTGCACAAGGGTTTGGTGCAGGGGCTGAGTTATCAGGTGCTACCGTTATGCTAGGTGAATATGCACCAACTAAGCATCGTGGTCTTATTGCATCAATCATAGGCATTGGTTCAAATACAGGAACCCTTGTTGCCTCTGCAGTATGGTTATTAGTACTGACACTCGGTACTCAAGCGGTGATTGATTGGGCCTGGCGTATACCATTTATTGCGAGCGCGTTAATTGCTGTTGCTGCAACACTCATTCGCCAACATGTCCGTGAAACCCCAGTATTTGAAAAACAACAAACTGAAAATGCGCAAGCAGAACAAACGCCACCGACTGTCAACGAAAAACAACCTAAAACGATTCGAACATGTTTAAAAAGCAATAAAGCCTTTTTCGTTATGCTGGGTTTACGTATCGGTGAAAACGGCCCTTCTTATCTTGCACAAGGTTTTGTTATTGGCTATGTCGTAAAAATTTTAGGCGTTAACCAAACTATTCCAACTGTTTCAGTGCTCATTGCCTCTTTACTCGGGTTTATTGTGATTCCATTTGCAGGTTGGCTGTCTGACATATTTGGGCGTCGGATTATTTACCGTATTTTCTGTTTATTATTGATGATTTATGCTATCCCGGCCTATCTATTACTTGAAAGCCGCGATCCATTGATTGTTGGTTCGATCATCGTTACTGGTATGTGCCTTGCTTCACTGGGTATTTTTGGTGTTCAAGCCGCTTATGGCGTTGAACTCTTTGGTGTAAAATCACGTTATTCAAAAATGGCACTAGCTAAAGAGTTAGGTGGTATTTTATCTGGAGGTACTGCCCCATTGGTTGCATCGGCATTGTTTGCTTATTTCGGTTCATGGTGGCCAATTGCCATTTACTTTGCATTGATGGCAACAATTGGATTTGTGACAACCTTCTTTGCACCAGAAACACGTGGTCGTGATTTAAACTCACCAAATGATGCCATTTAATCTTGCTGTATTCCTCACTAAACAGTGAGGAATAGCTTAACGAATAGAGTAATGATATGGTAAAAAGAATTATTATTGATTGTGACCCAGGTAATGGTATTCCTGGTGCCAATGTCGATGATGGCTTAGCAATAGCATTAGCGATTGCCAATCCAAATATAGCCTTAGAACTGATCACCACTGTTTCGGGTAATACGCCTAGAGATACGGGCTATCATGTAGCAAAAACAATGTTGGACTTGCTTAGCTTAAACATTCCTGTTGCTAAAGGCGCAGCTCAAGCATTATTAGAACCGGCGGCACCGTGGCGTGAACATTTAGATAATAATGTCAAAAAACAAGGGCTACTGCACCTTTGGCCACAAACTAATACCAACACAATGATTGATCACGATCTTTCGGTTAATGCGGCCCAAGCCATCGGTGAACTTGTTTGTAATAATCCACATCAAATATCAGTTGTCGCAATAGGCCCATTAACCAATATCGCACACACCATTCAACTCTACCCTGAATTTGCTCATTCAGTGGCTGAAATTATTATAATGGGTGGTGTATTTAATGTACCTGGCTATCTGAAAGATACGAATTTTGCTATCGACCCAGAGGCCGCTCATATTGTCTTAAATAGTGGTGCAAACATTACACTTGCTCCTTATGATGTGACCACCACCACCATGCTAACTCATCATGATCTTAATATCATTGCCAAAAATGATGATCAGTTAAGCCAATATATAGTCACGACAACACGACCCTGGATGGATTTTTCAATGCAAACCCGCCATATTCCAGGGTGTTGGATTCATGATGTATTGTGTGTTGCCTATTTAATTGATCCAACGTTTATGGTATCTCAAGAGTATGTGGTTGATGTCGCGTTAGAAGGCGCTTATACGAGAGGCAGTTCAAGACGTTGGAAAAAAAATGGTTTACGATTAACGGTTGGCATGCCGCCGTTACCACAATCAACCATCAATGTCATTGAACAAGTTGATAATCAAAAACTGTTATCTATCATTTTTAATTCACTCGCACAGTATGCAAGATGATCAGAAAAAACAATTTACCGACAACTCGGTTATGCGTTGTCGGTAAAATAATCATTTATAAATAACGGCATAAATATGCAGTTGGTTCAACAACTTGAACATTAAATTCTGCTTTACCCTGCACATGGAAAACCTGACCTGCTTCAAAAATTTGCCAGTCAGTTGCCGATGGTAACAATACATTTAAAGAACCAGAAATCACGGTCATTTCCTCTGGCTTATTGGTACTAAACGTGTATTCTCCTGGTACCATTACACCGACACTCGATTCACCACTTGTTGCATTGGTAAAACTGATCGATTTCACTTTTCCGGTAAAATATTCATTAACTGTTAACATGCTTAAGCCCTTTTTTGTGAATTAAGTTTGATTGACACTATTTAGTATATACGCAATCAATCACAAGCGATATAAACATAAAAAGAATTAATCTCACTAAAATAGTGCTAATAGGTGGTGCCAAAATAGGGATACATGGTACTGAAAAAAAACCAAATTTATCGTTAGCTTTTATCATTTAAATAGCTTGTTATAAAAATAATCACTTGATTTAATTAGCAATTATCATTGTAGTCAAATTTATCAATTAACAATATAGATGAATATTGATATTTTTTAATAAAATTATCATTGATTTAATTAACAATTCCGTCCAAAATTAGCGGTTCAGCATGTGCTGTCTAACAAAAGGTAACCACCCGAGATATGGAATGGATCATGGATCCAACAATTTGGATTGGACTCTCAACACTTATTGTTCTTGAGATTGTTCTTGGTATTGATAATATCGTTTTTATCGCAATTCTTGCCGAAAAACTCCCACCCGAAAAACGTGATCATGCTCGTATAATAGGCCTTTCTTTAGCCCTTATTATGCGTATTATTTTGTTAATGTTCACCGGATGGCTTGTCACATTAACAACACCAATATTTTCAGCTTTTGGTATGAATTTTAACGCACGGCAACTGATTATGTTAGTTGGTGGTGTGTTCTTATTATTTAAAGCGACAATGGAGTTAAATGAGCGGCTCGAAGGTAAATCGCACGAATCAACCAAGCAAAAGAAAACATCTCACTTTTGGACAGTTGTCGCTCAAATTGTTGTGCTTGATGCGGTTTTCTCTTTAGACTCCGTTATTACCGCTGTTGGTATGGTGGAGCATGTACCAATCATGATTGTTGCAGTGTGTTTTGCAATGGTTATCATGATGATTGCAAGTAAACCCCTGGCAAACTTTGTTAATACGCATCCAACGATTGTTATTTTATGTTTAAGCTTTTTATTAATGATTGGTTTCAGCCTTGTTGCAGAAGGATTTGGGTTCTCAATACCTAAAGGATACTTATATGCTGCAATCGGCTTCTCGATCATGATTGAGTTCTTCAATCAAATGGCAAGTTTTAATCGCAGACGTTTTTTAAGCAAAAAACCATTGCGTCAACGAACTGCTGAAGCGGTATTAAACCTGCTTAAGGGAGATTCCGAAGATGAAGATCTTGATAGTAATACTAAAGATTTAGTCGCCGATGCAGGACGTAAAGCAGCCGTTTTTAATGCCCAAGAACTCGGTATGATTGAACGCGTTTTAGGCCTTGCTCAGCGTTCAGTCAGTAGCATTATGACATCAAGACAAAATGTTAAAATGCTTAATATTAATGATGACCGTGAAGAAATTTTAAAAGAGATTACTGAAAATCAGCATGCTCGTCTGATTGTGACTGATAATGTATCGATTGATGAACCGATCGGGATTGTGCAAGTGAATGATCTTTTAAAAGAGGTACTGCATAATCGTAAAGATATTTCGATTTCTAAACTGGTCAAACAACCATTAATTTTTCCAGAAACCATCTCTTTGTTGGTTGCGCTTGAACAATTTAAAAATGCCAAAACGCATTTTGCTTTTGTTGTCGACGAATTTGGTTCAATGCAAGGTATTGTTTCGGTCACCGATGTGATTGAAACCATTGCAGGTGAATTTCCAACCGAAGATGAAGATATTGATGTCAGACACGATATTCAGTGCTGCGGTGAAAACTGCTGGATCGCCAATGGCTATACTCCACTTGAAGAACTGGTACGATTTGTTCCGATTGAATTGGATGATAAGCGTGAGTACCATACCTTGGCTGGATTAGTGATGGAAAAATCGCAACATATCCCTGAAGTTGGTGAAATCATTCAGGCTGGTGATTATCTATTTGAAATTTTGGAAGTCGATAGTCATCGGATTATTAAAGTCAAAATTACGCATGTCGATCATGCAGAATATCAGATCTAATTAAGCATGGTAGGAAGGAGCAATTCTTCCTATCGTCATTTTAAATCCTTCAAAAATCACCATCAGATTTTTTGCAATTTCTGCAGAAAAATATCAAAATATTTAACAAAATAAGTTAAAAATACGCTAAACTAAGCCGGATTATTATTATATTGGATGAATTATTTTAAAGGAGGTGAAAATGCATGATACAGGGCCACTACTTGCAGCAATCATTGGCGGTATCGTTTTAGCTGCTATTTTAGGTATGCTGGCTAATCGATTGCGAATTTCACCTTTAGTCGGTTATTTAATTGCCGGCATTATTTTTGGACCTGCAACCCCAGGTTATGTCGCGGATACAGCCATTATCAGCCAGTTAGCTGAAATTGGCGTCATTTTATTAATGTTTGCCGTTGGCCTACACTTTTCCCTTAAAGATCTATTATCCGTAAAATCAATTGCGATTCCTGGTGCCGTTGTGCAAATTGCCGTTGCAACATTGCTAGGTATGGGATTATCTGCCGTGATCGGTTGGTCAATTACCACCGGTTTAGTATTTGGTTTGTGCTTATCGACTGCCAGTACCGTCGTACTTTTACGTGCACTCGAAGAACGCGATTTAATTGAAAGTAAACGTGGCCGTATAGCAATAGGATGGTTGATTGTTGAAGATTTGGTGATGGTATTAACTTTAGTCCTTTTACCACCAATTGTCACCATGCTTGGTGATAATGACCATGTTAACTTTTGGGATATTGTCATCGAAATTACTAAAACCATTGGCTTAGTGATTATTTTTATTGTGTTAATGATTCTAGTCGGTCGCCGAGTGATACCGTGGTTATTGGCGAAAAGTGCCAGTACCGGTTCGGAAGAACTTTTTACACTTTCTGTTCTCGGTATTGCATTAGGTATTGCACTCGCTGCAGTACAACTGTTTGGCGCATCCTTTGCACTTGGGGCATTCTTTGCTGGAATGGCGCTCACCGAGTCTGAGCTGAGCCACCGTGCAGCCAATAATATTTTGCCGTTAAAAGATGCTTTTGCGGTATTATTCTTTGTTTCAGTTGGGATGCTTTTCGATCCTCAGATTTTGATTCAACACCCTATTGCCACATTATCAACAGTCGCTATCATCATTTTTGGTAAATCCATTGCGGCCTACTTGATAGTACGCGTCTTTGGACATACCAAACGTACCGCGTTAACAATTTCAGCAAGCCTTGCACAAATAGGTGAATTTGCCTTTATTCTGGCGGCACTGGGTAAATTATTAGGTGTGTTCCCAAATGAAGCCTATAGCCTGATCTTAGCCGGTGCCATTATTTCGATTGTGATCAACCCATTCATCTTTAATCTTGTTGAACATTACTTATCTAAAACAGAGAGCATTGTCGATAAGATCATCGACCCAGTGGCAGTGATTAACCAACAAATTCCGAAAGGGCTTAAAGGACATGCAATACTCGTGGGGCATGGCCGATTAGGGAGTACCATTGCAAGGCAACTGAGAGCTCGCGGTATCCCTTTTGTTGTTGTAGATAACTCACTCACCTTAATTGAACAATTGCGTAATGATGATGTCATTGCCGTATTTGGTAATGCATCAAAATCAGAAACGCTTGAATTAGCTCAATTACAAACCGCAAGATGGTTAATTATTTCGACACCTAATGGTTACGAAGCTGGTGAAATTTGCTCGCAAGCACGAGAGGCAAGACCCGATCTTGAGATTTATGTTAGAGCATTTTATGATGACGAAGCAGAATACATTGCCGAACATGGTGCAACGGGTGTTATCACGGGTGAAGAGGAAATCGCTAAACATATTTTGGCATTATTACACTTAGATCCAACAACCCCTCAGGAAACAGAATCTGCCGAAACGGAAGAAGAAAAGTTAGAAAAAGAGAAAAAAATCAACATACCAGTAAATGCTAACTTACCAGAAGGAAATGGTAGCCCTATCGAATAAAAATACTTGACCTTGCTTTATATCTGTCAATAATAGCAGGGTCAAATTTACATTTCTTACAATTCATCAATTAGGTTTTTATATGAATAATGCTCAATCAAGTAGTCAACGTTCTTTATTGGAAAAACTCTTCCAATTAAAAGAGAAAAAATCGACTGTTGGTACAGAAGTTATTGCCGGATGTACAACGTTTTTAACCATGGTGTACATTATCTTTGTTAACCCTGAAATCTTAAGCGCAACAGGCATGGACCGTAATGCTGTTTTTGTGCTTACCTGCTTAGTTACTGCATTTGCCAGTATTCTAATGGGGCTTGCTTCTAACTTACCCATTGCCTTGGCACCTGCTATGGGACTTAATGCCTTTTTTGCTTATGGTATTTGTATTGGTATGGGGTATTCATGGCAAATTGGTATGGGGGCAATTTTCTGGGGATCATTGATTTTCTTTGTATTGTCATTATTCAAAGTTCGCCATTGGTTAATCTCTAATATTCCACAGTGTTTACGTGTTGGTATTAGTGCGGGTATTGGTTTATTTATTGCGTTTATGGGTTTCCAAAACATGGGGATCGTGACCTACTCTCCAGCAACGCTATTAACAATGGGTAATATTCTATCGCTCAAAGTGCTTCTTGGTTCACTTGGCTTTTTTATCATTATTATACTAGCAGCACGTAACTTCCATGCTGCTGTTTTGGTTTCGATTTTAGTTGTTACCTTATTAGCATTATGGCTTGACCCAAATATTCATTATGCTGGCATCGTTTCACTGCCACCTGATGTCACCACCGTTGTTGGTCATATTGATTTAGCCGGTTCATTTAATTTAGGTATGATGGGCGTTATCTTCTCGATTATGATTGTCAGCTTATTTGACTCATCGGGTACTATCTTAGCGGTAACAGATAAAGCAGGCATTTCAGATGAAAAAGGCCGTTTCCCTAAAATGCGTCAAGCATTATTAGTTGATAGTTTTAGTTCATCTTTAGGTGGATTATTTGGGACGTCATCCGTATTAACTTATATTGAAAGCTCAGCGGGTGTCTCTGTTGGTGGTCGTACAGGTTTAACATCTGTGGTGGTGGGTATTTTATTTTTAGTGGTTATTTTCTTATCACCACTGGCACACTTAGTACCAAGTTATGCAACCTCTGGCGCGCTTATTTTTGTTGGGATCCTAATGGTATCTAGCTTAGTAAAAGTCAATTGGTCTGATTTAACAGAAGCAACACCGGCTTTCATTACAGCATTAATGATGCCTTTTGCTTTTGCTATCACCGAAGGGGTTGCATTAGGTTTTATCTCTTATGTTGTATTAAAAGCTTTCACTGGTAAGTTTAAAGATCTTAATGTATGTGTTGTTGCTGTTGCAGTGCTATTTGTCCTTAAATTTATTTTTATTGGTCACTAATACCCATTTAAAATATCGGCGAGCTTAAACTCGCCGTTTTATTAACGCTATTTTCGTTATTTTTTTATCATAACCTATAAATATAGTGTAAAAATAGCTTTTTATAGTATCGCTAATTCTTCAATATATCGTCCCGTCTTCAACGCAAAAAATTCAATTACAGCTCTAGGGCTACGATTAATAATACGGTGCACCGGGAAATCAATATCTTTAATTAAAGATAAACAGTTTTCAAAACTTCCCACGTTATAAGCGACATGAGAGTCAGAGCCAAACGATATCATGCCCCCCGCATCTTTCACGGCTTGTGCAATTTGTCGGCAGTTATCATCACTTCCTTTTCGGGAAATAAACGATGAATTGTTAATTTCTAACGCAACTTGATACTCTTTTGCCACTTTTGCTACTGCATCAATATGTATCGGATAATTCGGATTACCTGGGTGACTAATAATGTTAACTTTCGGATTTTTAATTGTTGCAATCATTGCTTCGGTATTTTTATCAATCCCCATTGATGGGCAAGCAGGTTCATGAAATCCCGCAATCACCATGTCTAACTCTCGGTACATTCCATCATCACAATCAATATCACCGTGTAGATTTAAAATGTTAGCTTCAATACCACGCAAAATCCCAACCCCATCAACGATACGCGGAATTATTCGCATATTAATAAAATGCCAACGGTGCGGACTATCCCCTAGGGCCATTCCATGATCCGTAATCGCAATCAATTTTAAGCCTTGAATTTTAGCTTGTTGAATATATTCATGCACAGTACTGTAAGCATGCGTACTTGCCACGGTATGCATATGGAGATCCGTTAAATATTGCATATAAGGTACCTTTTTAGCGAAAGTTGCTATCATAACAAAATCGATGGGTTGTATAATAAGTAACCTTTTTAAAGCAAGCAATCACTTTTGGGTATTCACAAAGGATAAAATAATGAAAAATCCAGCATTATCATTACTCATTTTGTGTTTCAGTTTATCTTATTTTGCCAATGCACAGGATTTCAATAAACCATCTCCAAACAGTGATTACAAGATTGGTCTGGATTATTATCAACAAAATGATTATGTAGCCGCGCTACCTTTCTTACAACGAGCAGCTGATAATCATGATGCTGATGGACAATATACTTTAGGTATTATGTATTTATTAGGACAAGGTGTAACACAAGATAATATTAAAGCACAGACTCTATTTCAACAATCAGCGGAACAAGGACACCTTGATAGCCAATATAATTTAGCCTTACTGCTTGCACAACATAAACATATCAAAGAGGCGATAGGCTGGTTTGAAAAAGCAGCAACACAAGGTAGTGCTGATGCACAGCATAATCTGGGTGTCATATATTATAAGGGACTCGGGGTTACGGCTGATTATCAACAAGCGTTTAAATGGTACCAACTAGCAGCTGCACAAAATAACCCTTATTCATTAGTTGCTTTAGCCGATTTGTATCGTACTGGAACGGGCACAACCCAAAATTTTGTACAAGCGTTTAATTTATATAAGCGTGCAGCTATCAGTGGATACCCTGTTGCATTATCAACGTTAAGTGGCGCTTATTTTTATGGTTTAGGGACTAAGGCTGATCCCGTAAAAGCTTATGCACTGGCTTGCTATGCGGCACTATATGATGAACCTGAGGCAAGCTTCGCGGAAAACAAACAGTTTGTAGGTCAAAATTTGAGCGAGCAACAAAAACAACAAGCGAACACTTTATTTGAAGAACTTCAGCATAATTTAAACATTATCGAACAATGGTAAGTGTAAGATTATGACATAATGATAAGCAAAAACTTGACATTATCCCTGTTGAGGACTAGAATCTTGCGACCCAAAACCTATATTTTTAGGATTTTGGGCACAGTTATCTTACGTATCTAAAAGAAAAATTTAAATAGTATTATTTAAAATTATATAAAAAATCAGGAGCTTATTAATGGCAACAATTAATCAGCTGGTACGCAAACCTCGAGCACTTAAGGAAGTTAAAAGTAACGTTCCAGCTCTTGAAGCATGCCCGCAAAAACGCGGTGTTTGTACTCGTGTTTACACTACAACACCTAAAAAACCAAACTCAGCACTACGTAAAGTATGTCGTGTGCGTTTAACTAACGGTTTTGAAGTAACCTCTTATATTGGTGGTGAAGGCCATAATCTACAAGAACATAGCGTAATTTTAATTCGCGGTGGTCGTGTTAAAGATTTACCAGGTGTTCGTTACCATACTGTTCGTGGAGCGCTTGACTGTGCGGGTGTTAAAGACCGTAAACAATCACGTTCTAAATACGGTGTGAAAAGACCTAAGGCTTAATGGTTATCCGTTAAGTAAGGCCAAACTTTATAATTCCATTTAACTCATTTGAGTTTTGGGTAAACCTGAAATATAGATTTAAGTTTTAAACTTAAAAAGAAAAAACGGAGTATTCCAATGCCACGTCGTCACATTGCCGGTCAAAGAAAAATTCTTCCTGATCCGAAATTCAGTTCAGAATTACTGGCTAAATTTGTAAATATTTTAATGATAGATGGTAAAAAATCTGTCGCAGAATCAATTGTATATTCAGCTCTTGATACGCTTTCAGAGCGTAGCGGAAAAGACCATTTATCCGCTTTTGAAGTTGCATTAGATAACGTAAGACCAACTGTAGAAGTTAAGTCTCGCCGTGTTGGTGGTTCTACATACCAAGTACCTGTTGAGGTACGTCCTGTTCGTCGTAATGCTCTTGCGATGCGTTGGATTGTAGATGCTGCTCGCAAACGTGGCGATAAATCAATGGCTTTACGCCTTGCGAATGAATTATCAGATGCCTTTGAGAACAAAGGTACTGCTGTTAAAAAACGTGAAGATGTTCATCGTATGGCTGAAGCTAATAGGGCGTTTGCTCATTATCGTTGGTAATTCAAGGTACTTGAATTCATACTTATTGCCCTTATGTGCAATAAGTACCACGATAGTTTCATTATAAACGACCTAAAAGCAGAGGATTAATATGGCTCGTACAACCCCTATCGCACGCTACCGTAACATCGGTATCAGTGCACATATTGACGCAGGTAAAACAACGACGACTGAACGTATTTTGTTTTATACTGGTGTAAGTCACAAAATTGGTGAAGTTCATGATGGCGCAGCGACCATGGACTGGATGGAACAAGAACAAGAGCGTGGTATCACCATCACCTCAGCAGCAACAACTGCGTTCTGGTCTGGTATGGGTAAACAATTTGAACCACATCGTATCAACATCATCGATACCCCGGGTCACGTTGACTTTACTATCGAAGTAGAACGTTCTATGCGTGTTCTTGATGGTGCTGTAATGGTTTATTGTGCTGTTGGTGGTGTTCAACCTCAGTCTGAAACTGTATGGCGTCAAGCTAACAAATATAAAGTACCACGTATTGCATTTGTAAACAAAATGGACCGTATGGGCGCTAACTTCTTACGTGTTGTATCTCAGATCAAAACACGTTTAGCAGCCGTACCCGTTCCACTTGTATTACCTATTGGTGCTGAAGAAAAATTCACAGGTGTTATTGATTTACTTAAACGTAAAGCAATTAACTGGAATGATGCAGACCAAGGTACAACGTTTACTTATGAAGATGTTCCAGCTGATATGGCTGACCTAGTTGAAGAACACCGTGCAAACTTGATCGAAGCAGCTGCTGAAGCGAACGAAGAGTTAATGGAAAAATACCTAGGCGGTGATGAGTTAACTGAAGAAGAAGTTAAAAGTGCGCTGCGTCAACGTGTACTTGCTAACGAAATCATCTTAGTAACGTGTGGTAGTGCGTTTAAAAATAAAGGCGTTCAGTTTATGCTTGACGCAGTTATTGAGTATTTACCTGCACCGACTGATGTCCCTGCTATTAAAGGTGAATTACAAAATGGTCAACCAGCAGAACGTCATTCAAGTGATGATGAACCATTTGCTGCACTTGCATTTAAAATTGCAACTGACCCGTTTGTCGGTAACTTAACGTTCTTCCGTGTTTACTCCGGTGTTGTTAACTCTGGTGACTCAGTGCTTAACTCAGTAAAAGACCGTAAAGAACGTTTTGGTCGTATTGTACAGATGCATGCGAACAAACGTGAAGAAATTAAAGAAGTTCGTGCTGGTGATATTGCAGCGGCAATCGGCCTTAAAGATGTCACAACGGGTGATACTCTTTGTTCTGAAAGCTCGCCAATTATCCTTGAAAGAATGGAATTCCCTGAGCCGGTTATCTCGGTTGCAGTAGAACCTAAAACTAAGGCTGACCAAGAAAAAATGGGTGTTGCTTTAGGTCGTTTGGCGAAAGAAGATCCATCATTCCGTGTATGGACTGATGAAGAATCAAACCAAACTATCATTGCTGGTATGGGTGAATTACATCTTGAAATTATCGTAGACCGAATGAAACGTGAATTTAACGTTGAAGCGAATGTAGGTAAACCTCAAGTAGCTTACCGTGAAACAATTCGTACAACCGTTAAAGACATCGAAGGTAAACACGCAAAACAATCTGGTGGTCGTGGTCAATACGGTCATGTTGTTATCGACATGTATCCATTAGAAGCGGGTGGCGCTGGTTACGAATTTGTTAACGAAATCAAAGGTGGGGTAATTCCTGGTGAATTTATTCCTGCAGTAGATAAAGGTATTCAAGAGCAATTGAAATCAGGTCCTTTAGCTGGCTATCCAGTTGTAGATCTTGGTGTGCGTTTACATTTTGGTTCTTACCATGATGTCGACTCATCTGAAATTGCCTTTAAACTTGCCGCATCTATGGCATTTAAAGATGGTTTCATGAAAGCGAAACCAGCACTTTTAGAACCAATTATGAAAGTTGAAGTTGAAACCCCTGAAGATTATATGGGTGACGTTATCGGTGACTTAAACCGTCGTCGTGGTATGATCGAAGGAATGGATGATACTGCAACAGGTAAAACTGTTCGTGCGCAAGTACCTCTTTCAGAAATGTTTGGCTATGCGACAGACCTTCGTTCACAAACACAAGGTCGTGCTTCTTACTCTATGGAGTTCTTGAAGTATAACGAAGCACCTACAAACATCGTAACAGCGATTATTGAAGCGCGTAAAGCGAGATAATTTGTTTTATTCTTTCCTCATTTCGGTGAGGAAAGAAATTTTTATAAAGGAACATAAAAAATGTCTAAAGAAAAATTTGAACGTAAAAAACCCCACGTTAACGTAGGTACAATTGGCCACGTTGACCATGGTAAAACAACTTTAACAGCAGCGATCACAAGCGTACTTGCAAAA
>NZ_BAABHY010000014.1:0-47389 GCF_039542345.1 Orbus sasakiae
GACATCTTCTCACTTTCTTCAAGCCTAATTTGCAATTTTTTTCGCGTTTAATCATTTTTTAACCGATTTTCTGCTTTTTTAAGCAAATCGCGCTTAAAAAACCATTCCACCAACTCATTTAAGCCAAATTCTATCTATGTTACGGTTCTTTACTTCACCCCACCAAATACTTAAAAACGCCTTACATTCGATAAGATGCCTCAATAATATTTGTTACAAGGTGGTCATTTCGGCAAACTGTTTAGCAAATTGGTCGACTTTATTCCAATCTGTGTATTCAATCACTGGTTTAGTAATATCAGTGTCACCTTTTCCTAACCACATAATGAAGCGAATCATATTACGATCGAACCAATTATATTTGGGATAATAAAGCGCCCCCGCAAACACCGCTTTTAATGTGGGCTGCCATTTAATGCTTGCTAAAAACTTTCGTGTATATAAATTGGTCTCTGGTGTATTTTTATGTGGCTTACGTGCAACGACATTAACCCCAAAAAAACCACTAGGCATTTGATTTAGTCTTTGAGTATTCTCATCAATAAACGTTTTAATCAGTTTACTATAATAGCCATAGCGAATTGATGTACCAATAATAACAGCTTGGTAAGATGATAAATCAATCGATGATTGTTTATTTAACTCAACTAAATCACATTCACATTGTGCGCCAAGTTGGAACTGAATGCGTTTCATTATTTTTTCAGTTTGATGTTCGTGAGTGGTGTACAGTAATAGTAGTTTCATATTAACTCTTAAAATGAATTGAATAACCTAACTAAATAAACGATTGCTCGTAACACAATATGCTATTTTATAGTCGCAGACATAAAGACAAAATATGGTATTCAAAGCGTGCCTGATTATGACTTCCAAAACACGGGTGTAAAAATAACAAGTAATGTAAAGATCTCTAGTCGACCAAATAGCATATCAACAATCATTACCCATTTAACCAGATCGCTGACATTATTAAAGCTATCACTGGCTTCGCCAATACCTATCCCTAAGTTATTTAATGATGATGAAACGATGTAGAAAGCATCCATGGCACTCACCCCACTTGCCATCACAATAAATAAGCTGACTAAAAAGACTAATGCGTAAGCAGAAAAAAAGCCCCAAACCGATTCAATAATACGTTCTGGTAAGACGCGGTTATTCAATTTTAAACTATATATTGCATTAGGATGAACCAAACGTTTTAACTCACGCGACCCCTGCATAAATAAAAGTAAAACACGGACGACTTTCATGCCGCCACCAGTTGAACCCGCACAACCACCAATAAATGATGCACATAGTAATAAAATCGGTAATACTGGCGGCCAGCTACTCATCGTATCAACTGAAAATCCAGTTGTAGATGCCGTTGACACAACTTGCAAAACAATTTTATCAATCGACGTTTCAAAACCACTCACTCCACCCCAGACATAAATAAGTACAATGCTAATAACCATCAATGCACCAAGGATCATTAAAAATGTACGGAATTCTTGATCCCGGAAATAATGCTTAATTGAAAACTGACTAAAACTGATAAAGTGTAAACCAAAATTACAACCAGAGAGAATTAAGAAAAATGTAATAATGTAATTAATCACTGCATTATCAAAATAAGCAAGGCTATTATCATGGGTTGAAAATCCCCCCATTGAAATGGTTGAAAAACTATGGGATATGGCATCAAACAAGTTCATGCCAGCAAGCCATAAACACAATGCACAGACGACAGTGAGAATAATGTAAATTGACCACAATGTTTTAGCCGTTTGCGCAATACGTGGACGCATTTTGTTATCTTTTTGCGGACCGGGGATCTCGGCACGATAAAGCTGCATCCCCCCCACACCTAACAGCGGTAAAATAGCCACAGCTAATACAATGATCCCCATCCCACCTAGCCACTGTAAGAGCTGCCGATAAAATAATAATGCTTTTGGCAGTGTATCAAGATGAATAATACTGGTTGCGCCAGTTGTTGTTAAACCAGAAAACGATTCAAAAAACGCCGTAGTTAAATTTAGATTGAGGTGATTATCAAAAATAAACGGAAACGAGCCAATCGTACCTAAAACGACCCAAAACAATACAACAATTAAAAATCCTTCACGGGTACTTAATTCACTTTTTTGTTTTCGGTTAGGCAACCATAAAACAATACCTAAAATGAGAGCAACCACGAATGATTGAATAAAAATGGTACCACCACCATCACGGTAAATGAGCGCAACTAATGCGGGTATAAGCATAAATACTGATAATAGGGTAATCAGTAAACCAACAATACGAATAATTGAGCGCCAATGCATCATGATGGTATCTCTTTAAGTTCCTATTTAAAGCCTTTATGAGCTTTAATTAAATCATATGCTGCTTGAATTTCTTGAGCGCGTTTTTTTGCGGCTTCCAACATCTCTTTTGGTAATCCTTTTGAAACTAACTTATCGGGATGATGTTCATTCATTAATTTACGATATGCGCGTTTAATCGTGGTATTATCGGCATTAGGATCGACGCCTAAAATACGATAAGCATTGTCAATATCACTTTGTGCCGATTGACGTTGGTATGATCCCTGATGATACCCACCTTGTTGTCTGTTTTGATTATATTGCTGATATTGTTGACCACGCTGAAATTGATAGCTTGCCATCATCATCTGAATATACATTGCCATTTGCGCTCGCGGGATATGAAAAGCCTGGGCAACACTATACAGAATTTGTTCTTCTTTTTGATGCAATGTACCGTCACTAATCGCAGCCTGAATCAGCTGTTCACAAAAGATATTAAGCACCTTTTTTCGATACCGATATTGGGTATACAGTTCATTTAACCGTTCTTGTAATGGATAATTGGCAGATTTACCACGATTAAATGAGTCTTGTGCTAATTTGCGTTTTTCGCTGTCAAGTTGCAAACGATCCATAAACTGGGAAGCAATATTAATATCATCTTGTGTGACTTGGCCTTTGGCTTTACTTAAATGACCTAATACTTCAAATGCAACAGTTAAAAATAGTGTTGGGCTCGGCTGGTTAGTTCGCATTGGTGCAATATTATTAAAGGCACGATAGAGCATCGGCCCAATAAATAATCCGAGTAAAAATCCCCAACCACTTTTTAATAAAAAGGATAAAGCAATACCTGTCACGATTGCCCAAATAAATGACATATTTACAACCTCTGGCCTAATCTTATAAATTTCATTAAACGTATACGCTATTCATCAATCTCAATACGATCGATACGTTGTAATCCTCTTGGCAGAAGGGTACCTTTACGACCTCTTTCTGCTCTAAATTTCTGCAAATCAATCGCTTTTAACGTTAATTTTCGTTTACCAACATAAAGCGTGATCGACGAGTCAACGGTAATTAGCATCATATAAGACAAGTAGTCTTCATGTTTTTCAGCTTGAGCGCTTTGAATCGAGATAATCTTATTACCTTTACCTTTTGATAACTCAGGTAAATCCTTCACAGGGAAAACTAACATTCTGCCGGCATGCGTAATAGCAAGCAATAGCGATTCGTCATCATTGATTTCAATTAACGGCATCACTTTGGCATTTTTAGGTAATGTAATAATCGCTTTACCATTGCGGTTACGCGCAATCAGATCGGCAAAGGTACAGATAAATCCATAACCAGCATCTGATGCCATTAAGATTTTCTGTTCATCACTTGCCGTCATTATCAGGTGTTCGACTTGCGCACCGGCAGGTAATGTCAATTTGCCGGTTAACGGTTCGCCTTGTCCTCGAGCTGAAGGTAAGGATGTCGGTTCAACAGCATAACTTCGTCCTGTCGAATCAACAAAGATAACCGGTTGATTACTTTTACCTTTAGCTGACGCTTTATAGTTATCACCAGCTTTATAGCTAAGTGATGTCGGATCAATATCATGCCCCTTGGCACTTCGCACCCATCCCATTTCAGATAGAACAATCGTTATAGGTTCAGATGGGGTTAACTCTTGCTCTGTAATCGCTTTAGCCTCAGCACGTTCAACAATCGGGGAACGTCTGTCATCACCGTATTTTTCAACATCGGCGATTAACTCTTTTTTAATCAAACTATTGAGTTTACGGCTTGATGCTAAAATAGCTTGCAGCTGATCTCGCTCTTTCACAAGTTCGGCTTGTTCAGCATTAATTTTAACTTCTTCAAGTTTAGCTAAATGACGAAGTTTTAATTCTAAAATGGCTTCAGCTTGAATTTCTGTCAACGAAAAGCGTTTTATTAACGCCTCTTTAGGCTCATCTTCATAGCGAATAATATGAATAACTTCATCAATATTTAAAAAGGCAACCAATAAACCTTCTAAAATATGTAAGCGTTTAAGCACTTTATCTAAACGGTAATTTAAACGTCTTGTAACCGTTTCACGTCGATATTCAAGCCATTCTGTCAGTATCGTCAATAAACCTTTTACAGACGGTTTGTGATCAAGACCGATCATGTTCAAATTCACACGATAGCTTTTTTCTAAGTCAGTGGTTGCAAAAAGATGATTCATCACTTGTTCTGGATCAACACGATTTGAACGAGGTACAAGCACTAATCGTGTCGGATTTTCATGATCGGATTCGTCACGCAAATCTTCAATCAGAGGCAGTTTTTTAGCCCGCATTTGAGACGCTATTTGCTCAAGAATTTTTGCACCTGAAACTTGATGAGGAAGATCAGTAATCACAATATCGCCATCTTCTTTATTCCAGACCGCTCGCATACGGATTGAACCACGACCTGTTTCGTAAATTTTGGCAATATCGGCTGGCAACGTAATAATTTCAGCAGATGTCGGATAATCAGGCCCTTTAATGTGCGCCATGACATCGTCAAGTGAACTCTGCGGATTATCAAGTAACATGATTGCTGCATTAGCGACTTCACGAATATTGTGTGGCGGAATATCAGTTGCCATCCCCACGGCAATACCCGTTGTACCATTTAATAGAATATTAGGTAAACGTGCAGGTAACATTTTAGGTTCTTGCAAAGTACCATCAAAGTTAGGCACATAATCAACTGTACCTTGACCTAGTTCGCCTAGTAACAGCTCAGCATACTTGGATAAACGCGACTCGGTATAACGCATGGCTGCAAATGATTTAGGATCATCGGGAGCCCCCCAGTTACCTTGACCATCCACTAAAGGATAGCGATATGAGAAAGGTTGCGCCATCAGTACCATTGCCTCGTAACATGCGCTATCACCATGCGGATGATATTTACCTAAAACATCACCGACTGTACGGGCTGATTTTTTATATTTTGCTTGTGCATTAAGGCCCAATTCAGACATTGCATAGACGATACGCCGTTGTACCGGTTTTAAGCCATCACCGATAAATGGTAACGCCCGATCCATAATGACATACATCGAATAATTTAAATACGCACTTTCAGTAAACGTCTGTAGAGACTGTGCTTCTACGCCATCATGCGTTATTTCACTCATTTTTATTCCTTGGTTCTTCTTAATGAAAAGAAACTAATCAAACAATCCAATCTTAAATTTCAAGCTCAACTTGATCGCCTTTATTTTGTAACCATTCTCGGCGATCTTCAGCGCGTTTTTTCGCCAATAACATGTCCATGATAGCCATCGTTTGTTCATCATCATCTAATTTTAATTGGACTAATCTACGCGTGTTTGGATCCATTGTGGTTTCCCTTAATTGCAATGGATTCATCTCACCAAGACCTTTAAAACGCTGTACGTTTGGTTTACCTTTTTTACGTTTAAGCTGTTCCAAAATACCGGCTTTTTCTTCTTCATCTAGTGCATAGTAAACTTCTTTACCTAAGTCAATTCGATACAGTGGCGGCATAGCAACATAAATATGCCCTTGTATGACTAATGATTTAAAATGGCGGACAAACAGCGCACATAATAAAGTAGCAATGTGTAAACCATCCGAGTCGGCATCCGCCAAAATACAAATTTTACCATAACGTAACTGACTTAAATCATCGCTGTCAGGATCCATACCAATTGCGACTGAAATATCATGAATTTCTTGTGAGCCAAGCACTTCATCAGATGAGACTTCCCAAGTGTTTAGGATTTTACCTTTTAGTGGCATGATCGCTTGTGTTTGGCGATCACGTGCTTGTTTTGCCGATCCTCCCGCAGAATCCCCTTCCACCAAAAACAATTCGGTTCTGGCCAAATCTTGAGACGAGCAGTCCGCCAATTTACCAGGTAAAGCAGGCCCACTCGTTAATTTTTTACGAATAACTTTTTTTGATGCTCTAAGCCTTTTTTGTGCACTCGAAATGACCATTTCAGCCAATAATTCTGCAGTTTGCACATTCTGATTAAGCCATAAACTAAATGCATCTTTTACAATAGCTGACACAAAAGCTGCGGATTGGCGTGAAGACAAACGTTCTTTGGTTTGACCAGCAAACTGTGGTTCTTGCATTTTAACCGACAACACATAAGCACAACGTTCCCAAATATCATCAGCAGTCAGTTTTAACCCCCTTGGCAATAAATTATGGAATTCACAAAATTCGCGCATCGCATCAAGTAAACCCTGCCTGAGTCCATTAACATGCGTGCCACCTTGCACGGTTGGAATTAAGTTAACATAGCTTTCAGTTAATAACTCACCACCTTCAGGTAACCATAATAATGCCCATTCAACAGCTTCTGTTTCCCCGGTGTGTTCGCCGGTAAAAGGTGCTTGGGGTAATAGTGTGTAACCACTTACTGATTCAATTAAATAATCCGTTAAACCAGCTTCATAACACCACTTTTGTTCTGTTTTATTCACCTTATCTTTAAAGATAATTTCAAGACCTGGGCAAAGCACCGCTTTTGCTTTTAATAAATGCTCAAGTCGTGGTACCGAAAATTTAGGTGAGTCAAAATACTTTTCTTCAGGCCAAAAACGGACTTTGGTTCCTGTATTACGTCGACCACATGTCCCTGTTACATGCAAATCTTCAACTTTATGCCCCTGTTCAAAAGCAATTTCGTATATTTGCCCATCACGATTGACGGTCACTTCTACGCGTTTAGATAATGCATTAACAACTGAAATACCAACACCATGTAAGCCACCAGAAAACTGGTAATTTTTATTAGAAAACTTGCCACCCGCATGTAAACGACAAAGTAATAACTCGATGGCAGGAACACCCTCTTCTGGATGAATATCAACAGGCATTCCTCGCCCATCATCAATCACTTCTAATGATTGATCTTCATGTAATATCACTTGAATATGCTTAGCATGGCCGGCGATCGCCTCATCCACGCTGTTATCAATAACTTCTTGTCCTAAATGATTTGGACGGGCTGTATCGGTATACATACCGGGACGATGCCTAACTGGATCGAGGCCTTTTAAGACTTCGATATCGGTTGCATTGTAACTTGATTGTGTCATAACATTACTTCATAGAGACCAAAAATTGCATGTATTATACTGCAATTGTAGGAAAATGCGATCAGAGGATAAGGCTTTACATTTTGACGACAGAAACCGCTAACGTTTGCAGTATACTAATGACGTTACATCTCGATGATGTGATATAACGATAACAAGTCATATAGTAGAGGCCATATATTTAAACGCCATCATGGCTTCACCCGCTGATAGCATATGTTTAATGCAGCAGAAGAAAACGGCTTCAGTGTGACCAAACCATACTCGTTGCATAACTGACAATCGTACTGCAATTAATTGAAATCTTTATCCAAATTTTTCAACATCTCAATAATCGTACGATTCGCATCAGGAAATTCATCGGCATTAAGCTCTTCCTCATCCACCCAACGGCTTGGTTGTCCTTCTGCCGCAAAGGGTTCTCCATCCCACTCTTCGATAAGATAGGCGTGAATGGTTAATGCGCGATCGTTATATTGATGTTGTACCGTTTTTAAAAATTTTGCTTTGTGAATGTGAATATCGATTTCTTCAGCAATTTCGCGTTGAAGTGTTTCAAAGGGAGTTTCATTCGGCTCGATTTTACCGCCAGGGAATTCCCAGAATCCGGCTAAGTGAGAGCTTTCACCTCGTTGGGTAATAAAAATTTTACCATCATGTGAACGAACAATACCGACCGCAATCTCAACTTTTTTCATGATTTGTTATTGGTTTCTTCTTTATTGTTAGGATGCCATAACAGTGACTGTTATGGCATAAATATGTTGAAAAAAACATCATGACGGCATGATACTAAACTTTGCCGTTATTGAACAGCCCCATGGCAATGTTTAAACTTTTTACCTGAACCACATGGACACGGATCATTACGTCCAACTTTTGCCTGAGCTCGTACAATCGGCTGTGCTGTCGCAGTCTCATCTTCAAGTGAGTCCATTTCATCATGACTTAGCGTCTGTTGTTGGGCTAGTTTGGCCATTTCTTCTTGTCTTTGACGTTCAGCTTCATCAACTTCTTCTTGTGAGCGGATACGGACACGACTTAATACCCCAATCACATCATATTTAAGTGACTCTAGCATATTTGCAAACATATTAAAGGATTCACGTTTATACTCTTGTTTAGGATCCTTTTGCGCATAACCACGTAAGTGAATGCCTTGACGTAAATAATCCATTGCGGCCAAATGATCTTTCCATAATGTATCAAGTGTTTGTAACATAACGCTCTTTTCAAAATTACGGAAGGCTTCACTGCCTACTGATGCTTCTTTAGCATGATAGGTTTCGGTCGCAATTTGCAAAATTCGCTCACGCAATGTTTCTTCATGTAAATTAGGTTCATCATCTAGCCATTGTTTAACCGGTAATTCAAGATCAAAGTCTTTTTTCAAGGCAGCTTCAAGACCATCAATATCCCACATTTCTTCAATAGATTGTGGTGGAATATATTGATCAATTAACGTATTAAACACATCACCACGGATGGAATCAATCGTCTCTTTA
Organism: Orbus sasakiae; assembly: GCF_039542345.1. NCBI lineage: Bacteria > Pseudomonadati > Pseudomonadota > Gammaproteobacteria > Orbales > Orbaceae > Orbus > Orbus sasakiae. Next base: position 8,920 of record NZ_BAABHY010000014.1, read on the forward strand.
ATATCATGGTTATCGAGGAGATCATTACGTTGACCATAAATTGCACGGCGCTGATCATTGGCAACATCATCAAATTCAAGTAATTGCTTACGAATATCAAAGTTACGACTTTCGACCTTTTTCTGTGCATTGGCAATGGCTTTCGTTACCCATGGATGTTCAATTGCTTCACCATCTTTCATGCCTAATTTACGCATCATGCCACTGACACGATCAGACGCAAAAATACGCATCAATGGGTCTTCAAGTGATAAGTAAAAGCGCGATGCACCTGGATCACCTTGACGACCTGCACGACCTCGTAACTGATTATCGATACGACGCGATTCATGCCTTTCTGTACCTAAAATATACAATCCACCGAGTTCGATGATTTCTTCATGGCGTTTTTGCCAATCTTGTTTCACATGTTCAATTTGTTCGGGAGTAGGGGATTCTAGTTTCGAGATCTCCATCTGCCAATTGCCGCCTAACATAATATCTGTACCACGACCCGCCATGTTGGTTGCGATAGTCACCGCACCTTTTCGCCCTGCATCGGCAATGATTTCAGCCTCTTGAGCATGGAATTTTGCATTTAACACGCTATGTTTAATGCCGGCTTGCTTTAAAAAGTGAGAAACCAGTTCTGATTTTTCAATTGATGCCGTACCAACTAACACCGGTTGCCCACGTGAGACACACTCTTTAACATCCGCCACAATCGCATCGATTTTTTCTTTTTCAGTCATATAGACTAAATCAGGATGATCTTTACGCACCATCGGTTTATTCGTTGGTACAACAATAGTATCAAGGCCATAAATTTGGTTGAATTCAAATGCTTCAGTATCAGCAGTACCCGTCATCCCCGCTAATTTTTGGTATAAACGGAAATAATTTTGGAACGTAATTGATGCTAATGTTTGGTTTTCATTCTGAATTTTAGCTCCTTCTTTGGCCTCTACGGCTTGGTGTAAGCCATCTGACCAACGACGCCCTTCCATTGTTCGACCTGTATGCTCATCAACGATAATCACTTCACCGTTTTTCACAATATAATCGACATCCCGATGGAACAAGTGATGTGCACGTAATGCGGCATTAACATGATGCATCAACACAATATTATTCGGTGCATATAACGATTCTTCACCCTTCATAATGCCTTCACGAATCAACAGTTCTTCAACTTTAACTAAACCTCGCTCAGTTAAATTGACTTGGCGTGACTTTTCATCAATTGAGAAATCACCATCACCTTGGAACTCATCACTGTCTTCTTTTTCTTGACGCGTTAAATACGGGATAATTTTATTAATGCTGACATAACGTTCCGAACTATCTTCTGCTGGACCTGAGATGATTAACGGTGTTCTAGCCTCATCAATTAAAATGGAGTCAACCTCATCGACTAATGCATAGTTTAACGGGCGTTGCACGCGCGACTCTTTATTAAACACCATATTGTCACGTAAATAGTCAAAACCATATTCGTTATTAGTCCCATAGGTAATATCAGCATTGTAGGCTTCGCGTTTAACAGGGGCAGGTAAGTTGGGTAAATTGATACCAACAGTTAACCCTAAAAATTCAAATAATGGTCGATTATTTTCAGCATCGCGCTGCGCTAAGTAGTCATTGACGGTTACGACATGAACCCCCTGCCCAGTTAGCGCATTAAGGTAAGCAGGCAACGTTGCAGTTAATGTTTTACCCTCACCCGTACGCATTTCAGCAATACAGCGATCATTTAGGACCATACCACCAATTAACTGCACATCAAAATGACGCATCCCAAACACGCGTTTGCTGGCTTCTCGCACTACAGCAAAAGCTTCTTCTAACAGTGAGTCTAAACTTTTACCATCGGCAACGCGTTGCTTAAATTCGGCTGTTTTTGCTCTTAGTTCTTCATCAGATAAGCGTTCCATTGCTGGCTCTAATGCATTAATACGCTCCACACGTTTACGCATAATTTTTAAAACACGCTCGTTACGGCTACCAAATACTTTCGTTAATAATTTTAATAACATACAATTCTCTTTTTTATTCAAATATGAAATAAATCACGTTTAATCAATGATTGTTTTAATTCAGAATATGTTTCATCATCAAGCTACAACGCATAGGTTAAAGTGATGAATACAATTAATTGGCTTTGCTTTAAGATTAAGCAAATAAAGAAAATGGCCCAGCTCTAATGCCATTATTCGGTGTTAATCGAATAACGGGAATCGATGCTTGATATTGAATCGAGGAAAGCGGTGTATCAAGAACCATCTGCTGCTGATTATCAACAACGATGACAACTTGCATTTGGCGATCAGATTGGAGTTCTTGCAAATTAACCATGACTGCCGCAATGGTAATAATATTTGCAGGTTGTTGGCTAGCGGGTAGGCCACTTTGTACAGATAAACTCAATGCAGCTGCAACCACACCAAATAAGAGGTGTGGTAAAGCCATTTTTATCGCGAAGCGTTTACTCAGTTTATGCCAATAATCCATCGTCATGATCATTTATAAGATAATTTTACTGTTTAATATTGATCGTATTAGTGTGATATCACAAGCTAACGTATTAAATTGCCGAATATATTAACGTATTTTTTACTTTTTGGCATGTTTTCTTTTTTATCTGACTTTTTAACCAATCAAATATCTTCGTTTAAATAAGCGTTATTGTGCTTTTTTCGTTAAATTATTATCATAGCCTATAATTATAGTGTAAAAAAACAGACTATCCTTGATAGACCAATTTTATCGATTGATGTAAAACATTATCCATAAGATATGTTAAAATTAATCTCAATACTCATTACATATAGAATATATTATGACTAGCAAGCCACAACCAAGTAAAGATAACCTAATATGGATCGACCTCGAAATGACAGGTCTTGATCCGAATCGGGATCGCATTATCGAAATTGCCACGATAATTACCGATTCTAATCTCAACATTTTAGCTGAAGGTCCTGTGTTCGCAATATCACAACCGACCAGTCAGCTTGCATTAATGGATGAGTGGAATGTGACGACTCACACTCGCACAGGTCTACTTGAACGCGTTAAAAAAAGCGAGATTCATGAACAACAAGCCGAACAACAGACAATTGATTTTATTTCGCAATGGGTACCTGAAAACTGTTCACCGATTTGTGGTAACACCATTGGCCAAGACCGCCGTTTTTTGTTCAATTATATGCCAAATTTAGAAAAATATTTTCATTATCGCTATTTAGATGTCAGTACCGTTAAAGAATTGGCTCGGCGTTGGAAACCTGAAATTTTATCGGGTTTAACGAAACAAGGCACTCACCAAGCCATTGATGATATCAAAGATTCAATTGCAGAACTTGCTTACTACCGGACACATTTTTTTAAAGAGTAACGACCATGCAACGACTTTACACTTGTTTACTGTATCTCATTCAACCGTTAGTTTGGCTAAGATTGCTGTGGCGTGGTCGTAAAGCGCCAGCTTACCGAAAACGGTGGCTTGAAAGATATGGATTTTGTCATGGAAAAGTCAAGGCACATGGCATACTCATTCACAGTGTATCGGTCGGTGAAACGATCGCTGCCATCCCGTTAATAAAAGCGTTACAGCATCGCTACCCGCACCTTCCTATTACCGTCACGACCATGACGCCAACAGGTTCACAGCAAGTGGTTAAGTCGTTAGGAAATACCGTAAGCCATGTCTATTTGCCGTATGATTTACCTGGTTCAATCCGTCGTTTTCTTAAGCAATTACAACCTAAACTTGTCATTATCATGGAAACAGAGCTATGGCCAAATCTCATTACTGCCTTATATCAACGCCATATTCCATTGGTTATCGCTAATGCTCGGCTATCTGAACGCTCTGCCAAAAGATATGCTAAATTAGGAAACGCAATCAGGCGACTAATGCCTCAAATCACCCATATCGCAGCACAGAATCAATTTGACGCACAACGCTTTATCGATTTAGGTTTACCACAGGATCATATTACCGTGACCGGTAGCATAAAATTTGATATTCATTTGAGTGAGCAGCAACAGCAAAGCATTGCCGATCTCAAAGCAGCATGGTTATCACAAAGACCGGTATGGATAGCCGCCAGTACTCATCATGGTGAAGATGACATTATTTTAATGGCGCATAAGCATTTACTCAAAAATTATCCCGATTTACTGCTGATTTTAGTACCACGTCACCCTGAACGTTTTGCCAGTGTTGAAAAACTGATTAATGATTATGGCTTAACTTACCAATTACGAAGTGAAAACCACGTGCCCACACCACAAACCCAAATTATTTTGGGCAATACCATGGGGGAACTGATTGTACTCTATGGCATGGCTGATATTGCCTTTGTTGGCGGAAGCTTAGTTGAACGTGGCGGCCATAACCCTCTTGAACCGGCTCTTCATCATTTACCGATCATTATGGGTGAACATACGTTTAATTTTAACGTCATATGCGAGCAATTAGTCCAAGCAAACGGGCTGTGGGTTACTCAAGCAACTAAAGACGATTTATCACAAAAAATAAGTCAACTACTCCAAGATAAGATACAGAGAAAAAGAGTGGGTGAAAATGCATTTTTAGTACTCAAACATAATCAAGGTGCATTAGATCGTTTACTCACCGTCATCGATAACCCATTATCTTAAATTAAGGACATAACAGCGTGACAACAAAACAAGGTTTATTGATTGTTAATTTAGGAACACCGAGCCAGGCAACTGATCGCGCAATAAAATGTTATTTAGGCGAATTTTTACGAGATCGTCATGTCGTCGATTTAAACCCATTCATTTGGTTACCCATTCTCTACGGTATTGTCATACCAAAACGCCTGAAATATATTACTCAGCATTATCAAGAAATTTGGCTGAATAATAAATCCCCCTTGCTTTACTACAGCGAGCTGTTAACTGAAAAACTGCAAACCGCTTACCCTCAAGTACAATGTGAGCTTGCAATGACCTATGGTGAGCCAAGTTTGAATAATGCGTTAAATAAGCTAAAATCTTGTGAGACAATTCATGTGCTTAGCCTATACCCACAGTACTCAACCACGACCACATTGGCCGTCATAGATAGTATAAAAAAAATCACAAAACCGTGGAGTCATCCCCCTAAATTCAATTATTTATATGATTACGCAGATCACCCTGCCTATATTTCAGCACTCGCTCAACAGATAGATCAAAGCATTTGTATTAATCAACCCGATACATTACTGTTGTCATATCATGGTATCCCGATAAGTTATATCAAAAAACGCCAGGATGAATATGTCGAGCGTTGTGAACTGACGTCGCAACATTTAAAACAACAACTCGAACGTCATTATCCTAAGCTTAATATATTAATGACGTATCAATCTCGTTTTGGTAAAAGCCCTTGGACGGAGCCTAACACCAGTGATGTCCTTGTCGAATTAGCTAAACAACAACGATCCGTTGCCGTTGTTTGCCCTGGGTTTGCGGTAGATTGCATTGAAACGTTGCATGAAATTGACATTGAAAACCGTGAATTATTTATGCAGCATGGTGGTCAACAATTCAGTTATATCCCAGCGCTCAATGCAAGTGATGCACAGCTTGAACTACAAAAACAGATCGTGAATGATTTATTGACACAAACAGAATAGCGATTCTGGTTGAACATTTCATCATTGCTTTGAGCCATCTGGTAAAAATAAACGAGAGGAAAACAAATGACTCTTTTTTTATTCTCTTTAGCTTTAGGCCTTATCCTTGCAACCATTGATATCATCCCGATGATGATAAAAAAATGCCCTCAGTATACGATTTATGCTTCATTTTTCCATTTTATTGTCGCAACGGCGGTCATTGTTAATATCCATATTGATTTTATTCCGTGGTGGTTATTAGGGGGTATTTTAGGATTATGTTTAATGCTACCCATGCTGATTCATGTTGCTCAACACGATAGACGCGCATTACCTATTATTGCTTTAAATGCTATTTTATTCGGTTCCCTCGCTAAAATAAGTGCACACCTATTGATGTCTTGATCGTGATGTAAATGATTATTTAGCCATAAAAAGGATAACGTAAACCCGGTTATCCTTTTATAGTCAGAATAATCTGAGACGTATAGCGATTTAATAACGTAGTTATTTTAATTCAGCACGAACAAGCTCAACAAAATAAGCCACACCCGTCGTAAGAATCTCATCATTAAAATTAAATTGTGGATGGTGTAAATTTGCGCCCTTACCCGCTCCCAACCAAATATAAGCCCCTGGTATTGCTTGTAACATAAAAGCGAAATCCTCCGATCCCATTGAAGGTTCGACCTCAGCATGCACGTTTTTTGCTCCAACGATTTTTGTCGCAATATTCACTGCAATATCGGTTTGCTCAGCATGATTGACTGTTGCAGGATATCGTCGTTCGTAACGGACATCGGCTGTTGCATTAAAGGTTGATGCGACACCATTAGCAATGTCATGAATGCGTGTTTCAGCTAAATCCTGCACATCGGGTTTAAATGTACGTACCGTACCGCGAATAATCGCTTCTTGAGGAAGCACATTCCACGTATCACCACTGTGAATTTGTGTCACACTCACGACAATTGAATCAAGTGGATTCACATTACGACTTGCAATCGTTTGCAATGCACTCACAACTTGGGTTGCCGTCACAATAGTATCAAAGCCCAAATGAGGCGCGGCGGCATGAGAGCCTTTACCTGTTATTTTAATTTCAAAAATATCATAGGCAGCCATCAGTGGGCCTTTACGAATAAAAAATTCGCCCAGTGGCATATTGGGTTGATTATGCATACCGTACACGGATTCAATCGGAAAATGTTTGAATAACCCCTTTTCGACCATGACCCTGCCTCCGCCTTCGTTCTCTTCTGCAGGTTGAAAGATAACAACCACCGTACCTGCAAAATCGCGATGTGTTGCTAAATACTTTGCCGCACCAAGCAACATTGAGGTATGCCCATCATGACCACATGCATGCATCTTACCGCTGATTTTTGAACAATAATCTAGGTTATTTTGTTCAATAATATCTAACGCATCAATATCCGCACGTAGTCCAATCCATTTACCTGGTTTATTTCCTTTAATAATACCGACTACACCGGTAGGCGCAAATTCAGTATAGAGCTCGTCAATGCCAAATGATTTGAGCTTTTCGATAATAAATTGTGTGGTCTGCTGTTCTTCAAAAGCGGTCTCAGGATAGCTATGTATATGTTGACGCCAAGCGGTCATCTCTGGTTTTAATGCAATAATATTGGGGTCGATATGTTGTGTCATTTGATTTACCTCTATCCTTACTTTGTGCGGCATTACAATAGATAACTTACTGATTAAGTCAGTTATTTTGTATTACCCATAAAAGAAACATAAAAAAGTCAGTAATAACATTTAATGTACTTCATACATTACCATTAAACCACTATAGGTGAGATCGTTGCAAAAGAACAATGATATATTTGAATATATTTATAACTGTAGGTTATATCCTAATTTATTAAGCAAATTACAGAAAATTGACCATAAATGATGCTTTTTATTACTGTTTAAAAATTATTAAAACATTTGATTTAATAAATAATTTTTTATTAAATTTCATTAAAAATGCGGCACAGTTCAAATTTGTGAAAAACAAATTCAGCTACAATTAGCAGTAATTGTATTTTGAAATTTTAACTTTAAACTTAATAAGGAGCTTATATGAGAGCTGCAGTAATTAGGCAAGATTGTAATGGGCAAGTGGAACTAAAAGATGTGCCTGTCAGAGCACTTGAATCAGGCGAAGCGCTGGTCGAAGTTGAATATTGTGGCTTATGCCACACTGATTTACATGTTGCGGCCGGTGATTTTGGTAAAAAACCAGGCCGCGTCATTGGTCATGAAGGTGTCGGGATTGTGACTAAAATTGCCCCTGATGTCAAAAGCTTAAAAATTGGTGATCGCGTCAGTATAGCTTGGTTCCATGCAGGTTGCGGTGTTTGCGAATTTTGTATTTCAGGTAATGAAACATTTTGCCGTAGTGCGCTTAATTCTGGCTATAGCGTTGATGGTGGTATGGCTGAACAGTGTATAGTGAAAGCCGATTATGCAGTTAAAGTCCCTGATGGACTGGATCCTGCACAAGCAACTAGCGTAACGTGTGCTGGTGTAACGACATATAAAGGCATCAAAGTTGCCGATACAAAACCGGGCCAATGGCTTGCTGTATTTGGGATTGGTGGTTTAGGGACATTAGCCGTTGAATATGGTAAAAATGTGTTTAACAACAAAGTGGTAGCCATTAGTAACAGCGACAGTCAACTTGAATTGTGTAAAAAGTTAGGCGCAGATTTAGTGGTTAACCCTAAAAAAGTGGACGACGTTGGCGCGTATATTAAAGAACATACCGGTGGCGGTGTTCATGGTGCGGTGGTGACATCAGTAACCAAAACGGGATTTAATCAAGCGATCAATTCAGTCCGTCCGTTAGGTCGTGTCGTTGCTCTCGGTTTACCATCAGAAACAATGGACTTAAGTATTCCGAAAACGGTTCTTGATGGTATTCAAGTACTCGGTTCATTAGTGGGGACACGCGAAGACTTAGCTGAAGCATTCCGTTTTAGTGCCGAAGGTAAAGTGGTACCGATTGTTGAAAAACGCCCCTTTGATGACATCAATGAGATGATCGATGAAATGCGCGCAGGGAAAATCCAAGGACGTATGGTCGTTGATATGAAGATGAAAAAGAAAAATTAGCCAATACATTGGGTAACAAAGGGAAAGTTTATACTTTCCCTTTTGACTTAATCACCCTCGCTTAATAAAATAAGCATATTATTCATGCAATATTCAGTGTAAGCTAAGAATTCGTTGAAATCTTGATGAGTTGAATATGAGTAAATGGACAACCGGTTACATTAATCACATCACCCACTGGACGCCATCACTGTTTAGTTTAACGATTATGGCGGACATACAACCGTTTATCGCTGGACAATTCACACAACTATCTCTTGAAATTGATGGTCAACGAATTCAACGCCCTTATTCATTTGTCAACGCGCCAAACCAGAATACGTTTGAATTTTATATTACCACAATTGAACACGGTAAATTAACGCCTTATTTACAACAGTTGCAATCAGGTGACCAAATACAGATGACACATCAGTCAACGGGGTATTTTACTCTCAATGAAGTGCCTGATTGTGAGACATTATGGATGGTTGCAACGGGAACGGGTATTGCGCCTTATCTATCAATGTTACAACAAAAAACAGATTTGGCCCGCTTTAAACAGATTGTGTTGATCCATGCCGTACGTTATAGACAAGATTTGTGTTATTTGCCACTCATGCAACAATTACAACGCTTTTACCAAGGTAAACTTTCTATACAAACCGTTATTAGCCGTGAATCATATCCGAATTCCCTTTATGGACGGGTGCCACAATTAATCGCAAATGGGCTGTTAGAACAAACCATCGGTATACCAATCAGTGCTGAACAGAGTCATATCATGTTATGTGGCAACCCTGCAATGGTTAACGATACAATCAGTGCATTAAAACAACGCGGTTTATCAAAACATTTGCGTCGAAAACCTGGCCATATTACGAGTGAACGGTATTGGTAATAGGCCCGATACAAATTGACCGAATTTGATATAAAAAACAACTTTTTGCCAGTTTTATAATGAAAAATACTTTATGTGTTACTGTTAGGTTGCAACTTGTAATGAATTAAATTTACCTTAGGTTAACCCTATAGCTGGCAAGAGAGGATTCACTCGTATCATGCATGATACTCGCCCTATGGACATCACTTCGTGTTGTGCAAATCGTTCCGACGATTTGTCGACCTCCTTCGGAGGCTCTCATCCTGATGAATTTTAGGTATAAAAAAACCGACTTACGTCGGTTTCTTTTAAATTGGTCGGCGAGAGAGGATTCGAACCTCCGACCCACTGGTCCCAAACCAGTTGCGCTACCAAGCTGCGCTACTCGCCGTTAGGATGCGCATAATACTGCGCAAATCACTTGCTGTCAAGGGTTGTTGAAAAATTATCTTACGGTTAATGGTGCAGGTTGTTTGCCTATTCGCTCATAAAACGCATGAACAAACGCTTCATAACAATTATCTGCAATGGCTTGCCTAATCTGTGCCATTAAGCGTTGGTAGTAGCGAAGATTATGTATTGTGTTTAATCTCGCTCCTAGAATCTCACCACACTTGTCTAAATGATGTAAGTACGATTTAGTGTAATTTTTACAGGTATAACAATCACATTCAGGGTCAAGTGGTGACGTGTCATCACGATATTTAGCATTACGGATTTTAATCACGCCATCTGTCACAAATAAATGACCATTACGCGCATTACGTGTTGGCATAACGCAGTCAAACATATCGACACCACGGCGAACGCCTTCCACTAAATCCTCTGGTTTACCCACCCCCATTAAATAACGAGGTTTATCGGTCGGTAGCTGTGGGCAAGTTCCCTCTAAAATGCGGTGCATATCTTGTTTGGGTTCGCCTACGGCTAAGCCGCCGATAGCATAACCATCAAACCCAATTTCAGTTAAGCCTTTGACCGAAATATCACGTAACTCTTGATGAACGCCACCTTGCACAATACCAAATAGTGCATTGTTATTGTTTAGTTCATCAAAACGTACTCGGCTACGTTTTGCCCAGCGTAATGACATCTCCATCGAACGTTTAACATAATCCCATTCAGCGGGATACGGTGCACATTCGTCAAAGATCATGACAATATCTGATCCCAAATCATCTTGGATTTCCATTGAAATTTCAGGTGATAAAAAGATGGAATCACCATTAATCGGATTACGAAAGTGTACCCCTTCTTCTTTAATTTTTCGGATATCACCGAGACTAAAGACCTGAAAGCCACCAGAGTCAGTCAAAATTGGCGCTGGCCATTGCATAAAATCATGCAAATCACCGTGCTTACGCATCACATCTTGTCCGGGTCTTAGCCATAAATGAAATGTATTCCCTAATAAAATTTGCGCCCCCGTTGCTGCAACTTCTTCTGGGGTCATTCCCTTAACCGTACCATAAGTACCAACGGGCATAAATGCCGGTGTTTCAACCGTATATTCTACACCACGACGATCAAACTTCATTCGACCACGACGTGCCAATCCATCTGTATTATCTAATTCAAATTTCATACTATTATCATAACCTCTCGCCACCAAATAAACAGTTTGGCGCAGTATTTATTACTTTATGGTGTAAGGAATCCAAACACCACCCATTATTTTGGGCGCTATCATAACATAGCAATCACTCTAAATAAAAAGATGTTATAGGCATCACGATCAGTAAACAAATCCAATATACAATTAATAACATAAAAAATCCCCTTACTGTCTTATTAGTAAGGGGATATTCATCAATCTTGTAAGCGATATAAATGTAATGTTTTATCTTAATTACATATCGCGTTTACAACGAGCACCTAAATAACCAAACACCGCACTCACTACGGCACCGATAAGCAGTGCAAAAAAGGCCATCAATGCCGATTTAGCAATCGCATTTGTCACCTTATCAGCTTGTACTTTTGCGTCTTCAACCATCTGTTTAGTTTCAGCTTTAAGTTGCATTAACTGATGTTGTGTATCGTTTAAGGCTTGTTTCGCGGCTGTGATACTATCTTGATATTTTTGGATGAAGCCATCAACAGTTTTAGTTGCTTCATCTTTTGACATGTCTGTGTTATTCACTAAAGCATTGATTGCTGCATTTTTATCAATCCCTTTGCTCATAGTATCCACACGTTTGTTCAACTTATCCATCAAATTATTAAAAATGGCATCATAGTTATTTGGATTCGCTTTAAGCTGACGTAATGCAGTTTGTATATCTGATTTTGTATTCGCCATTTGTTGATCTAAATATTGAGGTTGAAGTGTTTCAACTTCGGTATCACGTAATAATTGATCCACTTTGTTTTTGGCTTGATCTCTATCAAAATCAATATGTTTATCCAATTGTCTCGCTACATTACTGGTTAAATCAGCAATGCCACTACCAATTGATGAACTCATATTTGCCGTCACAGAACCCGCAGTGCTGACACCTGCACCAACAGCACTACCAACCATTTTGACTGCTGTACCAACAATCATACCACTAACAAGTGTTGCACAAATCAATGATACCGACCAAACAAGAAAACCATGAACCATTCCAGCACGCATCGCAAGCTTACCACCAACAAAACCACCACATGCTAAACTGACGATCACAATCACTGCTGACCAGATGCCAAACGATGTACCAAAGCCAGATAAAGGATCATTCGATAATGGTTCGATAAGACTAAATCCCATTGCTGTTCCTAAAGTTGCAAGTAGCATAGCGACGGCTAAAACTGTGACGACACCGGCTATAATGCTTCCCCATGATGCTTTTTGCTGATACTGATTAATATTAGTTGTGACCATTTGAACCCCTTAACGACTCATTAATAAAATTGATACAATTCCTATGTGATGAAATAGGTTTGTTCGTTTGGTACATGAATGTGTATTTGCACAAAATATGCGTTAATTTTTTTAAACAAAACAGTTTAAATGATAATTCCAAACCAGAATTACTTTTTAAGAGTGTCATGAAAAATATTATATTTCAAATATTTAAGTTTAATTTAAACCAATTGAATTGATAGTTAAATATTAAACGGCTTTCGTAAAATCTCACAAAACATACCTAAATTCGCATCGAGTCAAATGACCATTTAACCAATCGCTAGCTGACTTCACTGTCTAGAAAGGAAGACTTCAGCGTATACTTAGTTGTATATATATAATTTTTAAAAAGTATTCAAATATGACACGAGGGTTTATGATATGATATTGACAAAATATCCAAATAAAGATACGGGTAACAAAATGCGGGGTATAATAAATAACCTTCTAATAATTATCACGTTTTTAATGTTATTAAGTGCATGCCAACACAAGCCAACAATCTTGTCCGAGCAAGAACTGCAGCAACTCACCTCAACACAAATTATGCACATTAATCAGCAAAGTTGTCTGCAACAAGATAAATATGCGGTAATGGTGCGACCCACACATAAATGGCAACAATATCTTGATACATTGACACAGTCATTACCACAATCAATTGCAAACCAAACACTAAACTATCGCGTTTATCTGCACACTCAACCTGATGCTTGGGCAACATCTAATGGCTGTATTCGTATCACAAGTAGCTTACTGAATCATTTAACCGCTCAAGAAGTGCAAGCGGTGATTGCACATGAAATAGGGCATATTGCCTTACACCATTCGGAACAACGTTTTCAAATGGCTAAATATGCAGAAATAAAAGATAACGGTAAAATAATGTTATTGGTTCCAAAAACATTATCTTGGCAACAAGAACTTGAAGCAGATCGTTACGCCGTACGATTACTTAAACAGCATCATATCGATCCAAATGGGCTCATTAGTATGTTAGATAAACTCAGTGATTACCACAAAGAACAATCACAAAGTCACCCTAGTATACTGATCCGCAAAAACCATATCTTAACATGGATTCAACCATAGTTTATTGCTTAGTAATAAACATCGCATCGCCGTAACTAAAAAAGCGATAGCCTGCCTTGACGGCTTCTTGATAGGCCTGCATGGTATTTTGATAACCCGCAAAAGCCGATACTAACATAATCAACGTTGATTCAGGTAAATGGAAATTGGTAATTAATGCATCAACCACATTAAATTTATATCCAGGGTAAATAAAGATCCGAGTATCAGCAAAAAATGGCGCAATTTTGCCGGTGTGTTGAGCCGCACTTTCTAATGCACGTACCGAAGTCGTCCCTACCGCAATAACGCGATTACCGCGTGCTTTACATGCATTAACCGCATCCACGACAGCTTGACTCACTTCAGCATATTCGGCATGCATAATATGCTCTTCAATGGAATCAACGCGGACCGGCTGAAACGTACCGGCACCGACATGTAATGTCACAAAGCCCATTTCGACGCCCTTTTGCTTAAGCGTGTCAAGTAACTGCTCATCAAAATGTAAACCCGCTGTCGGTGCAGCGACTGCGCCAGGTACTTTATTATATACCGTCTGATAAACTTCACGATCCTGTTCATCATCTGCTCTATCAATATAAGGCGGAAGCGGAATATGACCAATTTGCTCCAAAATGGTTAACACATCACTTGGAAACTGCAGTTCAAATAATGAATCATGCCGAGCGATCATCGTGACACTCACGGGATCTTGTTCACCGAGCAGTAGCTCAGCCCCCTCTTTGGGTGACTTAGAAGCTTTGACATGTGCCAATACACGATGATTTTCAAGCAATCGTTCAACAAGTATTTCAATCTTACCACCTGATGCTTTATGCCCATAAACGCGCGCTGGAATGACGCGCGTATTATTAAAAATGAGTAAATCCCCCATTTGTAATTTATCCACAATATCAGTAAATACGCCGTGTTCAATGATACCTGTCTGACCGTCGAGTGATAATAAACGGCATTCACTACGTTTTTCGGTTGGATAGCGAGCAATAAGTGCATTGGGTAATTCAAAATGAAAATTAGAAAGCTGCATAAAACAATTTAACCATTATGTGACGATCAATTGTCGGCTAGTCTAATTGTCGAAAATCAATCATGCAAGGATTTTAGTATTTAAGTTAGTAAGATTGGGTTTAATAAAGACCCAAATTTTATTACAATAGGTAAGTAAATAAATAAAAGGAAGGAATATTGGATGAAATTAAAATTAATTGCAAGTTCATTGCTGATGGTGTCATTAACAGCGTGCCAAGTAAATGCAGACAGTTTAGTCAACTTAGGTAGCCAGTCGGTGCAGTTAGCCACACTAAATGATGCTCAAGTCAAACAACTCAGTGACAAATCATGTACTCAAATGGACGCCGAAGCAAAAGTTGCACCTGATAACAATCCCTATGCTATTCGTTTAAACAAAATTAGCCAATCCCTTGGCGACACTATCAACGGGACTAAAATTAATTATAAAGTGTACTTAACTCAAGATGTGAATGCTTGGGCAATGGCAAACGGCTGCGTGCGTGTTTATAGCGGTTTGATGGACAAAATGACGGATAATGAGATTCAAGGTGTGGTTGGACACGAATTAGGGCACGTTGCACTTGGTCATAGTAAAAAAGCAATGCAGGTGGCTTACGGTACACAGCTTGCGCGAGGTGCGATTGCTGCAACAACCAATGCAACCATTGCTAGCTTAACCGGTTCCCAATTAGGTGATATCGCTGAGCAAGCCATTAATGCACAGTTTTCTCAAAAGCAAGAACGTGAAGCAGATAACTTCTCGTTTGATTATTTAGTTAAAAAAGGCATTAATCCAATTGGTCTTGCAACTGCATTTGAAAAATTAGGTGGGGGAGAAGCCTCACTACTCAGTACGCACCCTTCATCATCAGCACGATCACAAAATATTCGGGATCGAATTGCACAGATGAATCAAGCTAAATAAAGACTACTCGTAAACAAAAAGGCTAAGCAGCGTTCACGTGCTTAGCCTGACTAAATCAAATAATAAAACAGATAACTGGTGACTTAGCGCCGTGGTAATCCACCAAAACCGCCCATGCCACCCCCCATCATACCTTTCATATTGCGCATCATTTTCATCATGCCGCCGCCTTTCATTTTTTTCATCATGCGCTGCATATCATCAAATTGCTTCAATAATTTATTCACATCTTGCACTTGAGTTCCGGAACCTTGCGCGATACGACGCTTGCGTGAACCCTTGATAATTTCAGGGTTTAATCGTTCTTTAAATGTCATTGAATTAATAATGGCTTCCATCTTAACGGTCACCTTATCATCCATTTGTGATTTAATATGTTCAGGCAGTTGCCCTGCGCCAGGCAATTTAGCCAACATGGCACTCATACCACCCATGTTACGCATTTGTTTTAATTGTTCTTGGAAATCGTTAAAATCAAATTTATCGCCTTTTTTGATTTTTTTAGCCATACGTTCGGCTTTTTCACGATCAACCTTACTTTCCATCTCTTCAATTAACGAGATGACATCCCCCATACCTAAAATACGGGAGGCAATACGCTCAGGATAAAATGGTTCTAACGCATCGGTCTTCTCACCCATCCCTAAGAATTTAATCGGCTTACCGGTAATATTACGGATCGATAATGCCGCACCACCACGTGCATCACCATCGACTTTAGTCAAAATAACCCCAGTTAACGGTAAGGCATCATTAAACGCTTTTGCTGTATTTGCAGCATCTTGCCCCGTCATCGCATCAACGACAAACAATGTTTCAATAGGCTTAACGGCTTGATGGAGGGCTTTTATTTCATCCATCATTTCGCCGTCAACGTGTAAACGGCCGGCGGTATCGACAATTAAAACATCAAAAAACTGTAATTTAGCATGAGCAATCGCTTTATTAACAATATCAATCGGCTTTTGATTTACATCTGACGGGAAAAATTCAACCTCAATCGCATTTGCTAATGTTTCAAGTTGCTTAATCGCAGCCGGACGATATACGTCGGCAGAAACCACTAAAACTTTCTTTTTTTGTTTTTCTTTAAGAAATTTAGCCAGTTTAGCTACGCTGGTCGTTTTACCCGCACCTTGTAAGCCCGCCATGAGCAACACAGCAGGGGGTTGGGTGGCCAGATTCAGTGAACTATTGACCTCCCCCATGGCAACGGTCAGCTCTTGTTGCACAATTTTAATAAACTCTTGGCCCGGTGTGAGGCTCTTATTCACATCTAAGCCGATCGCCTTTTCTTTCACTTGGGCGATAAAATCGCGCACTACGGGTAAAGCAACGTCTGCTTCAAGTAATGCCATTCGCACATCACGTAATGCATCTTTAATATTATCGTCAGTTAATCGACCACGACCACTAATATTACGTAATGTCTGCGACAGTCTATCGGTTAAATTCTCAAACATAATTTTCTCAATCATACTAAAAAAGTCTTTGTATAATGATAACAGAAAATTATAATATTGGGTGATGTGATTTTGTTATCTAATCACATATTTTGATTAATTTTAATAAAAAAATAATTGTAAGGAAAGTCATGATGTCTGATAATAATTTTACACATCCAAAAATGGATGTTGAACGTGTTAATGAAATAAAAAAAGCCAGTTTTTGGGTTAGTCAACTGTTTATTTTAGTGGCGACAGTACTCGGTGTTTATTTAGCAGCAAGTCAAGGTTATAAACAAGCGGTACAATTTGAAAATATGACCAGTTACAAAGAAAATTACTATTTACAAAAATCACTCCAATACGAACTACAAGATAATATTTCGCTCCTTAAAGACTTAATGACTCGCTTACAAGACCCGAATAACTATGGCGCTCGCAGTGAATCACTTAATTTCTATTCGTTAGTTTGGGAAAACATGAAGTTTTCTAAAACAACATTAGGTACACCTCCAGAATTTTTGCGTATTGCTCAGCAATTTTACCGCAACATTGCGACAACCCAACAAAAAATTGCTAAAGGTGATATTTCAACCGCTTATGGGATTAAACAGTTTCAAGAGCAAATTGATATTGTTGAGCAACAATTAATTCCTGCATTAGAAAAGAGTACGGATCAGATCAAGAAAGAACTTGATGGCAGTGATGTGATTTTATAATTTTTTTATACAAATAAAAATATAGTCCATTAATCCATCATTATTGATTACATAATAAAAAAAACCTCAATAGAGGTTTTTTTTATTGATGGATTTAGTTGCTCATAAAGATATTTTGCTTAATCTTGGTATTTAAATTATTTACCCAACGATTATAGTTACGATGAACATTACCATTTTTATCTTTTAAATTATCACTCGCTGATACATATTTGATTGAATAGCCTTTTGCTGAATACGGAATATTGACGACAATTTCATATCCACGATTAAATAGTGTTGCTTGAATCGTATTATCATTAACGTCTTTCATTCGCCATGTACCAAATGTTGATTTACCTGTCGTACCTGATGCCAAAATTGCACTTTTTACCTGTGCTTTTGATACATCAGTTACTGTAGTATTAAACTCTTGCGGTGCTTGGTATTTACCAGCACATCCAAAGAGTGTGATGGCAAAAATAGTTGATAAAGCAATTTTCCAAAATTTCATTGTTTACTCCTTAAAATAAAAGTGACTGACTATTGTTATTTAACGTTTTTTACAAATAAGTAAGGTATGTCCTAACCCTAACCCATCAATATCTTGTTCGACATGGAATCCCGCTTCCCGCAAACATTGATAAAATACTTTAGAATGATAAAAACGGCTGTTACCGTTAGCTAGACAGGTAAAATATAATGAAGAGGCATTTAAGCTAAGTGCACCAGCTTCAAAAGGTTGTCGATCCCAAAAAATCTCCATGATACATACCACAGCATCATCTTGCATATTTTGATGAATCAATGACAGAATATTGGTGATTTGTGTTTCACTAAAACAGTCTAAAAACTGACTCATCCACCACACATCTGCTTGGTTTGGTAGTGATGTTGCAGATAACACATTGACAGGAAATCCTTTTACCCTTGACTCAACGCCAGCAGCAATAATATTTTTGTTAGCTAAAGCAATTTGTTCCGGTAGATCTAAAATCGTTATGACTAACTCTGGATTATTACTCGCGCAATACAATGCCCATTTACCGGTATTACCACCAATATCGTAAATATGTTTTGGATTAAGCTGATTGATATGGTTGAAGGCAGCAGGAAACGCCCCATCTGAATAAAAGTGGTCAAAAGCAAACCAACTTTGCTTTGCTTTTTCAGGTAGTTGACTTAATGCGGGGTAGATTGTCGTCCAATCACCAAAAACTTTTAAGCCCGCTGGCGTCCCATTTTCTAACGCTTCTTCAAGATGGAACATCCCTTGGTAACAGACATCTTGCGTAAAATCTAAATTAATTTGAGTCATTTTATCATGCAAAATAAAATACCCAACTTTACCTAAAATATAGTGCTGTTCATTCAAATAAACAATATGCATACTTAATGCGACATCAAGGAGTAATTGTGTCGCATAATCGGATAAAACAATATTGTCGTGAATTTGAGCTATCGTAGCGCCTTTTTCGCCGACCTGATCTAAATAAGCTAACAGGCCTTTATTGCGCATACACACAACGGCTTGAAACAAAATAGGTGAGAACGCAATTTTTTGGGCTTCAGTGATCGCCTCTAACGCGGTGTATGATTCCTTATCATACCCATATTTAACATATTCCTTATTATGCAATGTATATCCCTTTTTATTTATTATTTTCAAATAATTATTGCTAGTAAAAAGTATGCTATTGTGCAATATAAAAGACGAAATAATCATAATAAATGATCACTTAACACCTTTACCTTTTTACTAAAATATCAATTAATTGATTGCCACCAATTTAATGATAACCTATATAGCATAATATCTAACGGACCCTATTCCAATATTTTTTTATTTTGGAAATCAATTAAGAGACGATATAATGGTTAACTAAACTGATTAGCTAATAATAATACATAAGATAAAAAATAATAAAAATGAAATTTTCTTTTGCAATAGAAAAGTGGTTTGGATTGTCCAGTGGACTAGCAACACACTCTGACTGGCAAGTATGGGCAAATGACATTAATCATGACTGGTCATTGCCAATAGCAAAACCGACCAAAATACCCATGATGCAAGCTCGTAGAATGAGTATTCCATCACGCTTAGCCGTTGAAGTTGGATTACACTTACTCGATGAACAATCGATTGATTTTGCTATTTTTGTGAGTCGTCATGGTGAGCTAGAAAGAACCTACAAGATCTTGACAACACTCAATCAAAATACCGATATTTCACCCACTGACTTCGCCCTCTCTGTACACAATACGGCTGCCGGATTATTTACCATCATTGCTAAAAATCCGATTCCATTAACGTCTATCGCTGCAGGACAAGATAGTTTTCAACAAGCTTTAATTGAAGCGCAATCCTTATTTAACCAAGGATTTAAACGGATTTTATTAATTGATTTTGATGGTGCAATTCCTGATATTTATCAGCCTGAAGTTAATGCCCTAATTCCAGCTTATGCATGTGGTTTTATTTTAACGGCGGGTCAAGAACTGATGGTGAGTGCAATTGAGAATGAAGTCACATTATACCAAGCTCACTATCCCCAATCATTAGCATTTTTGCATGCTTATTTAAACAAGCAACACGTATTTAATTTGCAAGGCAATTTGCAAAATTGGCAATGGATAATTAATCGCTAATGCACTATTTACTTAATAAATTGAATCAACTATGGCGGATATTTGCAACTGCCTTTGGTTTTACATTATTTGGGCTTGGTGGTTTAATTATTTTATCAACCCTTTGGTTTAGCTTAATCAGGCTATTTATTTGGGATAAGCATCGTCGACACATTATTGCTCAATACAGTATTAGCTTTAGTTTCACGTTCTTTTTATGGCTGATTAAAGGTTTAAGAGTAATTGATTATCGGTTTACTGGCCTCGAAAAATTGCGACAAGATAAAAGCTGTCTTGTTATCGCAAATCACCCTTCCTTACTTGATTTTGTCTTGCTTGCATCCGTTATGCCGCGTTGTGATTGTATGGTTAAAGAGTCATTATTAAATAATATTTTTGTGAGAGGTGTGATTAAAGCAGCTGGTTATATCCCAAATAGTAAAGCCAGTAAAATGTTACCACACTGTCTCGATACACTCGCAGAGGATGGCAGAATTCTCATTTTCCCTGAGGGAACACGTAGTATTCCGGGTGAACCGATTACCTTACAAAGAGGTGCTGCAAATATTGCTTTACGCTGCCAGGCGGATATCCGCCTCATCCACATTGAATGCAACCCGCCGATGTTGATTAAACATCAAAAATGGTATGATGTTCCACCAACAAAACCGTTTTTTGATATCAGGATCGGTGAAAAGGTTGCAATTGCTGACTTTGCTGATGATAATATTACAGTCTCAGCGAGAAAGCTAACGCGTTATTTAACGTCAAAACTCAGTCATACTACAAATAAAATCAATTATAAGGAAAACAATGAGCCAGTTACATGATGAAATAAAACAACTCATTATTGATGTGTTAAATTTAGAAGAAATTACACCTGATGACATTGAAACCGAAGCGCCACTATTTGGTGAGGGTTTGGGGTTAGATTCGATCGATGCCCTAGAACTTGGACTTGCGATTAAAAACCGTTATGGCATTGTATTGTCAGCAGAAAGTGAAGATACAAAACAAGTGTTTTATTCAGTAAAAACACTGGCTGATTTTGTTTCATCACAACAATAATAAGGAATACAACATGGATAAACAACAAATTTTCAATGAAATACAATCTGCATTGGTGAAACTTTTCGAACTTTCACCCGATGATATCACGCCACAATCAAAACTTTTTGAAGAACTCGATCTCGATAGTATCGATGCAGTGGATTTAGTTGTTCATTTACAAAAAAAAATTGGCAAAAAAGTGGATCCTGAAACATTTAAATCGGTCAGAACCGTTCAAGATGTTGTTGATGCCGTCGATAAATTAGTGAATGGTTAACTGTCGAGTTATTGACTGACCTTTAATCATGTTCAAATTACAATTAATCATTAAAATAGTGACTAATCTATTATTGGTCTGCTATCCACTTATTATTTTCGTATCACTACGTTACGGATATGTGAATTTAGCAATTTTATCTTTAGTCATTATTTTTATCTTAAAACTATTTATGCTGCCTGCGCTTTTTTCACAATTGCGTTGGTTTGCTTACATGCTGCCTTGTTTAGGGCTATTTTTAGCAGCAACAAGTTGGTTGTTTAACCATTACCAAATATTGCTTTATTATCCCGTCATGGTGAATGTTGCACTCTTGATCGTTTTTGGTTATTCATTAAGTACCTCCCCTACCATCATTGAACGATTTGCGAGAATGCAAAACCCAAATTTACCCTTACAAGCGATCACATATACTCGCAAAGTAACCATCGTTTGGTGCATTTTTTTTATCGTAAATGGGGGTATTGCGTTATTCACGTGTCTATTAGAAAATTTAGATTTGTGGACACTGTATAATGGTGGAATAAGCTATCTTTTAATGGCTTTATTGATGGGGGCAGAATGGCTTATTCGCAAACGATACCACCCCTAATCCCCTTATCAAAACAAATTTATCGTGACGATTGCGATATCATTGCGATTAGAAATGGCCAGACATTGCATACAAAGGATCTTAAAGATGCTGTCATTTCAATTTATCATCAACTAAACACATCAAAAGAGCACCACTGGGCGCTAGTGATGCAAGATAGTTTTCACTTTGTCGCTGGGTTACTCGCCTTGCTCTATTGTGGTAAACACCCCATTCTTATTAACCCATTACATCAAGACTTGGCGCCCTATTTTCAGGCTATATTAACAGATAATGATGCGATCACGGCATACGATTGGCCAAACCACAATATTACTAATATCACACAATTACCCACTCATAACATCGACATTGCATTTATTGGCGAGTTACGGTCCACATCTCTGACCTTATTTACATCAGGATCAACGGGATTACCTAAACCTGTAAATAAAACGCTTTATCAACTTGAATATGAAAGTCATTTATTAAGTACTTATTTTGGTTCATTATCTCAGCATCTTTTTATTGCTTCCGTATCTCATGATCATATGTACGGTTTAACGTTTAAGATTATGCTAGCGCTATCTAACAGAGCAACATTTGTTTGTGAATCAATTCAATATCAAGAACAATTGGCTCAATATAATGGTCAAAAGATCATTTATATTACAACCCCTTCACTACTCAAGACGCTTGATTGTAAAATAACTAACGTGGAATGTGATCAGGTTATCTCTGCTGGAGGACCACTTGCTTATCACGCAGCACAATACAGTTTACAATGCTTTGGCAAGCTACCGACCGAAATTTATGGCTCAAGTGAAACGGGTATTATTGCGACGCGAACACAAGTAGCAGCAGATATCCCTTGGCAATTGTTCCCACAAATGCAAATAATTAACACGAAACAACAATCAAAACTTATGTCACCCTTAATTGAGGGTGCTGAGCCTCTGAATGATCAGATAGAACTGATTGACCAATATACCTTCACGCTTAAAGGTCGTACTGATAAGATTATTAAAATCTCAGAAAAACGCGTCTCACTAACGTATATTGAAAATCAACTGAGTCAGTTAGCTGAAATTGCAAAGGTTTGTGTTATTCCGCTAGAACAAAAAAATAGAACTATCCTGGCGGCAGTCGTACAACTATCAGAATTTGGTATTCAACAAAAACAGCAACTTGGTCACTTTAGACTGTCACAATATTTTCGACAACAATTAAAAGATAAATTATCATTAGTCACTATCCCGAAAAAATGGCGGTTTGTTGAACAACTCCCAACAAATAAACAAGGAAAATCAACGTTTATAGCCCTTAAAACCTTGTTTGATAATATAGAGTAGATAATGAAAAAAATATTACCCGATGAACTTGATATTAATATTAATCAGCCGAAAGCTGAACTGACATTGTATGTCCCTGACGATTTATTTTGGTTCAATGGTCATTTTCCATCACAACCATTATTACCGGGTGTTGTGCAATTGAATTGGGTAATGCATTACAGTCAATGCTTATTGGGAATGAGTTCATCTATTGAGTCTATTGAAGTCATCAAATTTCAAATTCCAATACTTCCTAATGATCGCTTACTTTTACAACTTAATTGGCATGAAGAGCAACATAAATTACAGTTCTCTTATACGGTAGCTCATAAAGTAGCAAGTTCAGGTAAACTTAAATTATGTCTATAGATACTCAACCCAAACCTTTATTAAATCAATATTGTTTTATTATTCCTTGTTATAATCATGGTAGTACTGTATTTACTGTACTTAAGCAAATTGAATCCTATCATTTGGATTGTTTTTTAGTTGATGACGGGAGTGACCAAAAGACAGCTCACCATTTACAAGCAATTACGGAACCGTTTAGTTGGGTTAAATTAATCCGATTAAACGTTAATCAGGGTAAAGGTGGTGCTGTTATGGCAGGCATGTTACAAGCGGCTTCACTAGGCTATACGCATGCGATCCAAATTGATGCTGATGGTCAACATAACTGCCACGATATTACAAAACTGCTTGATATGTCCGAACAATATCCAACTCAACTCATTTCAGGTCAACCCATTTATGATCATTCAGTTCCCAAACATCGTTTAATTGCTCGCTATATCACACACTTTTGGGTATGGGTTGAAACCTTGTCTTTATCCATAAAAGACAGTATGTGTGGTTTTCGAATTTATCCACTATCACAAACGATTTCCGTATTGAATAAGCATAAAATCGGTCGTCGAATGGATTTTGACACTGAAATAATGGTCAGACTTTATTGGCAAGGCACTGATTCGATATTTATTCCAACCAATGTGATTTACCCACAAGGTGGTATATCACATTTTAAAGCCTTTAAAGATAATATGTTAATATCGTGGATGCACACCAAATTATTTTTCGGTATGTTGCCTCGCGCTATTTCGTTAATAAAACGCAATAAACAAAATATTCCTAATAAGCATTGGTCACAAACAGAAGAAAGAAAAGGATTATGGGGCATCAAATTTATTTTAATGTTGTACAAACTATGTGGTCGCCAATGCGCACAATGTATAATGCTACCCGTTATCAGCTATTTCTGGCTAACAGGGCGAAAACAACGCCATGCATCACACTCTTATCTAAATCAAATAAAACAGTATTACCCACAAGTCCCTTTAGTGGATCGAAAAAAACTGACAACTTTTCAACATTTTTACCGTTTTGGTGACGCATTACTTGATAAACTTGCAAGTTGGCGCGGTGATATTAAAATCGATGATCTTTATTATCCCGATAAAAAACAATGTCTTGATGTTATCGAAAGTAAAAAAGGTATTATATTGCTTGGCTCACACCTCGGTGACCTTGAAATGTGCAGAGCGATTGCAAGCCTATCACACAATATAACCATCAATGCGTTAGTTTTTACGCACCATGCCGCGCGTTTTAATCAAATATTGAAAGAAACTAACCCACAATCGACCGTTAATCTTATTCAAGTTGATACCCTTGGTGCAGATACGGCCATTTTATTAAAACAAAAATTAGATGCAGGCGAATGGGTGGCAATCGTTGGTGACCGGACCTCGCCAAGTCAACACCAGAGAGTATCAGAAGACGCGGTTGTATGGGCAAATTTTTTAGGTAAACCAGCCCCTTTTCCAAAAGGTCCCTTTATTTTATCTGCGGTACTTGGCGCACCGATTTACCTTATTTGGGGGTTGAAACCAAACGGCCGATTACAATTCTATTTTGAACATTTTTCAGATAGACTTGAATTACCAAGGAAAGAACGTCAACAAGTGCTCAGTACTTGGGTTCAAAAATATGCAGATCGCCTTGCTCATTATTGCTTAATCTCACCCCTTGACTGGTTTAATTTTTATGATTTTTGGCAGCTGACTAAACCCCAAAAAACGAATAACAAGGGGAATAATGATGAAAAATAATTTGCATTACAGTGCGACCGTTGAATTAACGCCCTCATTTCATGACACGGATGCAATGGGCGTCGTGTGGCATGGTAATTATCTAAAATTCTTTGAAAAAGCCCGAGAAGCATTATTTCAAAAATTTCATTATGGCTACCAAGCCATGTTCGAATCTGGTTATGCTTGGCCAATAGTCGATACGCGAGTTAAATTTATCGCAACCACAACTGCTGAACAAAAACTACTGATTACCGCTCAACTCGAAGAATATGAACATCGTATTAAAATTAAATATTTAATTAAAGATGCATTAAGCGGTCAAAAAACCACCACTGGTTACACGATTCAAGTCGCGGTATCAACGGATACCAAAGAAATGAGTTTTGTGACACCTAATGTGTTACTCACACAATTTGGACTTTTAAAATGAAACAATACTTAGCTTACTTTATCACGATCTGTTTAATGGCGTTATCTTTATCGGCCTATGGGCTGACGCTACACGATCTCCAACAGCAATTTAGCCAATATTCAGTGGTGCGGGCAAACTTTGAGCAAGATCGCTATATTAATGGATTAAGCAAACCGTTACACTCTTCAGGTCAAATGATTATCTCAAAACAGCTAGGGCTTTGGTGGCAACAAAAAACCCCTTTTGCATTAACACTTAAAATGAATGACCAGCGCATGTCACAAGGTATTGGCGACCAGCCGCCCCAGGTTATTACAGCACAAGATCAACCTCAGTTATTTCAATTTAATTCACTTCTTGCTGCAATGTTTAATGCCGATAGTGCAACATTAAATGCTAATTTTACGCTAACTTTATCAGAAAAAGAGAATCAATGGCATCTGCGTTTAGTCCCTAAAACAACGCCATTAGATAGAATATTTAAACAGATTAACCTAACAGGACATCAATACCTGTCACAAATCACGATTGATGATATGCAAAATGATAAAACGGTTATTCAGTTTTTTAATCACCAAACAAAAGCCCTAACTACCGAAGAGAAACATTTATTTGACTAAGATGGCACTATTAAAAAAAGCAGCGATCGGCTGGTTAATCATTGTGATCGGCTTATGTTGTTTTGCAAGTTATTTGATACCCAATAGTAGACTCAATAGTAGTGTACTGTCGTTATTACCACAAACTCAGGTTAATGATGTACCGACTGAAGTTATTGATGGATTTCAAAATCGTTTAGATAAACAGCTCGTTTGGTTAATTAAACCAGCGAATGAACATGATTTATCCGCAGTTCAATGGTGGTATAGCCAATTGCAAGAACAGCCCTTTATAAGCCAAGTTAATGGTTTAATCGATGCTGATTTTCAACAACGCTGGGGACAGTTTTCTTATCATTATCGCTATCAATTAATTGATGAAAATACAATTGAACGTTTACATTCTCAGCAACAACTGCCTTGGATTTTAAGTCAAATCTATTCCCCCTTTAGTGGCATAAATATTAATGAACTCAATCATGACCCATTGTTACTTACACGATCAGCTCAACTCAATCAACTTAGCCAAACTAGCCATCTTACCGTTAAAAATAATTGGTTAACGGCAAAAGATGATCAAGGTCAGACATGGTATATGATTTATGCAGAGCTAAATAATTCATCATTTAACATGGATAGCTCACATCAAATTGTTACGCATTTGAACCAACTTGCAGAAACGTTACAACAACAGTGGCCAGAGACCGAAATCCTCAAACGCGGAGTCTTGTTCTATAGTGATTATGCAAGTAATCAGGCAAAAAGTGATATATCCACTATTGGTGGGTTATCGATACTCGGTATTATTATCCTCATCTATGCAGTATTTCGCTCAATAAGACCGATTGTCTTGACTATTATCTCAATCACCATTGGTATTTTATGCGGACTAATTGCAGTGCTTGCCTTATTTGGTGAAATTCATATTATTACACTCGTTATGAGTACAAGTATCATCGGTATTGCGATTGACTATGCACTGCATTATTTAACCGAACGTTTACGGCATGGCAATCAAGAATCCGCTTATCAGAGCTTACTTAAATTGATATCAACCTTAACGATAGCTTTATTAACCAGTTTATTCGCTTACTTAATTTTATTATTTACACCATTTCCTGGCTTAAAGCAGTTATCGGTATTTGCCGTATTTGGTTTAATTGGTGCGTTTTTAAGTGTCATTTGTTGGTATCCATTGCTTGTCAACAAACTGCCCGTCAGGGAAGATGTTGGGCAGCGTTTATTAAGTACTTGGCTGGCATTATGGCAACACAAAATCATGCAATTGACCATGATTGGTTTAGCCTGTATTTTTATTGTAAGTGGATTGTTTAGATTAACGATTAATGATGATATTGGTGAACTACAAGCCCTCCCTGATACCCTTAAGCAACAAGAACAACAGATTATTACCATTACCGATCAATCCAGTGATCAAAAATGGTTTGTCGTATATGGTGACACTGCTGAGCAAACATTGCAGCGCCTTGAACATTTTTTACCACAATTACAGTATGCCCAGCAGCAAGGATGGTTTGGCAAATACCAAACGATCAACCTACCATCAAGACAAAAACAACTGCAAAATATTCAACAAATTGAACAATATGCACCGTCTATTATTCAAGGATTACAAGATCTTGGACTGAATATAGAACCATTATCTTTTGAGCCATCGTCACTTAAATTTATCACCCCGACACAATGGCAACAAAGCGTAATCAGCCAAGGTCGAAAATTATTATGGTTAACACTGCCAAACGGCGAAAGTGCAACACTGATTCCAATTAGTCGAATTAATAACTTAGCTGAACTCAAAAAGCTGAGTGATCGGCAATCTGGCGTCCAATGGCTCGATCGCCGACAAGAATTTAATGATATGTTTACTGCTTATCGAGTGAACTTAACGCATTTATTAATGATTGCGGTGAGTGTTATTTGTTTAAGTTTTATGTATCGTAATCGCCATTATGGCATTAAAAATGCGTTAAAAAGCACGTTACCAACGTTATTATCGGTTGGCTGCGCCATTTCAATTTTAGGTTTAACACATCAATCGCTCAATTTGTTTTCAATGCTTGCGCTTATTTTGGTGATTGGAATTGGTATCGATTATAGTTTGTTTTTAAGTAACCAGCATAATCAAGCAAGTAGCTCGCTACTTGCTGTCACCATGGCGGCATTGACAACCTTATTATCATTTGGTTTATTAGTATTAAGTCACACAAGTGCGATTGTTGGATTTGGTATGGTATTGGTTGGCGGTATTTTTAGTGCATTTTTATTTGCACCCCTAGCCCAAATATCACAAAATAAATAAGCAGTACAAGATTAATAATCATAACAAGAATTAGGAATAACAATGAAAAATTATCAACTATGGCTCATCTGTTTAGTCACACTGTTGTTATCTGCATGTGCAAATAAACCATCAACACAAGCTTGGTTAACAAAAGATATCAGTATCAATTTACCCAGTGCAGGATTAAATCAGGCCTATCATGATCAACAACTTTTAACGTTCCATTATCATGATAAACAAAATTCACTCATTACCGTGGTTGATGCCGATGCTCAATCATTGAATGTCGTCGGACTTTCAACGCTCGGTATTCGTTTATTTAACATTGAATATCGTGATAATCACATTAAAACAGAACAAAATATCTTCATTAAAGAGTTACCCTCTGCGTCACAAATACTGTCTGATATCATGTTAAGCATTTACCCACTTGAACAATGGCAAAGCGTACTACCGACGGGATGGCAATTAGTTGACGAAAAATTACACCGTAAGCTACTTAACCCACAGCGCGATGTAATTATAGATATCACCTATCTTCAACCACCCTCATCACAAATGAGAAAACCCATACTGATTGAACACCATATTTTTGGATATCAAATCAATATTGAAAGTATGGAGTAAATTCATGACATATATCGCAGCTGTCGGCGCTGTTAATTCATTAGGTCAAGATATAACTGAAATCAGTCATAATCTTGCGTTAAATTATAATGCCCATCATCATTTAGTTGAGCGTAGTGGTTGGCTATTACATGATAAGCGAGCTTGGTTTGGAGAAGCAAGTCAGCAATTAGCTTGCATCCCTAAACAGTTAGCAAAGTTTAATAGCCGGAATAACCAATTAATTTACACTGCCTATTTACAAATTGAACACACGGTAGAAAAGGCAATAAAACAGTTTGGCAAACAAAAAATAGCCGTGATAATGGGCACTAGCACATCCGGTATTCACGAGGGTGATTTAGCAGTAAAACAGCAATTACAATCAAATACTTTACCAAACGGTTATTATTATAATCAACAAGAACTCGGTGATCCTGCTTCTTTTTTAGCGACATTACTGGACTTAAAAGGCCCTGCTTATACAATCTCAACCGCGTGTACATCAAGTGCTAGAGCAATCATAAGTGGTAAACGCCTGATTGAGTCTGGTCTTGTTGATGCAGCGATTGTCGGTGGTGCAGATAGCTTTAGCCGTATGCCAATCAATGGTTTTTTGGCTCTTGAGTCCATGTCGGATAAACCGTGTATGCCTTTCGCTCAAGCACGCGATGGCATCAATATTGGTGAAGCAGGCGCACTCTTTTTACTAACTAAAGACGCCAGCGGTGATATTGCGATTTTAGGCACAGGTGAATCATCTGATGCACACCATATTTCGGCCCCTCATCCACAAGGTATTGGTGCTGAAAAAGCCATGGTCAACGCACTGCAAGATGCAAAGCTAACCCCAAATGATATCGGATATATCAATCTGCATGGCACGGCAACGCCACTGAATGACCAGGCAGAGAGTGCTGCCGTTTACCGTGTATTTCATGGTAGTAATGCGGTTTGTAGTTCGACAAAACACTTAACCGGTCATACATTAGGTACTGCTGCGGCTACAGAACTTGCCATTAGTTATATACTCATGAGTCAAAAAATTGCATTACCTCAACAAGACTTTTCACTATCGCCCTATGATCCAAACTTAGCAGATATCGCGATGGTTACTCAAAAAATGATACTTGAACAGCCCATTATTATGTCAAACTCTTTTGCTTTTGGTGGTAATAATGCCTCTTTGATTATTGGTACACACAAATGAAATATGATTTAGCCACACACTATTTACCTCATGAAGCCCCGATGGTCATGATTGATAAGGTCCACCTCGTGGATGATGAAACGTGTGTATGCAGTGTTAATGTCAGCAAGCACAGCATATTAGCACCATTTTTAAACGCTGATGATACGTTACCTAACCTTTATGCTATCGAACTCATGGCCCAAACGGTAGGGGTATGGAATGGTTTTCATGGCATTAAGTCGAATCACACAGCTCGATTAGGTATGTTGCTTGGTGGCCGCGCCATCAAAATGTCATTGAATGCATTCCCGACGAATAGTGAATTACTTATTCACGCAAAACTGGTTCTTGCAGACTCAAAACTCGCCAATTTTGACTGCAAAATAATAATAAACGAAAACTGTGTTGCTACTGGTAAGTTAAATGTCTATGAACCTGATGAAGAGGAATTAGCACATTTATTCGGTAGTAAGCGATTAGGAGAATAATGATAATGAAAAAAACAGTTTTAGTCACTGGTGCAAGTAAAGGCATTGGTAAAGCAATAGCCTATAAACTGGCACAAGATGGTTTTGATATTGTGATCCACTATCATAGTGATCAGCAAGGTGCTTTAGACACTCAACAAAAGATACAACAACAAGGCGGCACCGCTCGCTTAATTCAATTTGATGTAAGTGATCGCTTACAATGCCAAACAGCATTAGAGCAAGATATTGAGCAATATGGCGCTTATTATGGCGTGGTCAATAATGCAGGCATTATTCGTGATGGTGCATTCCCAGCCCTTACTGAAAAAGATTGGTTAGATGTGATTCATACTGATTTAGATAGTTTTTATAACGTCCTCCATCCTTGTATCATGCCGATGATTGGACTGCGTAATGGTGGACGAATTATTGTATTATCATCCGTGTCAGGAATTGTTGGTAATCGTGGGCAAGTTAATTATAGCGCAGCTAAAGCGGGGGTAATTGGTGCAAGTAAAGCCTTAGCCTTGGAGCTTGCGAAACGCAAAATTACGGTTAACTGCATTGCGCCGGGTTTGATTGATACGGGCATTCTCGATATGGAACCGATTGCACTACAAGAAGCCATGAAAATGATCCCCTTAAAAAGGATGGGAAATGTTGATGAAGTTGCAGGGCTTGCGAGTTATTTGATGTCGGACATTGCAGGTTATGTGACACGTCAAGTCATCTCGATTAATGGAGGAATGGTATGAGTAAGCGCGTAGTCATAACGGGCATGGCTGGAATTACAGCATTTGGCGATAATTGGCAATCAATACAATCACGGCTCAAACAACTTGAAAATGCCGTCAGATATATGCCGGAATGGGAAGTTTATGACGGCTTAAATACAAAACTGGGCGCCCCCATTGATCATTTAGAACTACCATCACACTATACTCGCAAAAAAATTCGCTCAATGGGACGCGTCTCATTAATGTCGACCCAAGCCACCGAGATTGCATTAACACAATCAGGACTACTTGGCGAAACAGTGCTCACTGATGGTCGAACCGGTATTGCGTTTGGCTCATCGACAGGTAGCACTGCGCCAGTAGCAGCGTTTGCAACGATGTTAAATGAAAAGCATACCAATAATATTACGGCAACCACCTATGTCCAAATGATGCCCCACACCACAGCCGTAAATACGGGGCTCTTTTTTGGTTTGAAAGGGCGAGTGATTCCAACATCAAGTGCATGCACATCTGGCAGTCAAGCCATTGGCTATGCTTATGAAGCGATAAAATACGGCATGCAAACCGTCATGGTGGCGGGTGGCGCAGAAGAACTATGCCCCTCAGAAGCCGCCGTATTTGATACGCTTTTTGCAACCAGCCAACAAAATAATCATCCTAAAACCTCACCGCGACCATTTGATCACAATCGCGATGGTTTAGTGATTGGGGAAGGGGCGGGAGCCTTAATCCTTGAAGAATATGAACATGCGAAAGCGCGCGGAGTAAAAATATATGGTGAGATCGTCGGCTTTATGACGAATTGCGATGCCAGTCATATTACACAGCCACGTAAAGAAACGATGCAAATCTGTATTGAACAAGCACTGAAACAAGCGAATCTGCCCCCAAGCGAGATTGGTTATATTAGTGCACACGGCACAGCGACGGATCGTGGTGATATTGCTGAAAGCAATGCAACGGCTGCCATTTATGGCAACAAAACGCCGATCTCATCCTTAAAAAGTTACTTTGGGCACACGTTAGGGGCTTGTGGTGCTTTAGAAGCGTGGTTATCGCTCGAAATGATGCATTCGGGTTGGTTCAATCCAACAATCAATCTTAATACTCCCGATCCAAACTGTGGTGAACTTGATTATATAATGGGTCATGGCCGAGAACTTGATGTTGAGTATATTCAGACAAATAACTTTGCTTTTGGTGGGATCAATACGTCGATTATTATTAAGCGAGTTTAAAATGAACAAAGGTGCCAAAGGCACCTTACTTTAAGGTTAAGCATCTATTTCATATACAGGCTGGCGGACTCTTATAGTATTGGTGATATTTTGCCAAACAGCAATCAACTGTTCTTCACTATACATTTTCTCAAAATTTTCATTTTTAACTTCCCATGTATAAAATCATTTTACAAACAAATACATAGTTTACTAAATAAATGAATTATCTATCTTCTTTCTATTTAAAGAGTGTTTTGAAGATTTCTAATCTTTCTTGAGGACTGCAACATAATAAGTCTTCAAATCAAATTTCATTATATGGTTCGATATTACTATTTATCGATTTGAATTTATTTTTGATGTTACATCAGTTTTGTTTTTAAAATAGTATTCATATTATAAAGTATTGCGGTACATCAAAATATCCCTTTTATGGGAATACAAAATAGCTAGCCTAATCAGTATAAAAAACAACAATAAAACGCTTATTTGCATTATAATATGAAGAATTTAAGTACTATATTCCCTTTATAAGGGATATAGCACATAGCTTTATTTAATAGTTTTCATTAATGTGCTATTAAATTTTTATATTCTTCAATATCATCATATTTAGGATTTTTATCATGATTAATCCCTAAACAACAACGTTTTAGCCATTTTTCTAGCTCGCTGTCTAATATAGAAGGATAAATTAAAGTAGTAATTATAGAAATCAAGAAAAGAATAATTCCAGCAATTGCATTTCTTGAAGCTACCAATACTATAGCCACAGTTAATATGCCATTAAAAATCATAAAACTACTTTCGAGTAATTCACCACTCTCTAAATAATGTTGTATTCCGGAATAAATTTCAAAAAGTCCTGTTAAAACACCAATTATATTCCCAGCCTTACTAAAAATTTTTGTTGAAACAAGAAATCTTGTTGTAACAGTGCTAGATGTTTTCGTCCAAGCAATAATAAGAGGTTTTACTCCTTCAAAAAAAGCACAGACAACAGAACCTAAACTAAGCCCCAAACTTATTAAATCTCTGACTAAATTGTTGTTGACTTTCTTAGAGATAAGTTCTTTTATTGATTTATTTATAGCGGCAATCGATGCTAAAAATTGAATTGTCGTTAAAAAAGTAGAGAAAGCTGAATTATTGATTTCTTGCACACGTTGATGTCCTAACAATGTTAGGTCAACATTTTTAGAATGGGTACTGGCATTCGACATATCTGATGTAAAAAGAAGAACATCAACTGTAACTTTGCGATCCACTGAATGGCTGAAAAGAGTCTTATTAAGAAACTCATCTTTTCTTTTTAATAAGGCTGCAGATTGATAGTCCTGAGCTCTCTTATTCGTATATCTTTTAGAAAAATTATTAACTGTTTCATTGAGTTTTTTATGAAATACCTGGTATTCATCTGTAATTTTTGCATAATAAAAATATTGATGTGACATTATACCTATTGCAACTAATACTTCTTGTAATTTAGAGGCACTTTTCAACATAATGGATGTCAGTGCTCCAGATATTTGAGCAACTAATATATTTAATGATTTATATAGACCATCAGGTTTGTATTTACCATATTGCTCGACAATTGAAGTAAGATCACTAAAAATTTTTATTACATCAGGACTTTGCTTATTTGCATTAATAAGTGATGTTAATTTAGATTTATTTTCATTAATTTTGTTATGTAATACAGATTGGTTAAGAAGAATGGCTTTATATAAATAACTATTCGTATTATTTAATTCGTTTTCGATAAATTTTTGACAAAAATGACTAATTTGTGCATCATAAATACAAGACGTTACTGTATTAGTATATTGAATACCATGAGTAAGATTCTCATCATCAAAATCAATTTCGAATATGTTACGAAATGCCTTATTTTGGAGAATTGACAAATAAAATTTTTCTAATTCAGATATCTGACTTTTTCTTATCCTCTCTCTATTTTGTATTTTATTTAATGCATTCTTATACTTATTAACATAAATATTCTTTTCTAAATAAGAATGCCAAGTAGCATTTTCATATTCCTTTAACGTATTATAAGAAGTTAATATTCCATAAAAATCCTCTTCTAGACTATTCAAATATGCTTCTTGTGCTTCTTTTGATGGATAGTAAAATCTTACTGCCTCAGGATAATAAGAGGTTCGGCTTTTCGCTTCATCTCTTTTATTTTCAACATAATCATATTGGGCTTTTTTTCTTATTATAGGTTCTAAGGTATGTATTATTGCAGCTGTTTTTTCTTCTTTTGAAATTAATTCTTTATCAAGAGAATAAGAGGCAGCTAAATATGCATTTGCATCAACAGCCAAACCAACCATATCATCAATTGGTACTATTACCCCAGCATACAGATAAGCATCATTTATTGAGAGACTATCAAGTTCTTCTTGACTTTTTCCTGATAAATCATAATCAAATGTTTTTGCGATATTTCTCAATTTAAAATTATTATAGGTATTTGCATCATTATCATTATCATTATCATTATCATTATCAAGCAGAACCAATGGTTTTGCCTTCGGAGTAAATTGTAGTAAAGAAGAACTTATATTATGTAGATACATTGAATTACGAATGAAAGAAGTACTAATACTTTTTGTATTAATATTTGTTAGGTATTGATTAATATTGAATACCTCTTCATTTTTGTTCTCGTTTAAAGATTCAGGCAGAAAAAAATCAATCACAGTTTTAAACAAACAATGGCTATTTAGTGGATAATAATTTTGATCGCTTTGCCCCGATAGCCACTGTTGGACATTTAAACATTGCATATTGCTTTTTATATGTTTTTTATGGGCATACTTTTCTTTAATTCTATTTGTCCATTTTGTATTTGAAAATTTAAACCAAACATTGGTCATATCTTCAGGTCTTTTTATTGTAAGGACGAGTGAGTTAGCTATTTTTTTATCTGCAGTACAACATGATTCAACATTGCTAACACTATGATTCATATCAGTATCATTATCGTAATCAAACGGAATTAAGTAGCCATTATCCGTTACTTGGTATGCTTCCCAAAAGCTAGGTTTCCCAGCACATTCATTGTAGACATATAAGAACCCTGCTCTTAA
The DNA here is from genome assembly GCF_039542345.1 of Orbus sasakiae. NCBI lineage: Bacteria > Pseudomonadati > Pseudomonadota > Gammaproteobacteria > Orbales > Orbaceae > Orbus > Orbus sasakiae. Next base: position 45,179 of record NZ_BAABHY010000014.1, read on the forward strand.
TAATTTTTGTACAAATTTTTGTTTGCCTACTGCTGAAATATTTTTATATTGATTTGTTGAAAATAGTGTTTTACTACAACCTGTAATTAGCATGTTTGTCAAACTAAACTCTATAGATAAATCATAATTAATATCATCAACTTGTTCTACCTGTAGCCTATATCGATGCTCATTAAAAAGCTCTCTTAATATTTCGATAAATTCATCATACGCATCTTTTTCTATTTCTTTTGGTATTGATGCAGATGTTTCTATCCATACCGCATACTCCTCATCCTCTACTTTTTTTAATGTTGTAACTAGTTCCTTATAAACTTTCTCATCTGTTAGTTTTAGCTTTTCTAAATATTCCTGAATTTTAATCTCTTTTGTTTGTAATAGACGGTATTTTTTTTCATATTCAATTTGTTTTGAAAACTCATCTGTTAAATTTTTATATTCATCAGATACGCTATTTGTCGTATGACAATATTTTTTGTCATTAACAACAGTATATCTTGTCAATAATACTCGTAATCCATCCCCTTTTTCACAACGTGGACAACTATCCATATATTACCTTCCTTATAATTATTTCGTCTTCAATATCAAAGTCATTTAAAATTGAAAGCCATTCTGTCGAACTAATAAGACGACACATTTGCGTATAATGATTTGTTTTAGAAAAAAATTTTTTATCATTAAATCTATTTTGTAAAATAGAGTGTAAGTCAAAATTAAGTGAAATCAGCATTCCGTGTTTTGCAAATAAAATAAGATCACACTCAGAATAAATTTGATAGTTGCTTTGGGCCTTTTCAATTAATGTATTGATTTGCTGACTTTTTATTGTATGCTCTTGCAAATCTACTTTTAAATTTAATATATCTAGCGTCCTGTTAATCAGCCCAATTCGATGCAGCGTGTTTAGATTCACTTTAGATTGTTTTCGATTATAATTATGTTTAATATCATGATTAATATAGGAATAAAATTGTTTGTTAAGGCAAAAACAGCAAGAGTTAATCGAAGAGTAAAAGTAGCTAAGTTGTTCAGATGACCACATCCATAATAATTGCGTAAAAACTCGCGGATCATAAAATCGGAATAATGAATAATGTCCATTGGTTGATATCACTAATTTTTTTTCTAAATAATTTTTAAATGCTACTAATTTCAAGTTATCAGCGTTAATAAACATACTCACAATCGGTTTATTATTCTGTTCAAGTTCTGAAAAAAGAATCTCAATCAGTTCCTCTTTTTGAATTTTTGATAATTTTTCTAATGGTAATAAAATAGGGAAAAGATGCTTTTTATTTTTATCTGGGAACAACTCAACTATTGGATAACTCTCAAAAAAATTTACATTGAACTGAATTTGGTCAACAATTGCATATTGATAATCAAGTAACTGGTTTGGTGTTATTTTAAGCATTAAATAACTCTCACATTTAAGTTAATGGGGTTATGGCGTCACCTACTAATGCTGAATTAATTGTTTTCATATCACACTGTTTAAATTCGCGCATTATGTTTTCTAAATTAGCACTTCCCATTTTTTGCATAGCCACACACTTTAAGATGATATTACCTAAGGTACCTAACTCAATCCCTGATGGTGTAATTTTTATGTATGACCCACCACAAATTAACTTAATTTCAGTGGGTGATGTTATAGAAAAATACCCATCAACACTATCAATTTTAATATCTTGCTTAGCGGCAAGATCCATGGCGGCATTTTGTGCCTGAATCTCAACCTTACCTTGGTTAGCAAACAGCTTCATACCTTGTGAATGGGCAAATACACTCACCGCATCACTGGCGGCCAGTGTCAGGTTTTTAGCACTGTTAATGTCTGTGTTACCCGCTGAGGTGGTGGTTAAGGTATTGCTGGATGATAGCTGAATGGTCTCATCACTGGTTAACGCAATGCCCTCTGGTGCATACGCTAAAATCCCCGCTTGACTCAGTTGACTTAACGCGGCTTTGAGTTGCTGCTGTGAATCGGTATCAGCCGGATGCGCCTGAGCATTATTGGCCGCATTTTGTAATGCCTTGGCAATCGATAATGCATTTTCAAGCTGGGTAATAGCCCCTTGCATGTCGAGCTGCTGACCCTGTGCTTTCGGCTCAGTTTGGGCGGTTAAGTATAGCCCTTTGTTGGCTGCAATCGCGCCCCACTCATCGGTGCGTAGCTCAAAACCCTGACCGCGGTTTTCTTTATTT
>NZ_BAABHY010000015.1:0-75421 GCF_039542345.1 Orbus sasakiae
GACATCTTCTCACTTTCTTCAAGCCTAATTTGCAATTTTTTTCGCGTTTAATCATTTTTTGACCGATCTTCTGCTTTTTTAAGCAAATTGCGCTTAAAAAACCATTCCAACAACTCATTTGAGCCAAATTCTATCTATGTTACGGTTCTTTACTTCACGCCACCAAATACTTAAAAACGCCTTATATTCGGTAACACACATGACTTATAGTATTTTACAAAGCGGTTTTACTCACTTTTTAAAACAAAAACGGCATCAATAAAATTGATGCCGTTCAATATAGCTTGTAACTAATTCAAATTAAGCTTCGAATGGATCTCTTAAAATCATGGTTTCTAAGCGATCTGGACCCGTTGAAATAATATCGATTGGTGTCTCAGTTAATTCTTCAATACGTTTAATATAGTTCTTAGCTGCTTGTGGAAGGGCATCAAAAGATTTAACACCAAATGTTGTTTCGCTCCAACCCGGCATAGATTCATAAACCGGTTCAACAAGATTCCACTCTTCTGCTGAAGATGGTGCAATATCCGTCACATCACCGTTTGATAATTTATAGCCAGTACAAAGCTTCACTTCTTTTAATCCGTCAAGTACATCCAGTTTTGTTAAACAAAACCCTGACACTGAGTTAAGTTGTACCGCTTTGCGAATCGCCACGATATCAAGCCAACCAGTACGACGACGACGACCTGTTGTTGCACCGAACTCATTACCTTGCTTACATAAGTACTCACCAACATCATCAAACAATTCTGTTGGGAAAGGTCCTGCACCAACGCGCGTTGAATATGCTTTAACAATACCTAATACATAACCAACATAACGAGGACCAAACCCCGAACCGGTAGCAACACCACCTGCCGTTGTATTAGATGATGTCACATAAGGATAAGTACCATGATCGATATCAAGTAATGTTCCTTGAGCACCTTCAAACATGATTTTTTCACCATTTTTGCGAGCTGACTCAAGTAAAGTTGGAATATCTGCAATCATTGCGATAAGAATATCAGCAATTGCTAGAATGTCGTTTAAGACTTTATCATAATCAACAGCATCAGCTTTATAATAGTTCACTAACTGAAAGTTATGATATTCCATTACATTTTTCAATTTTTCAGCAAACGCTTCACGATCACGTAAATCCCCAACACGTAATCCACGACGCGCAACTTTATCTTCATAAGCTGGCCCAATACCACGACCTGTTGTACCAATCGCTTTACTACCTCGAGCCTTTTCTCTCGCTTGATCTAAAGCAACATGGTAAGGCAGAATTAATGGGCAAGCTTCCGAGATAAGTAATCTTTCACGAACAGGAAGGCCTTTATCTTCCAGCTCTTTCATCTCTTTCATTAATGCTTCTGGACAAAGTACTACGCCATTACCAATCACACTGATAACATTATCTCTTAGAATACCTGAAGGAATGAGATGTAAAACTGTTTTTTCACCATTAATGACAAGTGTATGACCTGCATTGTGACCGCCTTGATAACGGACAACATATTTTGCTTTTTCAGTCAATAGGTCAACAACTTTACCTTTACCTTCATCGCCCCATTGTGTTCCTAGTACAACAACATTATTACTCATCTTTGCATACTCATTTTTATTTAAATTAATTTCCTACTGCTAATGAGATATTAGCAACAATTATTTCTTATCGGATTTATTATCTGTATTTAGCTTCATGTAGCGGAAAAACTCACTATCCGGGCTAATAACCATAACATCATTTCCTTTAAAACTTTGCTCATAAGCTTTTAAGCTTCGAATAAAACTAAAGAATTCACGATCTTTATTAAATGCGTCAGCATAAAGTTTAGCAGCATTGGCATCACCTTCACCACGAATTGTTCGAGCTTGTTTTTCAGCTTCTGATAAAATTTTAGTTGCCGTTAATGTTGCATCAGCTCTTGTTTCTTCTGCTTCTCGAATTCCTTGGAAACGTTGATCGCGAGCAACAACTTCACGTTCAGCACTCATACGCGCATAAATTGATTCCGATACTTCTGACGGGAAGTTAATTTGCTTAATACGAACATCGATGACTTCAACACCAAAAGCACGCATACTGGTGATGCTTTCAGGATCACTTTCCGCCTCAGCAACCAGATCTTCAATTGGTACATTTTCAATAATTGCTGTACTTTGTTGAGTACCGTTTAACGCATCTTTTACTCTGACCATCAGTGAATTTCGTGATTTTGTATCAAGATTTGAGTCATTGATGATATCTTTAATGTCTAGTTTACCAATTTCAGCTCGTAAACGACCATTTAATCGTGCAAGTAAGAGATTTTCAACACTGTTACCGCCAGCGATCGTTTCATAGTAACGATTAAAGTCAGTAATTTTCCACTGTACAAAATAATCAACAATTAAGTCTTTCTTTTCACGAGTAATGAATTTTTGCTCTCTACCACTGTTATTTGAACTATCAGTTGTTTGGATTTTGGCATCAATGATGCGAACATTATCCATACCTGGAATTTTAAAATGTAAGCCAGGTTCAGACAATCCGATAATTTTATTAAATCTTAATACAACGCCTCGCGATCCTTCTTCAACCACATATAATGAAGAAAAGCCGACACCAATTAATACGAAAACGATAGGAATTAATAATTTACGCATGTCTAATCTCCTTATCGTCCATTAGTACGTGTGGTATTTGAACCATTGCTACCACGCGTCGTATTACTGTTTGTTGAGGTTGATGAATTACTATCAGTCGTTGTTGACGACGAGTTTGAAAAATTCATATTATAACCATTAGAACTATTTAAATTAAATTGTTCGGTTGATGTTCCTGTATCTGAACTTTTGTTTTTTAACAATTGCTCTAAAGGCAGAACAAGCAAATTACCACTTTTGTCATTAACAATGATTTTATTGGTATTTGATAAAATACGTTCCATTGTCTCAATATATAAGCGTTCACGTGTAATTTCTGGTGCTGATTTATATTGTGGCAACAGTTTTTCAAACCGAGCAACATCACCCTCAGCTTCAAGTTCAATACGGACTCGGTAGGCATTTGCATCAGCGAGTATTCGAGCTGATCGACCTTCAGCTTGTTGCACTAACTGAACCTTATCTGCTTCCGCTTTATTAATTTCACGTTCACGATCTTCACGTGCTTTAATTGCATCATTATAGGCATCTTGTACTTCTTCTGGTGGACGCGCTGATTGGAAGTTTAAGTCAACAATGCTGATCCCCATATCATAGTTTGAAATGATATGAACTAATTCTTCTTTTGTTCTTGTTTCTAAAACCGCTCGACCATCTGTCAAAATAGCATCCATGTTTGAACTACCAACTTCCGTTCTTAATGCACTATCCGCAGCTTGTCGCAAGCTATCTTCCACGTTAGTCACATTAAATAGATACTTGATTGGATTGCTAACGCGATACTGCACGTTCATCTCAACAAACACTAAGTTTTCACCTGCTGTGATCATAAAACCTTGTACGTTAAAGTTACGTGTACCTTGCGTATCAACAATATAAACTTGGTCGATCAATGACGGTTTCCAGTTTAAACCCGGCTGTACGATCTCTTGTTGAACCTGACCAAAGCGTGTGATAACACCTCTTTGGCTTTGGTTGATAGTGTAAAATCCACTAATAGCCCAAATAACAATAATAACTAATAATATCCCACCAATAATCACTGGGAAATTGATAGGCAATTTCGCCTTACCGGCACCACCACCGTTTCCAGAAGAGCCTTTCTTCAGGATATCGTTAACTTTATCAAAAAAACTTCCTGATGAGTTGCCTGGTTTTTTCTGATTGCCATTTCCCCATGGATCATTATTTTGTCCGTTATTTCCGGGCTGATTCCACGCCATATTTTATATGCTCCATCTAACAATTATCTATCATTTAACTAATTGGTTACTGCTGATTAAGTATAGCAAATCAGGCTCTTGTTTACATAATCGATTCCATTCGACTAATGGTATTCTAATATCTAAATTAAAACTACCATCATCATTAATTATTTCTTGCTGGACTGTTTTTAATTGATAAAAACGACTACGTAACCGACTTAAATAAGGTGGAATATGTAGTGAACACGTTTTAATCTGTTTCCCTAGCCGTTCTTTTAAGGCCAGAAATAAAAAATCTAATCCTACCTTATTTTGAGCAGAAAGCCAAACACGAAATGGTACGCCGTTTTCATCGCGATCAATCGTTGGTGGCTTGTCGTCTAATAAATCGATTTTATTCATGACTAACAATGTCGGGATCTCATGTGCATCAATTTCACATAATACATCATCAACCGCATTAACATTGTCCAATAAATTAGGATCTGAAGCATCAATTACATGTAACAATAATGATGCTTCTTTGGTTTCTAGTAAGGTTGCTTTAAACGCCGCAACAAGGTCATGGGGTAAGTGGCGAATAAAACCGACCGTATCAGCAAGTACAACTTCACCCACATCATCAACAAAAATACGTCGTAATGTCGGATCTAATGTTGCAAAAAGTTGATCGGCTGCATAAACATTAGCATCGGTTATCGCATTAAATAAGGTAGATTTACCTGCATTTGTATAACCTACTAATGAAATTGTGGATAAATCTGCTTTCAATCGTGATTGACGATTTTGTTCACGCTGTTTTTCAACTTTATTAAGCCGTGACAAAATCACTTGAATACGATGACGAATAAGCCGCCTATCGGTTTCGAGCTGCGTTTCACCAGGCCCTCTCAGTCCAATCCCGCCTTTTTGTCGTTCAAGGTGAGTCCATCCACGCACCAAACGCGTTGAGATATATTGTAGCTGAGCTAGTTCAACTTGCAATTTCCCCTCATGAGTCCGCGCCCGTTGAGCAAAAATATCTAAAATAAGCCCCGTTCGATCGACAACACGACATTCACATAGCTTTTCGAGATTTCGTTCTTGAGTGGGTGATAATGAATGATTGATCAAAATGACCGATGCTTCATTCAACTTAACCAGTTCGGCAAGCTCTAACGCTTTCCCTTCACCAATAAAATATTTTGCACTGGGGACTTTTCTTGAGGTCGTAACAATATCGAGAATTTCTATTTGAGCCGAAGAAACCAACACTTCAAACTCTTTTAAATCCTCGATATCACTTTCTTGCGGGAAAAAAACATGTACAAGTAAGGCTTTTTCTCCACCCTTATATCGCTCAAACAATCCTATTCTCCATAATTAATATGGGGATGTATTAGTTTGAGTTTTCACTTTCTTCATCAGATTGTGAAAATGAACCTGATATAGCTCGGGCTGGAACAACAGTCGAAATTGCATGTTTGTATACCATTTGACTTACTGTATTCTTTAACAAAATAACAAATTGGTCAAATGACTCGATTTGTCCTTGTAATTTTATTCCATTAACTAAATAAATTGAGACCGGGATATGTTCACGGCGTAAAATATTTAAATAAGGATCTTGTAGTGATTGCCCTTTTGACATGTAATTATCCTTTTTATAACTATGAAAACCAAAATAAAAGAGTATAAAGCTTTTTATTCTCTCAATAATAAACTTTAACACGATCCAAATTATCATAAAAATCTAGAATCTTAAACAGTTGGCGTGTAATTATCGCAGAAATAATTAAAATTTATCTTATTTAAGGCAATATAAAAAACTATCCGGTATATTTTCTAATCAGATTGAATCCCATTCGTATCTACAGTATATTTTTTAAGTACTCTGGATACTTTATATCAAGAAAATGTTCAGAATTAGCCCCGACAAGCAATCGGATAGGTATTCGTTAATGGATAAGGGATAACATCTCCGCCGCCCGATCCTACTGAATACTGTGATTTTCCTGTGCTATGCACATCCGCAGTCCAATAATGTTCATGTTGCCATGCCGAATCTGGGTAATTATTTTTAACCATTCCCCATTCACTAAAAACCCCACCAAGACCACGAGTATAAGTATTGAGCTTTGTTGACCAATTCAATGGCATATTATTCATTGGTGAATTGGTTAGCTCGGAACGAATAAGCTGGTTGGCCACCCCACCACATAATGTGGTTGAATATGTTGTTTTAGGGGTTAACGGCACAGCCCAAGTGTTGACAGTAAAAGCATAGTCAATGGCAGGATACCCTGGATAAATAGGAGTCGCTCTAATTGTTACCGTATTAGCGGGTTTATTATTCATGGTTACAAAGCCATTAATATCAACAGCAATGTTAGTACTTGTCGCATTGTTTTCTAACGCTTGATAAGTGTAATCCGTTTGTGCATTACTCATCGCTAATTGAAACTTTGCCTTAGCAAATCCTGTGGTTGGGAATTTGGGTGACATTGACACATTAAACCCATTTACAGGATCAAACTGACTACTATAATAGCCACCACCAAATGTCGTCGTTCGTGTTGGATTGCCGGTATTCCAACGATAACCACCGCCATCGGCATCATACCAAGTATTTTGTGGCACCAATAGTAATTGGTTAGGTTTAGCATAACAATACTTATAATCAGCAACATTCACCGTATAGCGATAAGTCGTATCCGTATAATTGTTTTCAGCAGGTATCCCATACCGTGACTGTGCTTTCACATCACTCGCTTTAATTGTCAGGGTATAAGGCGCTTTACATGATTGAAAAGTCCCAGAGAGATCACTGGCTGAAAGCACTTTTGTTGTGCCATTATCATTATAACTCCAAGTCGCTGTTAAATTCCCTTGAACCGGATTGATTGGATGTGGCAGATCCCCATCGCTATCATAATAATAACTCATGGGTAAGGTTTTAGCATTCCCATCTGCGGGGACATTAGCCACAAACTGCTCAAATGTCCACGTAGTTTTGGCATGTACCACGCTTTGCTGATTCGGCAATATTTTAACCGTGCCACCTGTGCCATCAGGCATAGTAAAACTTAATAATTCATCGAGTTCACTAGCCATCGAGATACCATCATTAAATGTTAATCCTGGCTTATTTCCATAAATCACATAGGCGGTTGTCGCTGAAATCACTGCGTTAGCATGCCTAAACGTACCCAACAAAAGCAACACTAACATTGATAGATACGCAATACGACTGTCCATTATTTTTGCTGAGAGACGAGTTTGAGTTATCTCCATTTTAAAAGTACTCATTGCATTTTTCCTTTCATCATATGGCTATTTTTTTATAATTTTGGTTTTTTTGACGTTGATAAAATCAACACAGGGCAGAGTAACGAACAATGTGCATGGATTCAAATTGTTTAATTCGATCAATTTCACCCATTACCATAGCTTTTAACTATTAAATAAATTAAATTGATCGTGGCAGGCTATTTATAATGTGTAGGTTTTCAATACGGTACGAAGATGTACCGTCAAAAAGATTCACTTTCTAAGAAAGATCGAAAATATTGGATATCTTCAGGCGTTACCCAATGTAAAGGATGTTTCCACCCTCTTAACCAAGTAATTTGTCGTTTAGCAAGCTGTCGGGTCGCACAAATTCCCTTAAAAACCATCTCGTCATAGCTTATTTCACCAGCCAAATATTCCCACATCTGGCGATAGCCAACACAGCGCATCGACGGTAAGTTAAGGTGTAAATCACCTCGCTTCATGAGCAATGTGACTTCATTTTCAAAACCGAGTTCCAACATTTTAACAAAACGGTGCTCTATTCTATGATGCAATAGGTCACGATCTTGACATGCCATGGCAAATTGAACAACTTGATAATCCAGTGCATCACCTTTGTTTAACGTCAACTCAGTCATAGAACGACCTGTGATCATATACACTTCCAATGCACGGTTTAAACGTTGCGGATCATTGGGGTGAATACGCGCAGCCGATACAGGATCAACTTTGGCTAATTCATCATGGATAGCTTGCCAACCAAATGCATTTGCTTTTTGTTCAATCTGCTGACGAATCTCATCATCAGCAGGGGGCAAAGGCGATAATCCCTCAAGTAAAGCCTTGAAATACAGCATTGTACCACCCACTAATAATGGAATTCTTTGCTGTTTAAGGGATTGCTCGATTTGTAGGATAGCATCATGTCGAAAGTCAGCCGCTGAATAACTTTCAGCAGGATCTTTAATATCAACCAACTTGTGAGGATAATCGGTAAGCTCTTGCTCCGTAGGTTTAGCAGTACCAATATCCATTCCACGATAGATTAAAGCCGAATCAACGCTGATAATATCAATAGGATAACGGTCACTTAAAGCCATAGCAAGTGCCGTTTTTCCTGATGCTGTCGGCCCCATAAGGGTAAAAATAGACGGTTTGTGCATATTCATTTTGACTTAAACTGAGATATTACGAGAGATAAATCAATCGGTTTAATGATATCCGACATATTTATTTCTTGTTCATTAAGCTGTTCTAGCTCGGTTAATAATGAAATCGCTTGCGGTATATTCCAAATGATCTCTTGGTGATGAGAAGCAATGTATTGTTTTGCAAGCCACTGTTCAATGCGTGACGATAACTCAGTTTCAGCAGGGTACAATGATAAAAAACCAATTAATTTAGGCAATAGATGTTGCCAATTGGCTTTTCTCATTAATTTGGGTACACCATTAAGTTGCAGCTTTGACTTATCGATACTAAATTCAAAATTAAACGTCGCCAACGTTGCTTGTGCTTTACTGAGGATTTGTTGTTCTTGTTTATTGAGTAGCAAAGATAATGGAATCAACAAGCGCTCAATCGTTAAATCATCACTATTTGCCATAATTTTTGCTTTAAATAGCGCTAACTGTGCATTTTTCAATGAGAGTAAATTCAATTGAACACGATTTGGCTGATGCTGCGACTTTTCCAATAATAAATATTCATTATCAATAATGCTTAACACCCTACCTAATATTGCCGCAGAAGCAAGCTCTGATTTATGCTGAGCAAGCGGTTCATTACGTTTAGGGAAAAGCGATTCAATCACGGCTTGCTGTTGTGGAGAGACCCTTTCTTCATTTGCATGACGCGTATCAACAGGTTGCACTAATTGACTATACACGTGATTAACATCACGGTGTGACATTTTCTTTGGTGGCAGCATAGTATGATCAACTCCACCTTTGTGTTGTTGACTAATGGCCGAATCGACAGAAGGAGGGGAATGAAAAATATTTTGCCCTGCTGCCGCTCGATTCGGTTTTAACTGAATATCATGCTGATTCAATGAGTCACGGCTATCGTTTTGGGGTAGAGCCTGATTTTTTTGTGTATTTAATGCCATTATCATGGCTTGATAAACGAAATCATGGACTAGCCTTGCTTCATGAAAACGAACTTCATGTTTTGCAGGATGCACATTAACATCGACTTGATGTGGATCGAGGTCTAAATAGATGACATAACTTAAAGTCTCGTCTGTCGAATAAACTGACGACTTACACGTTTCTAAAAAGGCTTGTTTTAACGCATGGTTCAGTAACCGGTCTTTGACCACTCGGCCATTCACATAAAAATATTGAAGCTGTTCTTGTAATGCATTTGGCGCCACCCAACCATGAATCGACAAATCATCATGTTGCCATGATAACTTGATCGCTTTTTGCATAAAATTTATACCACAAATCGATGCAACCCGTTTTTCTATCATTTGCTCAGTGTCAGCAGCTCGATATTGTTTAACTAATTTGCCATTATGTTGCAAATTAAAAGCAACATTTGGGTATGCCAATGCAATTCGGCGGACAACCTCATCAATATGAGAAAACTCCGTTTTTTCTGTTTTCAAAAAACGTCGTCGGGCCGGCGTATTATAAAAAATATCCAAAACTTCAACGGTTGTACCCGCGGGGTGTGAAGCGGGTTTGATCACCGGTGACATATCACGGCCTTCAGCATAGACTTGCCATGCCTCAGCTTGCTCAGCGGGTTTTGAAGTCAGCGTTAAGCGAGATACTGAACTAATACTGGCTAGGGCTTCACCACGAAACCCTAAGCTGATGATGGCTTCTAAGTCATCGAGCGTACTAATTTTACTGGTTGCATGACGCGCTAGAGCTAAAGCTAACTCCTCTTTATGGATACCACTACCATCATCGCGTATCCGGATTAGCTTACAGCCACCTTGCTCGATATCAATATCAATACGACGAGCCCCTGCATCAATACTATTCTCAACGAGTTCTTTAATAATTGAAGCAGGCCTTTCAACCACTTCACCGGCTGCAATTTGGTTTGCCAACTGGGGTGGAAGAATGTGGATCGCCATTAATGTTTTTCCTTATTAATTGGATTATTCTTAATATAATTTTTCAAGCCTTTATAAATTGCCTGAGCAATTTTGTTTTGATGCGCATCACTTCTTAAGAGTTTTTCTTCACTTAAATTCGAAATAAAGCCCACCTCCACTAAAATAGACGGAATATCTGGCGACCTTAGAACGCCAAGACTGGCATGTTCAGGTACACGTTTATGTAATGTTACCACTTTTGCCATCTCTTTTAAAACATCACTTGCTAATCCATAACCCACACGCTGTGAGTTAGAGAACTGCAAATCGAGAATAGCCTGACTTAAAAATGGATTATCGCCTTCAGATAAAACATCGCCTGCGCCACCCAATAATTCAGATTGTTTTTCATGTTGTTCAATCCAACGACCTAATTCTGTATCAGCGCGTTTGGTTGATAGCACCCAAATTGACGCGCCCTTTGCACTTCGATTCGGCGCGGCATCAGCATGAATTGAAATCAACAGATCCGCTTTTTGCTTTCGTGCAATCTCTGAACGCTGAAAAACCGAAATATAACTGTCATTTGAACGTGTTAATACGGCTTTTAGTTGAGGATCTTTATTGATGAGAACCATCAATTTTTTAGCAATTGATAAAGTCACCGTTTTTTCATATAGCTTCTGCTGACCAACGGCTCCCGAATCTTTACCGCCATGCCCAGCATCAATTGCAATGACTACTTTTGCATAAGCTTGGCTACACGTTAATAATGCGACTAAAAATAGTGAAATTATAGGTATTATTTTTTTCATATCATCCATTCTTACTAATTTTAAGGCGATTAAATTATTTTTATTATGCTTAACCGCGTTGTATGGTTATCCCCTTTTCTGATAAAGGGTGAATAATTGCTTCCCTTTCTAACTGCTTGTATAACAATTCAATTTTAATATCTGGTTGCGGTAGAACATCCCCCGCTTTTTGTGGCCATTCGACCAAACAGATACAACGTTTTGCTAAATAATCTCGAATTCCCATAAATTCGAGCTCTTCCGAATCAGCCAATCGATAAAGATCAAAATGATAAACCGAAAACGTTTCAAACTCATAAGGCTCAACTAAAGTGTAAGTTGGACTTTTGACATTTCCCAAGTGCCCTAGTGCACGTAAAAATCCACGGCTGAATGTAGTTTTACCTGCACCTAGCTCGCCTTCGAGATAGATGATAATAGTATCATCATGCTGATTTAAATAGTTTAGGCAATGGTGCGCTAGGGTATACCCCAGTGCGATGGTGTCGTCTTCCGACTTTAGTTCAATTCTCTCTGTCATTTTAGTTATTCTTTGCTGGACTCTTAAGCATTATTATAGAAGAATAACGGCTATTAAGGAAACGTTTAACAACATTGAACATAGAGATGCTACATACTATTTCAAATTCAACCATTGATATTGAACGCATTAATAGCGATGATGCAGTGGTATTTTGGCAAAATGGCGTAACATTAGCCCTCAAAAATCATCTACAGCTCGATGCTATTTTAGCAAAAACACAGCACTGTTATGTATTAGACAATGATGTGATGGCGAGGGGATTATATCCGTTGTTAGATAGTCGGGTAACAATGATTGACATGCCAACCATCGTCACATTAAGTGCAACCTATTACCCGCAAATGAAATGGTAATAAAATATTTATTTTCGTTATTTTTTTAGCATAATCACTAATTATGCTATAAAACGTTCGTTTATACCACTCAATCAAGACAACAATTTGGTGCTTAATTCTCTTGCCCAACGATCAATTTCAAAGACATCATCAATCGATGTTGGTTCTGCTAATGTTAATTGATTTAGAACACTTTCGACCATGACCGCAATATCCATAAAGCCAATTTGACGATTTAAAAATGCCGCCACAGCCACTTCATTAGCCGCATTTAGGCTAGTTGTGGCAGCTTGCCCCGATTGATAAGCATCGATGGCCAATTTAAGGCAGGGATAACGATTAAAATCAGGTTGCTTAAATGTTAAGCTCGACAATTGCATAAAATCAAGCGGAGGAACGCCCGCATGAATACGCAGTGGATATGACATCGCATAAGCGATTGGCGTACACATATCAGGATGACCTAATTCAGCAATAACGCTACCATCGATATAACGTACCATAGAGTGAATAATTGATTGTGGGTGAACAATGATTTCCATCTCATCTTGACTGGCATTAAATAACCAACGCGCTTCAATATATTCCAGTCCTTTATTCATCATTGTTGCTGAATCAACCGAAATTTTACGGCCCATAGACCAATTTGGATGAGCAACAGCTTGCTCAGGTGTCACATGTTTTAACTGAGCAATCTCCGTATCACGAAACGGACCACCCGATCCTGTTAAGACTATTTTACTGATACCATGTTCGGCTAACGATGCAAAGCCTAAATTATGTTGTACAGCGGTCGGTAAGCTCTGGAATATCGCATTATGTTCACTATCAACGGGCAACAACTCCGCATGATGTTTTTTTACCGCTTGCATAAACAGATGACCACATGTGACAAGCGATTCTTTATTGGCTAACAAGATTCGTTTGCCTTTTTCTATCGCCGCCAATGTAGAGCGTAAACCAGCCGCCCCCACAATCGATGCCATAACCTGTTCAACTTCTGGCAACTGGGCTAAATCACAAATGGCCTGTTCGCCAGATAACACATCAATATCTAAATTGTGCTCGCGTAGGTATTGTCGTACTAACTTAGCGGCATCGCCATCAGCCATCGCAACATATTTAGGCTTAAACTCAAGGCACTGTTCCACCATCTTGGTAACATTTTTACCACCGGTTAGAACATAAGCTTGATACAAAGTCGGATTGTGGCGGATAACCGCTAATGTACTGCACCCGATTGATCCGGTTGATCCCAGAATTGCGATATTTTTTAGCACCATAACATCATCAGTAAAATTGATTTGGCATTACAATAACGTAAAGTGTTGTAATAAGCAAACGCCAAAATGCAATGAATAATTGAGCTGGTGTCAATCGCTCATGAGACACGCTTGTAGTGGTTTTCGCCGAGAATAAGGTTGTACATTAGCCAACCCCAAACGTAGCACGATGCTTGGTAACGTAGTCAAATGAAGTCTTTGTTGCATTTCAATGCACAATTTATTAACTTCAATCGGTTGATTCATAAACGCATAACTGATTTGATTAGCAGTACACGCCAGTAATAAACGTTGCAATGAGCGACCGACATTGATCCACTCTTTTTTTGTATTCTGTTGCGTTGTTAATAACATAAAATCCGAAGAAGACTTTATTTTTTGATCATCTTGCCTATTTTGTATACTTGCCTTTAAAAAACAAGCCATAATCGGTTTCACCATAAACAAGGGTAAATTAGGCGCACCTAAAATAGCATAACTTAAACCATCGTTTGTGGTCTGTGCATGTTTTTTATTCAAACGCATCCATTGTTTTAGCTCCGTAATGAAACGTTTATCCGCCATCTGTAGTGTGTTACCTGCCAAAATCAATTCACGAATGAGATTAAACTGTTCTGTATCACGAGGGTACAGATGACAATCTATATTTGGATATAAAGGCATGGTTGTTAATACCGTTCGTTGCTGCCTTGTGATATTTCCACCATGATATAGGCTACGATTGCTCTGCTGCTTTATAACATAATTAGCCAGTGGATCAACTGGTAATTGAGGCGATCGGGTCAAATGAATCATAATTTGCCCCTTATCATTAAGCTCTACTTGGGTTTGATAATGTTTGGTTGATGCTACGATACAAATATTTTCAGCAAGGCAGCCTAAACTGATAAAAAGCTCACGATGCAGAGGATCAACCACAGTTAATGATCGCGAATAATCAGCCGTTATCATGATCTGATTAGGCGTAATTTTCACCAACCATGGCTGAGAATTATGACCAGAGGGTGCTCTTAGTGCTTGTTCGACAATATCATAATAATCATATTGATAATGCATCATTACCCCAAATGTTTAGTTAATGTCTTTTAAATGATCCAACCAAAGATCAATAATCATATCAATTCCATGTTTGATTTGTAGCCAACCTTCATCTGTTTGTAATTGTATACCGTTATAACAAGGGCTAACCTCAGATATCATAACTAAATAACTAATTGACGAGGACAATATCGTTGCTAAAGCTGCAACGTCATGACTGGTGGTTTGTGTTAATTGGCTAACTAATTCAACAAGGTCACAACCGTTTTTCTCTCTTTTTTGCCTTATCTGCATCATAGTCTGATTATGGGTGGAGAGTTCCCAACGAGTCAGCCTTTTTAATATGATGTCATCGCGTAATTGATTTATTTGCTGAGCAAACAAATTTTTTAGGAAACTACGAAGGTTATCAATCTGGGAGGCGGATACATTGATACTGGTCCAATAATCTCGCTTAAAAATATAATGGGCAATTAATTGTTCAAGCGAACCAAAATATCGATAAATTAATACCTTCGCAATGCCAGCGCGTTCTGCAATCATATTAACACCAATATTTTCAAAACCATGCTCAGCGATAATATCAGCAACAGCAAGTAAAATTTTGTGTTCAGTCGCTTGCCGACTGACTGAGTAGTGTTTCGTCATAAGATAAATATGTTACCAGTGAGTAACACTATTATATGTTACTCATTGGTAACATTCAAATTAATATTTGCGGATATTGTGATTGACCTAAAATGAAGGCAAAAAAAACCGCATTATTTAATGCGGCTTGTTTTAAAAACTAATTATTTTGAACGGCATCAGCAATTCGCTGAGCATATTCAGTAACACGTTCTTTGTCATGACCTTCAACCATCACGCGGATTAACGGTTCAGTACCTGATTTACGGATTAATACTCGCCCTTGATCTTCTAATAATGATTCAACTTCTTTAATTGTATCAATGACATCAAGATGATTAAGTGGATCTGACTGCCCCGCAAAACGGACATTAATTAAGACTTGTGGTAAAAATTTCATACCACTGCTTAAATCAGCAAGACTCATTTTATTACGCACCATCGCAGATAAGACTTGCAAACCTGCAACGATCCCATCGCCCGTAGTGGTTTTATCCAGTAGCAATACATGACCTGAGTTTTCTGCGCCAAATTTCCAATCATTTTCGACAAGCTTCTCTAGCACATAGCGATCACCTACTTTGGCTCTCACAAATGGGATTCCCAATTCTTTTAGCGCAATTTCTAGCCCCATATTACTCATCAGAGTGCCAACGACGCCCCCTTTAAGTTGACCATTGCGTAACGCTTCTCGCGCGATAATGTAAATAATTTGGTCGCCATCAATCACATTCCCTTTGTGATCAACCATGATCACTCGATCACCATCACCGTCTAGCGCAAAACCCACATCGGCTTTTTCATCGCGGACTTTTTGAATAAGCGCCCTTACATCGGTTGCGCCACAATTTTCATTGATATTCATACCATCGGGATCACAACCAATTTTAATGACTTTAGCGCCTAACTCTTTCAATACATTTGGGGCAATATGGTATGTTGCACCATTGGCACAATCGACAACAATTTTAAGTCCAGCTAGACTCAAATCATGATCAAAAGTCCCCTTACAAAATTCAATATAGCGACCGGCAGCATCTGTTATTCGACTTGCTCGGCCTAATTTATCTGAGGTTACGCAATCTAATGGTTTTTCCAGCTCTTGTTCGATTAAGGATTCAATATCATCAGGAAGCTTTTTACCTTCAGTTGAGAAAAATTTAATGCCATTATCGTAAAATGGATTATGTGATGCAGAAATAACAACCCCTGCATTAGCCCGAAATGTCCGAGTTAAATAAGCAATAGCAGGCGTTGGCATGGGGCCCGTAAACGCAGCGGCAACACCCGCTGATGCAAAACCAGCTTCAAGTGCGGATTCGAGCATATAACCAGAAATACGGGTGTCTTTACCAATCAACACTTTACCAACACCATTTTGTGCCAGAACGCGCCCTACCGCCCATCCCAATTTTAATGCAAAATCAGGTGTGATCGGATAAACACCCACTCGACCACGAATTCCATCTGTACCAAAATATTTACGTTCAGACATTTATCGTTTCCTTCTATTATTTTTTTACTATGGCGACATGCTTAATCGTGTCTCATACTACTATAATAATCAAAAAATATCACTTACTGAGCCTTCTTTTCTTACCACTATTTTCGATATTTTGTGCTTATTCTAGGTCAGCTAAGCTGCCATGTTTACCCCACGTCTTTGACCATCATTTTTATCGAATGATGTACAATCTGTGTTTTACGCTAAATAGTATTGTGATGAATTCATTGGTTTGTCAGCATATTTAAATATGCTCAATATTAAGATTTAAATGGGGATATATTGATAAATAAGCTGTCAAAATATGCGTTGATTCTGCGCAGATGCGCAGAATGTTATTTTTCAGCTAAAGTGGCTTGCACAACACGCAGTGCATCAAACGTTTCTTTAACATCATGGACACGAATAATGTGTGCTCCTTGCATCGCCGCAATGACGGCACAAGAAATACTGCCAATAATACGTTCAGAAGGGGGGACGTTTAATACTTGACCAATCATCGTTTTACGTGACATTCCAACTAAGAGTGGTAAACCAAAGTGATGGAAATCAGCCAGTTTTGCAAGGAGTCGATAATTATGCGAAAGCGCTTTACCAAATCCAAATCCGGGATCTAACATAATTTTTTGGCGATCTATCCCAGCATCAACACAACGTTGGATATGATAAGTAAAAAAATCATTCACCGTTTGGTAAATATCCTCTTCATAATGAGGTGCTTGTTGCATGGTTTTTGGATCGCCTTGCATATGCATTAAACAAACGGGTAAACCAGTTTGTTGTGCAGCGTCTAAAGCACCGGGTAATGTTAATGCTCGAATATCATTGATTAAATGAGCTCCTGCCTTCGCTGACTCAAGCATCACCTGTGGTTTTGATGTATCGACTGAAATCCAAACATCAAAATATTTAGCTATCTTTTCAACTACGGGCACGACACGCTCGAGTTCTTGCTCGACTGAAACCTCATTAGCTCCTGGGCGAGTCGATTCCCCACCCACATCAATAAATGTTGCACCAGATTGTACCATATGATCAACCCGCCGCATGGCATCATCTAAGTTATTGTATTGCCCACCATCTGAAAATGAATCAGGGGTCATGTTTAAAATCCCCATCACATGGGGAAAGGTAAGATCCATCGTGTGTTGGTTAAATTTGATTTCCATATTTTCTTATCTAATTGAGTTGTAAAAAAACGCGCATAAGCGCGTTTAATCATGATGCTAGGTTTAGCTATTGTCGTCAGATGAATGGTCATCTGGGGCAATATCAACCGGTTTTTCTGTTTTAGGCTCACCTTCTACTGGTGTTTTTTTCGCCGCATGCTCATCTTTTTCCGTCCAACCATCTGGTGGTGTTACTGGTTGACGATTCATTAACTCAGCAATTTGTTTCGCACTGATTGTCTCATATTTTAATAATGCATCTTTCATGGCATGTAAAATATCAATATTATCAGTCAACAACTTGTGTGCGCGATCATAGTTGCGTTTGATAATTGCTTGAACATCTTCATCAATAATACGGGCTGTCTCATCAGAGATTTTTTTCATTGGACCGTATGATGATTCTTCATATTCAAAATAAATCGGCGCTAAACGTTCAGAAAAGCCCCATTCTGTCACCATTGCACGTGCAACATTCGATGCATAACGAATATCACTCGACGCACCTGAGGTAATTTTATCTTCACCGTAAATTAAACCTTCAGCGATACGTCCAGCATAAGCGGTTGATATCATCGACTCTAACTTAGTTCGGCTTTGACTGATCTGGTCACCTTCAGGTAAGAAGAACGCCACACCTAATGCTCGACCACGAGGAATAATCGTCACTTTATGCAATGGATCATGCTCTGGAACTAAGTAACCAACAATGGCATGACCAGACTCATGGTATGCGGTATTGGTAAGTTGTTCTGTCGTCATCGTCAATGAACGACGCTCTGTACCCATATTAATTTTATCTTTTGCTTCTTCAAATTCATCCATCGAAACAAGACGCTTATTACGACGAGCAGCAAACAAAGCAGCTTCATTGACTAGGTTAGCTAAATCAGCCCCAGAATAACCAGGCGTACCACGTGCTAACACAGATAAATCAACATTATTATCTAAAGGTACTTTACGAATATGCACCGCTAAGATTTGTTCACGACCTTTCATATCCGGTAAACCGATCTGCACTTGGCGGTCGAAACGACCAGGTCGTAACAATGCAGGGTCTAAGATGTCAGCTCGGTTGGTTGCAGCAATAATGATAATACCGCTGTTTGTCTCAAAACCGTCCATCTCAACCAACATTTGGTTTAAAGTCTGTTCGCGTTCATCATGTCCACCCATCGAACCACCGCCACGTTTGCGGCCGACAGCATCAATTTCATCGATGAAAATAATACAAGGTGCATGTTTACGCGCCTGATCAAATAAGTCTCGGACACGTGACGCACCGACACCCACAAACATTTCAACGAAGTCAGAACCCGACATACTAAAAAATGGCACATTCGCTTCACCAGCAATGGCTTTTGCTAATAACGTTTTACCCGTACCTGGAGGACCAACCATCAGTACGCCTTTAGGAATACGTCCGCCCAATTTTTGGTATTTACTCGGATCACGCAAAAAGTCGACAACCTCTGTCACTTCTTGTTTAGCTTCTTCACTACCGGCCACATCAGTAAATTTGGTTTTCACTTGGTCAGGTGTTAGCATTTTTGCTTTACTTTTACCCACTGCCATTGGCCCACCTTTACCACCGCCTTGCATCTGACGCATGATAAAGATCCAAAATCCGATCAAAAAGATAATTGGAAACCATGAGATTAAAATCGTTGTTAATAAACTTGGTTTTTCTTCTGGCGTACCAAATGTTTGGACTTTATTTAAATTTAACTCATCCATTAATTTTAGATCAGTATAAGGGATATAAGTCACATAACTATTATTATTGTTTGTAACAGCTGTTATCTCTTTTCCATTAATATGAACTTCTTTGAGTTTACCGCTCGTAATATCAGAATTAAATGTTACATAGTCTACTTGTGGCCCACTGTTTGACATTGAACTGAATTGATTAAAAACAGCAATTAAGACGACAGCAATGATACCCCAAATAAGCAAATTTTTTACCATGTCGTTCAAAAGAAAACCCCTCAAAAATAATGGATTATGCTCATTCTAAAATAAAGCACAATAGTACTATAAAAAAATACAACTGGCTACTTCCGCCCCGTTGCTACAATGTAAACTTCACGTGATCTAGCACGAGAAGCTTCAGGTTTACGAATTTTGACGACTTTAAACATATCTCTTACTGATTTGAGATATTCTTCAAATCCTTCACCTTGGAAAATTTTGACGATAAAGCTACCATTGGGTGCTAATACATCACGACACATCTCTAACGCAAGTTCAACTAAATACATAGCACGAGGAATATCGACAGCTGGCTGGCCACTCATATTCGGCGCCATATCAGACATGACCACTTGAACCTTATCTTCGCCAACCCGGTCAAGTAAAGCACTTAATACCGCTTCATCACGAAAGTCACCTTGCAAAAAATCGACACCAACGATAGGATCCATTGGCAAAATATCACACGCAATGATACGGCCTTTGTTACCAATTTGTGATGCCACATATTGTGACCATCCCCCTGGCGCGGCACCAAGGTCCACCACCGTCATGCCGGGTTTAAATAATTTATCGGTGTTTTGTATCTCTTCCAGTTTAAACCATGCGCGTGAACGTAAGCCTTTTTTTTGAGCTTGCTGTACAAAGCGATCCTTAAAATGTTCATTTAGCCAACGCGTTGAACTGGCTGAGCGTTTTTTATTACTCACTTTTTATCCTACATTTATGCTATCAAAGCGAATATTCATTGAAGTTTTACTTTATATAGGGTTAGAATAGCAAAATTACAACCCTTAATGATATAAAATTACATGAATTTATCTAATAAGCAAAAGCAATACTTAAAAGGTGAAGCACATCACCTAAAACCTGTTGTTATGATTGGTGCAAATGGTTTAACAGAAGGCGTACTTGCTGAAATCGAGAATGCTCTCGCTTTTCATGAACTCATCAAAGTTAAAGTATCAGCGGAGGACCGTGATACCAAGAAATTGATTTGTGACGCAATTATTCGCGAAACTGGCGCTGTTCAAGTGCAATTAATCGGTTCAATTTTGACTTTATTCAAGCAAAGTGAAGAAAAGAAAATCGCACTACCTAAACACTAATCAATACAACAACTGAATTAAAAAGCCGCATTTTGCGGCTTTTTGCACTTATCGATACTCAACATTTAAAATATCGAATTCCACATCCCCACCAGGCGTTTTGATCGAAACAGTATCATCTTGTTCCTTACCGATCAACCCTCGTGCAATCGGTGAATTTACCGAAATTAAATTTTGTTTAAAATCCGCTTCATCATCACCAACAATACGATAAGTGATCTCTTCATCTGTATCTAAATTTAACACAGTAACAGTTGCACCAAAAATGACACGCCCGGTGTTTTTAATTTTTGTTATATCAATCACTTGTGCTTGAGAAAGTTTACCTTCAATTTCTTGAATTCGCCCTTCACAAAAACCTTGCTGCTCGCGTGCGGCATGATATTCTGCATTTTCTTTTAAATCACCGTGAGCTCTTGCTTCGGCAATAGCTGCTATTATTTGTGGCCGTTTTACGGTTTTCAATTCTTCAAGTTCGGCGCGTAATAGTTCAGCGCCTTTAATCGTCATAGGGATCTGTTGCATAGCAATCCTCCTTTATATTTATTCCTTACAAATAAAATGAAATTCATTATTTGAATTTTCCATAAGCAATAAAAAAACACTCCCTTTAAAAAAGGGAGAGTTTTATTTCTGTTCTGTTACTCAATATATTAGCGATTATTTAAGATAAGGCAAGCGGTAAAACACTGTTTAAAGTTACAGTTATCACATATTGCTTCTGTCTTGTTCAAAATCTCGTTATTTTATTGTTGTAATCGCTAATTATAGTGTAAAAAAAGCGTCTATTTTCTGTTTGCTGTAAAGACATACGCTTAATTTAAAATGCACATTTCATCTAAAATGATTTAAAGTATAATAATCAACAGGAACACGATAACGAAAAATAAAGACACCCTATGCTCAAACGACTACGTTTACTTTTATTAGTTTTGATAGCCATCAGTTGGTTTGTCTTTATCCTGCCCTACTTATTAGTTCAAACTCAATGGGGTGCGCATTATGCGGGTCTAATGCTCTCCAATTATAATAGTCAGTATACGATTTCGTTTGAACGGGTATCACATTCAATTACAAAACCGTATGAACTCACATTCGAAAACCTGAAAATTCAGGATAAAGCGCAATCGAGGACTTATCTCACCAGCCAAAAAGTCGTCATTGGTTTACTTAAAAATGATCTATTACAACTAAATCGCTTGGATTATCTATTACTCGAAAATGGTCAGATTGAGGTATTACAGCACAATGCTGAATTCAATGTACAATTTTTACAACTTAAAAACATCTCCGTGCATTACCTTGATACAGCTCAGAATATCGAAATAACCCTTAGCAATATTTATGGCGGTGCGAAGCCTTGGTCGACACGGCTCTTGACTGATCGGTTAGATACCCAATTTAACTTTACCATTCAGCGTGCTATTTATAATCAATTTAAAAGTGAATCGGTCTTTGTGCAAGGCATACAAAAAAACCAGCAACTTCGGCTATCCAATCTTGGTGGGAATATCAACCAAGGCTTTTTCACTGCAAATTTGGTTATTTTACCCAACAATCAGATCGATGTTGCGCAATTAAAATTAAATAATATTCATTTTCAATCAACCGATAATGTGTCGCGTATTAATGACCTGATAACAGACTTACCCAATACAACAGTACAATTATTGTCGATAATCAACAGTAGTGTTAGCTTGCCAAACCTAACGATCGAGAAAGCAAATCTTGAAGCTAAAAATATCCGTTATGATGGTCAATGGCAACTAGACAAAAGTGATTTATCCTTCGATGCACAAAGTATTGTTTGGCAAGATGAGCTTGTCGAACAACCGTTATTACAATGGTATCATGCCGATGATAAGATCATTCTTGAACAAGCGATTGCATTATGGAATAAAGGTAACATCAAATTGGCGGGAAGCTGGCAAAATGGCTTATTAACCATTGATAATATGATTGCAGGTGGCATTCGTTATCAACTCCCCACTCGTTGGTATCAAACCCTTGATACACACACGCTACCAGATATATTCCCTGATCATATTGTGATTAAGCAGTTTATGCTGATGCCAAGCTTATTAATCGATACAGACCCGCAATTTCCATTTCAACTCAGTTCATTTGAAGCCTTTGGTAATGATATTAACATTAATACCTCACAACACCATGTCAATATTAATGGGAGTATGTTATTAAAGGCAGATAACGCTACATTCAATACTGTTGAATTAAATAAACCCGATTTAAGCATGACGTTAACAGATAAAAATTACCTTTTAACATTCAGTACTCTGATTGAACAAGGTATTCTTGAAGGGCAGGCGCATTTATTTACGACTCAACAGCTGAAATCGTTAACCCTTAATGCTCACACGGTTGATAGTCAAGTACTGGCGTTATGGCATTTAATCAATAACCCACTCACAACAAATAAATTTACTGTTGAATTACAAGGTCTATTAATCCCATTATCACTTAACGGTGTATTAAAAACGAATGGTAATAGCTACCCGATTAAAGACAATAAACTGACTGGCTATTGATTTAGCAGAATCAGTCCCAATTATATTAACTATCCAATTGGGTATATCCGCTCATAATAGCGGGTGGCTTTAAGGGTTAATTCATTGCATAACATAAGTTGGAAATCATGATGAATGATGCTGCGCAATTAATGCGATTAGATAAATGGTTATGGGCTGCGCGTTTTTATAAAACACGTTCACTTGCTCGTGAAATGATTGAAGGTGGTAAAGTTCACTATAATGGTCAACGAACTAAACCCAGTAAAATTGTGGAAATTGGCGCTGAGCTTAAATTGCGGCAAGGCAGTGATGAAAAGACCATCACCGTTTTAGCATTAAGCCAGCAGCGACGCAGTGCAAATGAAGCACAAATGTTATATCGCGAGAATGAAGCCAGTATTGTAAAGCGAGAGCAGATAGCGCAAGCTCGTAAATTAGGTGCTTTAACCATGCCGCATCCTGATCGCCGCCCGGATAAAAAAGAACGTCGTAATTTGATAAAATTTAAATATGGTGAATAATTTATTCATCAGGAGTCAATATGAACCAAACAACTACAGAACAAACCACTCATCACGATAAATTATCGCGATTTTTATTTGATAATCATGCTATTCGTGGTGAATTGGTCAATTTGAACCAAACTTATCAACACATATTAGCCAACCATAATTATCCTTTACCTGTTCAACACTTATTAGGTGAATTATTAGTTGCAACGAGTTTGTTGACCGCAACCTTAAAATTTGAGGGCGATATTACGGTACAATTACAAGGTGACGGTCCCCTTAATTTAGCCGTGATTAATGGTAATAATCATCAACAAATGCGTGGGGTCGCTCGTGTTAACAGTGAAATCAAAGATGATGCCACGTTAAAAGAGATGTTGGGTAATGGGTACATCGTTATTACAATTACGCCGAAAAAAGGCGAGCGTTATCAGGGGATAGTAGGAATTGAAGCCGATACCCTGACCGGTTGTATTGAAAATTATTTCAAACAATCAGAACAATTACCCACAAAACTAGTGATAAAAACGGGTGTTTACCAAAATATGCCCATGGCTGCTGGCATATTATTACAAGTGTTACCGGCGAGTGAAGATACACAAACTTCATTTGAACATCTTACGACTTTAGCCGAAACTATCAAACCAGACGAAATTTTTGCATTACCTGCTGATGAAGTCCTTTACCGACTTTATCACCAAGAAGACGTACGCTTATTTGATGGTCAATGTGTTGAATTTAAATGTACTTGCTCAAGACAACGTTGTGAAGATACATTAGTGACTTTGCCCGAAAACGAAGTGGATACCATTCTATCCGAAGATGGTAATATTGATATGCATTGTGATTACTGTGGTAATCATTATATTTTCGACAAAATTGATATTGAAAATTTGCGCAAACATCAGCTCAAAGACACGCTTCATTAATATTGGCCCCTCAATCTAATGGTTGGGGGGAGTTGATGGCTATTTCGAATTAAACTATCCTATATCACTTTATCAATGTATAACGCATGAGATCCTAATATGATTAAACTAATAATAACGGACATGGACGGCACTTTCTTAAATAGCCAAGGTGACTTTGATCGCGAATTATACCGCAGTGTTAAATTAAAAATGGATCAACAAGGCATTATTTTTGCACCTTGTACTGGTAAGCAGTGTGAACGCGTTGAACAACTATTTGGTCCAACGCTTGCGTCAGATCTCTGGATTTTAGGAGACAGTGCAACGCGAATTAAACATAATGGTCAATATATTTATCAATCACTGCTTGCTAATAGATTGGGTTTAGCCATTATTAATACGTTGGAAAACGTTTCATTAGAACATATTATTATTGCCTGTACACCAAGTTGTGCCTATATCAAATCCAGCTTATCTGATAGTGAACAACAAAAAATAAAAGGGTCTTATGCGAACGTTAAAACCATTGATGACTTATCATTAATCGCGGAAGATTTTGTAAAAATAACCGTTTATGACGCCCAACTACGTTGTTTTGAAACGCGTGAAAAGCTGGCGCAATTTTTTGACCAAGCCTATATCGTCGCATCAGAAGCCGCATGGATAGATATATCAAAGTATGGTGTACATAAAGGCACCACGGTACAAAAATTACAAACATTGCTTAATGTCACAAAAGCACAAACCATGGTATTTGGTGATGGTCTAAATGATATAGAATTGATGCACGCTGGTGATTTTAGTTTTGCCATGCGCAATGCATTTGATGAAACCAAACATGCCGCGCGTTATATTACTGGAACTAATGACGATAATAGTGTGCTAAACACGATCGATCAATTCATCTCGTTGCAATTCCCCGCTAAAAATTAGTCATATCAAACAGCGAAACCGTTAATTGCCCGACTGACAAGGGCAATTAATTTACCACCATAGACTTAAAAGATAAACGACCAATGATGAAAATATGGCAGCAATCACATCATCAATCATAATCCCAAAACCACCCGAAACTTTTTGATCAAACCAACGAATCGGCCAAGGTTTAACCATATCAAACAGTCGAAATGCCACAAATGCAATGACAATCCATAAAATCGTCACATGAGGGATAAAAAATAAGGTTATCCACATCCCAATAAACTCATCCCACACAATATGTCCTGAATCATGAGTATTTGTATCATCAGAGGTTTTTTGACAAATAAAACAACCAAAAATAAAGGCTACAACAATAAAGATCCAGTACAAAACAGGAGTTAATCCATTAAATAACAACCATAACGGAATTGCCATCAATGAGCCCATTGTACCTGGCATTATCGGTGACATACCACTCCCTAATCCGACAGATAAAAAATGGATTGGATTGGTGAGTTTGAGGTTTTGTTTAAAATTTTGGTTATTGCTTGATTTTGCCATTGATATTATTGATTCATTAAATTCAAATGAGGGATGTAGTTATATCACAAAAATGAAGCGTGTTAAGCAAAAATTGAACAATCATGGTGTTTTTTATTATTCGTCATGATCAACCGTCGTACACGAATCGTTATTGAGCAATGGATAACCAAATGGTATGAGTATGATATATCGTCATTGAATAGACAAAGCGTGCATTGCACGCTTTGATTTATTTATTTATTTTGGGGCAACGAAAGTGATATTGTTTGACGTTCCTAAAATTAGTCTTTGCTTAATGTTGCGACCATTACTGCTTTAATGGTATGTAAGCGGTTTTCAGCCTCATCAAACACAATACTGTGTTTTGATTCAAAGACATCATTGGTGACTTCCAAACCATTATTTAAGCCATATTGAGCCGCCATTTGTTTGCCAACAGTCGTATTCATATCATGAAATGCGGGTAAACAATGCATAAATTTAACTTGCGGGTTTTTCGTTAACTTAATAACATTTTGATTAATTTGATATGGCGTTAATAATTTAACACGCTCATCCCACACTTCTTTTGGTTCCCCCATTGAAACCCAAACATCAGTATATAAAAAATCAACCCCACTAACGCCCTGTTCAACATCTTCCGTTAAAATAATCTTAGCACCTGTTTTGGCGGCAATCTCTTGGCATCGTTTGACTAAACCATCTTCAGGCTGACAGGCTTTGGGCGCGACTAATCGAATCTCCATCCCCATAAGAGCGGCACCTTCCATTAACGAATTCCCCATGTTATTACGCGCATCACCTAAATAGGCAAATTTAACACTACTTAAATCACGAGTACCAATGTGCTCTTTCATGGTCATAAAATCAGCAAGAATTTGAGTTGGATGGGCTTCATTGGTTAAACCATTCCAAACGGGTACACCCGCACATTTGGCCAACGTCTCAACGATCTCCTGTCCATAACCCCGATATTGAATCCCATCATACATACGGCCTAACACGCGCGCAGTATCGGCAATCGATTCCTTATGACCAATTTGGCTACCGCTTGGCCCCAAATAT
This sequence comes from Orbus sasakiae, assembly GCF_039542345.1. NCBI lineage: Bacteria > Pseudomonadati > Pseudomonadota > Gammaproteobacteria > Orbales > Orbaceae > Orbus > Orbus sasakiae. The sequence goes on from NZ_BAABHY010000015.1 coordinate 27,028, forward strand.
GTCACACAAGCCCCCTGATCAAATGCCCCGACTTCAAATGCACAACGTGTCCGCGTTGAGTCTTTTTCAAAAATGAGCGCAATATTTTTACCAACCAAATATTGAGGTTCTCGCCCTTGCTTCTTTGCTTTTTTCAGATCGATTGAAAGTTCAATTAATTGATTAATTTCAGCAGGTGTGAAGTCGAGTAAGCGTAAAAAATGGCGTTGATAAAAACCGTGCATAAGATCAGTCTCCTTAAAAATTCCGTATCATTGCCGATAATTTTATTTGAATAATTATTCAAATTCAAGCTAAAGTTTTTATTAGCCCATTTACAGCCTCAATTTTGGCATAAATCTCAAAATTTAGACTTTATTATAAAAATAATTTTAATAATTTCATTTTATTTATTTAAAATATTATAATAAAATAATCGTTACTTAAGCTATGAATATAAATTTAAATGCATTTAAATTCATAAATAATGATTTTTTATTCAAAAAGGTTATTCCATATTATGCAACCACAACCGTCACATCATCATGCACTTCTTATACTGCAAGATGGCTCACAATTTTGGGGAAAATCCATTGGCGCCAACGGCTTAACTGTCGGGGAAGTTGTATTTAATACCTCAATGACAGGTTATCAGGAAATATTAACTGACCCTTCCTACTGCGAGCAAATTATTACGTTAACTTATCCGCATATCGGCAATGTAGGGACAAATCAAATTGACGAAGAATCGGCCCGTATCTATGCCAAAGGACTAATTATTCGTGATTTGCCGTTAATCAGCAGTAATTTTCGTTGTGAACATGATTTATCTCATTACTTAAGCTGCCATAATATTGTGGCAATAGCCGATATAGATACACGTAAACTAACCCGCATTTTAAGAGAAAAAGGCGCATTACATGGTGCAATCATTACTGGGACATCTCCCGAACAACTGATGCAAGAGCGGGTCCCTACCTTAGCTGCTGTGAATGCTTTTAATGGTATTAATGGCGTCGATTTAGCGAAAGTTGTTTCTACCAAACAATCCTATCACTGGCGACAAGGATCAGCGTCACTCACACACCACAGCCCAACTAACACGTTAGACACCGCGCTCCCTTATCATGTTGTTGCTTACGATTTTGGCATAAAACGAAATATTCTTCGTATGCTCGTTGATCGCGGTTGCCAAGTCACGGTTGTCCCAGCTCAAACACCCGCCAATGAGGTGCTAGCCCTTAATCCAGATGGTATATTTTTATCTAATGGCCCTGGGGATCCCGCCCCCTGTGATTATGCGATTGAGGCAATACGAAAATTTTTGCAAACCCCTATTCCTCTTTTTGGGATTTGTTTAGGTCACCAATTGCTTGCTTTAGCATGCGATGCTAAAACCACTAAAATGAAATTTGGCCATCATGGCGGGAATCATCCGGTAAAAGACCTGACCCATAACCAAGTTATGATCACGGCACAAAATCATGGTTTTGCTGTGGATGAAAAGAGCTTACCTGATCATTTGCAGATTACACATATATCACTGTTCGACGGCTCACTACAGGGGATTCACCATAAACACAAAGCCGCATTTAGTTTTCAAGGACACCCTGAAGCCAGCCCTGGACCACATGATGCGACCCGATTATTTGATCACTTTATTGAACTTATAACGATTTACAAGCAGGAGCAATAACTGAGATGGCAAAACGAACTGATATTAAAAGTATTCTGATTATTGGTGCCGGCCCGATAGTCATTGGGCAAGCTTGTGAGTTTGACTATTCTGGCGCTCAAGCATGTAAAGCGTTACGTGAAGAAGGGTATCGCGTTATTTTGGTAAACTCGAATCCAGCAACCATTATGACCGACCCGGAAATGGCTGACGCGACCTATATTGAACCAATTCATTGGACAACGATTCGCAAAATCATTGAGCAAGAAAGACCGGATGCGATTTTACCCACAATGGGAGGCCAAACCGCCTTAAATTGTGCACTGGAGCTTGAAAAACACGGAATTCTTAAAGAATTCAATGTTGAAATGATTGGTGCAACAGCCGATGCGATTGATAAAGCGGAGGATCGCAAACGTTTTGATCAAGCCATGAAAAAGATTGGCCTTGAAACAGCACGTAGTGGCATTGCGCATACCCTGAGTGAAGCGTATCAGGTACTTGATAAAGTGGGGTTTCCTTGCATTATTCGGCCCTCTTTTACCATGGGTGGGACGGGGGGGGGAATTGCTTATAATCGTGAAGAATTTGAAGACATTTGTTTGCGGGGTCTCGATCTTTCCCCTACGAATGAGTTATTAATCGATGAATCATTGATTGGCTGGAAAGAGTACGAAATGGAAGTGGTGCGTGATAAAAATGATAATTGTATTATTGTCTGCTCAATTGAAAATTTTGATCCAATGGGGATTCATACTGGTGACTCAATTACCGTTGCACCGGCTCAAACCCTAACTGATAAAGAATATCAAATCATGCGTAATGCTTCATTAGCCGTTCTGCGTGAGATAGGTGTTGAAACTGGTGGCTCAAATGTCCAATTTTCAGTTGATCCACAAACGGGGCGTTTAATTGTTATTGAAATGAATCCTCGTGTATCAAGGTCATCAGCTTTAGCCTCTAAAGCAACAGGATTTCCAATTGCTAAAATAGCTGCAAAACTGGCGGTAGGTTATACCCTTGATGAACTGGCTAATGATATTACTGGCGGAAAAACACCCGCGTCATTTGAACCTTCCATCGACTATGTTGTGACGAAGATACCACGTTTTAATTTTGAAAAATTTGCTGGATGCAACGATCGCTTAACCACTCAAATGAAATCGGTCGGTGAAGTAATGGCAATTGGGCGTACATTCCAAGAATCATTACAAAAAGCATTACGTGGGCTTGAGGTGGGGGTAACAGGCTTTGATTCGAAAGTAACAAACTATTTTGATCATGATCAACTCATCAAAATTCGTCGCGAATTACAAGAAGCTGGGAGTGATCGCATTTGGTATATTGGCGACGCGTTTAGGGCCGGCTTTACGTTGGATGACGTCTTCAATCTTACGCATATTGATCGTTGGTTTTTGGTGCAGATTCAACAACTGATCAAGCTCGAGCATTCAGTGAGTCAAACATCATTAAACAAACTCGATTATCAAATGCTAAGACTTTTGAAACGCAAAGGGTTTTCAGATGCCAGACTAGCTAAACTATTACACGTTGATGAAACATTAGTTCGTCAACGTCGACATCAATTTAATCTATATCCTGTTTACAAACGGGTTGATACATGCGCGGCAGAATTTGCAACAAACACGGCGTATTTATATTCAACCTATGAAGATGAATGCGAAGCTTTACCACAATTTGATCGCCAAAAAATCATGATTCTCGGCGGCGGCCCTAACCGTATTGGGCAAGGTATTGAATTTGATTATTGCTGCGTACATGCAGCACTTGCTCTTCATGAAGATGGCTTTGAAACCATCATGGTCAACTGTAATCCTGAAACCGTATCAACTGATTATGATACATCTGATCGCTTATATTTCGAGCCTGTTACACTTGAAGATGTATTAGAGATTGTGCGCGTCGAACAACCTTATGGTGTCATTGTACAATATGGCGGGCAAACACCATTAAAATTAGCCAGAGCACTTGAGGCTGCTGGCGTGCCAATTATTGGTACATCCCCCGATTCAATTGATCAAGCAGAGGATCGCCAGCGCTTCCAACACATCGTTGATAGCCTAAACCTAAAACAACCGGTTAATCGCACCGTCACGGATTTAGAAAATGCCATCACCCAGGCTGAGCAAATTGGCTATCCATTGGTTGTAAGACCCTCTTATGTATTAGGAGGACGTGCGATGGAAATTGTCTATGATGACAACGATTTGAGACGATATTTTCACACAGCAGTAAGTGAATCAAATGACGCACCAGTATTATTAGATCACTTTCTTGATGATGCTATCGAAGTCGATATTGATGTCATCAGTGATGGTACCACGGTTGTGATTGGCGGCATTATGGAACATATTGAACAAGCGGGTGTGCATTCCGGTGACTCAGCTTGTTCATTACCCACCCATACACTATCTGCAAACACACTCAGTGCACTGCGTCAGCAAGCAAAACAATTGGCACTAGCACTAAATGTGAAGGGATTAATGAATGCACAATTTGCGGTAAAAAAAGGTGATATTTATCTCATTGAAGTCAATCCTCGAGCGGCGCGTACCGTACCTTTTGTGTCCAAAGCAACGGGAGTACCATTAGCAAAAATTGCTGCACGGGTCATGGCTGGTCAATCATTATTGGCACAAAACGTCACACAAGAAATCATACCAAGCTACTATTGTGTCAAAGAAGTCGTACTTCCTTTTAATAAATTTAGTGGTGTTGATCCGATACTCGGCCCAGAAATGCGCTCAACAGGTGAAGTGATGGGAATAGGTAAAACATTTGCTGAGGCATTTGCTAAAGCACAACTCGGCAGTTTATCTAACATGAAAAAGCATGGTTGTGCCTTAATTTCGGTACGAGATCAAGATAAACATCGTGTTATTGAAATCGCGAACAGGTTGATTGAACATGGTTTTACGATTGATGCAACCCACGGCACCGCACACTTATTACAACAAGCGGGAATCGCTTGCCAAGTGGTAAAAAAAGAGACTGAAGGACGACCCAATATTCATGATCATATTAAAAATGGTCAATACAGCTATATCTTAAATACAACGTCTGGACGTGGAGCAATTGAGGCATCTAAAATATTAAGACGTAGTGCAATTCAATATAAGGTTCATTATGACACGACCATTAATGCCGCATTTGCGACAACGCAAGCACTTGATTACGACCCTGCCCAGCAGGTTAATGCATTGCAAACATTGTATGCTAGATGATAATCATTGATATGACTTGGTAAGCAGGTATAAATAGATGCCTGCTTATCATTAAGCCTCAACGTTAGAAGGCTTATTTTCGTTATTTTTTTATCATGATGGCTAATTATAGTGTAAAAACATTTATGAAATACTCATAGCCGAGGGGGTATTAGTTGACTATAATACTCAACTATTAATCACAATTAGAGTAGGACATAATATGATAAATCATTTAATAACTTATAAAACACTACCGATCTGGAATGCAAGTACACTACCACAAGCGTTTAAAGAAATGCACAATACTCAAGTTGGCACCTGGGCTAAATTAACGATCTTAAAAGGTGAATTAAAATTTGCCATGCTTGATGAGCAAGGTGACGTCACTGAAATGTTTGAATTTTCGGTCAGTAATCAACCTCCTTTTATCGAGCCTCAACAATGGCATAAAATTGTCAGCGTGTCTGAGGATATTGAGTGCCAACTCTGTTTTTATTGCCGTAAAGAAGATTATTGTGCAAAAAAATATGATCTCACCACAACGCACTCTGAAGTGATTGAAGCTTGTCAAATTGTAAAACCTGGTAAAGCATTAGATCTTGGTTGCGGCTCGGGGCGCAATTCACTTTACCTGAATTTACTCGGTTTTGATGTTGATGCGGTAGATAAAAATGAACTTAGTATTGCCAAAATTAATGCGTTTATCAGTCAAGACGAACTCAAACACATAACGGCAAATGTGTATGACATTAATCAGGCCAATTTAGCCGGTCAATATGATTTTATCATGTCAACGGTTGTAATGATGTTTTTGCAGGCAGAACGTATTCCCGCAATTATCGAAAATATGCAAGCCATCACAAAGCCGCAAGGCTATAATCTGATTGTTAGTGCAATGTCCACTGATGACTGCCCATGTAGTGTACCATTTTCATTTACCTTTAAAGAAAATGCGTTACGCAACTATTATCAAGATTGGGAAATTATTAAATATAATGAAAATATGGGGCAATTGCATAAAACCGATTTGCATGGCAACCGTATTAAACTTCGCTTTGCCACCTTGCTTGCTAAAAAACGCTAAAACTGATGATGCCGCATGACGCGGCATCAACCATCCTAAAAATGTTTTAAAAGTGCTGACTCATCAATGGTAGGAGAACTATTATCAAACCGTATATGGTTTATTCCCTGCCATAAACATTTTTTTTGATTAATCCCCGCAATAAATGTATCCCAATTGTCTAATTTCCACACATCCCGTTCATTATTACGGGTGATAATACGCTCTTTCAGAATATTCGGTTGAACAAACACTTCTAAGATATGTGGTTCTACATTATGCCAATTGAATTTTTTCATACTATCTAATACATAATTTTTATCTTCAAAATAGCTTAAAAATGGGGCATCTAAAATAACTGAATTGCCTAATTGTAAATTCTCACTGGCAATATGAAGCAGTGTTTCATACTCAAGTTTCATCACCGATTGTTTATAATAATCGCACTGATCTCTTGCGGTTGGTTCATATCCCCGAGAGATCAGTAATTCCCCCGTAAACCGATTGGCAACAATATCTTTATCCAAATAGCAGTAATGAAATTTTGATGCTAAAAACTTACCGACTGTTGACTTGCCTGTGCCTGCTGCCCCAATAAGAAAAATGGCTTTAATTGTTGATTTTGATTGCATAAAAATTGCTCCATTTCGCATATGCGAAATTAATTTCATATATGCGAACTATTAATGTGAACTAAATTAGATATTAAACATTATGGTATAAAATGTAGTCGCAATGATAATATGATATGTTATATTTAATAAAGTAATAAAATTGAATTCTTTAACCTACTTCACAATTCGCATATACGAATGTTATGAAACGAAATGAACACCCTATAAAGTTAAATAAATCCGCGGCAAGAACAATTGATTTGCTACTTTTGTTTGTCAGTAGTGATAAATATTTAACCCTCAATAATATTTGCGAGATGATGCAACTCCCTAAAAGTAGCACATTTGAACTGGTACAAACTTTAGTTTATAAGGGAATGATTGAAGTCAAGGACCCTGTGTTAAAAACATACGGTTTGAGCCTATTAGCTTTTGAGATAGGTAGTGCGGTTATTACCAATATGGGGGTCGCTGATGCGGCAAGGCCATTTATACAGGAATTAAATCGTCAAACAGGAAGTACCGTATTTTTGGGCGTTGAAGATAAAGGCAAAATTGTTTATATCGATAAAGCAGAAAACCACTCAACGATTAAACCGACAGCTAAATTGGGTTCAAGACGTTACTTGCATACGACTGGTTTGGGCAAAGCATTGCTTTGCGCGTATTCAGACCAAAAAATAATGACAATTTTAGGTGATGAACCCTATCCAAGCAAAACACCGCTATCACACACCAACTCTGCGAGCATACTTGAAGATGCACGTAAAACAAGGGAGCGGGGCTATGCGATTGATGATAGAGAAGATAATTTAGACATGTACTGCATTAGTTCAGCTATCTATAACCATGAAAATGAACCCGTAGCCTCGTTTAGTGTGGCGAGTTTTTATAGTGGTATGACGGAAGAAAAAGAAAAATTAATTGCAAAGTTAGTAAAAGAAACCGCAGCTCAGATTTCAAGAAAATTAGGCTTTACAGGTAATAAACTTTACCAAATGAAGTCTTAAGTTTTACCATTGGAGATTATGTATGTATCGTAAATTAGAAAACTTAAATAAAATTATTGACTCAGGTATTGTTTTAATTGTGAGATTACCAACAGAACAAGCGTCAATAAAAGTGGCAGAAGCTGCTATTGCAGGCGGAATCACGGTCATTGAGATTCCAATGGCGGTACCCAACGCTTTAGGCGTTGTTAAATTTTTATCTGACAAGTATCGTGATAAAGGTATCTTAGTTGGTGTTGGAACCGTGTTAGATGGCGAAACAGCAAGGGCAGCAATATTAGCTGGTGCTGAACTACTCGTCAGTCCAAACCTCAATCCGGATATGATTAAAGTCGCGAATCGTTATCAAGCGATCACATTAAGTGGCGCATACACACCAACTGAAATTCAAAATACGCTAGAGGCGGGTGCAGATATTGTGAAATTATTCCCGGCTGAATTTGTTAGTCCTAATTACATTAAATCCGTCTTGGCACCATTATCCCATGCTCCTATATCGCCAACAGGTGGTGTAACGCCCGAAAATGTTCATGAATGGTTTGCAGCTGGGGCAGTCTGTGTCGGTGTTGCAAGCTATATCACAAAAGCGGCTGGGCAAGATAATGACTATAGTAAAGTCACTAAAGCTGCGCAAACGTTTATTGCTGCGGTCAATAAAGCCAAAAATCAATAACACTTATTAATACAAAATAAAGACATTCTTTTAGGATGTCTCAGGAATCTTTTTGTCTAAAAAAGGGGAAAAGTATGACAATTAAACAAAAACCAAAACTAAGATGGGGCTTTATTATCCTGCTTGTCGTTGGTGCTGTAGTAAATTATCTTGATCGATCTAATTTAAGTATTGCCAATACCACCATCGCACAAGAATTTGGCTTATCTCAAACGCAAATGGGCTTTTTATTATCAGCGTTTCTGTGGCCATATGCATTAGCTAATTTACCTGCGGGTTGGTTAGTCGATAAATTTGGCCCTAAAAAGATGTTTGCATGGGCATCAGGCTTATGGTCAGTTGTCACTATTATTTGTGGTTTTTTAAATACTTACTCAATGTTTTATGCCATGAGAGTTGTACTCGGTGTTGCCGAATCACCATTTTTTACTTCGGGCTTAAAAGCAACGCAAACGTGGTTCTCAAAAGAAGAACGGGGCGTACCTGTATCGATAATTAATACCGGATCACAAATCGCCAATGCAATTGCACCGCCACTATTAACGATTCTGATGCTAACAATGAGTTGGCGTGGTATGTTTGTTATTGTCGGGGTTTTTGGCCTACTTGTTATGCTCGTATGGCTCAAAGTATATCGAAATCCAACCCCAGAAGAAGTCAAATTAATCAAAGGTGAAAATGATACCGAAACCTCAAAAGCAAATGAAGTGCAGGCATCGTGGGGGGATTTACTTAAACAAAAAATGACTTGGTTTATGATTTTGGGTAACTTTGGCATTATGTTTACAATTTGGGTTTATCTAACCTGGTTACCAAGTTATTTAGAAAAAGAACAAGGTTTTACACTTAAACAAATGGGTTGGATTGCATCAATCCCATTCTTTTGTGGCATCATTGGTGTGCTGCTTGGTGGCTTAATTTCTGACTTTGCCATTCGTCGAGGTATACAACCTATCAATGTGCGTAAAATTCCAATTGTGGGGGGAGCCATTATTGCCGCAGCGTCAGTTGCACCGATTGCGTTTATTGATAATACCGTCCTTAGCATTGTTCTGCTCTCTGTTGGTTATTTCGCATCCCAATTGCCATCAGGGGTAATTTGGACATTAGCCGCTGATGTCGCGCCGAGTAATCAGGTCGGTTCACTGGGTGCTATTCAAAATTTTGGTGGTTTCTTAGGTGCAGCAATGGCGCCAATTGTGACGGGCATTATACTGGATAAAACAGGAAGCTTTGGTTATGTATTTATCTTGGGCGCTTGCTTGTTAATCATGGGCGCAATTTCATACGGTATCTTTTTGAAAAAACCGATAAGCCATCACTAAGAGAAAGCTCGATAACAGTTTATATTGATTGATGATGTTGAAAACGAACATAAAATTGATAGACAAATGTGATAATCAAATAAGGCGCCTTAAGGGCGCCTTACTGCATATTAATGATCTTCTTTCGCGTGATTTAAGCTATATTTTGGAATTTCAACCACTAAATCAGCATTGGTCACTTTAGCCTGACAACTTAAACGGCTTTGCGGTTCAACACCCCATGCCTTATCAAGCATATCATCTTCTAGCTCTTCACTTTCTTCAAGTGAATCAAATCCTTCGCGAACAATACAATGACACGTTGAACAAGCACACGACATTTCACATGCATGCTCAATTTCAATATCATTTCGCAACGCAACGTCGAGAATTGATTCCCCTTCCTGTGCTTCCACTGTTTTACCCTCAGGACAAAGTGAATCATTGGGTAAGAATGTTATTTTTGGCATAATTTTCTCTTTCTAATCAATTAAATTTCGTCAACATTATGACCAGTCAGGGCTTGTCGTATTGAACGATCCATCCGTAATGCCGCAAAGTGCGCGGTAACATTATCCAACATTTTGATCTGTTTTTCGATTTCAATACTATCTTGTCCTTCAGCAATCAACTCAAGTTTATGTTTCTCTTGCATAATGATATTTAATTCACTCGCTGAAAGCAGATCTGAATCCTTGTCTAAAGCAACTTGCAAACTGTCAATCACTCTGGCTGCTTCAACTTTTTGCTCTAGCAATCGTCGAGCTAATTTATCATACTCAGCATGACTTAATGAATCCTGAATCATATTCGCGATTTCTTTATCAGTCAGTCCATACGACGGCTTAACTTGGATCGCTGCTTGTATACCTGTTGATTTTTCCATAGCGGTAACACTCAGTAAACCATCAGCATCCACTTGGAACGTAACGCGAATATGCGCACCACCTGCTGGCATTGGCGGAATACCACGTAATGTAAACTGAGCCAGAGAACGACAATCAGCAACGGTTTCACGTTCACCTTGTAAAACATGAATCATCATTGCCGTTTGACCATCTTTGAAAGTGGTAAACTCTTGGGCTCTGGCACAAGGGATAGTGCTGTTACGTGGAATGATTTTTTCCACTAACTCTCCCATGGTTTCAATACCTAATGATAAAGGAATCACGTCAAGCAGCAACATATCAGAATCAGGTTTATTGCCAACCAGGATATCCGCCTGAATTGCAGCGCCAATCGCCACAACTTTATCAGGATCAATTGATGTCAATGGCGTACGTCCAAAAAACTGTTCAACTTTATGACGTACGCAAGGCACTCTGGTGGAGCCCCCAACCATCACGACTTCAACCACCTCATCAGTCGTTACACCCGCATCTTTTAAAGCGCGTCGACAAGAGAGTAAAGTCCGATTAATAAGTGGTTCAATAATCTGTTCAAATTGACTACGACTCACTTCACCGTGCCAATCAGCAAAATCGACGTTGACACTGTGTTGTGCTGACAAATCAATTTTAACTTGCGTAGCAAGATCAAATAAGCGACGGTGTATATAAGGATCAGCATTCATATCAATATTGGCTTGCTCTGCAATCCATTTTGCTAATAGATGGTCGAAGTCATCACCACCTAATGCCGAATCACCGCCGGTTGCCAGAACTTCAAAGACACCCTTACTCAAGCGTAAAATGGAAATATCAAATGTACCACCACCTAAATCATAGATGGCAATAACGCCTTCATGACCGGAATCTAAACCATAAGCAATGGCTGCAGCAGTTGGTTCATTGAGTAAACGCAATACATGTAAGCCGGCTAAATTTGCTGCATCTTTCGTCGCTTGGCGCTGCGCATCATCAAAATAAGCTGGTACCGTAATCACTACTCCATCAAGTTCACCATCCAATGTTTCATTTGCACGAATAGCCAATGCATTTAAAATATCAGAAGACACCTGAATAGGATTGACTTTTTTATTGGGTAAATCAAGAACTGGCACGCCATTTTCTGTAGACAAAAATGCGTAAGGAAACTGCGTATTATCAATATCTGATAAGTGCCTTCCCATTAAACGTTTTATCGAACTAACCGTGTTTTGTGGATCAACCGCAGCATATTTTTTGGCGTTTTTTCCGACAGTAATTAATGCATTACCATCATGATTATTACCATAATGGACAACAGAAGGAAGTAAATGATGGCCTTCGGTATCAGGTAGCGTCTCAGCTTTGCCGCTACGTACAGTCGCAACGAGTGAGTTAGTGGTACCTAAATCAATTCCAACCGCTAATCGATGCTGGTGTGGCGCTGGAGTTAGACCTGGCTCACTAATTTGTAATAATACCATTAAATTTTCTCTTAGAATGGATGATTTATAACGGCTTCATATAAATAAAAATTATAAATCAAATTGCTTTTCTTGCAGCAGCTCTATATGTTCAATCAATCGGGCAAAATAACGTAATTTATAAACTAACGTTTTAGCGTTTTGCCAATCCGTTTGCGTAATGGCGTGAAGCAAATTATCATAAATCGCTTTTTTACGCGCGATAACTTCTGCATAAAACACATCTAACAAAGCCCAGTCTTGTGTTGATTCAATATCATCAAGCCTTTCACGAAGTTCAAATTGTTCGCTAAGAAACTCAAGATCACGAATCGTATCATGCTCTGTATCAATATCAATCCCTTGCATACTGACACGATACTCTGCCGCTTTAACTGGATCTTTTAACGTACGGTAACCTGTATTGATGGTTGCTGACTTTTGCATTATTGCCGCTTTTTCACTATCACTAGCCGTCGCATAGTTATCAGGGTGAAATTGCCGCTGTAATTGCTGATAGTGAGCACTGAGTTTTACCGTATCAACCGGTAAAATTACCGGTAATTGAAACAGGGCAAAATAGTTACTTGAGTCAAACATGATTTAAATACCTAGTTAAAAAAGGGATTAAACATTAAAGCTTTCGCCACAACCACACTCGTTTTGAATGTTTGGATTTTTAAATTTAAATCCTTCATTCAATCCCTCTTTAACAAAGTCTAACTCAGTGCCATCGATATATACTAAGCTTTTTTTGTCAACAATGATTTTAACGTTTTTGTCTTCAAATACACTATCATCATCATTGATACCATCTGCAAATTCAAGTACATAGGCCATACCAGAACAACCTGATGTTTTCACACCCAATCTTAAGCCAACCCCTTTACCGCGGTTAGCTAAGAATGATTGAACACGAATGGCGGCATTATCTGTTAATGTAATAGACATATTTAATCCTTATCTTTATCTACTAATAACGATATCGATTTATTTTTTCTTGCTCTTATAGTCGTCAATGGCCGCTTTTATAGCATCTTCTGCTAGAATTGAACAGTGAATTTTTACAGGAGGCAGTGCTAATTCTTCTGCAATGTCCGTATTTTTAATGGCTCCCGCTTCATCAAGCGATTTACCTTTAATCCACTCAGTGACTAGCGAACTTGACGCTATAGCGCTACCGCATCCATAGGTTTTAAATTTTGCGTCTTCAATGATACCCTTATCATTAACTTTAATTTGTAAACGCATGACGTCACCACACGCTGGCGCGCCAACCATACCACTACCGACATTTGGATCGTTTTTATCAAATGAACCCACATTACGAGGATTTTCGTAATGATCGACAACTTTATCACTATAAGCCATAATATTTTCCTCGTTGTTGGTGATTAGTGTGCTGACCACTGAATTTGTGATAAATCAACACCATCTTTGAACATTTCCCACAATGGTGAAAGTTCACGTAAACGCCCAATGCAATCATGAAGCAGTTTAATCACATAATCCACTTCTTCTTCTGTACTAAAACGGCCAAATGAAAAACGAATCGAGCTATGTGCTAATTCATCATTGAGGCCTAAAGCTCGCAGTACATATGAAGGTTCAAGGCTCGCTGATGTACACGCAGAACCAGATGATACGGCTAAGTCTTTTAATGCCATCATTAATGATTCGCCTTCAACATACGCAAAGCTGACATTTAAAATATTTTGTACACCATGCTCAAGTGAACCATTTAGGTATACTTCATCAATATCTTTCAAGCCATTCCATAGTCGTTCTTTTAACTTCTGTAGACGCGCCATTTCAGTTGCCATTTCTTCTTTAGCAATGTGATAAGCTTCACCCATGCCTGCAATTTGATGCACCGCTAACGTCCCTGAACGCATACCACGTTCATGACCACCACCGTGCATTTGGGCTTCAATACGAATTCGGGGTTTACGTCTGACATATAACCCGCCGATGCCTTTTGGTCCATATAATTTATGGCTCGAAAATGACATTAGGTCAACTTTGATTTTACTTAAATCGATTGGCAATTTACCCACACTTTGGGTTGCATCAACATGGAAAATAATGCCTTTTTTGCGGCACATTTCACCAATTTTCTCAATATCTTGAATAACACCGGTTTCGTTATTGACGTGCATAATTGAGACCACCACCGTATCATCACGCATCGCTTGCTCAAGTTTAGCTAAATCAATAATCCCGTCTGATTCTGGTGCTAAATAGGTGACCTCAAAACCTTCACGTTCAAGCTGGCGACAAGTATCAAGCACCGCTTTATGTTCTGTTTTGCAAGTAATGATATGTTTGCCCTTTGACTGATAAAAGTGTGCAGCACCTTTAATCGCCAAATTATCAGCTTCGGTCGCACCAGAGGTAAAGACAATCTCACGCGCGTCAGCACCGATTAAATCTGCAATTTGATTACGTGCAATATCAACAGCCTCTTCAGCCTGCCAGCCAAAACGGTGTGAACGAGAAGCTGGGTTACCAAATATGCCGTCAAGCGTTAAAAATTGCATCATTTTTTCTGCAACTCTTGGATCTACTGGCGTGGTTGCCGCATAGTCCATATAAATTGGAAGTTTCATTTATTGCTCCAATAATAAATATTATATTCTTTATTAGTTAAGATGATTGATTCGAATTAGACTACTTTGCCTATCTGCAACAGCCTGAACATCTTTGTTTTTCACTAGCTCACTTAGTGTAATATTGGTCAGGAAGCTATCTATTCGTTCACTTAGATCATTCCACAGAGTGTGAGTTAAGCATTTAACGCCCCCTTGACACCCTTCTTCACCGTGACATTTAGTCGCCGTTACCGACTCATCAACGGCTTTAACGATTGCACTAATCGCAATCTCATGCATTCCTCGCCCAAGCACATAACCACCACCAGGGCCTCTAACACTGGTTACTAAACCATTTTTTCTTAAACGAGCAAATAATTGCTCTAAATAAGATAGTGAGATTTCCTGTCGCTCCGAAATTTCAGCTAATGAAACTGGGCCATGGCTTGAATGAAGTGCAACATCAAGCATTGCTGTAACAGCATAACGTCCTTTTGATGTTAATTTCATAGATACGCCCTCTTTTGATAATGTGATTATTGTATATATCCATTACTTTTAGTCAAGTATTTAGTTGACTAATTTAGTCGGATATAAAAAATAGGCAATACCTATAAAAAAAAGTCGGTGCATAAGCACCGACAAGGAAAGTACAGGTTTTGTCTTAACGACGGGTTCGGACGATTTGATATCGTCTGAATAGATACTCGGCAGGCACACTCCATATATGCACTAAACGAGTAAATGGGAAAATTAGGAAGATTGTCATTCCTAATACAATGTGGATTTCATAAATCACGGGTACATTAGCCAAATTATGACTTGCACCAAATTGGAATGTGGCAATATCTTGACACCATTGTGATAATGACAGCATCACACTACCATCTAAGTGATGGGTAGAGGCCACAATGGTACTTAAACCGAGGATCACTTGCACAACTAAAATCACAATGACCAGAATATCCCCAGTGCTTGATGTAGCACGAACGCGAGGGTTTAATAAACGACGAATCATTAATGTGCCCCCGCCAATTAACACCATGACTCCGCAAATCCCCCCTGCGGTCATGGCTAGAATTTGCTTATGTTGAGCAGAGATGACACTTTCATAAAGCCAATGTGGTGTTAATAATCCCACCATATGGCCCAAGAAAATACCAATAATACCAATATGAAATAAATTCGAAGCCCAACGCATGTTCTTTTTACTTAACATCTGACTTGATTGAGCACGCCATGTGTATTGACCATAGTCATAGCGCAATAAGCTACCAAGCAGAAAGACAACCGTAACAATGTAGGGATAAAAATCGAAAAAGAATGAATGAATAAAGCTCATGAGCAGCTCCTTGAATCATCACCTACTGTAATATAATAGGTTGAATTATTAACACTTTTAGTATTGTCATTATTAATAGCACCTTGAAATAACACTTGGGTTTCTAACCATGCTTTATCAATGGCTTCGGTTGTATCATCTGGCGTTTCACCCGCTACTTTTTGGCGTAAGCCATCATCGTCCATTTGATGCTCTGAAAGTTGATAAAGTGTCTGGAATAAAACAGAATAAGTACTGTTTTTCTTTTCAAGACGTAATGCAATTAAGCGTAAAATTAATGCAATATTGCCTAACCATTTTTGGCACTCAGCTTTCGGTAATAAAGACAGATACTCTAAAAATAACGGTAAATAGTCAGGCAATTGATTAACGGATAATTCAATCCCCTGTTCTTTATACCGTTCAATCAAATCAACCATTGCTTGACCACGATCTCGCGAATCACCATGCACATGTTCAAATAACAGTAACGACGTCATATTCCCAATATCAAAAGTTTGATAATACATCGCTTGAGCATCAAGTAATGACATCGAAAAATAGTGGTCAATAAATTCGATTAACTGCGTCTTTTGCCCAGACGCGAGTTCATCATCATTTAATACACTAATTTCGCTAATTAATTCATCTTTAGCCTGCCACAAATCCTCAGTCGGATAGTCTAATAGACACGAGAATATTTTACAGCATCGCATTATCGACCTCCTTTTGTATCCGTAATATCCACCGCATCAATACGCTGTGCGTTAAAAAGATTAAATGGGTTATCACTACCACTACAGCCATCACCAAAAGTAAAACCACACGATCCCTGTTCAATAAAGGCGGGTCTTGATAACGTTGATGTTAATTCTGAGTGATGGGTTGGAATCACAAAACGATCTTCATAATTTGCGATCGCTAAATAACGATACATTTCTTGTATTTGCGGTTCAGTTAAGCCAACATCTTTTAGTACGTCATCATGTTTGACGTTATCAACTTCTTCACCACGTTTATAAATACGCATAGCGATCATACGTTTTAACGCTAGAATAACAGGCGCTTCGTCACCTGCAGTTAATAAATTAGCTAAATATTTTGCTGGTATTCTTAACTGTTCAATGTCTGGTAATATGCCTTGTTTATCAAGGTCTTCATTACCAATGACAGATTGAATTGGTGATAAAGGCGGTACATACCAAACCATTGGTAATGTGCGATATTCAGGATGGAGCGGTAGCGCTAATTGCCAATCAATGGCTAGCTTGTAAACCGGTGAACGCTGCGCTGCATCAATCACACTTTGCTCAACACCATCAGCCAACGCTTGTGCAATTACGTCTGGATCATTTGGATCAAGGAATATCGATAATTGCTTCTGGTATAAATCTTGAGTGTCTTCGGTTGACGCGGCATCCCGAATTTTATCCGCATCATAAAAAATCACACCTAAGTAGCGGATTCGACCCACACATGTTTCAGAACAGACCGTCGGTTGACCCGATTCAATACGTGGATAACAGAAAATACATTTTTCAGATTTACCACTTTTCCAGTTGAAATAGATTTTTTTGTACGGGCAGCCTGATACACACATTCGCCAACCACGACACTTATCTTGATCAATAAGAACAATGCCATCTTCTTCGCGTTTATAAATCGCACCGCTTGGGCATGATGCTACACAAGCTGGGTTTAAACAATGCTCACAAAGACGTGGTAAATAAGCTAAAAATGTATTTTCAAATTTGCCATACATCTCTTTTTCAATATCAGCAAAATTATAATCTTTACCACGTTTTGAGAATTCACCGCCTAAATCATCTTCCCAGTTTGGACCCGAGATGATCTTTTTAATTTTTAACCCAGTAATTTGCGAGTAAGGTTTAGCAATTGGCTGCGCTTTTGACTCTGGCGCATTTTGCAAATGTTCATAGTTATAATCAAAAGGTTCATAGTAATCATCAATTTCAGGTAAATTAGGATTAGAAAAAATTCCCGATAATAACCCAACACGGTTACCCGCTTTTAATGTTAAACGGCCCTTTTTATCAAGTTCCCAACCACCTTTCCAGCGCTGTTGATTCTCCCACTCAACAGGAAAACCAACCCCTGGTTTACTTTCTACATTATTAAACCAGGCATATTCTACACCCGGTCTATTTGTCCATACATTTTTACATGTAACAGAGCAAGTGTGGCATCCAATACATTTATCAAGATTCAATACCATACCAATTTGTGCACGTACTTTCATGAATTTACTCCTCGTCCAACCAGTCAACGTTTGCCATTTTTCTTACAACGACAAATTCATCTCGGTTTGAACCGACAGTGCCATAATAGTTAAAGCCATAAGCTTGATGAACATAACCGCCAATCATGTGGGTAGGTTTAGGATAAACACGTGTCACCGAGTTATGAATCCCACCTCGTTGACCTGTGATCTCTGAACCTGGGATATTGACCAATCGTTCTTGTGCGTGATACATAATCACCATCCCAACCGGAACCCTTTGACTCACAATTGCCCTAGCGGTTAAAGCGCCATTACTATTAAATGCTTCAATCCAATCATTATCTTCAATATTGAGCGCCTGAGCATCAATCTCACTGAGCCAAACAATTGGGCCACCACGAGATAATGTCAGCATTCGTAAATTTTCACTGTACGTTGAATGGATACCCCATTTTTGGTGTGGCGTAATAAAATTCAATGCACGTTCTGGATTACCATTCGACTTTTGATTAAGTAGTGGTTTAACGGATTTTGTCTCCACCGGTGGACGATAAACCAATAAACTTTCACCAAAATCGCGCATCCATTGATGGTCTTGATATAGTTGCTGACGACCGGTTAACGTACGCCAAGGAATTAATTCATGAACGTTTGTATAACCTGCATTATACGAAACATGTTCATCTTCTAACCCAGACCAAGTCGGACTTGAAATAATTTTTCGTGGCTGCGATTGAATGTCTCTAAAACGGATTTTTTCATCTTCTTTATTTAACGCTAAATGTTTATGGTCTCGTCCGGTAATTTTACCTAAGGCATCCCACGCTTTAACCGCAACCTGACCATTCGTTTCCGGCGCTAAAGATAAAATCATCTCAGCGGCATCAATGGCGCTTTCGATCTTAGCTTTACCGTTTTCTTGCTTACCATTAAGCTGTTTTAGAAATTCAACTTCAATATCCGTATTCCACGAGATACCTTTACCACCATTACCTAATTTTTCCAATAACGGACCAATCGAGGTAAAACGCGCATAAGTTTCTGGATAATTACGTTCAACACGCATCAAATGCGGTGCTGTTTTACCAGGAATTAAATCACATTCACCCGCTTTCCAATCTTTAACGCTATATGGCTGAGCCAACTCTGCACCAGAATCGTGTTGAATCGGTAGTGTCACCACATCGACTTCATTACCTAAATGATTCGGACACAATTCAGAGAATTTTTTAGCAAATCCTTTATAGATGTCCCAGTCACTTTTGGCTTCCCAAGCGGGGTCTACTGCCGCGGATAGTGGGTGAATAAAAGGATGCATATCAGATGTATTCATATCATCTTTTTCATACCACGTTGCGGTTGGCAACACGATATCAGAGAATAGACAAGTACTCGACATACGAAAATCAAGCGTCACAACCAAATCTAACTTACCGGTGATCGCTTCATCTTTCCATTCTAATTCGCTTGGTTTGTTTAAGCCTTGCACCCCAAGATCTGCGTTTTGAATACCGTTTTCAGTACCTAATAAATAATGCAGTAAATACTCATGGCCTTTACCTGATGAACCCAGTAAATTCGAACGCCAAATAAACATTTGACGCGGGTGGTTATTCTCATGATCCGGCGCTTCAGACGCAAAATGAATCGAACCGTTTTTCAGTGCTTCCGTCGTATAAGCAATTGGATCAATACCTTGTTCTTGCGCTAACTTATTGATGGTGAGTGGATTAACATTAAGTTGTGGTGCAGAAGGTAACCAACCCATTCTTTCTGATTTAATATTAAAATCAATTAAGCTATCACTGTATTTCGATTTATCCGCTAAAGGTGATAATAATCCCTGCGCCGATACCGTTTCGTGACGCCATTGACTTGAATGGTTATAAAAGAAAGATGTGCCGTTCATATGACGAGGTGGTCTTTGCCAATCTAATGCAAATGCTAATGGTTGCCACCCCGTTTGTGGACGTAGCTTTTCTTGACCAACATAATGAGCCCAGCCACCACCCGATTGGCCGACACAACCACATAGAACAAGCATATTAATTAAGCCGCGGTAGTTCATGTCCATGTGGTACCAATGGTTTAGACCTGCTCCCACAATGATCATCGAACGACCATGTGTTTTATTGGCATTGTCAGCAAACTCTTTGGCAATTTTTATAATTTGCGCCTGATTAACACCGGTGATCTTTTCTGCCCAAGCTGGGGTATATGCTTTGATTTCATCATAAGATGAAGCCGCATTTTGATCATCCAAGCCACGCTCAATACCATAATTTGCCATCATTAAATCATGAACAGTGGTAACGTAAGCTGTTTTACCATCTGCTAATACGATTTTCTTAACCGGTAACTTATGATACAAAACATCCGATAACGGCACATGTTTAAAATGTTCTTGCTCTTGGCTGGCAAAATAAGGGAAACCCACTTCAAGCACATCATCATGTTTGTCTAATAAACTTAATTGCAGTTTAACGTCGTTTTGTGCTAAACCTTCTTTTGCTTCTAAATTCCATTTACCTTGCTCACCCCAACGGAATCCAGCTGACCCTTGTGGTGCAACTAATGTATTACTTAATTCATCAATAGCAATCGTTTTCCACTCAGGATTATTACTTTGACCTAACTTATCAATTAAGTCATCTGCTCTTAGTAAACGCCCTGCGGTATATTTTCCATTATCAAGCGAGTCAAGCATAACAAGCATGGGTAAATCGCTGTAACGTCTTGCGTAATTTGCAAAGTATTCCGTCTCTTTTAAATGATAGAACTCTTTTAAAATAACATGACCCATTGCTAATGCAAGTGCACTATCAGTTCCTTGTTGTGGACTGAGCCACTCATCACTGAACTTAGAGACTTCTGCATAATCAGGCGTAATCGCAATAGTTTTCGTACCCTTATAGCGGACTTCACTGAAAAAATGGGCATCAGGGGTACGGGTCTGTGGGATATTTGAACCCCAAGCAATAATATATGATGAGTTATACCAGTCGGCAGACTCTGGTACATCTGTTTGTTCACCCCAAGTCATCGGCGATGCTGGTGGTAAATCGCAATACCAGTCATAGAAAGATAAGCAAGCCCCACCAATTAAGGATAAGTAACGAGCGCCGGCGGCATAAGAGACCATTGACATCGCAGGAATAGGCGAGAATCCAGCAATACGGTCAGGACCAAAAGTTTTAATGGTATAAATATTAGATGCAGCGATCAACTCATTCACTTCTTGCCAATCAGCACGAACAAAGCCACCACGACCGCGTTTTTTCTTATAGCTCTTCGATTTTTCTGCATCTGTAACAATAGAGCCCCATGCATCCACCGGGTCAGCATAGTGTGTTTTTGCTTCGCGCCATAAGCTTAATAACTGCTTACGGACTAGTGGATATTTGACGCGATTAGCACTATAAAGATACCAAGAATAGCTCGCACCACGAGGACATCCCCTTGGTTCATGATTGGGTAAATCAGGCCTAGTTCTTGGGTAATCCGTTTGTTGCGTTTCCCAAGTCACTAAACCATTTTTAACATAAATTTTCCAACTACATGATCCCGTACAGTTAACACCATGTGTTGATCGCACGACCTTATCATGTTGCCAACGTTGGCGATAAGAATTTTCCCAGTCTCGATTGGTTGATAGGGTTTCACCATGGCCATCTGCAAAGGTACCTTTACGTTGTTTAAAGTACCGTAGATGATCGATAAACTTGCTCATATTTTTTTGCTCCCAATAAAATGGATATTTACTGCGATTTATAGTTAACTTTTGTAATAATGGCGCAGGCAATATAAAACACTAAGAAAATAATTAATGCATAACTCACTGATTGGAATAACACCAATGACAGGCTAAATAATTGAGGAATGACAAATCCACCAATCGCCCCAATAGCAGAAATAAATCCTAATGCGGCTGCAGTTTCTGTTGCAGCATTTTTTGTGGCATGCTCTTTTGAATCACCTTGAGCAATCGAACGATTGAAAACGTGTTGACGAAACACAATTGCAATCATTTGATACGTTGAACCACTACCGAAACCTGCCGTAAAAAACAACAGTAAAAAGGTAATATAAAAACCAATGAATGAACCACTTTCACTAAAAATACCAGGTAACGTGGTAAACACTAAAATGACAAAGACAATCATTAGAATATAGTTGATAAATGTCATTCTAATGCCGTTAAATTTGTCAGACATTGCACCACCTAATGGTCGACCAATGGCACCAACAAGTGGACCAAAGAAAGCAAACATTGCAATATCAATGTGTGGGAATTGTGTTTTACTTAACATAGCAAAACCGGCAGAAAAGCCGATGAATGAACCAAATGTGGCAAGGTATAGTAGGCTTAAAATCCACATTGTTTTATCTTTAAGCACAACGGATTGTTCTTTAAATGATGCCTTAGCAGTTGCCAGATCATTCATACCAAAAAAAGCTAAAATTGAGAACCCAATTAAGAATGGTACCCAGACTAACGATGCATTTTGTAACCAAATTTTATCGCCATTTGGTAACACCGCAGGATCACCCACACAAAAGGGGATAAAAATAATCAAAGATGCCACAAGTTGAATAACGCTCACACCAAGATTACCTAATCCACCATTTAAACCCAGTGCTCCACCTTGATGTGATTTTGGGAAAAAGAAACTGATATTTGCCATACTAGACGCAAAATTTGCACCACCTAAACCACACAATAGAGCTATCACGACAAAAATGAAATATGAGGTGGTCGTATCTTGAATGGCATAACTTAGCCATAAACAAGGCACAATCAAAATAATAGTACTAAACGCTGTCCAGCGGCGTCCACCAAAAATGGGAATCACAAATGAGTAAGGCACGCGAAATAACGCGCCAGAAACAGACGGAATCGCAGTCAGTAGAAATAATTGATTGGTTGAAAAGTTAAACCCAATCGAATTAAGATGAATGGCAACAATACTAAATAACATCCATACACAAAACCCAAGTAATAAACACGGTACCGAAATCCATAAATTTCGGTTAGCAATTTTTTTACCGGTCTTTTCCCAAAATTGCGCATCATCAGGCTGCCATTGTTCAATGACACTCGATACTTTACTCATAATTGACTCCATAACAGGATTAAAATTTTAATAACCTTAAAAATATTATGGATAGTATAAGAAGATTGCGTTCAGAAGTAACTTCCCTAGAAGGATTACCCATAAAGTAGTATGCCACTATAGCTTTAGGGTTAGATGCGATCCTATTATCACAAAAAGATAATAGGATCGGGGGAGGGGAAATAGTTATTTAAACGATTTGACCGCCTTAACAATGTCATCAGCAGTGAGTTCATACTCTTTTTGTAAAAAGTCGAGAGTCCCCACTTGACCGTAACGGTCTTTAATCCCAACGAAACGCATTGGTACTGGATACTCTTCAGCAAGGACTTCAGCAACAGCTGAGCCTAATCCATTATGAATATTATGGTTCTCACACGTCACCACTTTACGTGTCATTTGAGCATATTTAACGATGGACTGGCGATCAATAGGTTTTAAGGTAAACATATCAATCACAGTCGCAGCGATCCCTTGTTCAGCCAATATGTCGGCAGCGATCATCGCTTGCGCAACC
Source organism: Orbus sasakiae (assembly GCF_039542345.1). NCBI lineage: Bacteria > Pseudomonadati > Pseudomonadota > Gammaproteobacteria > Orbales > Orbaceae > Orbus > Orbus sasakiae. Next base: position 50,687 of record NZ_BAABHY010000015.1, read on the forward strand.
ATAATGCCATTAGCAATTAAGGTGACATCGCGCCCTTCGCGTAAAATTTTCGCTTTACCAATGGTAAAATGTTCGCCGTCTTGATAAATTTTGACGGCATTTTTTCGCATTGTTCTAACCCAATAAAATCCTTTCAAATTCACTAATTGTTCCAAAATTTGACGGAACATCGTCGCATCAGTCACTTCAATAACATTAGCATGAGCAAGTCCTCGGACAATCCCCATATCTTCAAATGACATATGCGTGCCACCATTATGAACGGCAGTAATACCCGCATCAGAGGCAATAATTTTGACATTATTCTTTTGGTAATCGACAGACATAAATAACTGATCAAAACAGCGGCGACTTGCAAAAGCTGTAAATGTATGGAAAAAAGGGATCTTACCGGCGATGGATAATCCAGCAGCTAAGCCAACAATATGCGCCTCCATAATGCCACAATTTATCACACGATCTGGGTGTTTTTTATGCGCACTATCCATCGACATTGAACTCATTAAATCCGCTTCTAAACTCACAACATCTGTTGTTTTACCAATGATTTCTTGCATAAAATTAGAGTAGACCTTACGCATTTCAATGGGATCATTTTCAAGAATAAACATTATTTACCCTCCAATAGCGTAATCGCTTTTTCTATTTCTATTTTGATTTCATCGGTTAATCGTAGATGGTGATTGCTAGCCATATTTTCTAAATACGCCACACCTTGACCTTTAATACTATCAAGAATTACAACTAATGGTCTTTCACTATTACGCCGCGGATGTTTAACTGCAGCGTAAATGGCCGCAACATCATCACCTTTCACGGTAACAACATCAAATCCAAACGCCTTAAATTTATCCTCAAATGAAAATGGCATAATGATTTCGTCTAGCGTACCATCGAGTTGCTTCTTGTTATAATCAACAAAGATTGTCAGATTATTCAAATCATGGTGAGCAATAAACTGAAATGCTTCCCAGCACTGACCTTCATTGAGCTCGCCATCACCAACAATACAAAATACTCGGTTATAGTGATTGGATAATTTATGCGCCAACGCGATTCCCGAAGCAATCGATATCCCTTGTCCTAAAGAGCCAGTTGTTGCATCCACACCTTTGGTTCTTAATCGATCAGGATGACTCGGTAATTTGGTACCGTTTTGATTTAATGTCATCAAATCGTCTTTAGGGAAAAATCCTTTTAATGCTAATGTGCTATACAAAGCAGGACCGGCATGCCCTTTTGATAAAACAAAATAATCTCGCCCTTCCCATTTTGGGTCTTTGGGATCATATTTCATGACGGCATCATATAAAACAGCAAGGGTTTCTACAACCGAGAGCGAGCCACCATAATGACCAAAGCCTAAATGATTAAGTTGTTTTAAAGTTTCAATACGTATTTGCTTTGCAAAATCGTGTATCTGTGTGACAACATCGCTCATTTACTGCTCCTTTTTACTAACAGCCGTTTTTGGCTTAACAACATAGTTATAGATCACTAATGCAACAAATACCCCAACAATAATGCCCATAATCATCTCTTTATTAAAGAATCGAGCCATATTACCGAGGATAATGCCTACACCACAAAAATCGGTATCTGAAAACGTCGTATTGGCAAAGCCCAGTGAACCTAATACTGGCAATAACAGTACCGGCAAGAACGTGATCAATAACCCATTGGCAAATGCACCAAGCATCGCGCCACGCCGCCCTCCCATCGCATTACCAAATACCCCAGCTGTCGCACCACAAAAGAAGTGTGGCACAACACCAGGTAAAATCAGTGCTAAATCAAGTTTACCTAATACAAATAAACCGACTAATCCCCCGATAAAACTGAATAAGAAACCAATTAACACCGCATTAGGGGCGTAAGGGAATACCACTGGGCAATCAAGTGCCGGTTTAGCATTAGGCACCAATTTTTCTGAAAACCCGGTAAAAGCAGGCACAATTTCGGCAAGAATTAAACGAACACCTTGTAGAATGATAAAAACACCCGCAGCAAATGTGATAGCTTGAATAATGGCATACACTAAATAGTTATCGCCATGACTTAAATAATTCTCAACATAATCAGAACCAGCACATACCGCTAAAATTAAATAGATTGCCATCATAGTCAGTGAGATTGAAATAGAACTATCACGCAAAAAACTCAAGTTTTTAGGTAAGTTCATCTCCTCAGTTGAGCGCGAACCTTTACCAACCATCCCACCAATCCAGCCAGATAAGACATAACCGAGGGTACCAAAGTGACCAAATGCCACATCATCATTGCCCGTAATTTTACGCATTTGATGCTGAGCTAAAGCCGGAAAGAATGCCATCACAAGCCCTAATGTTAATGCCCCGGTAAAAATAAGTTGCCAGCCTTCAAAACCAACTACGGTCAGAATAATACCGATCATACAGGCCATATAAAAAGTATGATGTCCGGTTAAAAAGATATATTTCAATCGGGTAAATCTTGCAACAACGATATTTGCAACCATACCAAATGCCATAATTAAGGCTGTCGCTGCGCCGTATTCATTTAATGCCATTGAGACGATGGCTTCATTATTAGGAATAATACCTTGTAGCTGGAAAGCCTGTTCAAACATATCACCTAAGGGAGTGATTGCACTCACAACCACACCCGCACCACCACCTAAGACTAAAAACCCTAAAATGGTCTTTACCGTGCCTTTTATCGTATCAGCCAACGATTTACGCTGAGCAATTAAGCCCACCATGGCAATCACACCCACCAATACGGCCGGCACTTTTAAAATATCAACAACAAATTTGATAATATCTTGAATCATAGTGATACCTCATACAACGCAATTTTAGTGACGATTAAAATAGTCAACCAGCTTGGCTTCAAGATCGTTAATATCAATAATATTATTTAACACGATCAATTTGTTTGCAGGTACACCTGAACTCTCAGCTAAATCCTTTGTCATCACAAATAAATCTGCAGAGTCTGGCGTTGCTGACGCTAAATCAGAGTGCGTCACTTCGGCCTCTTTATTGATTTTTTTTAGCACCTTTTTTATATTTAGTTCAACCATAAAACTGCTTCCCAAACCCGAACCACAAACTGCCATAATTTTCATACTATTGATCCTTCTATTTGTCATAAAACTGATAACCGGTCAGGCACTGCAATGCATTTTTTACCCTACCATTAAGTTAGTAACGATTAACGACTGATAAAATTTGTTCCACGGTGTTAGCTTGAAAGATTTTTTGCATATCTGCGGTTTCCGAAAAAAGCTCAGCTAATTGCGTTAACATTTCAAGATGGCTATTACTATCAGGAGCGGCGAGCATAGTAATTAAATAAACAGGATCATTATCTTCTGAATTAAAACTGACACCTTGTTTAACTAATAACATCGATAAGCCGAGCTGATTGGCGCCCTCTTCAGGTCGAGCATGAGGCATTGCAATACCTGGCGCTAAAACATAATACGGGCCAATATTTTCATGCATTTGATAAATTGCTTGGATGTAGTTTGGTGAGATAATGCCATTTTCAAGTAAAGGGATTGCACTGAGTCTGACGGCTTGCTTCCAATCATCGATTGAGTCAACAATTTTGACCGTATCATGAGTTAACCACGTTGATAACATAGCACCTCCATTAATGCGAAATATGATATATGCATAATTAAAATTAGCATATTTATTCAAGCTGTTAGCAAAAGAAAACGAATTTTGTGATAGCGCTATCAAAAATAAATTAATTTTTCAAAAAAGTGTGAAGTAGCTAACAAAACGGAATAAATAACCAAGCGGTAGAGTAATATATTTAACTAATATTGGTGGATATCATCAAACCAAGACATTGTGATTTATGGCAGAGCTAAAAAAACGCAAAACGACCGGACAAATTACACTATCGGATGTTGCTAAGCTTGCTGGCGTTGGCACCATGACGGTTTCGCGGGCATTACGTACCCCTGAACAAGTCTCGGATAAATTAAAAAATAAAATCAATAAAGCCGTCAAAACCTTAGGCTATAGACCCAATCTTGCTGCCAGTACATTAGCATCAGCCGCGAGCAACAACTTAATCGCGATTATCATGCCCAATTCACACGATCATCAACTACTCCTATTAATCCGTGAAATGCAAAATTGTTTAATTGCACAGGGTTATACGCCGTTTATTGTTGAATCCAATCCACCAAGAAAGAACACTGACTTGCTGGCGATGATCAGCAGTTATAGTGTCTGTGCAATTGTCTTAATCAATATGGATAAAAATAATCGAGTTTGGCAAGTCGTTACGCATCAAAACATCCCCATAGTTCACATTGGTAGCGATGCTTTAAATTATGTCGATATTAATGTCGGACTTAATAATATGGAGGCGATGTTTCAATTAACCGAATATGTGATTAAAAAAGGCTACCGTGAAATTGGATTATTATGTGCCAATCATGAATATTCTATTTTTCAACAGCGTTTACATGGCTGGTATAAGGCCATGTTAAAGCATCATCTTCCCACCCATCGCGTGATTAATGCATCTTCACCAGCAAATTTTTCAACTGGGAGTCGGGCACTTGCCGATTTTGTGATAAATTGGCCTGAACTTGATGCCATCGTTTGCACGACGGATGAATTAGCTTGCGGGGTACTCTATGAATGTCAGCGTCGCCATATTCGTGTACCGTATCAACTGGCGATTGCTGGATTTGGGGATAGTGAATTTAGCCAAGTGTGTCACCCTCCCTTAACAACAATATCATTACCTTATAAAAGTATTGGCGAGTACGCTGCGATCCAATTATTACAGCGTTTGAGTGAAAACCATTCGTTGAACTTACCCGCGGTCGATACACCGATTATTAAAATCCGCGGGAGTTTATAACGCTAAGGCCTAGTATCATTAGCTAATTTAAGTAATGATTGACTCTCTTTAATAAATCGCTGTGCATAGTCACCAAACCATTGTGTAACTTGATTAAAATGCTCAATAAATCCAGCCTTATCACCTTGTTCAAGTAACTGAACCATTTCACCAAAACGTTGATAGTAACGTTTAATTAAATCAACATTTTCAGATGATGACATAATAATATCAGCATATAGCTGTGGATCTTGTGCAAACAAGCGACCAACCATCATCAGTTCTAAGCGGTAAATTGGCGATGATAGCGCAACAAGTTGCTCAAGATTAGCCTGTTCTGTTTGTAAATTTACACCATATGTAAATGACGTAAAATGACGTAATGCTTGAATAAATGACATACACTTATCATGTTCAGATGCGGCTATCGGATATAAGTTAGCTCCCCAAATACGCATTTGTTCAATCAGCCATTGATATTTTTGACTTTCACGCCCATCACAGTAAACAATAATCTGTTTTGCTAAATTAGGAACATCAGGCCCAAACATCGGATGTAATCCTACCACCGGGCCATCGTGTTGATTTAACATTGCTTGTAAAGGTTTTTGTTTAATTGACGTAAAATCGGTCAAGATGCAGTCTTTTGGTAAGGGGGGTAACTGCGATATGATCTGCTCGGTCTTATTAATTGGTACCGTGACAATGACAACCGCAGCATCCGCAATCACGTCAGCCGCTTGGTGCATTGTTTTAGAACCTAGTGCTTTAACATGGTAACCCGATAAGGTAAACAATCGGGTAAATAACCGCCCCATCTGTCCATTACCACCAATAATGACAATAGAACCTTGTCCGGTATAAACCTTTTTAAAACCCTTGTCATTTTCACTGTTATAAGACTCTCGCATTAATCGGCGTAAAATATCTTCAATCACATTTGGCGAGACACCCGCAAGTTCTGCCTCTTTACGTCGGCTTGCTAACATTTCTGTTTCTCGTTTTGGGTCATAGATAGGAATACCGTGCTGGCTTTTGACTTCCCCTACCTGGGTGACTAATGCTAAGCGTTTTGTTATCAACGCTAAAATTGATTTATCCACATCATCAATTTGATCGCGCAACGTTTGTAATTCAGTTGTCATAAAAAACCCCAATAATTCCTATCATTTCTGTGTCGTCTGGATTTATGTCCTGTTTGGTGATAATTCGTTATTACTATTTGCTTACAAGAGACCTGGGAAAAGATTACGAATACCGCCAACCATAATTTCAACCCCTAACGCCATCAATAACAGCCCCATAATCCGTGTGACGACATTTAATCCGGTCTTACCCAATGTACGAATAATAAAAGGTGCTGAACGAAAGAGTAACCAACAACATCCACAAAAGATTAAAATACAAATAATAAAACCAATTAAATAACCAATTGAGGGATAGTTGGTTCCCCATACAATCATAGATGTAATCGCACCGGGCCCGCCCATGAGTGGCATCGCTAATGGTACAAGTGCAACACTACTGGTTTTGGCAATCGACTCGGTAATTTCTTCTTTATTCTGTTTATTTTCACCTAATTTACCATTGATCATTGTCATCCCAATAATAACGACTAACAGACCACCGGCAATCCTAAACGAATTGAGAGAAATACTAAAAATATCCAAAATAATACTGCCGGCTAATAGCGATACAATCAATATAACGGCTACGCCAATGTTTGCAGTACGATTAGTCTGATTACGTGATTCACTATCCAGATGCTCGGTTAAACTAATAAAAACCGGTAATAAGCCAACAGGGTTGACGATAGCAAATAAACCTACCAGAAACTTGAAATAGATTTGTAACTCCATATATTCCTCAAAATTAAGGTCTGTTTTGAATACGCTTAACAGTATAGCGGATTTTTGATAGGATAATGAACAACTTTAAACAATCCAGAACTGAATATGAAAGTTATCTCATTTAACATTAATAGTTTAAGAGCAAGAATTCATCAACTTGAAGCCATTATTGATAAACATCAACCCGATATTATTGGTTTGCAAGAAACGAAAGTACACAATGATCAGTTTCCGCTCGCCGAGCTTGCGCATTTAGGGTATCACTTAAATTATCATGGGCAAAAAGGCCATTATGGTGTGGCATTACTCACCAAACAAAAGCCATTATCTGTACATTGTGGCTTCCCGAGTGATGAAGACGGTGCTCAATGTCGATTGATTGTTGCGACTTTACCGAGTGAAAAAGGCGAAATCACCGTGATAAATGGCTACTTCCCACAAGGGGATAGCCGTGATCACGAAATTAAATTCCCCGCTAAGCAAAAATTTTATCAGGATTTAACGCGTTATATAGAAGAAAAATCATTGAATCAACAATTAACGATCATTATGGGTGATGTGAATATTAGCCCAACTGATTTAGATATTGGTTTACCAGCAGAAAGTATTAAACGTTGGCTAAGAACGGGGAAATGTTCGTTTTTACCTGAAGAACGAGAATGGATGAATCGATTAATGTCATTAGGATTTATTGATACGTATCGACACGCCCACCCAGATACAACCCAATATTCATGGTTTGATTATCGTTCACGTGGCTTTGACACTAACACCGGTTTGCGTATTGATTTGATCTTAGCCAGTCAATCATTAGCGCCTTATTGTCAAGATACCGGTATTGATTTAGAAATTCGTGCGATGGATAAACCATCAGATCATGCGCCAATCTGGGCTGATTTTGCATGTTAATCATGACTTATTTGCATCAAACGGAGAAACAACATGTTAGGTAATAAATCAATTCTTTCAGTGAAAGACTTGAACCAAATGGTCAAAGACCTCCTAAGCGATGCAATAGGACAAGTGTGGTTAGTGGGGGAAATATCCAATTTTTCTAAACCCGCCTCGGGTCATTGGTATTTCACGCTCAAAGATGATAAAGCCCAAGTTCGCTGTGCGATGTTTCGCAATAGTAACTTTAAAACTGGCTTTATTCCGCAAGATGGCCAACAAGTATTAGTCAGTGCTTCGGTTACCTTATATGAAGCGCGTGGTGAGTACCAACTTGTGATTGATAAATTACAACTTGCAGGTACGGGCCTCTTGCAACAAAAATTTGAGCAACTTAAACAGAAATTAAACGAAGAAGGCTTATTTGACCCTGTTTATAAGAAACCGATACCCAAACATGTAAAATCAGTTGGGATCGTGACATCATCAACAGGTGCAGCCTTACATGATATTTGCCAAATATTAAAACGCCGAGATCCCAGTCTACAGATAATTATTTACCCGACGTTAGTGCAAGGGAATGAGGCCGCTCCTAAAATTGCCAACATGATTGCATTGGCAAACATTCGAAATGAATGTGAGGTATTAATCGTAGGGCGTGGTGGTGGATCGCTCGAAGACTTATGGCCATTTAATGAAGAGATCGTTGCGCGTGCTATCTTTAATAGCAAGCTACCTATTATTAGTGCTGTTGGGCATGAAATCGATTTTACTATTGCTGATTTTGTTGCTGATTTACGTGCTGCCACCCCATCAGCGGCTGCTGAATTAATTAGCCGAGACAGCCAAGATCAATTAAAAGACCTCAAAGTGTTAGAACAACAAATTGCAATGGCAATGGATAATTTTATTCTCAAAAAGAATGAACAACTTCAGAAACTGCGCCACCAACTACAAAGTCAGCACCCACAAGTTAAATTAGCTAAGCAACAAACCCATTTAATGACACAAAGTCGTTCATTACATGCCGCGATTGAACAAATCATGTTTGCAAACCAGCACCGACTTAACTTACTGGATAAAAAATTGTATCGTCTATCACCGGACAACCGAATCCAATTTTACCGACAAACCATCTTTCAAAAATACCAACAATTGATTGCTTTAGCTAAACAGCACTTAACACAAGCAAAACATGAAATGGCCATTCAGGCTTCACAACTTAATGCAGTGAGTCCACTTGCCACATTAGAACGTGGTTATTCTGTCACCGCCGATAGCCATCATCAAGTGCTACGTTCACTAAAACAAGTTAAACCTGGTGATATTATTACAACTAAAATTCCAACGGCCACCATTACCAGTACCGTGACGAATATTAAGAAGGATTAGATCATGGCTAAACGCATTGAGTTTTCACAATATGGCGATAGCCATGTTTTAAAATATGTTGATGTTGACATTGCTTTGCCAAATGATGATGAAATCATCGTTCAAAATAAAGCGATCGGGATTAATTATATCGACACGTATGTGCGAAGTGGTTTGTATCCTGTGCCGCATCTCCCTTCAGGTCTTGGTACTGAAGGTGCCGGGATCGTCACCCAAGTTGGCCGAAATGTGACTGATTTTCAGATTGGGGATCGTGTTGCTTACTGTCAATCATCATTAGGGGCTTATTCGCAATATCATAACGTTAATCAAAATGTTTTGGTCAAATTGCCTGACGCAGTCAGTTTTGAACAAGCCGCGGCATCGATGTTAAAAGGTTTAACGGTATATTACCTACTGACTCAAACATACCCATTAAAGGCTGATGAAATCTTTTTATTTCATGCTGCAGCTGGTGGAGTGGGGCTAATCGCTTGTCAATGGTCAAAAATTATCGGTGCAAAAATGATTGCAACAGCGGGGTCTGCTCAAAAAACCGCAATAGCTCAGCAATATGGCGCTTGGCAAACCATTAATTACCATACACAAAATGTTGTACAACAGGTTATGGCATTAACCAATGGCCAAAAAGTGAATGTCGTTTATGATTCGGTTGGCAAAGATACGTGGTTGACATCATTAGATTGCCTTAAACGTCGAGGACTGATGGTCAGCTTTGGTAATGCATCTGGCCCGGTGACTGATGTCAATTTAGCAATTTTGAACCAAAAAGGTAGCCTGTATGTTACACGCCCATCTTTAACGGGATACATGACTAATCGTGCACAATTGAATACAGCAGCGAATCAATTTTTTAGCCATGTTGCTAATGGTGCAATTAAGATCGAAATCCTGCCACAACAAACGTTTGCATTGCAAGATGCCGCAATTGCCCACCAAACCATTCAGCGTCGAGATACGATAGGCTCGAGCATATTGATACCATAATCATCGATAATAAATTGGCTGATTTTATATTGTTTATTTTATTGCAGCAGGGTCAATGTTGTTTGTTGAATGCCTTAACACAAATTCGCTATCGATCAGCAACGCCTGGGGTAATTGAAAATCAGGTTCTAATAAAGCGCGAAGTAGGCTTACCGCCTGCTGCCCCATATCAAAAAGCGGTTTATACATAGCACAAATGTGATTTAAAGGACTGTATTGTTTGTGACCAATGTGATGAACAAATTGGAGTAATGATAGGGTATGAGGAATATCGATTTTCATCATACGGCACAGATCAATCACACCGCAGATAGCACTTTCAGCAGAAAGACTTTTATCAAACTTTTCATCATGGATTAACGTGTCACGATCGGCATAATTTAAACCAACATGATCACAACAAATGATTGCTGTTGGCGGTAATGCCAGTTGCATTAATGATTTAACTTTCTTATAACTAGTCGAATAGTTAAAACATCGATAAGCAATATATTCTTGAGATAACGTAAGATTTGCTCGAGCTAATGCTTGTTTATAGCCTTGTAGCAGATAGTTAGTTTCATCTTTGTCTTTCTCGCCAAGTAAAATGGCAATGCGCTTATGGCCTAAATCCGTGAGGTATTTTGTTGCCTGATATCCATTGGAAAGATGGTCAAAATAAACGCATGGAAAATGCAGTGAAAATTGATTGACCAATACGATTGGAGGTAGAGCATGTTGAGATTGTTGTAAAAGATTAAGATAAGGCGAGTCATTAATGACTAAAATACCATCTACTTGATGATGAATGGTGTAATAGATAATTTGTTGAATCTCATGTTCACTAAAATAGAGAAAACGTAGATACAGTAATTTATACCCCAATTGTTTTGCTTTGGATTCAATGCCTTGATTGATCAAACTATCACTAATCAGCTGGTTATCAATCACCAACATTTTTTTATTCACCGCGCCTTGAACATAAGGTTTTAATACCGCGCTAGTAAAGCCTAAAGTACACATCGCTTGATTCACTCGCTCTTTAATGTGCTTTGAAGTCAAATGGGGGGTATTGATTACCCTCGATACAGATGTGATTGAAACGCCCGCCAGTTTGGCTATTTTCGTTAAAGTCATTTTTGATTTTGTCATCGCTATACTCATTATAAAACGTATAGGTAGCCTAATACTGATTTGATTTTTTGTAATAATTTTTATTTTTTTTATCGAGCAAACTCGCAAAAAATATTCAAAAGGCTAAATACATTACACAACAGTAAAAAAACCAATTTTATAACCCATGATTACAGTATTATTTTTTACCTAAAAATTGATCTATGTTAAATTTTCAACCATGCAAAACACCGCTCAAATTTAATATTCGCAATGGTTTGCCTTTTATTGCATAATAGTTACGTGATTTGTTATAGGTGTAAATTATGGAATTATTATGTCCTGCTGGTTCACTACCTGCATTAAAAACAGCAATTGATAATGGCGCCGATGCGGTCTATATTGGTTTAAAAGATGATACCAATGCACGTCATTTTGCTGGACTCAATTTTAATGAACAACGCTTACATGAAGCGAGTGATTATGTTCATAAAAGAGGTAAAAAGTTACACATTGCGATTAATACTTTTGCCCATCCCAATAATTTTGTACGGTGGCAAAATGCGGTCGATATGGCCGCTGACATTGGCGCAGATGCGTTAATTATTGCTGATTTGGCCATACTTGAATATGCGGCAGACAAGTATCCCAATATAGAACGTCATGTCTCAGTTCAAGCGTCATCAACCAATATTGAGTCAATTAAGTTTTATCATAACAATTTTAAACCACACCGCGTTGTGTTGCCTCGTGTCTTATCAATGCATCAAGTGAAACAACTGTCACAAGTATCTCCCATTCCATTAGAAATTTTTGCATTTGGTAGCTTATGCATCATGGCAGAAGGCCGCTGTTATCTATCCTCTTACCTGACAGGTGAATCACCAAACACGGTTGGTGCGTGCTCACCAGCAAAATATGTACGTTGGGAAGAGACCGCAAATGGCCTTGAGTCACGTCTAAATAACGTCTTAATTAATTGCCATAAAAAAGGTGAAAATGCCGGTTATCCAACGTTGTGTAAAGGTCGCTATTTTGTTGATGATATGCTGTATCACCCGATTGAAGAGCCAACGAGTCTTAATACTTTGGAATTATTGCCAGAACTCTTTGCCGCCAATATTGCATCAGTCAAAATTGAAGGTCGACAGCGCAGTACCGCCTATGTGTCACAGGTGACAAAAGTATGGCGTCAAGCGATTGATAGTTATCGATCTAATCCTCAAGCCTATCAGGCACAAAAACAGTGGATGGATGCGTTAGGTGCCGTATCTGAGGGCAGCCAAACCACGCTTGGTGCATATCATCGGAAATGGCAGTAACTAGGTTAAATCTAAAGTGAATGAAGTATCAACAACACAATAGGAATTTATTCATTAAATCGTCCGACATTGCCATGTTGTTTGTGATACCGTTTGATAACGTCATGATAAGCAAAATATACCGCTTAATTGAAAAGGAAGTGCTATGAAATACGCCTTAGGTCCTGTTTTATATTATTGGCCTAAAACCGAAACTGAAACGTTTTATCGCGCCGCGATGGATAGTGATGCTGATATTATTTATATGGGTGAAACCGTGTGTACCAAGCGGCGTGAAATGAAAGTAGCTGATTGGTTAGCTTTAGCTAAAACCGTCGCTAAATCCGGCAAACAAGTGGTATTATCAACCTTGGCCTTACTCGAAGCGCCCTCTGAAATTAATGAAATGCGTCAATTAGTCAATAATGGTGATTTTTTAATTGAGGCAAATGATTTATCTGCGATCAATTTAGCTCAGGAATATAAGCTGCCTTTCGTCGTTGGCCCTGCAATCAATTGCTATAATGCTTACACCCTCAAACTATTTCAAAAACAAGGCATGATTCGCTGGTGTATGCCTGTAGAATTATCTCGCGATTGGTTAAACAATGTAATGACACAGTTTGATGATCTTAATATTGAACGAAAGTTCGAAGTTGAGGTATTCAGTTACGGTTACTTACCATTAGCTTATTCAGCACGTTGTTTTACTGCACGTTCAGAAGATAAACCCAAAGATAAATGTGAAACAAGTTGTATTAAATATCCTACCGGTCGAGAAGTCTTTTCTCAAGAGCAACAAAAAGTATTTGTACTCAATGGTATTCAAACGCAAAGTGGTTATTGCTATAACTTAGGCAACCATCTCAAAGAGATGAATGGCTTAGTTGATGTTGTTCGTCTATCACCTTCTGGTATTGAGACGCTAAATGTGGTAAAACAGTTTAAGGCCAATCAATCTGGTCAGGCACCTTTAACGGTCACCCAACATCGGGACTGTGATGGTTTTTGGAATGGTATTGCAGGACTTGAGTTATCGTAATGAATTTTGATTCACAAACATTTAGAGCACAGTTTCCGGCGCTACAAGCTGAAAGCGTGTATTTAGACTCGGCATCAACTGCACTAAAACCCCAAATCATGATTGATGCAACGAGCCGTTATTACCAATACAATACGTCAACGATTTTAAGAAGTAAACACTCACAAGCGTTGGCATTAACGGAGCAGTTTGAACACGCTAGAGCGTTAACCGCCAAGCTAATCCATGCACAACATCCGCAAGACATTGTTTGGACAAAAGGGGCGACAGAAGCGATCAATCTTGTTGCTCAAGGTTATGCCAGATCGCAATTAGTTGCCGCAGATGAAATTATCGTTAGTGAACAGGAACATCACAGTAACTTAATCCCTTGGTTGCAAGTCGCTAAACAGATAGGGGCTAAAATCATTAAATGGCCGATAGAAAATGATGGTTCTTTATCTATTGAGCGCTTACTCACATTAATCACATCAAAAACGCGCATCATTACGGTAACACAAATGTCTAATGTGACCGGTTTTATGCCAGATATTGCTGAAATCAGTCATATTGCACATCAACATAATGCTGTCATTGTGGTTGACGGTGCACAAGGTATTGTTCACCAGCCACTGGATGTACAGAAATACGATATTGATTTTTATGCTTTTTCAGCACATAAACTGTATGGCCCAACCGGGCTTGGCATATTATATGGAAAATCACATTTATTAACCCAAATGGACTGTTGGCAAGGGGGTGGCAAAATGTTAAAAAATGCCACATTTAGCAATTTTTCAGTTGCTGATTTGCCTTATAAATTTGAAGCTGGCACCCCAAATATTGCTGCAATTATTGGCTTTTGTGCCATATTAGAATGGTTAAATACATTTAATTTGACGTTAGCCGAGCATTATACTCAACAACTGGTCAATGAGACAAAAGCTAAGCTCGAATTGATGACTGAGATAACGGTTATTAGTGTCGAAAATAGCCCATTACTGACATTTACATCGCCAACCATTCATCATGATGATATTGCGATTTTACTGAGCCAACAAGATATTGCTATTCGTAACGGTGAATTGTGTGCGCAACCCTTTATTGAAGCACTGCAATGTCAGGGCGTCATTCGCGCCTCATTTATGCCATATAACAATCAGCACGATGCCGATAAATTGATTAATGCATTACAAAACGCGATTGATATATTAAAATAACGCTCTTTGATTTTGAATTTAAAGATATGCAGCTCACCACAGATCAACTTATCACACTGTTTCAGCCGTTAACGAATTGGCAAGATCGCTATCGGCAGATTATTTTGCTAGCCAAAGCATTACCGCCCTTTCCTCGTGAATTATGCACTGAAAATAATCAGATTGATGGATGTGAAAATCGGGTATGGCTGAGTTGTCAGTTACAAAGTGAGCATACACTCACTTTTATCGGAGACAGTGAAGGCCGGATTGTGAAAGGATTAATGGCTATCCTGTTCATTTTAGCTAATCACAAAACCGCACAACATATCATTGATACTGATTTTTTGGGTTTTCTACAACAACTTAATGTGATTAATGAGTTAAGCCAATCTAGGCAGCTTGGTATCAATAACATAATTGAACGTATGAAACAACTTGCCGCACACAATATTGGTTAAATAATTCGTGCGGCAGAATAAGAAGTAAGTCACATCTTACAGTGTAAAAATACGTAATACATCATCATTTTTACACTATAATCATACGTTATGACAATAATTTAACGAAAATCGCGAATATCTAAAAACCAAACATCTCTTTTAACCAGCCCGGCGCATCGCTCTGTGGTTCCTCATCGCGTGGAACTTGGTTAAAGCCAGCACAGAGTAATGCCTTATCTGCCGTCCAAGCAGGTAATACCCTTACTCCCGCTGCATCACATTGCCAATTACCTTGTGCATTAATCGATAATAGACTGATATTTGATGGTGTATTTTGTCGCAATCGCTGCGGTGCATGTTGTGATAAATATTTCTGATAAATTTTTAATGCCCCAGACGACCCAGTGAGTTGCATCGGTTTATGGTCATCAAGCCCGACCCAAACAACAGTAACATCTTTACCATCAATGCCCACAAACCAGCTATCTCTTAAATCATTAGTTGTCCCTGTCTTGGCGGCAAGATAGGCGTCACTGTACTGATGACTTAATGTTCTAGCCGTGCCATATTCCACCACTTTTTGCATCGCAAATGTGGTTAAATAGGCAGCTTGTGCTGAAACAGCTTGTTGTGCATTCGGATAACTTTGGTAAATTAATTCACCTTTATCAGAAACCACATACCGCAATACACTTAAATTGGCTTTTTTACCGGTATTTCCTATGACTTGATACATTTGGGCTGTTTCAAGTGGCGTCAGCTCTAAAGTCCCTAAAAAGCGTGATGGTACCGCTTTAATTTCTGCTTTTGGTACACCGAGTGATAACAATGTTTTTTCACTAGCCGCTAACCCTATCGACATACCTAAATTGACAGATGGCACATTGAGAGATTTAGCCAATGCATCCACTAACATCACTTGATTACTATACTGTTTATCAAAGTTTTTAGGTTCCCACACCGTACGGCTATCAACTTTTATGCTTAATGGCTTGTCATCTAACCATGTATTTAATTGGTAGTGTTCTGGTTGACTTAACGCAGTCAAATACGTCGGCGGTTTTGCCAATGAACCAATAGGGCGACGAGCATATAGCGCGCGATTAAAGCCGGCATAATGCGGATCAGCACTGCCAATCAATGCTCTCACTTCACCTGTTTGCCTATCAACAATCGTGACAGCAGTTTGTAGCTCATTTTTTTTGGTCAACGCTCTTAGTCTTGCCATCTCTTCAGTAACCGCATTTTCTGCTGCATTTTGCACAACAGGATCAAAGGTTGTGAAAATCTTCATCCCAGACAAATAATTGGCTTGTTCGCCAAGTTGTTCCCTAAGTGACTGCCTAACTAATTGCATAAAAGCCGGTTGTGGAGAAATAACCCCACCCTTTGGCAATACCGCTAACGGACGTTGCTTTAAAAGTTCATACAGTTCATCATCGATAATATTGTGATCTTTGATGAGCTTTAATACCACATTACGCCGTTCTAACGCGTTATTGGGTCTGGTCCATGGGTTATAGACTGATGCCCCTTTTACCATCCCAACAAGTAAGGCTTGTTGATCCAGTGTTAATTCATTCACTGGTCGCCCAAAATAATAGATACTCGCCAGTGGGAAACCATGAATTTCTTCATCAACGTTTTGCCCAAGATAGACTTCATTTAAATAGAGTTCAAGGATTCGCTCTTTGCTATAACGGGAGTCTAAAATGATCGCCATATAAGCTTCACGAATTTTTCGTGTATAAGAACGTTCATTAGTTAAAAATAAATTTTTGACTAGCTGCTGAGTTAATGTACTGCCGCCTTGTACAGTGCGCCCGGTGGTTAAATTGGCATAAATCGCCCTAAAAATGGAGTAAACGCTCACACCATCATGTTCATAAAACCGCCGATCTTCAGTTGCGACTAATGTTTGTACTAATGAATCAGGAAAATCTTTTAATGGCACAAATAAACGCTGTTCATTGTTTGGGGAATGAAGCATCGTTATCAGTTTAGGGTCAATGCGTAAAACACCAAAATCACGACCTGAATCAATATTGGTGATTCGAGCAATGCCATATTGGTTAAATTTAATTTTGGCGCGAAATGCCGGTTCTTCAATATCGGGGAAGTAAAATGGCCGACGATATATCTCAATACTATCATCATTGACGACAAATTCACCTGGCCTTGAGGCGACTAAGACTTGACGGTACTGGGCACCATTTAAAATCGATATAATTTCATCTTTACTGCGATTTTCATCGGGTTCTAATTCGATGATTTGGCCATACACTGCCGCAGGCAGTTCCCAAACATTACCGTCGATACGCTCTTTAATCTGTTGATCTAAATAAATACCATACACAATGGTGATTGCAGCAACCACAAGAAAAACTTTTAGAACTAAAAAACCGAATCGTCTTTTTAAGCTAACCTGTTTTGTTTTGTTTTTTTTGCTTGTTTTTTTAGCTTTCTTATTCAACGCTTATCCATTCCATCACAATCATAATGAAGTTATGTATAATAGCACAAATTCTTTTATATTGAGTAGAGTATGCATTTTCCATCACCACTGCAGTCAGGTGTTTTAATCAAACGTTATAAGCGTTTTTTAGCTGATATATTACTGCCTACTAATGAGATAATTACGATTCACTGTGCAAATACGGGTGCTATGACAGGCTGTGCAAATCCAGGCGATCACGTTTGGTATTCAACCTCTGATAATCCAAAACGTAAATTACCTTACAGTTGGGAATTGACTCATACGCATGACAAATATTGGATTTGTGTGAATACCAGCAGAGCAAACCACATTGTTAAAGACGCTATTTTGGCAAATAAGATCGCACAATTAGCACAATATGAAACACTCCAATCTGAAGTGAAATACGGTCAGGAAAATAGCCGTATTGATTTACTACTCTGTGATAAAACCCATGGCGATTGCTATGTCGAAGTGAAATCCGTGACACTATTTGATGCGAAAAATCAATTTGGGTATTTTCCCGATGCGGTAACAACGCGTGGACAAAAACATTTGCGTGAACTCATATTTATGGCGCAGCAAGGTAAACGTGCAGTGGTCTTTTTTATGGTATTACACACAGGGATTACGTATTTTTCCCCCGCCAAACACATTGACCCTATCTATAATCAATTACTAAAAGAAGCGATAAATCATGGCGTTGAAGTCTTATGCTACAACGCGGCGATATCAACTCAAGCAATAACGTTAAACCAACCTATTCCGGTTATTATTGATTAGTTTGCGCAGTTTCTGTTGATTCAGAAGCAAACGCTAACTTAGGTTTAATCGTTTTAAACTGTTCTAAGAATGTGGTCTTTGATTTTCCGGTTAAGCCATCTGATACAGGTAAATTTGCAGTTAATGGATTAACAGGCTTGCCATCAATGTGCAGTTCATAGTGTAAATGTGGACCGGTTGAACGCCCTGTATTACCCGATAAACCAATTTTGTCGCCTTTTTTAACCTGCTGACCGGCTTTTACCAAAATCTTGTCTAAATGCATATACTTCGTTGTATACTGACGCCCATGACGAATTGCGATAAAGTTACCCGCAGAACCACTATACTTCGCGATGACAACTTCACCTTCACCCACTGATAATACAGGGGTACCTCTTGATACCGCAAAATCAACACCGTTGTGTGGTGCAATTTTACGCGTCACTGGGTGTAAACGTCTTGGATTAAATGGTGATGAAACTCTGGCTTGTTTTTCAAGTGGATAACGTAAGAAACTTTGCGATAAGCTACCACCATTCATATCATAGTAGTGACCATCTTCAGCCAAAATAGCATAATAATCTTTACTGCCATTTTTAATTCTTACGGCAAGTAATTGGCTATTTTCATGCTTATTATCAAACATTTCTCTTGATAAAAGAACCGAGAATTTATCACCCTTTTGTAAGCGTCTAAAATCAAATTGCCATTGTAACGCCTTCGTAATGGTTGCGATTTCATTACTGGTTAATCCTAAATTCCTCGCATCAACCACAAAGTTAGAGTCAATCACACCATTAATACTAAATGGTTGCCATATACCTTCACGAGTTTCTGTCCGTTCAGTAAACTTATCACCCGCACGTTCATAAATACGCACATTATTATTTGAGATAACCCAGTTAAAGGTTTTTAAATTATGTTCAGCGTCAGTTACCCAACTGATTTGTTGGCCGATTCTTAAATTTGCAAGCTGCTTGTACTGCTTAGTTAATAAGTAAATATCGCTACGATTGACGCCATACTGCATCATAATACCGTATAAGGTATCGCCACGCCCAACCATATACTGTACCGTGTTATCTTCTTGTGAAATGACTTCATCGATTTCATCTTTGACAATATCATCTTCTGGTTTTGGTTGGTCTAGAGATTCAGAAACTTGCTGTTCTTGCGAGGTACGATCATCGACAATTTCTAAGGTCGCATTACCCACAATAGCGGGTAAGCGTTCATTTTCGAGTACAGTTGTTTGCACTTGTGGAGTAAGTGGAATATAAATTGTACGATCTGGATTGAGGGGACGCCACAATAAAGAAAATAAAACAATAATAATCAAAACACCTAATATTGTCATGTAAGGAATTTTAACTTCATTACCGACAATATTAGATGGCTCAGTCTGCTGCACTCGAATAACCTTTTATTTAATTATAATTTTTAGCTCATTCTAAACAATTTAGGTATTGTTGTGTCAATTTTAATAAAAATTTACAATAGGCGTCTTTCGAGATCTCGACATCCATTCCTAATGGATCAAGCTCGCCAACTTTAACATCTGTACCATCAACCAGTTTATTAATAATGGCAGGACTAAATTGAGGCTCCCTGAAAACACAGACTGCATGTTTATTATTTAACTCGTTTTGGATCTCAGACACTTTCTTAACACCAGGCTGAATAGCTGGGTTAATGGTGAAACTACCTAAATTATTTAGTTTAAACTCTGATTCAAAATAACCATATGCATCATGGAATACAAAATAGCCCTTATTTTGTACGTTATTGAGTTTTTTTGCAATAATTTGTTCAGTTTCTTTTAACTGTTTGAGGAAAACATTTAAATTTTGGTCAATTTTTGCTGCTTTATCCGGGTAGATCGCAACCAATTTATCATGAATAATTTGAGCCGTTACCGCAGCAATTTTTGGTGATAACCAAATGTGCATGTCAAATTCACCATGATGATGATCGTGAGCGGCATGATCATGGCCATGATCATGACCGTGGTCGTGCTCATCTTCATCTTCATCTTCATCTTCGTCTTCATGTTCATGGCTATGTCCAGCACGTAATAAAGCTTTCACTTTAGCATCATCAGCTAACTCAAGTTGCTTGCTGCTATCAATACTTCGTAATAAGCCAGGTAAAAATGTTTCCATATCATCACCAATCCAGATGATTAAATCTGCTGATTTTAATTTCACTAAATCAGAAGGTTTAAGTGAATAGGTATGGGGTGAAGCACCATCGGGTAATAATATTTGTGTCTCAGTCACACCATCAGTAAGTGCAGCGGTAATAAAACCAATGGGTTTAACGGAGGTAATAACCTTTGCTTGCACGTAAGATATCGGTAAGCAGAAACTAAAAACAGCTAAAAAAGCAAATTTTTTAATAAAATTACGTTTAAACATATATAATACTCTTATTCATAAAAGGAATTGTTATGTTATAATATAACAATGTTTTGCACAAGAAATTTAATATATTATGCAACCACTCGTTACTGTCAAAAATATTTTTGTTGAGTTTAATCAACAAAGTGTTCTTGAAAACATCTCATTTTCAATTGAAATGGGTAAAATTATCACATTATTAGGGCCCAATGGGGCTGGTAAATCAACACTTGTTAAATTGGTGCTCGGTTTAATTCAACCCACCAAAGGGACCATTACTCGACAACCTCATTTAACTATTGGTTATGTACCGCAAAAATTAAAGCTTGATACAACCTTGCCATTAACGGTAAAACGTTTCATTAAATTGAATAAAAATATTAACGATAAAGATATCATGAATATTTTACACCGCGTTAATGCCGCTAACTTGATCAACAAAACTATGCATCAACTATCTGGTGGTGAAATGCAACGTGTTTTATTGGCTCAAGCCTTAATCAAAAAACCCCAATTATTGATTTTAGATGAACCAACGCAAGGGGTTGATGTTAATGGTCAACTTTCGTTATATAACCTCATTGCCAATGCAAAAAATGAATTTAATTGTGCGGTATTAATGGTATCGCATGATTTGCACCTAGTGATGGCGAAAACAGATGAAGTGATTTGTATTAATAAACACATCTGTTGCGTGGGTACACCGGCATTAGTTTCAACTGACCCTGAATTTATCGCTTTATTTGGTCGAAGTGCAGCAAATCAACTTGCTATTTATAAACATCATTCACACCAACATCAGTATCATGGCAGAATTGAATTACCAACGTTTGGAGCAAATAAACATGTTTGAGTTATTATTAGCACCGTTGATCGTTGGACTGGCCTTATCACTCATTACCGGCCCACTCGGTTCATTTGTTGTCTGGCGTAAAATGTCATATTTTGGTGATACACTCTCCCATGCGGCACTGCTCGGGATTGCATTTGGCTTTTTACTTAACGTTAATCCATTTTATGCAGTTATCTTTATCACCATTATTTTAGCCATCGCATTAGTCTATTTAGAATCACAACAAAAATTAGCAATTGATACGCTATTGGGTATTTTAGCGCATAGCTCACTTTCGCTAGGTGTCGTAGTGATCAGTTTGATGCGAAATATTCGTGTCGATTTGATGGGATACTTATTTGGTGATTTATTATCAATTACCTATAGTGATGTCTATTTTATTATGGGTGGTATTGTTATTGTTGGCGCTATTTTATTTTTTAACTGGAATCGTTTTTTGTATGTCACGGTCAGCGAAGAGCTGGCCTTTAGCAATGGCATCAATATTGTTAAAAATAAACTTTTGTTAACATTAATTTTGGCCTTAACCATCGGCCTTTCAATGAAATTTGTTGGTGCATTAATTATCACATCGCTTTTAATTATTCCTGCTGCAACCGCACGTTTTTATGCAAAAACACCAGAACAAATGGCCTTATTTGCCATAGTGATAGGTTGGCTTTCTGTTATTGGAGGGCTGATGCTTTCGGCTTACTATGATACACCGACAGGCCCCTCAGTGGTAATTGTTAATGCTTCGTTATTTGTGATGTCTTTAATGATAACTAAGTTACTTAAATTCAATATCAATTAATTATTCCTATCCGTTTGGCAAAAGGACACAATAAAATGGGAGTCTGCTCCCATTATGACTTCAATATTCTTTGCCAAACAGATAAGTCGGATAAATTAACATTATCTAAATAATGATTTGGTTTATTCATCTATGTCTCTTTTTACTATTTATACTCGTGCTTGTATTGGTATCCAAGCACCTAAAGTCGATGTAGAAGTTCATATCAGTAATGGCATGCCTTGCTTTACTCTTGTTGGACTTCCTGAAGCAACGGTCAAGGAAGCAAAAGATCGAGTCCGTAGTGCGCTAATCAATTGTGGCTTTAGCTTTCCCTCTAAAAAAATCACTATCAACCTATCCCCTGCCGATCTCCCAAAAGAAGGTAGCCGATTTGATTTGCCTATCGCCATTGCGATTTTAGCGGCATCACAACAGATTAAGAGCGATAATTTACATCAATATGAGTTTATCGGTGAACTGGCGTTATCAGGTGAAGTACGTGCTATTAAAGGTGCAATACCTGCCGCATTATCAGCTCAAGATGCTGCCAGAAAACTCATCCTGTCCGATGAGAACGGAGCGGAGATTTCACTCATCCATAACAATAGTGTCTTAGTCTGCAATCATTTGAGCGATATTTATCGTTATTTTTCTGAAGGGATTGATCTGCATAAAGTTGAATATTCCGTTGCAAGCAATCTTCATGAGTCGATTAATGATCTGCAAGATATTATTGGTCAGCAGCATGCTAAACGTGCATTGGAGATCGCTGCCGCTGGCGCTCATAATTTACTCTTAATTGGGCCCCCCGGTACGGGGAAAACAATGCTAGCATCACGTTTAGCTGACTTATTACCACCGCTTAATGAACAAGAATCATTAGAAACAGCGGCAATCATTAGCCTTGCAAATCAACATCAGACAATCAATAACTGGCATACAAGGCCGTTTAGAGCACCACACCATAGCGCATCAATGACCGCTTTAGTCGGTGGCGGCGCTATTCCCAAACCAGGTGAAATATCATTAGCCAATAATGGCGTATTGTTTTTAGATGAATTACCCGAATTTAATCGTAAAGTCCTTGATGCCCTAAGGGAACCATTAGAATCAGGTGAGATTATTATTTCTCGCGCTAATGCGAAAGTGACTTTTCCGGCTAAAGTGCAGCTTATTGCTGCAATGAATCCCAGTCCAACTGGGCACTATCAAGGCATTCATAATAGAACATCACCGCAACAAGTAATGCGCTATTTAAACCGATTATCAGGGCCCTTTTTAGACAGATTTGATTTATCGATTGAGGTGCCTTTGTTGCCGAAGGGTGCGCTCAGCCAACATAATGAACATGGTGAGTCAACCCAAACGGTAAAACAGCGCGTGTTATTAGCCAGAAACAAACAACTGACACGCAATAATGGCAAGGTCAATAGTGAATTATCGCCATCAGACATCAATAAATATTGCCACTTGAGTGATGAGGATAATCAATTTTTGGAACAGGCTTTAATTAAGTTGGGGTTATCTGCCAGAGCTTGGCATCGGATACTTAAGGTGAGTCGAACAATTGCAGATTTAGATGATAAAAAAAATATAGAACGAAAACATATAACAGAAGCGTTAAGTTATCGTTCTATGGATAAATTACTTATTCAACTGCACAAGAATATTGGTTAAGATTAATCATCATTATCAATAAAGTCATCAGCAATATCAACTTGCGGTTTACCACCTGATAATGTATGAAATTTTTTAGCCTTGTTTACACAAGTTAAATATTTTAGCCATACCTTTTCATATTCAGTTGAAGCATCCTTTTTACCACGACATACTGATACAAATGCTTTTTCCTCAGCAGTTAGGGGCTTACGGGTTTCGTTATCTAATTCTTTAAATGCAGTACCGTATTTTTCTAAAAGTTGAGACTCTTTTATTGTAAAATCACCATGACGAGAAAATCCCCTTGGATAATTTTTGTTATCAAAAAAACGTTGTTGTGAAGAAAAACTTTCAGCCATGTTTAATCCCTTATAACTAAGTTAATGTAATACTTTGCGGATTATAATTAAGTGCAGACATCTGTAAACAGAAATTTCTCATTTATTAATGTTTATGAAATCAATCGATTAAAAATAAGACAATGAGACTCTAGATGGCAGGGGCGGAGAGGCTCGAACTCCCAACACCCGGTTTTGGAGACCGGTGCTCTACCAATTGAACTACGCCCCTAAAAATGAAAATTGGCGGAACGGACGGGGCTCGAACCCGCGACCCCCTGCGTGACAGGCAGGTATTCTAACCAACTGAACTACCGCTCCACCGAATAAGGTATGATAAATCAAAACTAAGTAGAATCATCTACTTTTATACTACATATTTAAAAGTCTGGCGGTGACCTACTCTCACATGGGGAGACCCCCACACTACCATCGGCTCC
>NZ_BAABHY010000016.1:0-1720 GCF_039542345.1 Orbus sasakiae
CCCTATCTGCTCTGCTGTCCATGACGTGCGTAAACCCGCTTTTAAGTGCGACGCTGTAAAGGGAGGTAACTGACCCTTTTTACTTAATGTCGTGTTCATCGGTGTCTGTGTTAAAATATGATGTAACGCTGACATGCCCTTGGTATAGTCTGCCAAATCTAATCTGACCGCTTTATTGAAAGCGATTTCAAATTGTTAATTTACCTGTTTTAAATTGTAGGTTTCATTTATATATTTTTTAACTTCAGCAGCTGTTTTATATTTAAAAGAAGATATATTCGAATCAGATACGCCATCTATTCCAGTTAATTTTCTATCATGATAAAGAGTCATATTTTTGACAAATTTATTATCTTTATTATTTAATTTGTTATATGCATATACTTGATAGAGTTTTCCATATGTACCAGCTCCTCGACTGTTTATTTCCCACGAAATAATAACAAATATGTTTTTATCGTTTAGTATAGAATCAAAAAATATTGATTCGACTTGTGGATCCCCTCCTTCGGAATAATAAGTATCAATTATTTGAGTTTTTTCTAATTTAGTGCCATCTATATATTTCAAAATCAAATCAACCGAACCGTCACCTTTTCTGGTAAAAAATAACTCTCCACTACTACACCAAGATATATTAAATGGTCCGTGGACAATAGAGGTATCTTGTTGGCTAAAAACCAATGAAGAAAAAAACAACCCCAAAATCGCACATAGCGCAAAGCGCATGTATTTTTTTAACATATACTACTCCTCATTTAAACCAAATAATCTAGCAAGGCGATTAAATCGTTGTTTTCTATCATTATATCCATTTTGACCACCGTTTACTATTTGCGTCACTTCTTGTACCGTCCCTGACTTAGCAAGATCTTGTAATTTAACATAATGATTAATGTTACGATTTGGTTTCCCTGTTTTAGTAAACCAAAATACAAAAGCTGATTCGATACCATATTGTATTGAACTCATCAATAGGTCTGGATTCAAAACAAAATCTTGTATATCATCGGGGTTATTCCGATTATGAACTCTAGTGAAATTATCATAGGCATCTTTACCGGTTAATTGAATCATTCCTCTACCTCTATAGCGATAGCCATCTCCGGATGCTTCATTACCATTTCCCATTTTATTTGCATAAACATAATTTCCCAAATTTTCAGGATTTCTCTCATAATAAGAAGTA
The DNA here is from genome assembly GCF_039542345.1 of Orbus sasakiae. Taxonomy (NCBI): domain Bacteria; kingdom Pseudomonadati; phylum Pseudomonadota; class Gammaproteobacteria; order Orbales; family Orbaceae; genus Orbus; species Orbus sasakiae. The sequence goes on from NZ_BAABHY010000016.1 coordinate 1,190, forward strand.
CTTGTCCATAATTTAGGTCTAAGCTGTCCTAAGTCACAGCTGTCTGTTATTGGGTTATATTTTTTCTCCCCTCCTTTGCAACCATATACTTGTTTCATCCTAGATGCGCTAAAACTTAATTGTTCATTATCTGATTTAAATCCACTTTCATGCGCAATTTGAGAAAGAAAATGAGCTATTTCTTTAGGTTCAGTTAATTCATATGCTAATGCATATTGATTAAGATAAGGTAAAATTTCATTGTAATAACTTTTTGAGCCAGAAGGATGAGCTGCAATTAACATTTCTAGGGTTATTAATGAATCATCAACAATAAATTCCCCCATCCCCACCGGATGCAAATACCAAGCTTTGCCATCAAGGGATAGGTTACTCAATACGGGTGTATTATCGGTTGTCGCTGTGTCGGTGTTGGCTGTCTGTGAGGCTTGCGCCTTAGCTACCTCATCCCACCAAAGTGAAGGCTTGATCCGCTGCGCTTTTTCTATCTGCCATGTATCAATGTGTGATTGATACTGCGCATTAAGTAAT
>NZ_BAABHY010000017.1:0-2860 GCF_039542345.1 Orbus sasakiae
TATCAGTTAGCTCAACGTATCGCTACGCTTACACACCTGACCTATCTACGTCTTAGTCTCAAACGGACCTTACAGTATCTCTACTGGGAAAACTCATCTCAAGGCTAGTTTCGTGCTTAGATGCTTTCAGCACTTATCTATTCCGCACGTAGCTACCGGGCAATGCAATTGGCATCACAACCCGAACACCAGCGGTGCGTTCACTTCGGTCCTCTCGTACTAGAAGCAAACCCTCTCAATTTTCCTACGCCCATGGCAGATAGGGACCGAACTGTCTCACGACGTTCTAAACCCAGCTCGCGTACCACTTTAAACGGCGAACAGCCGTACCCTTGGGACCTACTTCAGCCCCAGGATGTGATGAGCCGACATCGAGGTGCCAAACACCGCCGTCGATATGAACTCTTGGGCGGTATCAGCCTGTTATCCCCGGAGTACCTTTTATCCGTTGAGCGATGGCCCTTCCATTCAGAACCACCGGATCACTATGACCTACTTTCGTACCTGCTCGAGCCGTCACTCTCGCAGTCAAGCTAGCTTATGCCATTGCACTAACCTCCTGATGTCCGACCAGGATTAGCTAACCTTCGTGCTCCTCCGTTACTCTTTGGGAGGAGACCGCCCCAGTCAAACTACCCACCAGACAGTGTCCGTAAGCCCGATTCAGGGCCCTACGTTAGAACATCAAACATTAAAGGGTGGTATTTCAAGGTCGACTCCATGCAAACTAGCGTCCACACTTCTTAGTCTCCCACCTATCCTACACATTAAGGCTCAATGTTCACTGTCAAGCTATAGTAAAGGTTCACGGGGTCTTTCCGTCTTGCCACGGGTACACCGCATCTTCACGGCAAATTCAATTTCACTGAGTCTCGGGTGGAGACAGCCTGGCCATCATTACGCCATTCGTGCAGGTCGGAACTTACCCGACAAGGAATTTCGCTACCTTAGGACCGTTATAGTTACGGCCGCCGTTTACTGGGGCTTCGATCAAGAGCTTCAGCTTACGCTTAACCCCATCAATTAACCTTCCAGCACCGGGCAGGCGTCACACCGTATACGTCCACTTTCGTGTTTGCACAGTGCTGTGTTTTTATTAAACAGTTGCAGCCAGCTGGTATCTTCGACTGATTTCACCTCCATCCGCATGGGACTTCAATTACCATCAGCGTGCCTTCTCCCGAAGTTACGGCACCATTTTGCCTAGTTCCTTCACCCGAGTTCTCTCAAGCGCCTGAGTATTCTCTACCTGACCACCTGTGTCGGTTTCGGGTACGATTAATGTATATCTGAAGCTTAGAGGATTTTCCTGGAAGCAGGGCATCAATTACTTCAGCACCTTAGTGCCTCGTCATCACGCCTCAGAGTTTTAGTGACCGGATTTGCCTAATCACACCCCTACACGCTTAACCCACCATCCAATAGGTGGTAAACCTAGCCTTCTCCGTCCCCCCATCGCAATATACACCAGTACGGGAATATTAACCCGTTTCCCATCAGCTACGCATCTCTGCCTCGCCTTAGGGGTCGACTCACCCTGCCCCGATTAACGTTGGACAGGAACCCTTGGTCTTCCGGCGTGCGGGCTTTTCACCCGCATTATCGTTACTTATGTCAGCATTCGCACTTCTGATACCTCCAGCAAACCTCACAGTTCACCTTCGCAGGCTTACAGAACGCTCCCCTACCCAATATGTTATTCACACACTGCCGCAGCTTCGGTGCATAGTTTTAGCCCCGTTACATCTTCCGCGCAGGCCGACTCGACTAGTGAGCTATTACGCTTTCTTTAAATGATGGCTGCTTCTAAGCCAACATCCTAGCTGTCTAAGCCTTCCCACTTCGTTTCCCACTTAACTATGACTTTGGGACCTTAGCTGGCGGTCTGGGTTGTTTCCCTCTTCACGACGAACGTTAGCACCCGCCGTGTGTCTCCCATGCTCAACTTGTCAGTATTCGGAGTTTGCATCGGGTTGGTAAGCCGGGATGGCCCCCTAGCCGAAACAGTGCTCTACCCCCAACAGTTATACATGAGGCGCTACCTAAATAGCTTTCGGGGAGAACCAGCTATCTCCCGGTTTGATTGGCCTTTCACCCCCAGCCACAGGTCATCCGCTAATTTTTCAACATTAGTCGGTTCGGTCCTCCAGTTAGTGTTAACCAACCTTCAACCTGCCCATGGCTAGATCACCGGGTTTCGGGTCTATACCCTGCAACTAAATTCGCCCAGTTAAGACTCGGTTTCCCTACGGCTCCCCTATTCGGTTAACCTCGCTACAGAATATAAGTCGCTGACCCATTATACAAAAGGTACGCAGTCACACCATAAATGATGCTCCCACTGATTGTACGTACACGGTTTCAGGTTCTATTTCACTCCCCTCGCCGGGGTTCTTTTCGCCTTTCCCTCACGGTACTAGTTCACTATCGGTCAATCAGGAGTATTTAGCCTTGGAGGATGGTCCCCCCATCTTCAGACAGGATATCACGTGTCCCGCCCTACTCTTCAAGCTTCCACTTAATGCATATTCATGTACGGGACTATCACCCTCTGTCGTGCGACTTTCCAGACGCTTCCATTTACACATTAAGCTACCCGCTTTGGGCTCCTCCCATTTCGCTCGCCGCTACTTTGGGAATCTCGGTTGATTTCTTTTCCTCGGGGTACTGAGATGTTTCAGTTCCCCCGGTTCGCCTCATTAACCTATTTATTCAGTTAATGATAATGTAGTCACCTACATTGGGTTTCCCCATTCGGACATCGCCGGCTAATAATGCATTTTATCAGCTCACCGGCGCTTTTCGCAGATTAACACGTCCTTCTTCGCCTCTGATTGCCTAGGCATCCACCGTGTACGCT
>NZ_BAABHY010000018.1:0-540 GCF_039542345.1 Orbus sasakiae
TAGACACGTATATTCCAGAGCCAGAGCGTGATATCGATAAACCATTCCTACTACCAATTGAAGACGTGTTCTCAATCTCAGGTCGTGGTACAGTGGTAACAGGTCGTGTTGAACGTGGTATCGTCAAAGTTGGTGAAGAAGTTGAAATCGTAGGTATTAAACCGACAGTGAAAACGACATGTACTGGTGTTGAAATGTTCCGTAAATTACTAGACGAAGGTCGTGCTGGTGAGAACGTAGGTGTGTTACTACGTGGTACTAAACGTGAAGATATCGAACGTGGTCAAGTACTTGCAAAACCAGGTTCAATCACACCACATACTGATTTTGAATCAGAAGTGTATATCCTAAGCAAAGAAGAAGGCGGACGTCATACTCCATTCTTCAAAGGTTACCGTCCACAGTTCTACTTCCGTACAACAGACGTAACAGGAACAATCACATTACCAGAAGGCGTAGAGATGGTAATGCCAGGCGATAACATCAAAATGGTTGTATCATTAATTCACCCAATCGCGATGGCAGACGGCTTACGTTTTG
>NZ_BAABHY010000019.1:0-752 GCF_039542345.1 Orbus sasakiae
GGCTTTCACACCTAACTTAATCATCCGCCTACATGCCCTTTACGCCCAGTCATTCCGATTAACGCTCGCACCCTCCGTATTACCGCGGCTGCTGGCACGGAGTTAGCCGGTGCTTCTTCTGTAATTAACGTCAATTAACAATCCTGTTAGAATTGTTACCTTCCTCATTACCGAAAGTACTTTACAACCCTAAGGCCTTCTTCATACACGCGGCATGGCTGCATCAGGGTTTCCCCCATTGTGCAATATTCCCCACTGCTGCCTCCCGTAGGAGTCTGGACCGTGTCTCAGTTCCAGTGTGGCTGGTCATCCTCTCAGACCAGCTAGAGATCGTCGCCTAGGTGAGCCATTACCCCACCTACTAGCTAATCCCATATGGGTTCATCAAATGGTACGTGGCCCGAAAGTCCCACGCTTTGGTCTTACGACATTATGCGGTATTAGCAGTCGTTTCCAACTGTTGTCCCCCTCCATTCGGCAGATCCCCATACATTACTCACCCGTCCGCCACTCGTCAGCAAGAGCAAGCTCTTCTGTTACCGTTCGACTTGCATGTGTTAAGCCTGCCGCCAGCGTTCAATCTGAGCCATGATCAAACTCTTCAATTTAAAGTTTGATGCTCAATAACTGTTTCTGACATATTCAAATGAATCTTCAGTGTCACTTATTAAGACTTGATTTTTTTAAGTCCAAAGACTTTAATTTTTCGTCCTAACAGTGCCCACACAGATTGTCTGTTCTTAATTTTTAAA
>NZ_BAABHY010000020.1:0-762 GCF_039542345.1 Orbus sasakiae
CCCTATCTGCTCTGCTGTCCATGACGTGCGTAAACCCGCTTTTAAGTGCGACGCTGTAAACGGAGGTAACTGACCCTTTTTACTTAATGTCGTGTTCATCGGTGTCTGTGTTAAAATATGATGTAACGCTGACATGCCCTTGGTATAGTCTGCCAAATCTAATCTAACCGCTTTATTGGCTTCTATCTTAAGGGCTAATTCACCGGTGTTAGCTTGCTCTTCTATCGTCTCAAAACCTATCCACTCCCATGGACTTGCTCGTTTGACATGTGCCTGCTGATGTGCTGCGTCATCACTACTGATACTCACCCAACCTTTAATTTCCTCTCCATGCACATTAGCCGCGCTGATATAAGCCCACCGATGACCAACGTCATCTGTCGCCACTAAATTATCCTCTTCGAGTGATGAAAGCGATAAGGTCCTTGGGTAAAACACCGTATTATTCACCGTCGCTGCCGACATCCCATCTAGTGATAATGGAAAGGTTGACCAGCTGGGAATTGCCATATAAAGTTGACCCGGTTTTCCAGCTAAATGCAACACACTTTCCCTTTTAATCCAATACGTTTTCTCCGGTTTTGAAAAATAAAGCACTATATCTGGTCGACTTGCAGTAGACAAATCATATTCGAATGGAATACCATCCATCAACTCCACAGAATCCGGAATATCATTTAAAGTTAAATGTGGATAATCATACTGATATTTTGTAATAAGTGTCTGTTTATCTTTTTGAGTCAAATAGTAGTAATGCTTATC